>JADGHB010000006.1 GCA_019689635.1 Nevskia sp. | reverse complement strand
ACTCAAGGCCGGCCTCGTCAGATCCGAAGAGGCCGAGGCCTAATCAAGTGGGGAGAATTCGATTCCCATGAGTGGGGAAATTTGGAATCCTCTTGACACTTCAGGCCGCCTGCCGCCGCGGCAGCGGGGTGACGCGCGGGGACTGGTTCAGATGGTCCAGGCGTACCCAGCGGATCAGCGACAGCTTGCCGTTGAAATCCTCGGCCAGCGCGGTGCAGGACTCCACCCAGTCGCCGCAGTTGTGGTAGCTGATGCCGCCGATGTCGCGGATCTCGGCGTGGTGGATGTGGCCGCAGATCACGCCGTCCAGCCCGCGGCGCCGACATTCGTGCGCCACCGCTTCCTCGAACTGCGAGATGACGCTGACCGCGGTCTTGACGCGCTGCTTGGCGTAGGCCGACAGCGACCAGTACGGCAGTCCGATGCGCTGCCGCGCGCGGTTGAACCACACGTTGGCCGCCATGGTCGCCTCGTAGGCGAAATCGCCCAGTTGCGCCAACCAGCGGTGGTAGCGGGTGATGACGTCGAAGTAATCGCCGTGCAGCACCAGCAGCCGGCGCCCGTCGGCGGTCTCGTGCACGGCCTCGTTGATCAGGCGGATGTTGCCGATCTCCAGCCGGTAGTCCACGAACTTGCGCAGGAACTCGTCGTGGTTGCCGGTGACGTAGTAGATGCGCGTGCCGCGCTTGGACTTGGTCAGAAGCTTGCGGATGACGTTGGTGTGTTCCTGCGGCCAGTACCAGGACGCGGCGAGTTTCCAGCCGTCGATGATGTCGCCGACCAGGTACAAGGTCTCGCACTCGTTGTGCTTGAGAAACTCGACCAGGTGCTCGGCCTTGCAACCGACCGTGCCGAGATGCAGGTCGGACAGCCACAGCGTGCGATGGCGCGCCGCCTTCTTGGACGAGCCGTCTGCGGGTTTTTCCGGGTTCATGGCGCCCGCCAGCATGCCGCTCCCATGTTGCGCGCCGATGACGTGATCCGCGTCCCATGCCGCCGGCGCCGCCGCATGGCGCGCAAACGCGCGGCGGATTAGGCTTGGCCGATGCAAGAAACCACGCTGCCGGGCGCGGGGGGCGCGCCGCCGGCCGGCGAGCCCGCCCTGCCGGAGAAAATCGGCAAGTACGAGGTCCGCGGCCTGCTCGGGCGCGGCTCCAGCGGCCTGGTGTACAAGGCCTACGACCCCTTCGTGCGCCGCGAGGTGGCGATCAAGACCACGCGCGGCCTGGCCGGCCGGGACACCGACGTGGAGGCGGCGGAACAGGCGTTCTTCACCGAGGCGCGCGCCGCCGGCTTGCTCAGCCATCCCCACATCGTCTCGCTGTACGACGCCGGGGTGGAAAACGGCATGCACTACCTGGTGATGGAGTACGTGGACGGCCAGACGCTGGTGCCCTGGTGTCAGCGCCACGGCCCGCGCCTGCCGCTGGACCGGATCGTGGACGTGGTCTTCAAGTGCGCCCGCGCGCTGCACTATTCGCACTCGCGCGGCGTGCTGCACCGCGACGTGAAACCGAGCAACATCATGCTCACGCGCGAGCGCGTGCCAAAGCTGATGGATTTTTCCGTGGCGGAAGTGGCCGAGACGCGCGACGGACGCCGGCCGCGCACCGCGGTGGGCTCGCCGCTGTACATGTCGCCGGAGCAGGTGCAGCGCCTGCCGTTGACGCCGGCTTCCGATCTGTACTCCCTGGGCGTGGTGATGTACCAGCTCCTCACCGGCGAAACGCCCTACACCGGAAGCGACCTGGTGCAACTGTTCGCCGCCATCCGCAACCAGCCCGCGCCGCGGCTGGAAGACAAGCGTCCCGACGTGCCGCGCGATCTTTGCGCGGTGACGGCACGTCTGCTGGCCAAGCGCGCGCAGGACCGTTATCCCTCCGGTCAGGCGCTGGCCGACGAGCTGTTGCGCATCTTCGATCGCCTGCAGCTCGCCGACGCCAATCTCGCCCGCCGCGAGAACCGCGACTCGCTGCGCTCCCTGCGCTTCTTCGACGGCTTCAGCGACGAGCAGATCGACGAGATCCTCAACGCCGGGCAGTTGCTCTCCTACGCGCCCGGCGCCGAAATCGTGCGCGAGGGCGAGATCGAGAACACGTTCTATCTCATCGCACGCGGTGCCGCCGAAGTGCGCAAGGGCGGCGTGACCATCGACACCCTGCACAAGGGCGACTGTTTCGGCGAGATCGGCTTTCTCACCAGCGCGCGGCGCACCGCCACGGTGGTGGCCAAAGATCCGCTGCTGGCGCTGCGCGTGAGCGCCAGCCTGCTCGACCGCGTCAGCCTGGACTGCCAACTGCGCTTCTACAAGGTGTTCACCCAGACGCTGATCTATCGTCTGTCGCTCACCAACGCGCGTTTCAGCGCGCTGAAAAGCACCTGAGCTTCGTCGTGACGTTTGTCATGGACGAGCGCTGACGCCCGTGACTGCGCCGCAAGACCGTGGGCCAGCTACCCTGGGCGCACCCGAACCGGCCGGCGCGCCCAAGTTATGCTAGACGCCCGCAAGCCCACCAACGCCAGGCATGAACGACCAGTCCGCGCTGCTCAAGCAGTTGCGCATCGAACGCGAGGAGCCGCCCGAGGGCCGGGGCGGCGGCTCCCGCAAGTGGTGGTTCGCCGGCGCCACCGTGCTGGCACTTGCGGCATTGGCGATCGGCTGGCTGGCCTGGCCGCGCGCGATCCCGGTACACGTCGCCATCGCGCAGGCGCTGCCGGACGCCGGCCAGGGCGGCGCCTCGCTCCTGGACGCCTCCGGCTACGTGGTGGCGCGGCGGCAAGCCACGGTCTCGGCGCAGATCATCGGCACGCTCTCGGCGATCGACGTCGAGGAAGGCGAACACGTCAAGCAGGGCCAGGTGCTGGCGCGGCTGGAGGACACCCAGTACAAGGCCCAGCTCGACGTGGCGCGGGGCCAGGCCGCCGCCGCCCAGGCCCAGGTGGCGCAGGCGCGGGCGCAATTGCAGCAGGCCGAGGCCGACGCGCGGCGCTACGCGGCGCTGGTGGCCGACCACCTGGTGTCCGCGCAGCAGGCCGAGCAGGCCCGCACCCAGGCCGAGACCGCGCGCGCCACGTTGGAGGCGGCCATCAAGCAGGCGGCCGCCGACGCCGCACAGGTCGAGGCCGCGCAAGTGAACTACGACTACACCGTGGTCCGCGCGCCCTTCGACGGCGTGATCACCAACAAGGCCGCGCAGGTCGGCGAGATCGTCTCGCCCTACTCGGCCGGCAACGGTTTCACCCGCACCGGCATCGCCACCATCGTGGACATGGACTCGCTGGAAGTGGAAGTGGACGTCAACGAGAACTTCATCAACCGCGTGCGCGCCGACCAGCCGGCGACGATCCGCCTCAACGCCTATCCCGACTGGGCGATTCCCGGCCAGGTCATCGCCATCATCCCCAGCGCCGACCGCAGCAAGGCGACGGTGAAAGTGCGCGTCGGATTCCTGCAAAAAGATCCGCGCATCCTGCCGGAGATGGGCGCGCGCGTGTCCTTCTTGAGCGCGGCGCAGCCGGGCGCGAGCGCGGCCACGGCGGGCGTGACGCTGCCGCCGGAGGCCGTGCAGGCCGCGGGCGAGACCGGCGTGGTGTGGCTGATCCGCGACGCGCACGTGGAACGGCGCGCGGTCCGGCTGGGCGCGCGCACCAGCGCCGGCCAGGTGATCCTGTCCGGCCTGGCGCCCGGCGAGCGCGTCGCCCTGGGCGATCTGTCGAAACTCCAGGACGGCGCGCGCATCGCGATCGAGCCATGAACCCCACCCGCCGCCGGCTCCGCCGTCGGCCTTGAGGAGTGAAAAACGATGTCCGCCATCGTGTCGCTACGCAAAGTTTCCAAGCGCTACCAGCGCGGCAAGCAGACCGTGGAAGTGCTGCACGAGCTCGATCTCGAGATCGCGCCGGGCGACTTCGTCGCGCTGATGGGGCCGTCCGGCTCCGGCAAGACCACGCTGCTCAACCTCATCGGCGGGCTCGACCGGCCCACGAGCGGCGCGATCGAGGTCGCCGGCAGCCGCATCGACCGGCTGTCCGGCGCGGCCCTGGCGCGCTGGCGCGCGCGGCACATCGGCTTCGTGTTCCAGTTCTACAACCTGATGCCGATGCTCTCGGCGGCGCGCAACGTGGAACTGCCGCTGCTACTGACCCGGCTGTCCCGCGCCCAGCGCCAGCAACACGTGGCGGCGGCGCTGCAACTGGCGGGCATCGCCGACCGCGCCCGGCACAAGCCGGCCGAGCTCTCCGGCGGCCAGGCCCAGCGCGTGGCCATCGCCCGCGCGCTGGTGGCGGACCCCACCCTGCTGGTGTGCGACGAACCCACCGGCGACCTCGACCGCAAGTCCGCCGACGAGATCCTCCAGCTGCTGCAAGAACTCAACCGCAGCCAGGGCAAGACCATCGTGCTGGTCACGCACGACCAGAAGGCCGCGGACTACGCCCGCCACATCCTGCACCTCGACAAGGGTCAACTGGTCGAGGCCGCGGCGCAGGCGGCGTGAGGCGGCGATGAAATTCCTGCCTCTGGTGTTCGCGGCGCTGGCGCGGCGCAAGGCGCGCAGCCTGTTCACCTGGCTCGCGATCCTGGCCGCTTTCCTGCTGTTCGGCATGCTGCAGGGCGTGAACTCGGCCTTCGATCAGGCCATCGAGCGCGCCAACGTCAACCGCCTGATCGTGACCAGCAACATCGCGCTGACCGAACCGCTGCCGTACTCGTACTTGAGCCAGATCGAGGCGGTGCCCGGCGTGGCGCGGGTGGCGCACGCCACCTGGTTCGGCGCCTACTACCAGGACCCGAAGAACTTCGTGTTCGCTTTTCCCATCGACGCCACGCGCGAGTTCGAGGTCTTCCCCGAGCGCAAGGTGCCGCCCGACCAGTTGCAGGCGCTGATCCACACGCGCACCGGCGCCATCATCGGCGCCGAGCTGGCGCGCAAATACGGCTGGAAGATCGGCGACCGCGTGCCGCTGCACTCGACCATCTGGACCAAGGCCGACGACGGCAACTCCGACTGGACGTTCGACATCGTGGGCATTTACGAGAATCCCTCCGACCGCAGCCAGGAGAACATCTTCTTCTTCAACTACGACTACTTCGACGAGGCGCGCGCCTTCGGCAAGGGCACCGTCGGCTGGTACACCGTGCAGGTCAAGGATCCGCGCCAGTCGGCGCAGGTCGCCGCCGCGATCGACCGGCTGTTCGCCAACTCGCCCAACGAGACCAAGACGCAGACCGAGAAAGAATTCCAGCAGTCCTTCCTCAAGCAGATCGGCGACATCAACTTCATCGTCACGCGCATCCTGTTCGCGGTGTTCTTCGCCCTGCTGTTCGCCACCGGCAGCACCATGATGCAGTCGGTGCGCGAGCGCATCCCGGAGCTGGCCGTGCTCAAGACGCTCGGCTTCACCGACGGCGGCGTGCTGCTGCTGGTGCTGGGCGAATCGGCGCTGCTGTGCCTGGCCGCCGCGGCGGCGGGACTCGCGCTGGCCTGGCTGCTGTTCCCGCTGCTCAAGGACACGCTGGGCGTGGTGCAGATGCCTCTTCCCGTGGTGATCGAAGGCCTCGCGGTGGCGGGCACGCTCGCCCTCATCACCGGCCTGCCGCCGGCGCTGCGCGCTAAGCGCCTGTCCATCGTCGAGGCCCTGGCCGGGAGATAAGACATGCTCGAACAGATCGTGGCGGTCACCGGAATGAACCTGCGGGCGCTGCCGCAGCGCGCCGGCACGTCCTGGGTGATCGTCATCGGCATCGCGGTGACCGTGGCGGTGCTGGTGTCGGTGCTGGCCATGGCGCTGGGCTTCCGCCAGACGCTGGCGCACACCGGGCGCGCGGACCGCGCCATCGTCCTGCGCGGCGGCTCCCAGGCCGAGCTGTCGAGCACCATCTCGCGCGAGAACACACTGACCATCATGGACGCGCCGGGCATCAAGAAGGATTCCGACGGCAAGCCGATCGCCTCGGCCGAGGCGGTGACCATCGTCGCATTGCCGCAGAAGAAGACCGGCACCGCCGCCAACGTCACGCTGCGCGGCGTGGGCGCCAAGGCGTTCGCGCTGCGGCCGGAGATCCGCCTGGCAGCCGGCCGCATGTTCCGGCCGGCGGTACGCGAAGTGATCGTCGGCCGCGCGGCGCAGGCGCAGTTCCAGGGTCTTACGCTCGGCAGCCACATCGCCTTCCGCGATTCGGACTGGACCGTGGTCGGCGTGTTCGACAGCGGTGGCGACGCGCACGAATCCGAACTCATGGGCGACGTCGAAACCGTGCTCTCCGCGTTCCGCCGCAACCTGTTCCAGTCGGTGACGGTGCTGCTGGAATCGCCCCAGACCTTCGAGCGCTTCAAGGACGCGCTGACCACCAATCCCACGCTGTCGGTGGACGTGCTGCGCGAGCCCGCCTACTACGCCGAGCAGTCCAAGCAGCTCGACAAACTGCTCAACTTCCTGGCCTACGGCGTGGGCGGCATCATGGCCATCGGCGCGATCTTCGGCGCGCTCAACACCCTGTACTCGGCGGTGGCGGCGCGCAGTCTGGAAATCGCCACCCTGCGCGCCATCGGCTTCGGCGCGCTGCCGGTGGTGGTCTCGGTGTTCGTCGAGGCGCTGCTGCTGTCGCTGCTCGGCGGCGTGCTAGGCGCGGCGCTGGCCTGGCTGTTCTTCAACGGCCATACCGTCAACACACTCGGCGCCAACTTCACTCAGGTGGTGTTCCACCTCACGGTAAGTCCCGGTCTGCTCGCCTGGGGCATCGTCTGGGCTTGCACGATCGGCGTGATCGGAGGATTGTTTCCCGCCATCCGCGCCGCGCGTCTGCCGGTGGCGGCGGCACTGAGGGCGGCATGACATGAGCCATTCTTCGTTCGACTGGAGCGATCCCTTCTTGCTGCGCGAGCAGTTGCGCGACGAGGAGCGCCAGGTCGCCGACAGCGCGCGCGCGTTCTGCCAGGGCCGGCTGCTGCCGCGCGTGCGCGACGCCTTCCGCCACGAACGCTTCGACCGCGCGGTGTTCGCCGAGATGGGCGCGCAAGGCCTCTTGGGCTGCACGCTGCCCGAAGCCTATGGCGGCGCGGGCTTGAACTATGTCGCCTATGGTCTCGTGGCGCGCGAGGTCGAGCGCGTGGACTCCGGCTTCCGCTCGATGATGAGCGTGCAGTCCTCGCTGGTCATGTATCCCATTTACGCCTACGGCAGCGAGGCGCAGCGGCGGCGTTATCTGCCCAGGCTCGCGCGCGGCGAATGGATTGGCTGCTTCGGCCTGACCGAGCCGGAGTCCGGTTCCGATCCGGCCAGCTTGCGCACCCAGGCCGAAAAAGTCAGCGGCGGATTTCGACTCGACGGCGCCAAGATGTGGATCACCAACGCGCCGGTGGCGGACGTGTGCGTGGTGTGGGCCAAGCTCGAAGGCCGCATCCGCGGCTTCATCGTCGAACGCGGCGACGCCGGCCTGTCCACGCCGCAGATCGAAGGCAAGTTCTCCCTGCGCACCTCGCCCACCGGCCAGCTGGTGCTCGAAAACGTCTTCGTTCCCGAGGAACGGCTGCTGCCGGGCGCCGAGGGCATCAAGGGCCCGTTCGGCTGTCTCAACCAGGCGCGCTACGGCATCGCCTGGGGCGCGCTGGGCGCCGCTGAGTTCTGCTGGCACACGGCGCGCGACTACGTCCTGCAGCGCAAGCAGTTCGGGCGCCCGCTGGCCGCGAATCAATTGATCCAGTGGAAGCTGGCCAACCTGCAGACCGAGATCGCCCTGGGCCTGCAGGGCTGCCTGCGCGCCGGACGGCTGATGGACGAGGGCCGCTGCCCGCCGGAGCTGATCTCGCTCATCAAGCGCAACTCCGCCGGCAAGGCGCTGGACGTCGCGCGCACCGCGCGCGACATGCTGGGCGGCAACGGCATCGTCGACGAGTTCCACGTCATCCGCCACGTGCTGAACCTGGAGACGGTCAACACCTACGAGGGCACGCACGACGTCCACGCCCTGATCCTCGGCCGCGCCCAGACCGGCATCTCCGCCTTCTCGTGAGCGAGCCGAGTTTCCGGATCGAGCACAACTTCCTGCGCGCGCTGCGCACCGGCGCGCTGCCGGCGCCGCGGCACGCCCTGACGCTCTCCGCGGCGGGACTGAGCGCAGCGCAACTGGCCGGGCTGTTCGAAGCGCAGGTGCTGTCGCGTTGTCTGGACCTCGAGGCGCGCCGGCTGCAGGCGCGCCAGGAAGGGTTCTACACCATCGGCAGCAGCGGCCACGAAGGGATGGCGGCCGTCGCTCATGCGCTGCGTCCGACCGACCCGGCTTTCTTGCACTACCGCGACGCCGCCTTCTTCATCCAGCGCGCGCGGCAGGTGCCGGGCACCACGCCGACCCGGGACCTGCTGCTGTCCTTCGTCGCCTCGAGCGAGGACCCCATCGCCGGCGGCCGGCACAAGGTGCTCGGGTCCAAGCGGCTCCACATCCCGCCGCAGACCTCGACCATCGCCTCGCACCTGCCCAAGGCGGTGGGCGCCGCGTTCAGCCTGGCGCTCGCGCGGCGGCTCGGCGTGAGCGGCGCCTGGCCCGCCGACAGCGTGGTGTTGTGCAGCTTCGGCGACGGCTCGTTCAATCACTCCACGGCCCAGGGTGCGCTCAACACCGCCGCCTGGACCGCCTACCGCGGCCTGCCGCTGCCGATCGTGTTCGTGTGCGAGGACAACGGGCTTGCGATCTCGGTGCCCACGCCGCCGGCGTGGATCGAGTCCGCGATGCGCGGCCGCCCCGCGATCCATTACCTGGCCTGCGACGGCCTCGACCTGCTCGACACCCATCGAGGCGCTCGCGAAGCCGCGCAGCTCGCGCGCGCGCGCAAGCAGCCGGTGTTCCTGCACCTGCGCTGCGTGCGCTTGCTGGGGCACGCGGGCTCCGATGCCGAACAGGGCTATTTGAGCGCCGCACAGATCGCAGCCATGGAGGCGCAGGATCCGCTGTTGTACGGCGCGGGCCTGCTCGTCGCCCACGGCGTGCTGACCGCCTCGCAAATCCTGGAGTTGTACCAACACACCGCGGCGCGCGTGCACGCGGTGGCCGAGCAAGCGTGCCGGCGCCCCAAGCTGCGCACCGCCGCCGAAGTGATGGCGAGTATCGTTCCGCCCCGACGGCCGTCGCGCGCCCGCGCCGGCGCGGGCGTGGAACGGCTGGCGTCGCCCGCGCCGCTGGCGCGGCTGATCAACCACGCCCTGGACCGGCTGCTGGCGCGCTATCCGCATCTGTTCCTGGCCGGCGAGGACATCGGCCGCAAGGGTGGCGTGTACGGCGTGACGCTGCGCCTGCAGGCCAAGTACGGCGCGCACCGCGTGATCGACACCGTGCTCGACGAGCAGAGCATCCTGGGATTGGCGCTCGGCGCCGCGCACAACGGACTGTTGCCGATGCCGGAGATTCAGTACCTCGCCTACCTGCACAACGCCGAAGATCAGTTGCGCGGCGAGGCGGCCACGCTGGCGTTTTTCTCGCAAGGCCAGTTCACCAATCCGCTGGTGGTGCGCATCGCCGGACTCGCCTATCAGAAAGGTTTCGGCGGGCATTTCCACAACGACAACGCGCTCGCCGTGCTGCGCGACGTCCCCGGTCTGATCGTCGCCTGTCCCTCGAACGGCGCCGACGCGGTGGGGCTGTTGCAGGAGTGCGTGCGCCTGGCCGACGAAGAGCAGCGGGTGGTGGTCTTCCTGGAACCGATCGCGCTGTACCACACCCGCGATCTGCACGCGCCGGACGATGGCTTGTGGTGCGGCACCGATCCCGGCCCGGACCACCGCCTGGCGCTCGGCGAGCTGGGTCTGTGGGGCGAAGGTCGCGACCTCGCCATCCTCAGCTACGCCAACGGCGTGTACCTTGCGCGCCAGGCGGCGCCGGAGCTGCAGCGCGCCGGGATCGCCTTGCGCATCGTGGATCTGCGCTGGCTGACCGCCATCGACCACGACCGCGTGCACGCGGCGGTGAAAGACTGCGAGCGCGTGCTGATCGTGGACGAATGCCGCCGCAGCGGCTCGGTCTCCGAGGAGCTCATGGCCGAGCTGTGCGCCCGCGGCTTCGACGGCGCGCGGCTGGCCCGGCTGACCGCCGCGGACAGCTTCATCCCGCTGGGGGTTGCGGCCACCAGCACCCTGCCTTCCAGAGCGGGCATCGTCGAGCACGCCTTGCGACTCGTCGACCCGCGCCACATCCGGCAGGCGTCGTGACGAAACGCGAACGAGTGGTCGTCGTCTGTCCCGGCCGCGGCACCTACAACCAGGCCGAATGGGGTTATCTGCATCGGCATCACGCGCACCAAGACGAGCTGCTCGCCCGGTTCGACGCCTACCGTGCGCGGCACGGGCTGCCCAGCCTGCGGGCGCTGGATCGGGAGATTCCCTACCAGATGAAGCTGCACAGCCGCGGCGATCACGCCTCGGCGCTGATCTACGCCTGCGCTTACTGCGATGCGCTGGACATCGACCTTCGGCGTTACGAGATCGTGGCGGTGACCGGCAACTCGATGGGCTGGTACATCGCGCTGGCGGTGGCGCAGGCGCTGTCCGCGCAGGACGGATTGCACCTGGTCGACACCATGGGCCGGCTGATGCAGGAGGCGCTGATCGGCGGCCAGCTCGTCTATCCCTGGGTGGACGAGGACTGGCGCCCGCAGCCGGAAGTGCGCCAGCGACTGCTCGGACTGCTGCACGAACCCGGCGAAGGCCAGGTTTATCTTTCGATCGACCTCGGCGGCATGCTGGTCTTCGGCGGCGACGAGGCGGGGCTCAAACGCCTGGAGCGGGCGCTGCCCCAGCGCGAGCGCTTTCCGCTGCGGCTGTACAACCACGCCGCCTTTCACACGCCGCTCCAGCGGCCGGTGCGCGAACGCGCGCGCGAGGCGCTTGCCGATCTGCCGCTCACCGCGCCGCGCGTCCCGCTGATCGACGGCCGCGGTCAGGTGTGGACGCCGTACAGCACCGATCCCGCCGCGCTATGGGACTACACCCTGGGCCACCAGCTCGTCGAGCCCTACGATTTCACTCGCGCGGTGACGGTGGCAGTCGAGGAATTCGCCCCCGACCGGCTCGTCGTGCTCGGCCCCGGCAACACCCTGACCGGCGCCGTCGCCCAGATCCTGATCCAGCGGAACTGGTGCGGCCTGCAAGACAAACGCGGCTTCCAGGCGCGACAGGAGCGCGATCCCGTCCTGCTGGCGATGGCCTGGCCCGAGCAGCGGCGGCGAGTGGCCGCGCGCCTGGATCACTCCCCTGGATGACTCCAGGGACGCGCCGCATGCTTCAAGGCGGTCCCAGGCAAGGGGATCGACGCCACCCACCGTTCGTCGGCTGACATACTTTTCCGCGGCCGACCCCCTCGAGCCCCCTTTTCCAGAAGTGCGAAACAAGACCGCCACTTAGCGGCTTATGCACAGCTTGTCCCATGGCGGTCAAAGCTCTAAGCACAGCTTTTAACACAGAATCTTGTTATTGACCTGGCCGGAAATCACTATCTATAGTGGTACCCCAAAACACTGGCCTGCACGCCCGCGCGTCACGCGAGCGGGCAGACCCGGATCCAGTCTCAAGCTGTACTGGGGAGAATTCGAACACATGCAAACCCAAGCCTTCACCGCTTCCACCCCGGCCCGCTCGCCCGCATCCGAAGCGGCGCCGGAGTCCACCGCCGAACTCGCCGCCGCCGCGCCGGGCGGGATCAAGGTGATCCGCCGCAACGGCAAGCTCACCGCCTTCGATCCCGCCAAGATCTCGATCGCGCTGACCAAGGCCTTCCTGGCCGTGGAAGGCGGCCAGGCGGCGGCCAGCTCGGGCGTGCGCGACAAAGTCGAGACGCTCACGCGCCAGGTGGTGCAGGCGCTCACCCGCCATCTCTCCGGCGGCGGCACGCTGCACATCGAGGACATCCAGGACCAGGTCGAACTGGCGTTGATGCGCGCCGGCGAGCACAAAGTGGCGCGCGACTACGTGCTCTACCGCGAGGAGCGCGCCCGCGCGCGCGCCGCCGAGGCCGCGGCCAAGAAATCCGCCGCGCCCGCTGCGGCGGCGCTCCGCGTCCAGCTCGACGATGGCAGCTTGCGCCCGCTCAACCACGAGCGTCTGCGCCGCGTGGTCGCCGAAGCCTGCGCCGGCTTGAGCGGCGTGGACGCTGAAGAAGTGGTCGCCGCGGCGCTGCGCGATCTCTACGACGGCATTCCCGAAGCCGAGCTCAGCCAGGCGCTGACGCTGGCCGCCCGCGCGCGCATCGAGAAGGAGCCGAACTACACCTACGTCTCCGCGCGCCTGCTGCTCGATGCGCTGCGCCATGAGGCGACGAAGTTCCTCGGCATGGCACAGACGCGCCCGACCTTCGAGGAGATGAAAGGGCTGTACCCCGACTATTTCCGCGAATACGTGCACAAAGCCGTCTCGCTGGAACTGCTCGACCCCAGGCTGTGCCTGTTCGACCTCGACAAGCTGGGCCGCGCCCTGCTGCCGGAACGCGACCAGAAATTCGATTACCTCGGCCTGCAAACCCTGTACGACCGCTACTTCATCCACAGCAACAAGGTGCGCTTCGAGCTGCCGCAGGCCTTCTTCATGCGCGTGGCCATGGGCCTGGCCATGAACGAGATCGACCGCGAGGCGCGCGCCATCGAGTTTTATCAACTGCTGTCGTCGTTCGATTTCATGTCGAGCACGCCGACCCTGTTCAACTCCGGCACCCTGCGCCCGCAGCTGTCGTCCTGCTACCTCACCCAGGTGCCGGACGACCTGCACGGCATCTTCGGCGCCATCCACGACAACGCCATGCTGTCGAAGTTTGCCGGCGGCCTGGGCAACGACTGGACGCCGGTGCGCGGCATGGGCTCTCACATCAAGGGCACCAACGGCAAGTCCAACGGCGTGGTGCCGTTCCTCAAGGTCGCCAACGACACCGCCGTGGCGGTCAACCAAGGAGGCAAGCGCAAGGGCGCGGTGTGCGCTTATCTGGAAACCTGGCACCGCGACATCGAGGAATTCCTGGAGCTGCGCAAGAACACCGGCGACGACCGCCGCCGCACGCACGACATGAACACCGCCAACTGGGTGCCGGACCTGTTCATGAAGCGCGTGATGGAGGAAGGCCAGTGGACTTTGTTCTCGCCCGACGAGACGCCCGACCTGCACGACCTGGTCGGCGCAGACTTCGAGAAGCGCTACGTCGAGTACGAGCGCGCCGCCGACGAGGGCCGCATCAAGAATTTCCGGCGTCTGCCCGCCGTGCAGCTGTGGCGCAAGATGCTCTCGATGCTGTTCGAAACCGGGCACCCGTGGATCACCTTCAAGGACGCCTGCAACCTGCGCAGCCCCCAGCAGCACGTGGGCGTGGTGCATTCGTCCAACCTGTGCACCGAAATCACGCTCAACACCAAGGCCGGCCAGGAGATCGCGGTGTGCAATCTCGGCTCGGTGAATCTGGCCAGTCACGTGATCGACGGCAAGCTCGATCTCGCCAAGCTGGAAAAGACCATCAACACCGCGATGCGCATGCTCGACAACGTCATCGACTACAACTACTACACCGTGCCGGCGGCGCGTAACGCCAACCTGCGCCACCGCCCGGTGGGGCTGGGCGTGATGGGCTTCAACGACGCGCTCTACAAGCTGCGCCTGCCCTACGAGTCGGACGCGGCGATCCAGTTCGCCGACTACTCGATGGAGGCGATCAGCTATTACGCGATCAAGGCCAGCACCGATCTCGCGGCCGAGCGCGGCCCCTATTCCAGCTTCAAGGGCTCGCTGTGGGACCAGGGCATCCTGCCCATCGACTCCATCCGGCTGCTCGCGCAAGCGCGCGGACCTTATCTGAAACAGGACACCAGCGTTTCCGGCCAGTTCGACTGGGACGGCCTGCGCGCGCGCGTCAAGCAGGTGGGCATGCGCAACAGCAACACCATGGCGATCGCGCCCACCGCGACCATCGCCAACATCTGCGGCGTGTCGCAGTCCATCGAGCCCACCTACCAGAACCTGTACGTCAAGTCGAACCTGTCCGGCGAGTTCACCGTGGTCAACGAGTATCTGGTCAACGACCTCAAAGCACTCGGCCTGTGGGACGAGGTCATGGTGCACGACCTCAAGTACTTCGACGGCAGCGTGCAGAAAATCGACCGCGTGCCGCCGGAACTCAAGCAGCTCTACAAGTGCGCCTTCGAGATCGACCCCAAGCGCCTGGTGGACGCGGGCAGCCGCCGGCAGAAGTGGATCGACCAGGCGCAGTCGCTGAACCTGTACCTGGCCCAGCCCTCCGGCAAGAAGCTGGACGAGCTGTACAAGCACGCCTGGATTTCCGGCCTCAAGACCACCTACTACCTGCGCACGCTGGGCGCCACCCACGCGGAGAAGACCACCATCACCGACCACCGCTTGAACCAGGTGGACCAGGGTGAAGGCGGCATTTCCGCCAAGCCGGCGACGAAAGCCGCCGCGCCCGTCGCGTCCAGCGGTGTATCCGGGGCGAAGGTTTGCTCGATCCTCGATCCAGATTGCGAAGCCTGCCAATAGGGACCAAACGTCATGGCGACCAATCCTCCCAAAGGCGATGGACACCGGAATGGTGCGGTTCGTGATCGCTCTCAGATTTACAACCCGCATAACGGACGGTGGGTAAAGCGAGACACCGAAACCGGGCGATTCATGGATCAAAAGGCGAATCACGATCCTTTCAAGGGCGTCAGAAAAGAGAAATAGCGCCCATATGATTTCTGGAGATTGAAAATGCTCACCTGGGACGACGAACCGACTTCCACTCCCGTCCACGCCGCGCCGCCGCGCGCCGCGGGCCAGGGCGGCGCCCGCGTGGTGCCGCACCCCGCGCTGGCGATGAACGCCGCGGTCGTGCCGGCGCGCGGACCCGATCCCGCCCCGCGCATCCCCGCGCCCGATGAGTTTCGGCTCCAGCCCCCGCCGGCGCGCGTGGAATCCGGCGCCACCGGCCTGGAATCCCTGGAGATGGGCGCGCGCCGCATCCACGTGGACGACAAGAAAATCATCAACTGCCGCGCGGACCTCAACCAGCTCGTGCCCTTCAAGTACAAGTGGGCCTGGGACAAGTACCTGGCCGCCTGCAACAACCACTGGATGCCGCAGGAAATCCAGATGGCGACGGACATCGCCCAGTGGCAGGACCCCAAAGGCTTGACCGAGGACGAGCGCACCATCATCAAGCGCGCGCTGGGCTTCTTCTCCACCGCCGACTCGCTGGTGGCGAACAACCTGGTGCTCGCCGTGTACCGCCATCTGACCAACCCCGAGTGCCGCCAGTACCTGCTGCGTCAGGCCTTCGAGGAGGCGATCCACACTCACGCCTACCAGTACATCATCGAGTCGCTGGGCATGGACGAGGCGGAAGTGTTCAACATGTATCGCGAAGTGCCCGCGGTGCACGACAAGGCCGCCTGGTCGCTGCCCTACACGCAGTCGCTGGCCGATCCCGACTTCCACACCGGCACGCCCGAGAACGACCAGCGCCTGCTGCGCGATCTGATCGCGTTCTACGTGGTGTTCGAGGGGATCTTCTTCTACGTCGGCTTCGTGCAGCTGCTGTCCTTCGGCCGGCGCAACAAGCTGCCCGGCACCACCGAGCAGATCCAGTACATCATGCGCGACGAAGCCATGCACATGAACTTCGGCATCGACGTCATCAACCAGATCAAGATCGAGAACCCCCATCTGTGGACGCCCAAGTTCCAGGAGGAGGCGCGCGCCATGATCCACGAGGCGACGACGCTCGAAATCCGCTATGCCCACGACACCATGCCGCGCGGCGTGCTGGGCCTCAACGCGGCGATGTTCAACGAGTACATGAGCTACATCGCCAACCGCCGCTGCGCCCAGATCGGCCTCAAGGAAATCTACCCCGGCGCCGAGAACCCCTTCCCGTGGATGAGCGAGGTGATGGACCTCAAGAAGGAGAAGAACTTCTTCGAGACGCGCGTCACCGAGTATCAGACGGGCGGGGCGTTGAGTTGGGATTGATCTCCTGCGGGTTCCGCTCAAGGCATGAGAAAGCGCCGCAAGGCGCTTTTCTCATTTCACTGGCGCCTTGCCTCTCTTGACCTGCTTCGCCGGCATGGTTTCGACATGCTTGCGCGCCATCTCCAGCCACCGCCGGAGCGCTGGCGTCCGGTTCAAGCGTTCGCGCTCCACCCACACGAACCCGCTCATCGCCCGTCCCCGCATCTCGACCTGCGTTGCACCTCGCTCGAGCGCCGTCTGGTTCTGATCCCTGCCGACGCGAAACATCATGCGCTCGCGATTGACCGCGCAGAGCATGTGACCGTTGAGCAGGAAGCAGGTGCCGCTGAACATGCGTTTCTCGACAATATCGCGGTCGCCGAGGAGCTGGCGCACGCGTTCGTTGAGCGCTTCGTCGACCGCCATTTCGACCTCCTGCTCTCCGGGGAAATTCCGCCGTCGTGCCGGGCTTTGCTTCCCGGCTCGATCGAGGCGCAAGCATTCCACCGCGATTTGAACTGCGTCAAATCGCCATCGGCCTTTGCCAAGCGCTGCGGCGATCTCGACCGATCGGGACATTTTCAGTGGATCGGTGCTCTGGCTCACGCCCCCGATCATGGAAAGCGTCCGTCGAAAGGCTAGGACCTCTTCGAGGATGTCTTTTGGAAAACGTCGCGGATGCAAGGGAACATCCGCGGCAGTACCGCCGTGGCTCGCCCTGATGGGTGGTCAAGCCGCTGCACCGCTAAACTGGACGCCACGCTCGACGCGCCCACATTCGCCCCCCATGACTTTCAAACAACTCGAACGCAAGCTCTCCCGCTACGCGATCCACGACCTGACCATGTACCTGGTCGGCGGCCAGGGCCTCGTGCTGCTGCTGAGCCTGGCGATGCCGGGCTTCCTCGGCGCCATCGTGCTGATCCCGGAGGCGGTGCTGGCCGGCCAGTGGTGGCGGCTGGTCTCCTTCCTGTTCACGCCGCCGCTGGGCAATCCGATTTTCGCGGTTTTCGCGCTGTACCTGCTGTGGTTCATGGGCGGGGCGCTGGAAGGCCACTGGGGCGCTTTGCGCTACAACCTGTACGTGCTGATCGGCTTTGCCTTGACGGTGGCGGTCGCTTTCGCCTTTCCCTACAACCCCGCCACCAACATCTACATCACCGGCTCGATCTTCCTGGCCTTCGCCGCCCTGTACCCGGATTACGAGCTGCTGCTGTTCTTCGTGCTGCCGGTGCGCATCAAGTGGCTGGCGCTGGTCACCTGGCTGTTTTACGGCTACCAGTTCCTTACCGGCGGCTGGGCCGAGCGGGCGCTGATCCTGGCGGCGATCACCAACTTCCTGGTGTTCTTCGGCCGCGATCTGTACGCCACGGCGCGCTACGGGCAGCGCCGCCTGCGTCAGCAGGCCAAGGCCAGCGCCGCGCGCGACCAGCCGCGGCACGTGTGCGCGGTGTGCGGCGTGACCGACAAGTCGAACCCGACGATGGACTTCCGCTACTGCACGAAATGCGAGCCGCCGCTGGCCTATTGCACCGAACACCTGCGCAGCCACGAGCACCTGCGCCGCGATTCGACGACCTGAGGCGCGGCGCTTCGGATCAACGCCCGCCTGCACCGCGGGTGCAACTTCCGGGCGCTTGCTGCATCCTAGCGAGGGTGGCCGGCGTGCGGGCGATCCAGCAAACGATCCATCTTGAGGAGGAGTCCGATGGGCGAGTACCGAGGCAAGTGCTTTTGCGGCGCGGTCCAGTTCACGGTCAGGGGAGAGCCCGAGGCGATGGGCTACTGCCACTGCGAATCCTGCCGGCACTGGTCGGCGGGGCCGGTGAACGCCTTTTCCCTGTGGAAGCCGGATGCGGTGAAAGTGACTCAAGGCGCCGAGCATATCGGCACTTACCACAAGACGCCGGTCAGCTATCGCAAGTGGTGCACGCGCTGCGGCGGACACTTGTTCACCGAGCATCCGCCGCTGGGCCTGGTGGACGTGTTCGCGGCGATGCTGCCGGATCTCGAATTCAAGCCGGCGCTGCACGTGAACTACGGCGAAACCGTGCTGCGCATCAAGGACGGCCTGCCCAAGCTGAAGGACTTCCCCAAGGAGATGGGCGGCTCCGGCGTCACGCTGCCCGAGTGAGGGCGATGAAGCGCAAGCCGATCGCCAGGCTCGACCGCCATGCGCCGGCGTCCTGAGGCGCGAAAGACCGGCGCATGAGCAAGGTCGTGAACCTCGGCAAGTTCCGCAAGCGCAAGGCGCGCGAGGCGGCGCAACGGCGCGCGGCGGAAAACCGCGCGCGCCACGGCCGCAGCAAGGCGGACAAAGAACGCCAAGCGGCCCTGGACGAAGCAGAAAAACGCAAGCTCGACCTGCTGCGCCGCGAGCCCGCGCCGGACGAACCGGAAGCTTGAGCGCGCTCGCACACGCGGCCGCAGTACTGCGCTACGCTTGTGCGCCACTGCGGACCGAATGCGAAGTACGCCATGGAAACCGTCGTCACCGAAATCGCCGCGGACGTGTTCCGCCTCTCCACGCTGCACCCGGAGTACGGAATCCAGTTCAACCAGTTCCTGGTGCGCGACGAAGAACCCTTCCTCATGCACACCGGGCTGCGCCGCATGTTTTCCGTCACGCTGGAAGCGCTACGCTCGCTGATCGATCCGGCGCGCTTGCGCTGGATCGGCTACAGCCACTTCGAGCCCGACGAGTGCGGTGCGCTCAACGAGTTCCTGGCCGCGGCGCCGCGCGCGCAACCGGTGTGCGGCTTCGTCGGCGCGCAGGTGATGCTCAAGGACTACGCCGACCGCGAGCCGCGCGTGCTGCAGAACGGCGAGATCTTGGTCACCGGTAGGCACCGCCTGCGCTTTCTGGCCACGCCCCACCTGCCGCACGGCTGGGATGCGGGTTTATTTTTCGACGAGACGCAGAACACGCTGTTCTGCTCCGACCTGTTCTTCCAGCCCGGCGCTACCCCGGCCTTGATCGAGACCGACATCGTCGGACCGGCGCGGGCGGCGATGCGTGCCAGCCTCGCCGGCCCGCTGGCGCACGACTTGCCGTACACGCCCTACACCGAGCGCACGCTGGAACGCCTGGCCGCGCTGAAACCGGCCGTGCTGGCGACGATGCACGGCGCCTCCTACCGGGGCGATGGCGAGCGCGCCATCCTGGAACTGGCCGGCACCATCCGCGAATTGCTCGGCTGAGAACGGACGGCCCTGCACTTGTCGGCAGGCCGTGCCCGCGCTAGGGTGCGGCTGGCCAGCGCCCAATCCGCTCACGGAGCAACTCGGCCAGGGGACCCGTATGGACACCATCGAGCTGCTGCGCGACAACCCGCTGTTCCGTTCGCTGCCCGATGAGGGGCTGGAGCGTCTGGCGCGGGCGGCGACGCGGCGGCGCTACGTCGAGGGCGAGACGATCTTCCGCTTCGGCGATCCGCCGGATCACCTTTATCTGGTCGCCAGCGGCGCAGTGGACATCTCGGTGCCGGCGCAGGCCGGCGAGATCGTGGTAGCAAGCTTCGCGGCCGGCTCGTTCTTCGGCGAGCTGGCCGCCTTCGACCGCCAGCCGCGCAGCGCCAGCGCGCGCGCCGTGACCGAAAGCGAACTGGTCTGCGTGCCGCTGGACGCGATACAGGAGCTGATCGATCGCCACCCGCCGGCGGCGCGGCAGTTCCTCGGCGCCATCGCCCAGCGTCTGCGCGGCGCCGACGAAATGCTCGCGCGCCTGCGCATCCGCAACGTCAACGAGCTGGCCGAAAGCCGCATGACCCTGGGCGAGCGCGTCGCCGATCGCGTGGCGCGTTTCGGCGGCTCCTGGACTTTCATCATCTGCTTCGGCGTGTTCCTGCTGGCCTGGATGCTGGTGAACACCACCTACCTGCTGGCTCAGCCGCCCGACCCTTTTCCCTACATCTTCCTCAACCTCGTGCTGTCTTGCCTGGCCGCGATCCAGGCGCCGGTGATCATGATGAGCCAGAACCGCCAGGCGGCGAAGGACCGCTTGCAGGCCGATCAGGAATTCGAAATCAACGTCAAGGCCGAGATCGCCGTGCAGCAGTTGCACCGCAAGATCGACGAGCTGCGCGCGCTGACCCTGCAACACCTGCAAGCTCGCGAGCCGCCGCGCGCCTGAAGTGGCGGATCAGCGTCTGGGTTTTTCCGCACTGCGCCCGCGCGCGGGAACGATCTGCGCCGGCTCGACGCTGAACTCGCGGCGGCACTGCGCGGTGTCAACGAGGCAGGGTTGCGGCACGGGGAACCACTCGCTGCAGCGAGCCAGGCCGATCAGGCAGGGCCGCGCGGCCGGCCACGGCCGGTCGTAGGGTAGGTGCGCAAGCCCCCGTGCCGGCGCCGTACCAGCCAGAGCGCCGCCGGCGAACAGCAGGCCAAGGGTCAAAGCGCTCGCACCGTTCATCCTCATCCCCCTACGCTGCCGCTGCGCCTAAGACCGCGGGGGTGGAGGGCGCGTTCCGCACGGCCGGCTTTTAGCTTGCGGTTTCGGCGCTGCAGCGCAAGCACGCGATCGGCGCGACCGGGCGTGATGAAACGGCTCATGCGCCGATCATCGCCTACGCATCTATCATGGCCGCAGGGCGCATCCAAGCTCGGGTTCCAAGGCCTGTCGTTTCGGCAATCGGATGAGGCGACCATGAAAGTTTTCTGGCAAGCGCTGCGCATCGCGCTTTACGGGCTCGCCGGATTGGCGCTGGCGCTGACCGTGATGGCGCTGTGGCGGCACCCCCAAGGCTGGGGCTGGCACTGGCGCGAGGGCGCGTTCGTCTTCGGCCACGCTTCGGACGCGGCGCAAGGACCGCCAAAGAGCGAGGAGCGGACGCTGCCGCCCTTCGACAAGATCAAGCTCGAAACCGCTGGCGAGTTCGAAGTCACGGTCGGCGCGCCGCAGCGCCTGAGCGTGAACGCCGCTGCACAGGCCATCGAGCGGATCGAAACGCGCGTGGAAAACGGCACGCTGATCGTGACCCGCTCGGTGAGCACGTTCGACCGCACGCCCCGATTCATCCTCAGCCTGCCGGCCTTGCGCCAGGTGGAGATCGACGACGGCGGCGGGCGTTTCCGTGTGCACGGCCTCAATGGCGGAACGTTCAGCCTGAACTGCGACGGCGCTGCGGACTTCGCGGCGGATGGCGCCGTGGACGCCCTCGACGTCGAAGTGGACGGCGCCGCCCGCGTGGACACCCGCGCGCTCAAGGCCAGGACGGTCAAGGTGCGCCTCGACGGCGCCGGCCTGGTCAAGGTGTACGCCAGCGACAGCCTCGACGCACGGCTGGAAGGTCTGGGCGCGATCCGTTACGCCGGCGCGCCCAAGGAGGTGCGCCAAGCGATCGACGGCCTGGGCAAGATCGAAGCGGAATGAGGCTCAGGGCGAGGGCTTGTTGGCGACGATCGCCTTGCGTAGCGCGCGCAGCTGGTCCTTGACCGCCGCCTCGTTGTCCGGTCCCAGGCGTAACAGGGTCTTCTGGCCCCAGGACAGGGCTTCGAACTGCGGATCGGCATACTGGTACAGCACGTGCGGCTGTGCCACCGCCAGCGGCCCCTGCACTTGCGGCGCCACCAGCAGGTGGTCGATGACCTGGATCAGGCGGTCGTTGAAATAGCCGCCGGGATAACCCAGGTCCTCGTAGGCTTTCTGGAACAGCGGGTAGTAGCGGAAATACACCGCCGCGAGCTTGGCCATGTCCGCAGCCTTGAGCGCGTCGACGAAAGGCCGGTAGCGTTCGGCGTTGGCCGCGCTTAAGTACAAACCGCCGTTGATCGTTTCCACGGCTGGCACGCCGGGCGTCGGCGGTACCGGGCGCAGACGCAGCGGCACCGGCGCGGGTCGGTCCAGGCTGTCCACGGTGGCCACGAGGTGTCGGATCAGCGCGCGCGGAATGAGGAAGGATTCCACACCGGGACCGAGCGCCTGCGCCAGCGCCTCGACCAGTGGCCGGTCGCTCTCATCCAGCGTGGGCAGCGGCGGCGGCGCGGGGATCTGGGGCGTTTCGGGCACCGGGTAATGCTGTTGCGGCGGCGGCGCGGCGGATGCCGCGACGGCCGGCGCCGGTCCGTTCTCGGAAGCCGGCGCGCCCGCTCGCCGGTGCTGATACCAGTAGACCCCCGCGACCAGCACTGCGGTGATGAACGCGGCGATCAGCCAGCTCGTGCGGTTCATTGCTCGATCCGTCGCTGCCTTGGGGTTTGGCGGTTCGACGCAATCTGCCACAAATCGATGCTCGCGCGCATCTCCGGTCGGCGGCCGCCTCCTCCACTCGGGGGAGACGCCAACGCCCGCCGATCTGCTAAAACCCGCCACAGGATCCTTCTGGTCCGCCGCGGAGCAAGCCGTGAACACCGCCGCCGAACCCCTCGCCGTCCGCGAACCGCCGCTGGTCGCGGGCCTGCCGCTGCTCGGAAATCTTCTGGACATGGCGCGCGATCCGGCGCGCTTCTTCGTCAAGTGCTACCGCAGACACGGACCGGTGTTCAAGGTCCGCATCCTCGGCCACACCTATACCGTGATCGCCGGCGCGGAAGCGGCCAATTTCATGGGCACTCGCGAGGGCAAAGAGTGCCTGCGGTCCAAGGAGTTCTGGGAAGGCCTGGTCAAGGAATATGGCGCCACCCGGGTGCTCACCGGCGAGGACGGCGAGTCGCACAAGCAATTGCGCGACATCATGCGCCGCGGCTATTCCAAGGAGTCGATCAAGGGCCGTTACGACGAGCTGGTGGCGATCACCGACCGCGTGCTGGCGCGTGACTGGAAACCCGGCCAGTGGGTGCCGGTGGTGCAGGCCATGCAGTACCTCGTGGTGGACCAGCTCGGCACCATCCTCACCGGCAACGCGCCGCTGGAATACGTCAAGGATATCCGCACCACCATCCTCTACATTCTCAACGTGCTGGTCACGCGCCAGCGCCCGCGCTTCTTTCTGCTCAATCCCAAGTACAAACGCTCCAAGGCACGCGTCTTCGAACTGGGCCGCAAGATGATCGCCCAGGCCAAGGAACGCGCCGGGCGCATTCCCGACGATGAGAAGACCCTGATCGACGACATCATGGAGACGCACCTCAAGCATCCGGAGATCATGCCCGCCTCCGATCTGATCGTGACGCTCACCGGGCCTTATGTCGCCGGTCTGGACACGGTCGCCAACACCACCGCGGCGATCGTCTATACCGTCCTCAAACATCCCGAAGTCAAAGCGCGGGTGCTCAAGGAAGTGGACGCGCTGTTCGCCGCCGGCCCGCTCGACGAGGATGCCCTGCTCAAGCGCATCCCCGCGCTCAACGGCGCGATCATGGAGACCATGCGCTTGTATCCCATCGCGGTGGCGCAGATGCGCACCGCGACCAAAGACTTCGTGTTCGAAGGCCATCGCATCCGCGAGGGCGAACTACTCTACATCGGCACCAGCGTGCCGCACTTCATGGACGAGTACTACCCCAACGCCGAAAAATTCGACATCGACCGTTACGAGAAACCGCGCGCCGAGCACCTCAAGCCCGGCGTGTATTCGCCGTTCGGTCGCGGCCCGCACACCTGCCTGGGCAAGAGCCTGGCCGAAGTGCAGATCGCCCTGAGCATGGCGCGCCTCTTCTACAAACTCGACCTCGAGCTGCCCTCGCCGGACTACGTGCTCAAGACCAAGACCGCGCCCACGCCAGGGCCGGCGATGAATTTCAAGGTGCGCGTCAAGGGTCTTCGGCACTAGCGCGCACCGCGCTCCTCAATACGGCGGCGGTCCGCTGTCGTCGTCGGAGGGCGGCGCCTCGCCGGGCGGCGGTTCTGGCTCCTCGACCGGCGTCTGCGCCGTGCGATCGCCCATCTGGCCCAGGATCCAGTCGACCCGCGACTGGACATAGGGCCCGGGCGAGAGCACGCGCCAGTGGTCCGGATTGGGCAGCACCGCGGCCAGACGCGCCGCCTGCTCGGCGCTGAGCCGGGAGGCGTGTTCGTGGAAATAATATTCCGCAGCGGCCTCCACGCCGTAGATCCCCGGCCCGAACTGGGCGACGTTGAGATACACCTCCAGGATGCGCGGCTTGCCCCACAGCGTTTCGAGCAGCACCGTGAGGCCCGCTTCCAGCGCCTTGCGGAAATAGCCGCCGCCCGGCCACAGAAACAGGTTTTTGGCGGTCTGCTGGCTGATGGTGGACGCCCCACGAATACGCCGGCTGCGGCGGTTGTGCGCGTAGGCTTTCTCGATGGCCTCGACGTCGAAGCCGTGGTGCACCCAGAACTTCTGGTCTTCGGAGGCGATCACCGCGCGCTGCATGGTCTTGGCGATATCGCGCATCGGGACCCAGCGGTAGCGCACCGGCTTGACCGGGCTTTGCAGCATGAAACTCGTAGTCGGCGGCGGCAACCAGCGCAGCGCCACGATCGGCCCCAGCACCAACAGCAGGAGTGCCAGCGGCACGAGCAGCAAAGCCCGCAGCGCGCCGCCGTGGGGCCGCGGTGTCGGGCGTTCCAGACGCGGGCGCCCGGGACGCAGGTCCGGCAGCGGAGGCAGTGACGGCGGCGGGCCCAGCGCGGGTTCCAGGCGCTCGCTCATCGTCACCGGGCGTGCGGGCGCGGCCTTGCCACGATTATGCTGTGCGGCATGCTCTCGATCGCCCCGGGTTTGCAGCTGCCGCTGTCCGAAATCGAATTCGACGCCGTGCTCGCGCAGGGCGCCGGCGGCCAGCACGTCAACAAGACCGCCAGCGCCGCGGTGCTGCGCTTCGATATCCGCGCCTCCTCGCTGCCGGAGGACGTCAAGGCGCGACTGCTGGCCTTGCGCGATCGCCGCATCGGCGGCGCGGGCGTGGTGGTCATCAAGGCCCAGCAGTATCGCAGCCTGGAACGCAATCGCGCCGCGGCGCTCGAGCGCCTGCGTGCGCTGATCGCCGTGGCCGCGACGCCGCCGCGCCCGCGCAAGCCGACGCGGCCCGGCGCCGCCCCGCGGCGCCAGCGCCTGGAAGCCAAGGCCCATCGCGCGCGCATCAAGTCGCTGCGCGGGCGCGTGGTCGAATGAAGCGCCGACTTCATGACTTGAGACGATCGCCGAAGTAAGCGCGCAGTTTTTCCACCTTGGGCCGCGCGACCAGCGCGATGTAGGGTTCATCGGGGTGCAGCGCGGCGTAGTTCTGGTGGTACCTTTCCGCCTCGAAAAATTCGCCGAGCGGTTCCAAGCGCGTGACGATCTTGGAACGGAACACGCCGGCCGCGTCGAGCTGGGCGATGTAGCGTTCGGCGATGCGCTTTTGCCGTTCGTCCGCGTAAAAAATCGCCGAGCGGTACTGCGGCCCGACGTCGTTGCCCTGGCGGTCGAGCTGGGTGGGGTCGTGCGCCACCGAGAAGAAAATCTTGAGCAATTGGCCGTAAGTGGTGCGCGAAGGATCGTAGGCGATCTGCACCACTTCGGCGTGGCCGGTGGTCCCGGTGCACACCGTGCGGTAATCGGCCGTCTCGCGGCTGCCGCCGGAGTAGCCGTTGGTCACTTCCAGCACGCCGTCGAGCGCTCGATAGACCGCCTCCACGCACCAGAAGCAGCCGCCGGCGAGCACCGCGAGCCGGCGCCCCGCCGCGGCGGCACGCGGCTCGTCCTCGACCGGATCGGGGAAATCGCGCGGGCTGATGTTCAGGCTTGTGTCGAATCGCGCCATCGCGGCTCCTGCTTCACGACTACGCTCAGTCTAACGCGCGACGCACGCCAGACGCCCGCGCGCGCCGCAGCTCCAACCATTGCCACAGACCGAGCGTGGCGCCGCCGAGCAGCGCATCGCGACCGCGCTTGAGCAAGGACAGCGCGAGCAAGGCCGTGGGCGTAACGCCGTAGACGCCGGCGAGCAGCACGTAGATCGCCTCTTGCGCGCCGGCTGCGTTGGGAATGGCGAACGCCAGCGCACGCAGGGCGAACAGCAGGCTTTCGAGCGAGACCGCTTCGGTGACCGGCAGCGGCGAGCCGAGCAGTCTCAAGCCCAGCCAGGCTTCCCAGCCGATGCCCAGCCAGGCGCACCCATGCAGCAGCGCGCATAGGGCGAGCGCGCGCGGTTTGGCGTGCAGCAGACGCAACTGCGTACCAAACTCCGCAGCCGCATCCGCGGCCGCCGGCCAGTGGCGCGCCAGCCAGGCCAGCGCGGCACGGCTGAGCCGGCCGCCACCGTTGCGCTGCAGGAACAGAAACGCAGCGATCAGCGCGCTCAGCGTCGCGATCCCGATCGACACCGGCGCGACCAGCGCGGTGGACGCGTGTCCCAGTCCGCGCAGCAGCATCAAGCCCAGCAGCACGAAGACGATCTGGGAGAGCACTTCCAGGCTCACGTCGAGCACCGTGGATGCCGCCGTCAGCGAGGCCGGCACGCCGCGGCGCGACAGCGCCAGGCCGCCGAGCAAGTAGCCGCCGATCTGCGACAGCGGCAGGGCCTCGGATCCGGCGTCGCGTACCAGGCGCGCGAACACGAAATCCATGAACCCCACGCCCGGCGCGCGCACCGGCAGCGCGTACCAGGCGGCGCCCATCAGTACGAACAATCCCAGATGCACGGCACAGAACAGGGCGAATCCGCCCCAGCCCACCGCAGCGAGCGCGTGCATCACGCGCGCGACGCCGTAATGCGTCAGCAGCGCGGCGATCAGCAACACGCCGGCGGCGAACAGCACCAGCGCGACGCGGCGGCGCGCGGTGGACGGCGTGGCGCGCGCCAATGCGCGCGTGTGCCCGGTCTGCTTTATGCTGCGCCCATATCGAACCACGGAAGGAGACTCCAATGGCCCAACTTTGCATTCTCGGTATTTCCGGCAGCCTGCGCAAAGACTCCTACAACACCGCGGCGCTGCGCGCGGCGCGCGAACTGGCGCCGCCGGAGCTCGAGCTGGAGATCCTGGTGACGCCGGCGCTGCCGATCTACAACGCCGACGTGCAAGCGCAGGGCATCCCCGTCGAAGTACAGGCGCTGGGCGAGAAGATCCGCGCGGCCGACGGCCTGCTGTTCGCCACCCCGGAATACAACTACTCGCTGCCCGGAGGGCTCAAGAACATGATCGACTGGGTGTCGCGGCTGCCAAACCAGCCGTTCGCGGGCAAACCCGCGGCGCTGATGGGCGCCAGCCCCGGAGCGACCGGCACGGCGCGCGCCCAGTACCACCTGCGCCAGACCGGCGTGTTCCTCGACCTGCGTTTTCTCAACAAGCCGGAGGTGATGATCGCCAATGCCGCGGAGCGTTTCGACGCCCAAGGCCGGCTCACTCACGAGCCGACGCGCGAGGCGATCGGCAGGCTGATGGTCGCCTTGCGCGACTGGGTGCAGCTTCATCGGCGCTGAGGCCCGCGGCCACCGGCGGGCTGCGGGCGGGCTTACATGCGCAACAGCACCGAGCCCCAGGTCATGCCGCCTCCCACGCCTTGCAGCAGCACCAGATGGCCAGGCTTGATGCGGCCGTCGCGCACCGCGCTATCCAGCGCCAGCGGCACCGAGGCGGCGGAGGTGTTGCCCTGACGAGCGACCGTGGTCACCACTTTTTCGGGCGCAATGCCGATCTTGTCGGCCAGCGAATTGATGATGCGGATGTTCGCCTGGTGCGGCACGTACCAGTCGAGCTCGCGCGCCGTGACGCCGTTGCGCTTGAGCGTTTGAAACGCGGATTCCTCCAGCACCCGCACCGCGGTGCGGTACACCGCCTGGCCATCCATTTCCAGATAGGGATTGCCGCGGATCTGGCCGTGGCTGATGCCGCCATCGACCCGCAGGATGTGGGCGAGCGAGCCATCGGCGCACAGATGCGTGGAGAGGATGCCGGGCGTTTCGGCGCGGCGCAGGACCACGGCGCCGGCGCCGTCGCCGAACAGCACGCAGGTGCGGCGGTCGTTCCAGTCCAGCAGACGCGAGAAGACCTCGGCCCCGACCACCAGCGCGCAGCCGTGCGTGCCGCTGGCGACCAGGCGATCCGCGACGGCCAGCGCATAGACGAAGCCGGTGCACACCGCCTGCACGTCGAAAGCGGCGCACTGGCGCGCGCCGAGCTTGGCCTGCAGCAGGCAAGCGGTGGACGGAAACACCATGTCCGGCGTGGTGGTGGCGACGACGATCAAATCGAGTTCGCCCGCACCGGTCTCGGCCGCTTGCAACGCGCGGCGCGCGGCCTGCAAGGCCAGGTCGCTGGTCATCTCCCCCTCGGCGGCGACGTGGCGCGCCTCGATGCCAGTGCGCGAGACGATCCACTCGTCGCTGGTGTCGATGCGCGCCTCGAGATCGCGGTTGGTCACCACCCGTTCCGGCAGGTAGCTGCCGGTGCCGGCGATTTTCGAGTAAGTCATGGCAAGCGCAGCTTAGCGCAAACAGTCGATCGTCTGGCACTTGCGGACGGCGTCCACTCGGTTAGAATCGTCCCGTATTTGTGCTCGAATCAATCACACTTTAAAGGAGAGGACGATGCACGCGACGACCGTCGGTTCCACACGCATTTCGATGTACGCGGCTTCGGTTCCGGTATTGCTGCGCTACCTCGGCAACCTGCGCGCCATACTCGAAAAGGCCGAGAAACACGCCCAGGCCAAAAACCTCGACCCGGCGGTACTGCTGGGCAGTCGTCTGTATCCGGACATGTTTCCGCTCACGCGCCAGGTGCAGATCGCCAGCGACATGGCCAAAAGCGGCGTGTCGCGGCTCGCCGGGGAAGAGCCCCCCAAGTATGAGGACACCGAAACCAGCTTCTCCGACTTGTACGCGCGACTGGACAAGACCGTGGCACACGTCAAGCGCTACACGCCAGCGCAGATCGACGGCTCCGAGGAACGCGACATCGCGATTCCCACGCGCAACGGTCCCTTGCACTTCAAGGGCCTGCCCTACCTCACCCAATTCCTGCTGCCCAACTTCTTCTTCCACGTGACCACGGCCTACGGCATTCTGCGTCACAACGGCGTGGAGCTAGGCAAGTCGGATTATCTGGGCGCCGCTTGAAAAGCCGCGACCCGCGCTGCGTCGACAAAATCAGAAATTGAAGCGCAGGCCCGCCTCGAAGCGCCGCTCGTCGCCGCCTTGCACCGCAGCCTGCAGGTCCAGGCGCGGCGCGATGCGGTACAGCGCGTTGAGCCGCACCGAAGTCTGGCCATCGTGATAGAGATCGACGTAGCGCAGCTCCGGCGCCAGCTCCAGTTGCGGCAGCACGCGCCAGCGCACGCCGGCGCGCGCGCCGATGCCGGTGTCGCTATGGTCGTGAACGTCGGCATGCTCCAGCGAGGCACCGCCGAACAGGTCGAGCACCGGCAGCAGCGGGGCGTGGAACAGCGCGCCGACATCGAACTGGTCGAGATTGTCGGTGCTGTCGTACTCGCCGAACACCGCCAGCGGCATGAGCGGCAAGCCGAACGAACCGGCGACGCGCACGCCGCCGCCGTCGGTGCCGTAGTCGTGGCGATCGATGAAACCGCCTTCGAGGTAGGTGTAGTCCGCGGCCGCGGCCAGCGCCGGGAACAGCACGCAGACCGCGAGCGCGGCACAACATCGGACAACAGGGATGCGGTTCATGTTTGCCTCCTTGCAATGGATCGACGGCGGGAGCGCGTGCCGCCCGCCTGGCTACCGGCCCTCGAGTGCCTCGTGCGGGACCGAAAGCGGAAGCCGCGCCCAGCATGGTGGGCAAAAGCTGAATCGCTTCTGAACGGGCGTGCGAAAATCGATCCGCGAGTTTCGAGGACGTCGCCGCGCGTCAGCGGGCGAGCTGGCGGTAGCGCGCGTTGATGTCCTTGGTGAGCGTCACCAGGTTCTCGCTCGCGCGCCGGTAGGTCTGGTTCATCTGCGGCGTCGTGCCCAGCGGATTGTTGTCGAAGGCGGCGAACAATCCGCCCAGTGCGGTGAGGTAGTCGTCCAGCGCGCGGCCGCGGCCGTAGCGCGCCCAGTAGAGATTGATGCCGCGTTCGCATTCGAACTGCTGCATGCGCTGGCCGATGCTCACCGCCACGCAGGTGGCCACCGTGGCCGACAGCGCGTCGAGCTCGGCGCGGTCGAGCGTCGCCACGTCCTGCTGCGCGCGTTTGAATACCCCGGCATCGTTGAGCGTGGTCAGCGCATCCGCAGCAGCGCTCCCGGCGCAGAGCAGAAGCGCTGCGAGCGCGACGTGTAAAGAGCTCGGATGGGCCCGCATAGCGTGTTCTCCTCGACAAACGCGCGTGGCGGCGCGCTGCTTTCCGACCACGCCGTCGCGGGGATGTTCCGTGCCTCAGGCGGCCTGCAAGTGGAGCAGGCGCAACCGTCGGCGCTGGTCGTGCAGCGCGCGTTCCAGCGTCTGCAAGCGGCGACGCAGCTCGCTGTGGCTCCAGTGGCCGGCGAGGCTGCGGCGCGCGGCCTCGAAGCGCTCGCCCTGCAGCCGCGTCCACTCGTTGACCGTCGCGCTGAATGCCTCCAGCTCCTGTTCCAGCAGCCGGTGTAGCACGGCGAAACGGCCGGTGGGCGCGCAGGCGCGTAGACGCTCGCGCGCGCGCTCGAACTGGCGCTGTAGCATGGCACGCTGGATCTTGAATTCCGGCACCCGCTTGAGCCCGTGCGCCAACCCCAGGGCGGCGCAGGCGGCGATCCACCACTTGGTGGGATCGATCTGCCACCAGCGCACGCCGTTGCGGTAATCCCACTGGAACTGGTGGTGGAAATTGTGATAACCCTCGCCGTAGGTGAACAAGGCGACGAGGTCGTTGTCACGGGCGGTGTTGTCGGCGGTGTAGGGCCTCCGCCCCCAAGTGTGCGCCAGCGAGTTGATGAAGAAAGTCAGGTGGTGGTTGATCACGAGCCGCAGGAATCCGCCCAGGAGCAAAAATCCGAACGGGTCTCCGAACAGGGTGCCGACCAGCAGCGGCAATCCGAGGTTCATGCCCAAGGCCAAGCCGAGATAGTGGCGGTGCTGGAACGCGACGAGCGGGTCGTCCTGCAGATCGCGGGCGTTGGAGAAATCGAGTCGCGCGCTCGGATAATCGCGCAACATCCAGCCCAGGTGGGCGAACCAGAACCCGCGGCGGATGGAATAGGGATCGCGCTCGGGATCGTCCACGTAGCGGTGATGCACGCGGTGCATCGAGGCCCACACCAGCACGCTGTTCTGTAGCGCCATCGCACCGAACAGCAAATAGAACAGCCGCAACGGCAGGCGCGCCTGGTAAGCACGGTGCGCCCATAGCCGGTGGTAACCGCCGGTGATGGACAAGCCGGTGGCGACCATGCAGAAGGCGAACCACACCCAGGCGGCGCCGCTGAAAGCGAAATTCAGCGCGTACCAGGGCAGCACCGTGAGAACCACGGCGGTGGTCAGGGTGAACATCACCACCGCAGGCCAGTTGAGGGGAGCGCGAACAGAGGCGACAGACACGTTCATGAACTTGGCGTTTCGCAGGCAAGACAACCGGAACGATGCCGGGGCGCCTATTGCAGCACGTCGCGACCCTGAGCACCAGGGCCGCGGACGGACGGCGCCAATCAACACCGCCGGCGTAGCGGGTTTTCGCCCCACCGCATAAAAAACCGCGGCACATGGCCGCGGTTCGTTGAAACGGGACTGCGACGGGCGCAAACGCCCGTTGGGTTTAGAGCGGGCGAATCTGCGTTGCCTGCATGCCCTTGGGGCCGCGCTGGGGTTTGTACTCCACGCGCTGACCTTCCTTGAGGCTCTTGAAACCCGTGCCCTGGATTTCCTTGAAGTGAGCGAAGAGGTCTTCACCGCCGTCTGCCGGGGTGATGAAGCCGTAACCCTTCGCGTCGTTGAACCACTTCACGGTACCAGTAGCTGTATCTGCCATACGACATTCCTTCTAAAGCCATTGAAAAACGGGCTTACGCCCGGGGATTGCAAGCGATCAAGGAGCTGCCGGAGACATTACACAACGCCGCTTTGGGAAGCGGGTAAGGACCACGGAACGGCCTGCTTGAAACGACTGCGACGCGCACTTTACCCGTTTCCGCGGCGGCTGTCACTCGTCAGCGTCCTTCCACGCGGACGACGGTGGTGACCGAGTTGGCGAGATAGCAATCTTCGTGCGCCCGATGGTGGAGCGTTTCCAGTTCGTCCGCGGCCGGGCGCTGGTCACCACCGAATTCGATCTGCGGCCGCAGCACCACCTCCAGCATGGCGGTGTGCCCCTGGGCATTTTTGCCCATCGTTCCCACCGCCTCGTCCGTGTAGCGTTCGACCACGTAACCGTCGCGCGCGGCGTGATACAGGAAAAACAACATGTGGCAGGCGGACAAGGCCGCGATGAACGCCTCCTCCGGATCCACCGCGTTTTCCGCCGACCAGGGCGGCGGAACCACCTTGGGCGAGCTCGACGCGGGTACCGCGAGGCCGCCGTCGAAGCGCCACTCGTGCGCACGGGAATAGCGGTTGTCGGTGTACTTCTCGCCTGGGCGACGTTGCCAGGCGACGGTTGCGGTGTACTGGTGCCTTGTGCTCATGCGAACTCCGTGCGATTCGTTTCTGCGTCACGCGATAATGCCGGTTTCTGCCCCGCGCCGGAACCTCCGCGAACCCAGGCACCATGAACGAAACCCCGATCCCGCCGTCCGCCATCCGCGCCCCCTCGCCCGCCCTGCTCGCGATGGAGCTGCGCGTGTTCGCCGAGCTGCCGCGCTTCGCCTGGCGCAGTCTGTCCCTGCACGGCCTGCCGCGTGGCACCGGGCAGCCGCTGATGGTGTTGCCGGGTTTCCTCGCCGGCGACTTCGCCACGCTGCCGCTGCGGCGCGCGCTCGCGCGTCTGGGTCATGTCGCCTACGGTTGGCACGAGGGCGTCAACCTCGGGATGCGTCCTCAGATCAAGCAGCGGCTGGCCCAGCGCCTGCTAAAACTGCACGCGCATCATCGAGCGCCCGTCGCCTTGATCGGCTGGAGCTTGGGCGGCGTGTTCGCGCGCGAGATGGCGCGCCACCACCCACAAGCGGTGCGGCGGGTGTTCACGCTCGGCAGTCCGATCAGCGGCAATCCCGACGCGAACCATATGCAGGCGCTGTTCCGGCTCGCCAACCGCGGGCAGCCGGTGAAAACGGATCCGGAAGGATTCCGCCGCCGTCAGACGCCGCCGCCGGTCCCCTGCACGGCGATCTACAGCAAAAGCGACGGCATCGTCGCCTGGCAGTGCTGCCTGGAAAACCCCGCACCGAACACCGAGAACGTGGAAGTGCGCAGCAGCCATTTCGGTCTGATCGTCAACGAACAAGTGTTGGGCGTGCTGGCGGAACGCCTCGCCGCGGATTGATCGGCCGCGCGCCCCATTCATGCATGGGAACTCCGCAGCCTCTTGTTTCGCCGACGGCCCGTTCCGCGCGCGGCGGCAAACTCGCCACGGTTCACGATCATGGGACTGCCGACCGCTTGACAAATCCGGCTTTACTACATCTTGTGTTTTTGCTCGAGGTTTGCCACTATCCGTCGTGGCTGAGTGACGGTCGGCGATAGGCGCTGGCGGCGACAGCCAATTTGACTGCAAGCTGGGAGGTTCTCATGCCTGCTGCGAAGAAGACCATGAAAAAGAAGACCGCTGCCAAGAAGAAGGCACCGGCGAAGAAGAAAACCGCTGCTCGGAAAAAGAAAAAGTAAGCCGCGCACCGTCGTTTTTAGGCTCGGCGCCCCAGACGCCGAGCCTTTTTTGTTGGCGATGCTCCGTCGTCTGCGCGTCCTCTGATGCAGGCCAACCCCATTCCGGCGCCCGACGCGGACCTGGATGCAGCCGTGCCGCTATGATGAGTGCAGCCAACCGCGCCCGTGCTCATGAACCGCGAAGCCGCCGCGTCTACCGTGACAGTCAGGGATTTGTGGGTCTGGGCCGCCGCGGCCCTGGCCTTGGGAATGATCCTGTGGCTGAAATTGCTTTCCGGATTGCTCGCCGGCCTGCTGGTGTACGAGCTGGTTCACGTACTCGCCCGCTATCTGCGCCTGGGCGCCATCCGGCGCGAGCGGGCCAAACCGGTGGCCGTGGCGCTGTTGACCACGGTTGTCGGTGTGTTGCTGACTGCGGCGATATTCGGTATCGCCGCCGGTTTGCGCCACGGCAGCGACAGCCTGCCGGCGCTGCTGAAAAAACTGGCCGAGATCATCGACGGCACGCGTGACCAATTGCCGCCGAGCCTGGTCGCCTATCTTCCGACCGACGCCGACGCCTTGCGCAGCGCGCTCGTCGGCTGGTTGCGCCAGCACGCGGGCACGCTCGGCGGCGCCGGCCTTCTCGCCGGGCGCGCGTTGGCGCATATCCTCATCGGCATCGTCATCGGCGCGCTGCTGGCGCTGCAGGACGTGAAGCCGCCCCATCAGCGCGCGCCGCTGACCGCGATCATCGCCGAACACGCCACGCGGCTTTCCGCCGCGTTCCGGCGCGTGGTCTTCGCCCAGGCCTGGATCGCCGCGATCAATGCCCTGTTCACCGCGATTTATCTGCTGGCGATCCTGCCGCTGGCCGGCGTGCAGCTGCCGCTGACCAAGACCATGGTGGCGCTGACGTTCTTCGCCGGTCTCATTCCCATCGCCGGCAACCTGGTTTCCAACAGCGTGATCGTCATCGTCAGCTTGAGTCACTCGCTGACCGTGGCGCTGATCTCGCTGGCCTTCCTGGTCGCCGTCCACAAGCTCGAATACTTCCTCAACGCCCGCATCATCGGTTCGCACATCCGCGCGCGGGCTTGGGAGCTGTTGCTGGCGATGACCGTCATGGAGGCGATGTTCGGCCTGCATGGCGTGATTGCGGCACCGATTTATTACGCCTACTTCAAGGACGAGCTGGCCGCCAAGTCGCTGGTGTGAGCGGCGCCCCCCGGATTGCCTGGCTCCCTTGACGCGGCTAGCATCGACTCATGGGGGCCGCGATTCCGGCAAGGCCGGAACGTGGTCGAAATTGGGGGGGTTGCCCCGCGATGCGGTCGGCAAACCCAGGGATATGGGGGACCAAACGATGCGCAATTTTCTGGTATTGCTGGCCAGCGCGGGATTCGCCAGCGCCGGCGCATGGGCCGCCACCAGCGCCGCGCCACCCAACTACGACGCGGCCGCGGTCGCGCTCGATCGGGCCGCACACAGCGACGACCATCGATTCGCCAGGCTCAACGTCAAACTGCATCAGGCGCTGAGCGCGAGCCACCCGCTCAAGTCGCACCATTATCCCTCGAGCTACGACGCCAGGCTCGGCACGGCCACCTTCCTGTGGGCCCCGCCCGCCCTGCGGCCGCAGAGCGCGTCTCGTGCGCTGGCCTACTCCCCGGTGCAGCCCGCACAGCGCGCCGAGACCGCCGCGCGCGACGTGCTGCGAGGGGAAGCCTCCTATCTGCGACTCGACCGCTCGGCGATCGACAACGCCCGCTTGATCGAAGTGCACGACCTCGGGCGCGGACCGATCATCGTCCGCTTCAAGCAATACCGGGACGGCATCGAAGTCTTCGGCCGGGCTTTGAACGTGATGCTGGATCGCAATCTCAGCCCGGTGGCGACCTCTGGCAATTTCGCGCCCGCGCCGCTGGCCGCGCCCAAGGCACGGGGCAAGCAGACGGATACCGCGCCGCCGTTCGCCCTCGATGCGCCGAGCGCCATCGCACGCGCCTTTTCCGACCTGTCCGGCCGATCCGCGACGCCGGCGCTGCTCGCGCTCGGCAAACTCGGCGACTTCGAACGCTACGCCGCCCGGCGCTCGCGGGCCGATTATCACCTCGACGGCCTGCAACGTGCGAAGAAAGTCTATTACCCCCTCGACGGCCAATATCTGCCGGCCTGGTTCGTCGAGGTGCACGCCACCACGATCGACCACGCCAACAACGACGTTTACGGTTACGTGATCTCGGCGGCGGACGGTCGGGTCCTGTTCCGCAAGAATCTCACCAACGAAGACGCCTACGGCTACCGCGTCTTCGCCGCCGCCAGCGCACCCTTCCAGCCCGAAGACGAGCCCATCGGCAGCAACACGCTCGATCCTTTCACCGGCGGTCCCAACGGCGACCAAGGGCGCAATCCGAGTCCATTCAATCTGGTCTCGCTGACCAACAGCGGTCTGCTCGGCCTGACCAGCGCCACCAGCGCCGCCGCCAACGATCCCTGGCTGCCGCCGGGCGCGACGACCACCACTGGCAACAACGTCGTCGCCTTCGCCAATCTGGTCGGCGACGACGGCTTCGACGATCCTGGCGACCTGCGCGGCGCGGTCAGCAGCGCGAACACCTTCGACTACCCCTACACCATCGACACCGACCCGACCACCGCCAGCCAGCGCCAGGCGGCCATCGTCAACCAGTTTTTCGTGGACAACTGGCTGCACGACTTCTGGTACGACCACGGCCTGACCGAGGCGGCCGGCAACGCGCAGGCAGACAACTACGGCCGCGGCGGCGTCGAGGGCGACCCGATCCAGGCGCAGGCGCAGGATGACAGCGGCCGCAACAATGCCAACATGTCCACGCCCCCGGACGGTGGCTCCCCGATCCAGCGCATGTTCCTGTGGGACGGCCCGCAGCTTTCCACCAGCACGCTGACCATCACCCAGCCCGCCTCGATCGGCGCGCTGCAATTCGGCACGGCCGCTTACGGACCACGCAATTTCGACGTCACCGCGGATGTGGCGCTGATGCAGGATTCCGGTGGCGCCACCGACGGCTGCAATCCGGCCGCCAACGACCTCAGCGGCAAGATCGCGCTGGTGGACCGGGGCGCCTGCACCTTCAAAACCAAAACGCTGAACGCCCAGAACGCCGGCGCCGTGGGGGTGATCGTCGCCGACAACCGCAGCGAACCGCCGATCGGTCTGGGCGATGATTCCAGCATCACCGACACGATCAGCATCGGCACGCTCTCGATCACCCAAAGCGACGGCGCCACGCTCAAGACCGCGCTGGGCGGCGGTACCGTCACGGCGCATATGAAACTCGCCTTCGCACCCGACCGCGACGGCACCATGGACATCCAGATCATCGCCCATGAATTCTTCCACTACGTCAGCAACCGCCTGGTCGGCGACGCGCTGGGCCTGAACACCCAGCAAGCCGGCGGCATGGGCGAGGGCTGGAGCGACTTCGACGCCATGCTGCTCACCGTGCGGCCAGAGGACCGGGCGGTTAGCGGCAACGATCACTACCAGGGCGCTTATCCCTTGTCGCTGTACGTGACCGCGCCGCAGTACTTCGGCATCCGGCGCTATCCCTATTCCACCGATCTCAGCGTCGATCCGCTGACCTTCAAGGACATCGCCGACCACCAGACGCTGCCTTCCGGGGTGCCGCTCAACGGCGACCCCAGCGGCGCCGACAACTCCGAAGTCCACAACACCGGCGAGGTGTGGTGCACGGTACTCTGGGAAATCTACGCCGCCCTGCTCAACGACCCGCGTTATAACTTCGCGCAGGCACGTTCCCGCATGCAGGACTACATCATCGAGGGCCTGAAAATGACCCCGGTGAACCCGACCATGCTGGAGGCGCGCGACGCGCTGCTGGCGGCGGCACGCGCCACGGACGCCGGGGATTACGCGCTCATGGCGCAGGCTTTCGCCAAGCGCGGCATGGGCGTGGACGCGGTGGGTCCCGACCGCGCCGATCCCAGCAATGGCGACGTCGCCAACCCCGACGTCACACACATTCAGGAAAGCAACGTCGCCCTCGCCGCGGGCGTGGAAGTCAGCGATGCGAAGCTCGACTTCTCCGGCCTGCCCGACGCCAGCCACCTCGGCGACACCGACGGCGACGGCGTGCTCGATGCCGGCGAGACCGCGCGCTTGACCTTCACTTTCGTCAACAACGGCACCAGCGACATGTCGGCTCCGGTGACCGGCACGGTGACGGCCAGCACGCCGGACCAGGGCAAGAGCATCGACGTGACGCTCGCCAATGGCGGCGCGCTCACCGTGCCGAGTTTGAAGGTCGGCGAAACCGCGCAGGTCAGCCTGCTCGTCACGCTCAACCAGGCGACCACCGCGGAGAACCTGGCCCTCACGCTCGCGTTCCCGCAAGCGAACGATCCGCAAAGCGGCACCTTCCCCGCCGACGGCAGCGGCATCGCCGCGCTGGGCGCGGAGTTCGACACCGTGGTCAATTACGATGAACAGCCCGCTTCGGCGCTCGACGACATCTCCGACGTGCTCGCCAATCAGCACGACTGGACGCTCGACGAGGACGACAGCGCCGGCAGCGGTCCAGGCTGGCAGATCGCAGACACCACCGGACTGTTCGTGGATCAGCAGACTTCCGGCAACGCCTGGTTCGGCCCGGACAACGACCACCCCTCCGACATCCGCCTGGTCACGCCGGCGCTGGTCGTCGGCACGACGGATTTCACGGTCGCCTTCGATCACTTCTTCGCCTTCGAATTCGCCGGCTACGACGGCAGCAACAACGCCTTCGGTTACGACGGCGGCGTGATCGAGCTGAGCCAGGACGGCGGCCAGACCTGGACCGACGTGTTCGACCCCGCCATCGGCGCTCAGCTCACCAGCGGCAGCGGCTACAACGGCTATGTGCTGTCGCTGCACCGGGATGGCAGCTTCGATCCGACCGACGGCTGCACCGGTCCGGGCACCGATCCCGATTCCTGCCATCCGGGTTTCGTCGACGCCAACGAGGATCCCAACAATCCGGTGCTGGAACACCTGGTGCTCGACTTCGGAACCGCGTTCGCGGGCAAGAGCGTGCGCCTGCGCTTCCGCGAAACCAGCGACGAAGCCAGCGCTGTGCTGGGCTGGGTGGTGGACAACATCGAGATCACCGGCATCACCAACCTGCCCTTCAGCGCCACCGTGGACGACGCCGGCGCGAGCCTCAAGAATCCGGTCGCCGACGCCGGCCCGGACCAGACGCGCGAGCAGGGCAAGCTCGTCACCTTGGACGGCAGCGGTTCGAGCGATCCGTACCAAGGCACGCTGAGCTACGCCTGGACCCAGACCGCGGGCCCGCCCGTGACGCTGTCCGACGCGAGCGCGGTCATGCCCAGCTTCAAAGCCGACAAGACGGGGACTTACACGTTCTCCTTGTCGGTCACCGACCAGTACGGCCACACCTCGGATCAGCCCGACACGGTGAACGTGAAGGTCACGCCGGCCCCCGGCGGCGGCGGCTTCGCGCCCGGCTTGCTCCTGGCGGGTCTCGCCGCGGCCGTCTTGCGCCGCAGACGGTCGCGCTGAGTTTCACGAGCTTCGACGCCCGGAGCGCCGCACGGCGCTCCGGGCGCCCGCCCGTCGCTCGCAAGCCGTGCACGTCCGTTCACCTGAGATGCTGGCGCCGCTCTGCGGCCTGGCCCTGATCGCCTGCGCGGCCCGCACGCCCGCTCCGCCGACGCCCGCTGCGCAAGCCCGCGTCTTCGGCGACGCCGGACACGTCCGGCGCCTGACGCAACCGGATCTGGACCCCGCCGCCGAGGATTTCGATTTCACGGTGCGTCTGCGGCGCGGCGCCTGCCTGGGCCCTTGCCCGGTTTATGAGCTGACGCTGCACGCCGACGGCCGCGTGGACTACTCGGGCTATCGCCACGTCGCCGTCGTCGGCACACGGCAGGGGCGCGCGGATCCACAAAAACTCGCCGCGCTGCACGCGCGTCTGGCGCAGCCGCAAACCGCAGCGCTCGCCGGCGACTATCTCCGCGGCACGCCGGCTTGCGGTCTGTGGACCAGCGACATGCCCGTGGTCCGGCTGGACGTCGTTCTCGACGGCCGTGGCTGGCACATCGCGCACGACGAGGGTTGTCGCGGCGCGCCGGAGGCGCTGCGCGATCTCGAGCAGGCGGTCGACGATGCCGCCGGGGCCGCGCAATGGATTACGGGTCCGAGCCGCTGAACCGCGGAGTACCGCAAGCCCCACAAACGGTGCTAGATTCCCCATCCGATCTGCAAGGGAGGCGGAGCATGGGGACGAAAACCGCGCTGGTGGTGGACGATTCCAAGTCCGCGCGCTTTGCCCTGCGCAAGGCGCTGGAAAGTTTCGGCTACCGCGTCGATACCGCGGAAAGCGCCGACGACGCCTATCTCATGCTACGCAGCCAGCGCCCGGACGTGGTGTTCCTCGATCACCTGATGCCGGGCTGCGATGGCTTCGAGGCCCTGCGCGAACTCCAGCGCAATCCGCGCACCGCCGGCCTGCCGGTGGTGCTGTGTTCGTCCAACGAAGGGGACGAATTCGTGCGCCGCGCGCGCGCCGCCGGCGCCGCCGAAGTGCTGCCCAAGCCGGCCAGCGCCGAGCAGATCCGCGCGGTCCTGGAGCGTCTGGAGCGGCTCCACGGACCGGCGTCTCCCGCTCCGTCGTCGTCCAAGGTGCTGCCGATCCGCGAACCGGAAGTGACCATCGAGCAGGCGGTGATGAGGAATCTGCGCGACGCGCTGCCCGCCCTGGATCCGGAGACGCCGCGCGAAGCAGTGCCCGGACCGGGCGCCGCATCCGCCCGGGAACTGGAGCGGCTGCGCGAAACCCTGGACGCGCGCTTGCGCGGCATCACCCAGGACTGGTACGTCCAGGTGGCGGAGATCAAGGCCCAGCTCACGCATCTCGCCGCCGCCGGCGTGCGCGACGAAGAATGCCTGCGCGAGCTGGCCACGCGCGCGGTCGAACTCCAGCTCGACGCCGTGCTGCAACAGCTCGAAACCCAACTCGAGCGTCTGCGCGCGGGCTTCGACGAGCGCATCCGCGCGCAGGACCAGCGTCTCGACCAGCTCGCCGCCAGCCTGCGCCAAGCGGTGGTGGAGGAAGCGCACGCGGTGGCCGAACGCGCGGTGATGAACGCCGCCGCACGCATCTCGAGTCAGCTCGCCGATTCGATCCTGCACGCGCTCAAACGCAACGCGGCGCGGGCTTAGCTTTAGCGCTTGAACGCCGCGGCGGCGTAGAGCAGCGCCCCCCAGCCGAGCAGGAACAGCACGCCGCCGATCGGCGTGACGACACCGAGCCAGCGCGCGCCGCTCAGGACGAGCACATACAGGCTGCCGCAGAACAGCAGAATCCCCAAGGCGAAACAGGCGCCGGCGAAATTCACCGCGGGCGTCGGCCGCAGCGCGGCCCACAGGCCCACCGCGAGCAGCGCGGCCGCGTGGTAGAACTGGTACTGCACCGCGGTGTGGTAAACCGCCAGCGACTGGGCGTCGAACCGCGCGCGCAGGGCATGGGCGCCGAAAGCGCCAAGCGCGACCCCGAGCAAACCGGCGGCCGCGCCCAGCGCGAGAAACGCGCGCGCCGCGTTCATTCCCGGACGTTCTCCAGCACCTCGAAACGGATCCCCGCCCTCTGCAAGCGCGCGAGCAAGGCCTCGCCCATGGCTGCCGCCGGCGTAAGCTGGCCCGCGCGCGGCGGGAGCGGATCGAAAGCCAGACACAGTGCGGATTCGCAGAGCATCTTGGCGGTCTCTCCGTAGCCGGGATCGCCGCCGCTGACCTCGGTCACCACCCGCACGCCGCCGCCGCGGCCGACGAAACGTACGCTGAATTTGCCGCGCGCGCGCTGCTCCGGCGTCGGTCCTTCGCCCGAGGATTTACGCCCCAGAAGCCAGCGCCGCGCGGGGGGCAGTTGCGCCAGCGCCAGCAGCGCGCCGGCGCCGCCGAGCAGCGCCGCGACATTGGCGAACTTTTTCACCTGCACGTAGTGACCGTAACGGAAATCCGGCCCGTAGCGTTCCAGCAGCGCCGCCGAACGGCGCACCACCTGCGGGTCGATGGTCGGAAACGGCACCAGCCAGCACCCCAGCTCGCGGTCATAACGGATGCGCTGGGCCGTGGAGCCGATGCGGCGCTCGTCCGGCCAGCGCTCGCGCGCGCGGCGTTCCTGGCGCACTTGCCGGTACTGGCGCAGGCGCGCGAAGGCATTGATCGCGGAGTGATAGGTGCCGGCGGAGAATTGCCCGCGCGCGCGCACGTAGCCTTCCACCTGCAAGGGCACGCCCGGCGGCAGTTGCTGCACGGTGTAATACACGCCCAGGTCGTGCGGAATGCTGTCGAAGCCGCAGCAGTGCACCAGCTTGGCGCCGCTGTTCTCGGCCTCGGCGTGGTGCGCCAGCCACATGCGGTCGACGAACTCCGGTTCGCCGGTGAGATCGGCGTAATGCGTGCCGGCCCGCGCGCAGGCGGCGACCAGGGGCGCGCCGTGCAGGATGTAGGGGCCGACCGTGCTCACCAGGACGCGCGCAGACTGCGCCAACCGCAGCAGTCCGTCGGCGTCGCTGGAATCGGCCGCCAGCAGCTCGAGGCCCGCGCACGCCGGGTTGAGCGCGGCCAGCCGCGCGCGTACCGCCTCCAGTTTGGCGCGGTTGCGGCCGGCCAGTGCCCAGCGCGTCTCGGGCGGCGCGTGCTGCGCCAGATATTCCGCGGTCAATCCGCCGGTGTAACCGGTGGCGCCGAACAGGATGAGATCGTACGGGCGTTGCGCGTTCATCGCGGACTCCCTGTTTTTTCGCGAGCGCCCATTCTATCGGGCCACGCCGGTTCAGGGCGTGTCGAAGCCGCGTTCTCCGTCGCGTACCTCGCTCACGCGCCCGTTCTCCAGAATCACCTTGCGCAGGAAATAACGCGCGCCGAAGTTGTAGATCCACTCCTCGCGGTACACCGGCGTGTAATAACCGCCGTAGCCCAGCGCCTCCACCGACCGCGGCGGCACCGGTACCAGGAGATCCTCGGCGCGCTTGTTCAAGGGCTCGCCGCAGCTCGACAGCAGCCGGTATTTCGACATGCCGGGCAGGATGTCCCCGGGGCCGCAGTCCGGCCGCGGCGGCGGCGTGAAACCATAGCCGTCGGCGCCGATGGATTCCAGCTCGCCGTTGCGGAACTTGAGCAGGCGCAGCAACTGACTGGGCCCGAAGTTGTAGTACCAGACCTCGATGTCCGCGGCGTAGCCGCCGTAGGGCAAGGCCGCGTACCAGGCGTCGCGGTAGGCCGGCTCGCCGCACAAGGCGCGCACCTCGGCCGTCGGCATGCCCCGGCTGACCAGGCGCGAGCCGCAGCGCATGACGTCATCGCCCGCCGCAGGCCCGGACAAGGCCAGCAACAAGAGCAGCGCGGAACTGCACCCTTTCGACAAGGTCATTAACCCGCATCCGTCATGAGGGGATCGAGCACTCACCCGTCGGTCGAGGCGGCGGTCGGTGCCGATCAGCCCGAAAATCCGGGGAAGACGCCCTTCCCAGGTTGCAACGGTCAGCAAGCGTAGATTCCATCAAGTCTAGCCTCGGATTTTCGGGCGACCTCGTGACGAAGGCGGGTTAAACTTCGCACCATCCTGCACCGGCCGCCCATGCGCCACCTAACATATACCGCTTTGTGGATCGCCGCCGCGCTGCTGCCCGCAGCCGCCGACGAAGTGCGCACCGAGCACGTCACCGCCGAGCTGGTGGCGGAAAACCAAAGCCTCGTCGCGGGCGCCGACAACGAGCTCGCCTTGCGCATCGTTCCGCAGGCGGGCTGGCACATCTATTGGCGCAATCCGGGCGACTCCGGACTGCCGACCGCGCTGGACTGGAATCTGCCGCCGGGCGTCGCCGCCGGACCGCTGCAATGGCCGTATCCGCATCGCGAGGTCCTCGGCGACATCGTCAACTACGGCTACGACCGCGAAACGCTGCTGCCGGTGGCATTGCATGTGCCGCCGGACTGGCCGGTCGGCCAGGCGCTCACCGCGCGCGCCAAAGCGCGCTGGCTGGTGTGCAAGGACGTGTGCATTCCCGGTTCGGCCGAGCTTTCCCTGACTCTGCCGGTCATTGCGGCGGGCAGCACGCCATCCCCGGACCCGCGCACGCAGCCCGCGTTTGCCCAGGCGCGCGCCGAACTTCCGCAACCCGCGCCGGCGAACTGGAAAGTGCGCTTCGCCATCCGCGGCGGGGATTTCACGCTGGGCGTGGAAGGCGCCCAGCTCTCGGGACGCGACATCGAGTTCTTTCCCTACGCCAATGACCTGGTCAAACATTCCGCCCCGCAACGGGTGAACAACGATCCGGCCCGCGAGCTGCGCCTGTCGCAACAGCTCAACGAGGCCTACCTCAAGGCTCCGGCGCAGGTGGACGGCGTGCTGGTGGTCCACGACGGCGACAGCGTCAAGGCCTGGGAGATCCATGCCCAGCCCGGCGCGGTGACGCCCGTGCCGCCGTCCGCCGCGCAGGCGCCGGCCCTGGTGCCAGCGCCTCCCGCGAACGAGGTCGGACTGTGGCTGGCGCTGGTCTTCGCGCTGCTCGGTGGCCTGATCCTCAATCTGATGCCCTGCGTGTTCCCGGTGTTGTCGATCAAATCGGTGAGCCTGATCGAAGCGCGCGGCGCGGTGGCACGGCGCCAGCGCGCGCACGCGCTGTCCTACACGGCCGGCGTGCTGCTCGCCTTCGCGGCGCTGGCCGGGGCCTTGCTCGCGCTGCGCGCGGGCGGCCGCGCGGTGGGCTGGGGCTTCCAGTTGCAGCAGCCGGTGTTCGTCGCGGCCCTGGCCTATCTGATGTTCGCCATGGCGCTGTCGATGTCGGGCGTGGTGCAGTTCGGCGTGCGCCTGATGGGCGTGGGTCAGTCGTTGGCGGCGACCGGCGGATACCGGGGTTCGTTTTTCACCGGCGTTTTGGCGGTGCTGGTGGCCACGCCGTGTACCGTGCCCTTCATGGGCACCGCGCTGGGTTATGCGCTGACCCAGCCGCCGGCGATCGCCGTCGCGGTGTTCCTCGCCCTGGGTCTGGGCATGGCACTGCCGTTTCTGCTGCTGGGCTACTTTCCGCGGCTCGGCGCCTGGCTGCCCAAGCCCGGCGCCTGGATGGAAACCTTCAAGCAAGCCATGGCGTTCCCGCTGTATCTCTCCGTCGCCTGGCTGCTGTGGGTGCTCGGCGGTCTGTCCTCGCGCGACGGCATGGCGCTGGCTGCGGTGGGGCTGGTGCTGCTCGCCTTCGCCCTGTGGCTGTGGCCGCGCCGCGGCGCGCTGGCCGGGACGCTGAAACTCGCCGCGCTCGCGGCGGCCCTGGCGCTACTCGCCGCGCCGCCGTTGCGCGCGGTCCCCGCGACCCCGGCACCGATGGCCGCCGCGGCCCACGAAAGCTACACGCCACAACGACTGCAAGAACTGCGCAGCCAGGGGCGCACCGTGTTCGTCAACTTCACCGCCGACTGGTGCCTCACCTGCAAGTTCAACGAACGCGTCGCTCTCGACAACGACGCGGTGCGCGCGGCCTTCGCCGCGCACGACGTGGTGTGGCTCACGGGCGACTGGACGCGCTACGACCCCGAAATCACCGCCACGCTACAGCGCTTCGGACGCTCCGGCGTGCCGCTGTACCTGCTGTATCCCAAAGGCGGCGCACCCGAGGTGTTGCCGCAGCTCCTGACGCCTGCCGCCGTCATCGACGCACTGCCTTCGAGCTGATCAGCCGGCACCGCTTACGGCGGCGGTCGGCGACTTGCTCGGTTTCTGCTCGGCGATTTTGGCGACCGCCGCCGTGACCATCTTCTGCAAGGCTTCCTCCACCGGCGTGTTCTGGAAATAGCCGAGCAGACCCTTGGGCAAGGGCACGTAACCGAAATGCCCGCCGGCCAGCCCTTCCAGATCGAGGCCGAACCTGGTGTTGCGTCCCTCCACCGTTTCGGCGGCGACGATGCGGCCGCTGGCCACGTCGATCACGCGCAGGTTCATGGCGACGAAGCCGCGCTTGAAACTGAGATTGAAAATACCCACACCGTTGCGCCAGCTCCCGAGCGGCACCGGGATCGGCAAGGCCATGCCCGAAGCGCCCGCGTCGAAGGCGGTGATCGCGCCCACCACCAGCAACTCCGCGCCTTCGAGGTTCCCCAAGGGGATGCGGGTGGCCTCGCCCGCGCGCGCCGCTTGCGAGAACTCCTGCTCGACCATCGCCTCGTTGAGGTTCTGGCGGTCGAGCACGATGAACTGCCCGGTGTCGAACAGTTCGGTCACCAGCATGTCGCGCACGCCCTCGGTGACGGCGGCGGCGGTGAGCTGACGGTCTTGCGGCAACCCGGCGTTCATCGCCAGCAGCTGTTGGGCGAGCGAATCCTCGGCCTTGGGATCGGTCTTGTCGATGATGGCGCCGACGGCGATGCGATACTTCGGACCGTTGGCCGGTTCGGCCCGCGCCTGGGCGATGGTCTGGCCGCCGCCGCGGGTCACGGTGGCGGTGTTCGCGCAGGCGGTGAGCGCCGCGAGCGCAGCCGTGCACAGCGCCGCGGTCAGCGCGCGCCTCATGGAGCGAGTCCTGCGGAGCGGATCGGCGGCGCCTTACAGCTTGGTGGCGACGATGTGCTGAACCGCGGCGTCGATGCAGTTGCGGATCGCTTGCTCCATCGGCGTGCGGCTGTAGGCGCCCAGCCCGACGGGGAGGTCGCCGGTGGCGAAGATCAAGCCGATGCTGTTCTGCGCCGAGGTGCCGTTGACCGTGGTGGCATTGACCACGCGCCCGGTGGCGGCGTCGATGATGCGCAGATTGAGGGTGACGCAAGCCTCATTGCCGGAGACGATGATCAGCGAGCCGCCCTTGCAGTTGGGTTCGAAGGCGGTGATCGAACCGCGGATCAGCAACTGCGCGCCCTCGAGCTGGCCGATCGGCGCCGCGGTGTCCTTCTTGAAACGGCCGCTGTTGGCCAGGTCCTGCTCCTGCGTCACTTCGTTGAGATGCTCGCGCTCCAGCACGATGAAGCGCCCGCTGTTGAACAGCGCATCGGCCAGCATGTCGGCCATGCCCTGGCCGATGTCGGAACGCTGCGCGGCGCGGTAGTCGAAGGCGCTCACCGCGATGCGGTACTTGGGACCGTTGTAGGGCTCGTTCACCGCCTGGGTGATGGTCGGGCCGTTGGTCGGGCTGACCACCGTGGCGGTGCTGGTGCAGGCGGCCATCGCGGCAGCGACGGCCGCAACGACGAACAAGCTCGACAGGATGCGCATGGGATCTCTCCGGGTCGTTTTGCCACAGTTTACGTACATTGGACAATAATCGACGCGATGAATCTCACACCAGACCCCGGCCACGTCCGTCTGGCGCTGCATGGCGGCGCCGGCGACCCGCCGCCGGACGCCGATGGCCGGGCGCAGCGCGAGGCATTGCGCGCCATCGCCGTCCAAGCCCATGCGCTGCTCGTGGCGGGCGGGAGCGCGCTCGACGCGGTGACGCTGGCGGTCGAACGCCTGGAGGAATGTCCGCTGTTCAACGCGGGCGTGGGCGCGGTGCTCAACCGCGACGGCCGCCCCGAACTCGACGCCGCGGTGATGGATGGCCGCGTCCGCGCCTGCGGGGCGGTCGCCGGCCTTGCGCGCGTCAAAAGCCCGGTGCGGCTGGCCCGCGCGATCCTGGAGCGCACGCCGCACGTGTTCTTCGCCGGCGCCGGCGCGGAAGCCTTGGCGCGCGAGCTGGGACTGGAAATGGTCGAGCCGGATCACTTCATCACGGATGCGCGGCGCCGTCAGCTCGCGCAGGCGCGCAAGGCCGGCGCCATCACGCTCGATCACGACCACGAATCCGCGGGTGATCGGCCGCGCGACGACGATGCGGCCTTCGGAACCGTGGGCGCGGTGGCGCGCGACGCGCGCGGCCATCTCGCCGCCGCCACCTCCACCGGCGGACTGACCAACAAGCTGCCCGGCCGCGTCGGCGACAGCGCGGTCATCGGCGCCGGCACCTTCGCCGACGACCACAGTTGCGCCGTGTCCTGCACCGGCACCGGCGAGGCCTTCATCCGTGCCGGCTTCGGTCTTGCCGTGCACGCGCGCCTCAGCTGGTGCGGCTGGGATCTGGACCGCGCCTGCGCGGAAGCGCTGCACGCCGTGCGCCGCTACGGAGGCCGCGGCGGCTGCATCGCGGTGGACCGCGACGGCCAGCTGGCGCTGCCGTTCAACGCGCGCAGCATGTACCGCGCCTGGGTCGGCGCCGACGGCCGCGTCCATACGGCGAGCCGACCGCAGGACGCGGACTGAAGCCCCGCTTCGCTCGCGGATCTCACGGATGGCAGCGAGCGGGAAAATCCGCGGCGAGCGCCGCGCCCTGAGCATCCTGGCTGCCGGCGGTGAAAGGCTCAAGCCGCGAGCGGCAGCGCGTAAAGCGCCACCGCTTCGTCGAAGCCTTTCACGCTGATCGGCGGGCGCGGTTCGAGCGGCACCTCGCGGGCCAGTTCGCGGGTGCGCGCGTCCACCAGAATCTCGCCGTCGGCGGCCTGCTCGCACAGGCGCGAGGCGAGGTTCACCGCCGGCCCCACGGCGGTGTATTCCAGGCGCGAGGCCGAGCCGATCACCCCGACGGTGACGAAGCCGCTGGCCACGCCGATGCCGACGCCCAGCCGGTGTGCGCCGCTGCTCCACTTGCGCGTCACGGTGCCCACCGTCTCGCGCAGCTCGCGCGCGATCGCGAGGCCCACGGAAGCGTGGTCCGCCAGCGGTAGCGGCGCGCCGACCAGGATCAGCACGCCATCGCCGGCGTAATCCTTGATCGTCGCGCCGTGGGCGGCGACCACGCGCCCGACGGCATCGTAGTAATCGCCCAGCACCTGGATCACGCGCGAGGACGGATGGGCCTGCGCAAAGGCGGTGAATCCGCGCAGGTCGCAGACCACGGCGGTGATCTCCAGATAGTTCTGCTGCATGGCGCCGGCCAGTCCGCGTTCGCGCACCAGCGCCGCCACTTGCGCGGAGAGAAAGCGCGACATGAACTGGCCGCGCTGGCCCTGCTGCACGTGGTATTGCACCGCACCGACCAGGAAGATCATCTGGCCGAGCACTTCGCTCACCGCGCCGTAGTCCGGACGCAACACGAAGCCGGCGACCAGAAACGGCGTGGCCAGGGCCAGCGCGAGGATGCGCAGGCGCTCGGTGCGGTCTGGCCGGCGGTTGAGCAGCAGCGCACCGGAAAACACGCCGGTGAGCGCGGTGAACAGCACCGGCGTGGCGAACAACCAGAAGCCGGGCCGGGCGAGTGCGTCGCCGTGGCTGAACGCGAACAGGAAATCCCGCGCCCGCACGTCCGGGAACAGGAGCGACAGCCCGCTATAGAGCAGCGCCACCGCCTGGCCCAGGCGCAGCATGAAATCGCCGAGCTTCACGTCGCGTTCGCCGGCCGGCACCGTGCGCCGCACGCGCAACACCCATTCCAGCACCGCGGCCATGGCGCCGGTTTCCGGCAACGCCAGCCAGCCCGACCACGCCGGCGCGCTCGCGCGCAAACTGAGGAAGCCGGCGTTGAGCACGATCGCCAGGCCGATGAAGAACAGCGCCGCGCTCAAGGCCCGCGAGGTGGGCGACTGACGGTCGGCGATGACGAAAGCCACCGCCATGCCCAGCGCGACCAGCGACACCAGAATCTGCGGAATGATGGAACTCATCGTCGCGGCACGCATGCCAGGCCCCAAGCGAAGCTCATTATGCAAGAGGAGGGTCGGCGAGCGCGCGGGCGCGCCACTCATCGGTTGCGCCGCACCGCTGACGAGACGTTCACGCCGCCACGACTTCCGCTCGTCGCACTCGGCGGTGCCGGTCGTCGGTGCCGTCGTCCGCCGCCCGCGACTGTGGCGAAGATGTGCGCCGTGACGAACCCGCACCGCCCGAGTTCATGACCGCCCCGCAAGCCTTCTTGTCGTTCGCCGCCGCTGCATGCGCCGCCGTCGCCGCAGCCTACGCCGTGTTCGACATGGGCGGGCGTCTGAACGGTTTCAACGGCGCACGCCGCCTGGCCTGGTTCACGGCCGGCGCCATCGCCGGCGGCGGCGGACTGTGGGCCATGCATCTGACCGCGCTCGCCGCCCTGTTCCCGCCCGGCGCTGCCGGCGTCGATCCGATCGACGCGGCGGTTTGCGCGCTGGCGGCGGTCGCCGTCGTCGCGCTTGCGCTTCACGGCAGCGGCCAGCCGGCATTGTCCGCGCGCGGATTCGCCGGCGGCGCCGCGCTGATCACGCTGACGGCGGCGTTGATGTTTCTCGCCGGAGCACGCGCCTTGCACCTGCCGGGGGTCGAACTGCGCAGCGGCCTGGCCGTCGGCGCGGCAGCACTGACCCTGCTCTTCGCGGGCGCGCTCCTGTATTCGAGTTTCTGGCTGCGCCGCCTGCCGCCGGGGCGACGCTTCGGCGCGCGCTGCGCCGCCGCGGTGGGGCTGGGCGGCGCGCTGTTCGGCGCCGAGGGGCTGGGCATCGCGGCGCTGCCTCGCCACCCCGTCGTAGCCACAGCGGGCGCACCCGACGTGGGCTGGCTGGGTCTGCCGCTGGCGGTCGCCGCGATCATCGCCATCGCCGCCGTGCTGCTGCTCGCCTACGTCGATGCCCAGGCGGTGGAAGATGACCGCCGGCACGCGAAGATGCGGGCGGAGCACGAGCGGCTGCGTCGTCTGGCGTATTACGACGCCGCCACCGGCCTGCCCAACCGCAGCCTGTTCAACGAGACGCTGCTGCGGCAACTGGTCAAGGTCAACGGCCGCACGCCGCCGCCTTTCGGCGTGATTTACGCGGAGCTGGAAAGCTACCGCGAAGCGGTGGACGAACTCGGCGCCGAGCGCATGCAGCGCGTGCTGCAAAGCCTTTCCGACCATCTCCGACGCGTGCTGCGCGAAGGCGATCTCCTGGCGCGGGAATCCTACGACAGCTTCGTGTTCCTGGTCCGCGAATCCGCCGACCGCGATCTCGGCACGGCTTTCGACTCGATCTGCAGCGTGCTCAATACGCCGGTGCAGAGCGAGGGCGAGTTTTTCAAGTTCAACTGGAGCGTGGGCCGCAGTCGCTATCCCGACCACGGCAACTCGACGCGCGCCCTGGTGCGCGCGGCGATGAAGCCGCAGCGGAGAATCGCCGCCACCGAGCGCCCCAGCAGCGCGATGGCGGCTTACTTCATGGCCTAGCCACGCCCAGACCGGTCCCTGAGCCTTGGGCCGCGACGAACATCCCAACATGTTCTAGCGGCCTCTTTTTTTGTCGGACGATTTTTCGCCGCAGCCGGCGCTCAGGCCGCTTCGTGCGGCAGGCGCAGACCCAGCTCGACGATGCGCTCGCCCTCCATCCGCCGCACCACCAGTTCCGTCTCGCCCAGGCGCAGGCGGTCGCCGACCACCGGACGACTCATATAGCGGGCGAAGAACTCGGCCAGGGTCTGGCCGCGCGCTGCGGCTGGGATCTCGAGGCCGTAGGCCGCGGCGAGATCGTCGATCCTGGCATCCCCGCGCAGCGCGAACTCGCCGAAATAGCGCTGCTCTTCGGGCCCGCCGGCGACGCGCCGCGCGCTGAACACCGCATCGAGCTGCGGCAACTCGGCAGCCGCCGCGAGCAAGGACACGTAATCGCCGACCTGCAGGACGTTCCACTCGCGGTAGGGCAGCAGCCGCCCGCCGCGCGACAGACTGACGATGCGCGAGGCATCCCCGATCGGCAGATCTTTCGGCTTGCGCCCCACCAGCGCGCTGCTCGCGCCGATCCGGTAACTGACGATCTCGTAACCGCTGCTGCCAGGCAAATCGACCTCGATGCGGCGCACGCGCGAACCGGTGGCCGGCATGTCCAGCCCGAGCAGGCGCGCCATCGGCGCCACGCTCCAGCCCTGCACCACCAGCGACACCAGCACGATGAAGAAGGCGATGTCGAAGAACAGCAACGCCTGCGGCAGACCGGCGAGCAGCGGGAACGTGGCCAGCACCATCGGCACCGAGCCGCGCAGGCCGACCCAGGCGATGAACGCCTGCTCGCGCCAGGGCAGCCGGAACGGCGCCAGCGACAAGGCCACGCCCAGCGGGCGCGCGACCAGGATCAGGCCGGCGGCGATCAGCAAACCGGGCAGCGCCCAGGGCAGCACGCGGCTGGGCGTGGCCAGCAAGCCGAGGATCAAGAACATGCCGATCTGCGCCAGCCAGGCGATGCCGTCGTGGAAACGGCGGATCGCCGCCTGTGCGCGCAGCGGCCGGTTGCCCAGGACCAAGCCGGCCAGATACGCGGCCAGAAAGCCGCTGCCGCCGAGCAGCGCGGCACCACCGAAGATCAAAAAGCCGCCGGACAGCGCCAGCAGCGGATACAGGGACTCCGACAGCTCCAGTTTTCGCAGCATCCACGCCAGAAGGCCACCGCCGCCGAGTCCGACCGCCAGACCGACGCCCATCTGGCGCAGGAAGAACAGCGCCGCAACACCGGCGGTGTACTGCTCCGGCGCTTGCAAATAGGCGATCAACGCCAGGGTCAGCATCACCGCCATCGGGTCGTTGCTGCCGGATTCGATTTCCAGCACCGCGGTCACGCGCTGGTTGAGCCGCACCGCGCTGGTGTGCAGCAACGAGAACACCGCGGCGGCGTCGGTGGAACCGACGATCGCGCCGATCAGCGCGCCCTGCGCCCAGGACAGATGCAGCACCCAGGCGGCGAGCGCGCCCACGCAGGCGGTCGTGACGAGCACGCCGACCGTGGCGAGCGACAGCGCCGGCCACAGGCCGACGCGGAAGTTCGCCAACGGCGTGCGCATGCCGCCGTCGAACAGGATCACCGCCAGCGCCGCGGTGCCGGCGAGATTGGCGAGCGGATAGTCGTCGAAACGGATGCCGCCGGGTCCGTCCTCGCCGGCCGCCAGCCCGACGATCAGGAACACCAGCAGTAGCGGCACGCCCAGCCGCGGCGTGAAGGCGGTGGCCAGAATGCTCAGCAGGAACAGCGTTCCCGCGACGAAGATCAACTGATCGCTCAAGGCCATCGGACGCCCGCCGCGCTCACGACGACGCGCCGCTGTGGCGATCGGCCTCGAACAACTGCTCCAGCTCGGCGGCGGCTTCCTTGGCGGTCTGGATCCAGCGCTGCTCGTCGCGGTACGCGGACACCGCGGCTTGGCGCAGCAGGGTCGCCTCGTCGTGGCGGCGGAAACGCGCCAGGTCGCGTTCGACCTGTTCCGGACTGTCGCCCAGCGCGCGCAGCAACGCGCCGGTCAGCTCCAGGCTGGAACCGTAGGAGCGGCGCACCACGTCCTTGATGCCGAGCTCCATCAGCCGCATGGCGTGCCGGCGGTCACGCGCGACGGCGAAGATGCGCAACTGCGGGAAATGGCGCTTGACGGTCTCGGCCACGCGCAGGGACTCCTCCGCGTCGGCGATCGCCAGCACGAAGAAGCGCGCCTTGTCGGCGCGCGCCGCGCGCAGCACTTCCAGACGGCTGGCGTCGCTGTAGAAGATGCGGTTGCCGAAGCGGCGCACGAAGTCCACGTGCTGCCAGTTCTTCTCCAGCACGGTGAACGGGATTTTCTTGAGCCGCAGCAGGCGGCCGAAAATCTGGCCGGAGGTGCCGAAGCCGGCGATGAGCACCGGATTCTCCGGCACCTCGATCTCGTCGTAGGGCGGCGCCTGTTCCGGGGCGCGGCGCAGCCACGCGGTCGCCGCGTACAACAGCGGCGAGAGGATCATCGAGGCGGTCACCGCGAGCACCAGCCGCTCGCGCAGCGCGGGTTCGAGCAGCCCCGCGCCGGCGGCGAGATTGAACAGCACGAAGGCGAACTCGCCGCCCTGCGGCAGCGCCAAGGCCAGACCCCACGCCGCCTGCGGCGGCAGCCCGCCGACGCGACCCACCAGGAACAGCACCGCGGCCTTGACCGCCATCAGCGCCGCCACCAGCGTCAGCACCGGCAGCCACCCGGCGCGCAGCAGGCTCAGGTCGGCGGACATGCCCACCGCGATGAAGAACAGGCCCAGCAGCAAGCCCTTGAACGGCTCGATGTCGGCCTGGAGCTCGTGCCGGTATTCGGAATCCGCCAGCAGCACGCCGGCCAGGAAGGCGCCGAGCGCGGCCGACAACCCCACCGCGTTCATCAGCAAGGTGGTGCCGACGACCAGCAGCAGCGCGGCGGCGGTGAACACTTCCGTCATCTGCGTGGCCGCCAGCAGGCGCAGCGCCGGCCGCAGCAGATAACGGCCGAGCACCACGACCGCGAGCGCCGCCACGACCTTGAGCGCGCCGAGCCAGGCGCTGCCGCCGGTCGCCGCGGCGGCACGGACGCCGAGCATCGGCAGCAAGGCCAGGGACGGGATCACCGCCAGGTCCTGGAACAGCAGGATGGCGAAGGCGGCGCGACCGTGGCGGTCGGTCAGTTCCTTGCGCTCGGACAGCATCTGCAACACCAGCGCGGTGGAGGACATCGAAAGCCCGAACCCGGCCACCAGCGCGGCGGTCCACGGCAGCCCGCGCCACACCGCCAGCGCCGCGAGCAGGAGCGTGGTCAGCAGCACCTGCGCGCCGCCCAAGCCGAACACCTGCGCGCGCAGGCGCCACAGACGCGCGGGCTGCAGCTCCAAGCCGATCACGAACAGCAGCAGGATCACGCCGAACTCCGAGAAGTCGAGCACGCTGCCCACGTCGGCGATCAGGCCGGCGCCGTGCGGGCCAATGGCCATGCCGGCGAACAAATAACCGAGCACCGCGCCCAGGCCCAGGCGCTTGAACAGCGGCACCGCCAGCACCGCGGCGGCGAGGAACAAAGCGACGTCGGCGAGGAGCATCGGCTATCCTGCGCGGCGTTTGCGCCGCGTGATTGACTTCGAAAGCGCTGAAAAACGCCGCTCAACGGAACATGAAACGGCTCGGCCCCATCATAACGTGCACCATCGCCTGCGGACTGCTCGCCGCGCGGGCGGCAGCCGATCCCGCGCCGGCGGACACCACGCTCGTGCCCGCCACGCCGACGGCATCCAACAAGAGCTACGGCCCGCTGCAGGCGGACCCCGACGCGTATCAAATCGTCACCGCTGGCCGCGGCTTGTCGCTGCACAAGCCGATGTTCGTGCTGCCCGCGACCTGGAGCGAGGACTACCACGGCCGCCGCACCGAAGTGCTGTTCCAGATCAGCCTCAAGCAACGGCTGTTCGGCGTGCCGCTGTACTTCGGATATACCCAGAAATCGTTTTTCGACGTGTTCGATTCCTCGCAGTCCAAACCCTTCCGCGAGAGCGACTACAACCCGGAGCTGTTCTACCGCCTCATTCCCAAGGACGCGGTGAAGTGGCACCACCTCGGCGCCGACTTCGGCTTCGAGCACGAGTCCAACGGCAAGGGCCTGCCCGATTCGCGGAGCTGGAACCGCCTCTACATCGCGCCCTTCCAGGCGGCGGGCGAACACCTGATCTACTGGAAGTGGTGGTGGCGCCTGCCGGAGGACAAGAGCCTGCCGCGTACCGACCCCAACCGCGACGACAACCCCGACATCGGCTCCTACTACGGCTACAGCGAGCTGCACTACGAGCAACAACTGTTCGACCGCCAGCTCGCGCACGCCATGCTGCGCTGGAACCCGCTCACCGGCCACGCCGCCTTCAGCCTGCAGTACACCATCCCCGACCGCGCCAGCGACCCGAGTTTTTTCTGGATGTTCTACTTCTGGCAGGGCTACGGCGAAAGCCTGATCGACTACAACCGCTCCATCACCCGCGTGGGCATCGGCGTGGCGCTGGCGCGCTAGCGGTTCTAAGCTGAGTCGTTTGCCTCACGGAGGAACGCCATGTACGAATCGAGGAAACACCGGCAACCGCAGCGCAGCCTCGCGTTGCCGACCAGGAAACCGGCTGGCGATCACCGGCCGGACTGGTGGATCGACCGATGGATGATGGACCAGGCAGTGAGATCGATCCGCGCACGGATCCACCTGGAGCGCCGCTACGACATCCCCTACCTCGCCGGCTACAGCCGCGACGGGCACGTCATCTTCATCGACCGCCACATGCCCAAGCGCTTCGTCTGGCGCCGGCAGTCCATCGCCACCGATCCCTTTCTGATCGTCCACGAAGCGGTGGAGAAATCCTTGATCCAGCTGCTCGGTCTGCACTACCTGCACGCCCACCAGATCGCCCTGCGCGCCGAACAGGCGGCGGTGCGCGCCGCGGGCATTGAGTGGCAGGCCTACGATGATTTCATGCAGCAGTACATCAAGGTCATCGGCGACGAAAGCTTGAAGCGCGTGCCCGATAACCTCGATCTCACCCCCTACCGCGACTCCCACGACGCTGCGGAACTGCGCCGCATGCGCCGTACGATGGTGCCTGGCCCGAAGCGACCGGCCAAGCACAAGGTGCACATCGCGGGCCTGTGAGGGTCTGGTGCCGGCTGTCCGAATCGAACGGACGACCTACCGCTTACAAGGCGGTTGCTCTACCGACTGAGCTAAGCCGGCTCGAATGAAACGGCGCAGCGCGCGCAGTGTAGGCGCGTGTTCGGCGCGCGGCAATCACTCGGCCTCCTCCGCGGCGAGCACGGACAGGCCTTCAAGCACCAGGTGCGGGCGCAGTTGCCAGGCCCTGCCCAGGGCGCGGCGCAGGAGCGGCGCATCGCCGCCGGTGAGCAGGCACGGGGCTTGCGGCGCGTAGCGCGCGGCGAGGCGTTCGAGCGCGCCGGCGGCGGCGTGCAGCGCGCCCTGACGCACGCAGCTTTCAGGGTCGCGACCCAGACCGCGGGCGTAGGGCGCCGCCGCCGCGCGCAACGGAAACCGCGTGGTGGCGCGCACCGCGTCCTGCGCGGCGCGCAGGCCCGGCGCGATGATGCCGCCACGATGGCGGCCGCGCGCGTCCACCGCGTCGAAGGTCAGCGCGGTGCCGCAGCCGCCCACGCAGAACGCGCCGCCCACGCGCCGCCAGCCGGCGAGCAGCGCAAGCCAGCGATCCACGCCCAGGCGCCGCGCATCGCGATAAGCGACGGTCAATCCGGCGCGACGCTTTTCCACGAGCGCGAAATGCGGCGCGAGACGATAGCGCGCGCGCAGCGCCGCGGCGAGCTGTTTGCCCGCGGCCTCGCCCGCGACGTTGGAAATCCAGATCGCGTCGAGTGGCAGCTTGGGCAGGGCGCGAAGCGCCGCGGCCGGATCGCCGCGATGCATCACCGCGGCGACCTCGCCCAGACGATCGCCGTCGCTCAAGGTCCACTTGAGCCGGGTGTTGCCGACGTCGAGCAGCAGAAACCTCACGCGGCCGTCCCGCTCGGCGTACGGATGCTGACCTGGCCGGCATAGAGGTGATGGCGGCGGCCGGCGGCCTCCACGACGAGCGCGCCCTGCGCGTCGATGCCGCGCGCGATGCCGGCGAGCACACCACCGCTGCCGGCCACGTGCACCGGCTGGTCGGCGAGGGCGTCGAACTCGCTCCACTGCGAAGCGAAGGCGGCGAAGCCGCCGGCTTCGAACCGCGCCAGGGCGTTCACCAGCTCGCCGAGCAGCGCGGCGGCGAGCGCGTTGCGCGCCGGCGCGCGTTCGCCTAAAGCGGCGCGCACCGTGGTCCACGCCTGGTCGAGCGCGCCGGCCTGGCGTGCGCTCATCGCGTAGTTGACGCCCACGCCGATCACCGCGCGGCAGTCGCCGCCGGCCTCGCCGCGCTGCTCGACGAGGATGCCGCCCAGCTTGGCCTCGCCCAGGCGCAGGTCGTTGGGCCATTTGAGCTTGACTTCGCGCAGGCCGCAGGCGCGCAACGCGCGCGCGCAGGCGATGCCGGCGGCGAGCGGCAGCGCGGGAAGCTGCGCCGGCCAGTTGGCGAAGCGCCAGGCGAGCGAGAAATACAGGTTGGCGCCGAACGGCGAGCGCCAGGCGCGACCGCGGCGCCCGCGGCCGGCGGTTTGCATCTCGGCGAAGCAGGCCTGCGGATCGTTGTCGCGCGCCGCTTCCAGCAGGCGCTGATTGGTGGAGTCGGTCTGCGCCAGCACCGCGAGCGCGCGCAGGCGCTCCCGCGCGGCTTGCGGAAGCAGCGCATCGATGCGCCCGGCGTCCAGACGTTCGAGCGGCGGGTCCAGCCGGTAACCGCGGCCCGCTTCGGCGTGGATCTCGAGTCCCCACTCGCGCAAACGCGCGATGCGCTTGGCCAGCGCCGCGCGGGTGACGCCAGCCGCCGCCGCGAGCTTCTCGCCCGACTGCCAGCCGCCCGGCGCCAGCGCATCGACCAGCGCCAAGAGCTCGCTTTCGTTCAACGCGCGAGCCATCGCCGCAGCACCATGGCTTTCTCGAAGCGGTGTTCGGTCCCGCGCCTGAGCCGCGCGAGGTTTTCGCGGTGTTTGAACCCCACCAGCAAGACCATCGCCAGCGTGAACGCGCCGGCGGCGGAAAAGATTCCGTCGCCCGACACCGCGACGATCAGCAGCGCGGTCAAGGCGCCGGCCAGCGAGGCCAGCGCCACGTAGCCGGTGAGCATCACGGTCAGCGCGAACGCCAGAAACATCCACACGAAAGCGCCCGGCAGCAGCGCGCCGTACACGCCGGCCAGGGTGGCCACGCCCTTGCCGCCGCGGAAGCGGTGCGCAAGCGGGTAGCAGTGGCCGAGCGCGCAGCAGGCGCCGCAGCCATAGGCGATCCAGCCCTGCGGCAGCACCAGATTCTCCGCCCACGGCCATGGCAGCGACGGCAGCGCCAGCGCGGCGGCCACGCCCTTGCCGGCGTCGATGGCCAGCACGCCGAGCGCGAAGGCCGGGCCGCGCGTGCGCAGCGCGTTGGTGGCGCCGACGTTGCCGGAACCGGCCGCGCGCAGATCGCCGCCGCCGAACAGGCCGCGCATGAGATCGCCGCCCATCATGCCGCCGAGCAGATAGGCGATCAGCCCTTTGGCGAGCGCTTCGATCATCGCACTTCCGTCATACGCCCAGCCAGGCGCGGCGGCGTGCGAGTCGTTCGCCGTCCACCTTGGCCAGCGTGAAGGTCCAGGTATCCTGCGGCGGCGCCTCGGCCACCAGACGCACGCGGTGCAGCTCGTCGCCGCGGAAGAAATGCAGCTCGACCTCGCGGCCCGGCGCCAGCGTCTCTAGCCTCTGGTCCCAGGTCGCGGCCGACACGCGCAGACCGTCGAGCGCGACCAGCGCATCGCCGGCGGCGAGCCCGGCGCGCTGCGCCGGGGAATCCTCCAGCACCTGGGCGATCGTGGCCTCCCCGCTGCGCAGCCGCAGGCCCAGCCAGACGGGCGCGCCGTTGCGCGGCTCCACCCGCCCGCCTTCGTCCTCGGCGCCCCGCGCGGCGCGCCGCTCCGCCTGCACGCCGAACTCCGCCAGCAGCTCGGCCAGTGGCAATTCTTCGGTGCTCCGCAGCCAGGCATCGAACTGGGGCCGCAGATCCAGGCCGGACACTTCGGCGGCGACGGCTTCCAGCGCGCCTTCCGGCGCCGGCGTGCCCTGGCGCCCGTAGCGGCGCCACAGCGCGCGCAGCACCTCGTCCAGGTTCACGCTCGAATGCCGGCGCAGATGCAGGTCCAGACAAACCGCGACCAGCGCGCCCTTGACGTAATAGCTGACCGCGGCATTGGGCGTGTTGTCGTCCGGCTGATAGAACTTGATCCAGGCCTCGAAGCTCGCCTCGGCGAGCGTCTGCACGCGGCGGCCCGGCGTGCGCTGCAGGCGCGTGGCCTGGATCGCCAGCAGGTCGAGATAGGCCGGCGCGTCGAGCAGGCCGGCGCGCAGCAGCATCAGGTCGTCGTAATAGCTGGTGACGCCCTCGTAGGCCCACAGGTCGCGCGAATAGGCCTCGGCGCCGAGGTCGGATTCGAGGAACGCGCGCGGCGCGATGCGCTTGACGTTCCACAGGTGGAAATACTCGTGGCTCACCAGCCCCAGGAAATCGCGATAGCCCTTGCGCAGCCTCGTTTCCCCGGGACGCGGCAGCGCGTCGCGCGCGGCGACCAGCGCGCTCGAAGCGCGATGCTCCAGGCCGCCGTAGCCGTTGCCGGTCACCTGGGTGAGAAACAAGTAGCGCTCGAGCTCGGGCTCGTGGTCGAACAGCGCGCGTTGCGCGGCGCACAGGCGCGCCGCGTCGGCGGCCAGCCGCGCTTCGTCCGGCGCGCAGCGGCCGGAGAGCACGAACGCATGCGGGATCCCGTCCACCTCGAAGGCCACGCGCCGGAACTCGGCCATCTCCACCGGATGGTCGATCAGCTCCTCGTAGTCCGCCGCGCGATAGACGCCGAACCCCTCGGCGTCGACGGCCTGCGGCGTCATCGCCGTGGCGAGCTGCCAGCGCGCGCAGGCCAGGTGCGCCGGCCGCGCGATCTCGACTGCGAACGGCGCGCCTTCCGCGCCCTGCGGACAATAGAACAGCGAACTGCCGTTGAAGAAACCGCGGCGCGTATCGAGATAGGCCTTGCGCACCGAAGGGTCGAGCGCGTGCACCTGGTATTCCAGTTCGATCCTCTCTCCCGCCCGCGCGCGCAGGCCGAAGCTGCGCTTGTCCAGGCGTTCGATCGCCGCCGGCGCGCCCTCGACGCGCGCGCGCAGATCCATCACGTGCTTGGCGAAATCGCGCACCCGATAGCTGCCGCGGATCCACGACGGCAGCCGGAACACGGGATTCGCGGCCGGCGCGCGCAGCACGCCGCGCACGCGGAAACGGTGCGCCGCGGGGTCGGCAACTACGTGGTAGCGGACGGGCTGCAAGGGGCTTTCGGATCTTCGTGCCGTCTCATTCTAGCCGGCGAACGCCGGCGCCGGTTTCAGGGTTTCAGCGCCAGCGAGATGACGACCCGGTCGCCGGCGCCGATGTTGTCGATTTTGGTCGCCGCGCCGGTGTCGAGATCCACGGTGTAGAGCACGGCGCCGCTGCCGGTCGGCGTCAGCGCGGCATAGCCCAGGTTATCGGCGGTTTCGATGTCGAAGGCGGCCAGGCCGAAGCTCACGCCCAGGCTGCCGACGGTGGTCAGCGCGCCGTTGTCGGCGGAAGCCGGCGCGCTCGCGTTCTTGTCGCCGACGCGCACCAGGCTTTGGGTGGTGAGGTCCAGCCCGTACAGCGTGGCATTGGAGGCGCCGGCGGTGGCGTTGGTGTAGGACAGGCCGCCGAGCCGCGGGGTCTTGTTGACATTGAGGTCGCCGGAGGCGTAGCCGAGCCCGCTGCCACTGTGGAGCACGTTGCCGTCGGTCGGCGACAGGCGCAGGTTGGTGTTGTCCAGGCCGCTGCCGGCGGTGCTGTCGCTGGCGATCAGGCGCACCTGATCGACCACCGGATCGAAGGCCAGCACCTGGTCCCTGAGGGTGTCGCCATCGAACGCCGCGCCGAGCAGCGCGACGGCGCCGGTGTCCGGATTGACGGTACACAGGTGATTGTCGCTGGTGAGGCAATACAGCGTCTGGTTCGCGGGCCGGTAAACGATCTGCACCAGGCCCACGCCCGAAGCCAGGCCGCTGACCGTCGCCGTTTGAGTGATCTTGGTGGGCTTGTGGGTCTGGAACTGGAGGATCGTGCCGGTCTGGGTCAGCGCGTACGCGGTGTGGTTCTTGACACAGCCGGCGCCCAGCAGCGCGGCGGCGAGCGACGCGGCGCAGCGCACGCACAGTCGCATCAGGCGTGATCGGGACATCGGCATCGCTTCAGGGTCGGCGCAGGCTTGGAACGCAAAACAGGACGGAGGTTCCTGCGCCGCATTGTGCCGCAAGCGCCGCTCGCGCATCACGCGGCTTCATGGTTCTTTACCCTCCAACGGCCACAAGCGCGCGGCGCCGCGCACGCCGGAAGCGTCGCCGAAGCGCGCCGGCACCAGTTTCGTGTTCACGACATCGGAAAAAATCCACGAGCCCCAGCGCCGCGGCACCTCGCGATAGAGCGCCGCGATGCGCGAGACGCCACCGCCGAGCACGATCACCTCGGGATCGAGCAGGTTGATCACGCCGGCCAGGGCGCGCGCCAGACGATCATAGTAGCGCTCCAGCGTGGCCGCTGCCGACGCCTCGCCCTGCGCGGCGCGCGCGGCGATGGCTTCGGCGCCGAGTGGCTGGCCGGTGGCGCGCGCGTGATCGGCCGCAAGCCCGACGCCGGACAGCCAGGTTTCGAGACAGCCGTGCAGGCCGTGCCAGCACAAGGGCCCGGGAATCTCGCCCCACTCGGCGCGCGGCCAGGGCAGCGGATTGTGGCCCCATTCGCCGGCGATGCCGCTCGCCCCCTGCACCAGATGCCCGTCGACGACGAGGCCACCGCCCACGCCGGTGCCCAGGATCGCCGCGAACACCGAGCGCGCGCCCGCGCCGGCGCCGTCACAAGCTTCCGAAGCCGCCAGACAATCGGCATCGTTGGCCAGGCGAACCTCGCGCCCCAGACGCGCCTCCAGATCCTGCTTGAAGGGCCGCCCGTTGAGACAAGTGGAGTTGGCGTTGCGCAGCAAGCCGGTGGCCGGCGACAGCGAGCCGGGATGGCCGATGCCCACCGGCAGCCTCGTGCGCCCCACCGTTTGCTCGAGGGCGCCGACCATCTTGACCAGCGCCTCGAGCGTGCCCGCGTAATCGCCCGCGGGCGTGGCGACGCGGCGCATGGCGCATACCTCGGACTCCCCGCGCAGGACGATGCCCGCGATTTTGGTGCCGCCCAAATCGATGCCGATGCGCATGAATCAACTTTGCGGGCAACGGCTGGAGCGCGCAAGCGCCGCTTCAGGCCGGATACACCTTGGTACTGCTGGCCACGGAATCGGCGACGTGCTCCTTGGTGATCACGCCGGCGATATTGTCCGGCCGCGGCACGCCGTGCCCGCGCATGACCAGCGCCATCCACGCGCGCTTGCGCCAGATGCGCTGGATGACGTTGTAAACGATGTCGTCTTCGCGCACCACGGTGAAGCGCCGGCTGGCGATGTCGCCCAGGGTCACGGCCGACGGCGCACCCTGCACCGCGCGCCGCAAGCCGGTGTTGACGCGCAGCACACCGACGATGTGATTGCCCTGGGTGATCGCGAGGTGGCGCATGCGGCCCTGGTGCTCCGGGCTGGCGAGGAACTCCTCGAAGCTCATGGCCGCCGGCGCCAGCACCACGTCGGTGTCCATGACGTCCTTGGCGCGGCGCACCAGGAACATGTTGGCGTGCAGGGCCTTGGGCACCGTGCGCCCGCGACGCACCAGCTTGAGTGTGTAGATGCTCTCGCGCGACAGCAGGCGCCGCACGCCGACGCTCACCGCCACCGCCACGATCATCGGCAGGACGATGTCGTAGTCGCGCGTCATCTCGAAGATCATCGTCACCGCGGTCATCACCGCCCCGGTGCCGCCGCCGACCATCGCGCCCATGCCGACCATGGCGAAGGACGGGATGTTGATCGCCAGCGGCAGGTGCAGGGCGGCCAGCCCGGCGGCGAACGCGCCGCCGAGGGTCGCCCCCATGAACAGCGAGGGCGAGAAGATGCCCCCGGAGGAACCGGAGCCGAGGCTCAGCGAAGTGGCCAGCACCTTGCACACGAACAGCAGCACCAGCAGTTTCGCCGCGGACAGTTGCCCGAGCAGGAGCGCCTGCACCGTGGCGTAGCCCACGCCCTCGACGTAGTAGTGGCCGTAGCGCTGGTACAAGGCGTAGATGAGCACGCCGACCAGCAGCATGCCCAGCGCGTGCCGCAGGTAGGGACCCTTGATCCTCTCGAAGACGTCCTCGGCAAGATGCAGTGCGCGGATAAAGACGGCGGCGGCGACGCCGGTGACCACGCCGAGCAGGGCGTAAGCGCACAAGGTGAGCGCTGAGGTCGTGTCTGCGGTCAGCGGCGCGAGATGCGGAACGGCAAAGGCCGGCTGCATGCCGAAGTAGAAACGGCCGATGAAGGTCGCCGTGCCGGTGGCCAGCGCCACCGGCAGGAAGGTGCGCACGCTGACCTCGGGCATCATCAGCTCGATGGCGAACATCACACCGCCGATCGGCGTGTTGAAGGTGGCGGCGATGCCCGCGCCGGCGCCGGCGGCGACCAGGATGATCCGTTCCCCGGCCGGCATGCGCACGAGCTGGCCCAGCGTCGAGCCTAAGGCCGAACCGATCTGGATGATCGGGCCCTCGCGGCCGACCGCCGCGCCGGTGCCGATGGCGAGCGCCGAAGCCAGCGACTTGACCGCCGCGACTGCGGGGCGGATCACGCCGCCCTTGTAATAGATCGCGTCCATCACCTCCGGCACGCCGTGCCCGCGCGCTTCGGGGGCGAACTTGGTGACCAGGAACGTGACCCCCAGCGCGCCCAGCACCGGCACCAGGATCACGCAGGGGCCCCACGGACTCGGCGGCGTGAACAAGTTGGCGTCGTAACGCACCACGAACTCGCCGAGGAACATCGCGTTGTGGATCAGGCTGATCAGGGCGCGGAAGCCGACCGCGCCGAAACCGGTGACGAGACCGACCACCAAAGCGAGAAGCGAGTGGCGCACCAAGCCGATGGAGCGGATCTCGTCCTCGGTGGCCGGGCCCGCCGCCGTCGCGCTATCGGCGGCGGCCGGCTTTTGCAGGCTGGGCCGTTCGGTCGCGGCGGCAGGTTCGGACGGGCGATTCATCGCGGTTCTTGATGCCGCGCGAGCGGCGTTGGGCCTGCGCGCAGCGGCGCGCATCCTAACATGCGGCGCGCCGGTTCAGCGCCGGTTGTGGATCTCGATCACCTGCTGGAACGTGGGACGATTGAGCCAGCGGATCGGCGGCACCGGCAAGAGGCTGAAGTCGGTGTGCTTGACCTCGTCGTAGGTTTCCACCGTCTCGCCGGTCTTGCCGTCGGCCGGATTCGCCAACTGCGTGCCGTCCCAGTGATCGAGGTTGGACAGCCCGCCCAAGTCGGTGAGCGCGGCGTCGAGCGCGGCGAGCACCGCGTGGCGGCAGTCCTCGAGCGTGCCGGTGCCGGCGCACTTGAGCGCACGGTAGTCGGTGTGGTTGGGCGTGCCGAGCGCCATCTCCAGCACGCGCTTCATCTGCTCGAACCAGCCGTTCTGGTACGCGGAGCCCTGCGCGCGCGGCGCGTCGTAGCGTCCTTGCAACAGGAAGCTGTCGCTGCCCAGCGCGCTCTGCACCGCGGTCATCTGCGGCAGCAGGGTGTCGATCAGGTGCGGATACCAGGCGTCCATCAACACGGCTTGATGGCGGAAATCGTACACGCCGTCGTCGTCGCGGTCGCGACGCCAGGCGCCGAGTCCTTTCGCCGTGGGCCCGATCCAGGCTTCCGAGCTTGCGCCGTCGAGCCACTGCTGCATGAGCGTCACCACCTGTTGCTGGTCGGCGGTGAGCGGCCCCTGCTGCATGATCTGCAGCAGCAGCGGGAGCACGTCCTGGCCGCGCAGGTCGGTGTAGGCCGCGTCGGCCATGACTTCGACCATGTTGGCGAAGTTGAACTTGGCGCCGCTGGCCATGAAGGCCTTGAGCCGGTCGGCGAGCATCGCCACGCGATGGGTGGGACCGTAGGACCCGTTGCTGTCGGCCGCCCACCAGCCCGGCGCGGGTTTGTTGTTCCACGAATCGAGGAAGCCGCGCGCGGGATCCACCGTCTGCGGGTGGGCGGACAGCGGCAGGAAATCCTGGAACTCGTAATAGCCGGTCTTGCGGGGATCGCCCTGGGGCAGGATCACCACGCGCGAGGGATATGGCGTGTTCCCGCCATACTGGCTGAAGAATCCCGGCATCGTGGCGGAAGTCCCGTTGAGCGCACGCGCGTCGTCGGCCCATTCGTAATCGCCGTCGCCCCACACCGGCAGGTCGGGATCCTGTTGCGGGTCGCGTTGCGGATACAGTCCGCTGTGCAGATAGGCCAGATGATCGCGGTCGATGTACAGCCAGTTGAAGCTGCCGGTGACGCCGTTGAACACCTGCTGGAAACTCTTGGGATCGTGGATCAGCGTGGTGCTGGCCAGCGCGAACGGCGCGGCGGTGCCCAGCTCGTTGTAGAAAGTCGCGCGCTGCTGGCTGATGACCACCGGCGCGCCCGCGACCTTGGCGATGCCCATCACCGGACCGTAGTGGGTGCGCAGCACGTAGCGCTTGACGGTCTGCGGCAGCGCCGGCCCGCCCAGCGCCAGCGAGGCCGGAGTGGGCAGCGCGGTCCAGGTGTCGGCGCGCTCGTAGAACTTGCGGCACACCGGGCCTTTGCCGTCGTGCGCGTCGTACAGATAACCGTCGGCGTCCGGGAAGCCGTTGACGATGGCGCCCGTGGGCTGGCTGCCGTCGGTGTTGCACATCTTCGACACGCGCGTGTCGATCAGATCGCTCTCGCCCGAAGTCGCGCTCCAGGCGTAGTCGATGCCGCGGCCGATCTCGATGTAGGGCAGCATGGCGAAGTCGATGCCGCGGCCGTCGAAGTCCAGCGTAGTGCCGCCGTGCGAGCGCACCGCGAACTCCCACAACAGCTGCGGCACGAAGTAACTGGTCTGCGGCCCCATCACCGCGATCGGATGGCCGGTGGCGGTGTGCGCGGCGGTGACGCCGATCCAGTTGGACAGCGTGTCGGGCACCGGCATGCCGGCGCGCGCCAGCCCGGCGCGCGCGCCCTGAATCGGATTCAGCGCCACGCGCACGGGGTGCATTTTCGATGCCGCGGCGAGCTTCGGCGGTTGCGCCGAGCGCGCCTGCGGTCCGCCGGGCGCGGCGATGCCTTTGAGATCCTTGAGCCGGGGCTGACCCTGCGCGGGCACCGACAGCGGCAGTCCACCGAGGTTGCCGTAGCTAAAGCTCACGAAGGGCGCGTAGCTGCCGCGGTCCCAGATCGCCGCGCCGGCGGGCAACGCGTGCGGGCAGGTTTCGTCCAGCGCCGCGGGCGACTGGGTGGCGAAGCGCGTGTCGATCGTCACCGGCGTCTGCGGGTCATCGGCGTGGCGCAGGTCGCGCCAGAACCGGCAAGCGTCGGCGGCCACGCTGCTCGCCCCCGGCGCGAGGGTCGGATCCAGCGTCTGCAACAACAGCTCGTTGGTGACCTCGCCGCCGCCGCCGGTGGCGAAGATCGACTGGATCAGGATCGCCGAGGCGACGATGTCGTTGACGGTGAACGGCGCCGGCGGAAAACCGAGCGGCTTGAGCGTGGCATATTCCGGCGGGATCTTGGCGAGGTTGGCGCCGGAGAGCGTGGCGATGTAGGCGTTCACGCCGGCGACGAACTGGCTGGCGTCGTCGAGGAACACCGGCCCCAGCGAACCGAGCTGGGCCGCGGCGTCTTGGGTCATCTGCGTCAGCTCGTCTTCGCTGTAGCCGGCGACCGCGGCGAGATTGGCGTCGAACTCGGTCACGCCCGGTGCCACGCCCAGGTACTGGGTGATCATGCCGCGCCCCAGATGGCGCAGCAGATCGTCCAGCCACAGCCGATCCTCGGCGTTGGCATAGCCCACGCCGTACATCGCGTCCGAGCGCGTCGGCGCGTCGATGAACGGCACGCCCCAGTCGTCACGCGTGATCGTGACCTTGTTGCCCGAGGGGGCGGTGAGCGTCTCGGTGGACGCCACGGTGTCCGGCGTCAGGCCTTCGTGTTTGAAATAATTACAGGCCAAATCGGAGGCCGTCGCGTGCTGGCTGGCATCGGTCGGCGGCGTGCACGGCGCGTCCTTGAGCTTGGGCTGGGCGTAGGACAGATCGCCGTAGAGCGCGAGCTGGTCTTCGAAATTGGGCGGATACTTGAGCACCGGCACGCCCGGCACCGGTGCGCCGAGGCCGCCGGCGGAATTGCCGTTGGAACCCGGCGGCAGCACGTTGAGATAAACGCTGGTGCCATCGCCCGAGCTGCCGCCTCCGCCGCCTTCGCCGCCGGGCGGCGCGCTCGCCGGACTGCTGCCGGTGCAGGCCGCAAGCCACAGCGCCGCCGCAGCGGCGGCAACGACGTCCGCGCGGAAATTCCGGAATTTCATGATCGCCCCCTCGCCCAGTGGATTTCTTGTCATCGGAACACATGAAGCTTACTCTTTGCCCACGCCGGCCGGCACTAGGAAAATCGGCTCTCCCGATCGGTCCCGGTGCAATTCCCTGACACCCTGCCCAGCGATGACGCCCGCAAAGAATCCCCCCGCGAGGAGCGCGCCCTGGCTGTCGCTCGCCTTCCGGCCGTTCTTCCTCGCCGCCGGCATCTGGGCCGCGCTCGCCATCGCGCTGTGGATCGGGATGCTGGCGCGCGGCTGGGCCGTGCCGAGCCGCTTCACGCCGCTGGCCTGGCACGTCCACGAGATGCTGTTCGGTTTCGTCATGGCCGCGGTGGCGGGCTTCCTGCTCACCGCAATCCCGAACTGGACGCAGCGGCAGCCGGTGCACGGCGCGTCGCTGGCGGCGCTGGCGGCACTGTGGCTGGTCGGGCGGATCGACACGCTGCTGAGCAGCGCGTTGCCGCTGGAACTCGCCGCAGGTCTCGAACTCGCCTTTCCCGCCGCGCTGGCGCTGGTCGTGGCGCGGGAACTGGTCGCGGCGCGCAACCGGCGCAACCTGCCGATGATCGCCCCGCTGCTCGTGCTGGGCTGCGCCGATCTCCTGATGTGGCTCGATCCGGCCGGCACGCGCGGCCTGCAAGCCTATGGCTGGCGCCTGGGGCTGGCGGCCATCCTCATCCTCGTCTCGGTGATCGGCGCGCGTATCGTGCCGAACTTCACCCGCAACTGGCTCGTGCAGCGCGGTCAAGCCCCACTGCCGGCGCCCCACGGACTGCTGGACCGCGTCGCGCTGGCCGGCTTGCACCTGGGCCTGGTCGGCTGGGTGCTCTTTCCGACCCACGCGGCGGTCGGCGTGCTGCTGCTCGCGGCCGCGGCGCTGACGTTCGTTCGCCTCGCGCGCTGGCGTGGCCTGGCCACGTTCGCCGAGCCGCTGCTGTTCGTGCTGCATCTCGGCTACGCCTGGCTCGCCGCGGGCACGGCGCTGCTCGGCGTGGCGAGCCTCGCGCCGGCGTTTCCCCTGAGCGCGGCGATCCACGCGTTGACCGCCGGCACGATGGGGACCATGATCCTGGCCGTGATGCCGCGCGTGGCACGCGGCCACACCGGCCGCGCGCTGACCGCCGACCGGTGGACCGTGACGACCTTCGCGCTGGTGAACGCGGCGGCCGCGCTGCGCATCGCCGCCACCCTGGCGGCCGGCTGGACCTGGACCTTGCTGGTGCTCTCGGCGACTTTGTGGATCGCTGCCTTCGGAGTCTTCGCGTGGCGCTACGCACCGATCCTGTTGCGCCCCGCCGCTACGCGCTGAGCGGATGAATTCCGTGGCGCAGGTCGCGCGCCTGGGCGAATTCGCGCCCGAGCCGATCCGGGATTTCCTGGCCGGGTATGGCCTGCGCCTGAAACTCGTCGCCGAGGGCGAGGACATCCCCGCCAGCTACTGGGGCGCGCCGGAGGCGGGCCTCATCGGCAACACGCTCTACGCGCGTGCCGACACGCCGCTGCATTCGATTTTGCACACCGCCTGCCACTGGCTGTGCATGGACCCGGCGCGACGGCTGAGCGTGCACACCGATGCCGGCGGCGACGACGCCGAGGAAGTCGCGGTCTGTTATCTGCAATGCCTGCTCGCCGACGCGATTCCGGGTTACGGCCGCAGCCGCCTGTTCGCCGACATGGATGCCTGGGGCTACCACTTCCGCCTCGGCTCGGCGCGCCGCTGGTTCGAGGAAGACGCCGAGGACGCGCGCGCCTGGCTCGCACGCGCCGGCCTGCTCGAGCCCGCCGTCATTGACCCGCAACGGTCGCAAGGCCACACTGCGGCGTGAACCGTACTCGGTCGAACGGGAGGCAAACCGTGCACCTGCTTGGAACGCTGATCATCGGTTTCGTCGTCGGCCTGCTCGCGCGCTGGCTGCATCCTGGCGAGGACAAGATGGGCATCGTGCTGACCACGATCCTCGGCATCGCCGGCGCCTTCGTGGCCACTTACGGCGGCCAGATGCTGCACATCTACGAACCCGGCCAGACCGCCGGCTTCGTCGGCGCGCTGATCGGCGCCATCGTGCTCCTGGTGGTGGTGGGCTTCCTCCGCAAGGCAGCGAAGTAGCGACCCCGCAACGCCCCGGACGGCGGTCGCCGGCCATTCGTCGCTCGCCACGCAGTTCAGGCCTCGTTCAGGGCGCTTTTCATTATTCTTCCGTCTCCCCGCCCCGTGGGGAAACCGAGGAATAGGTCATGAAAAGAACGCCCAATCTCGTTGCTGACGCGCTTGCGCTGCTCGGCACCCTCCTGCTCGCGGCTTGCAGCGGCGGGGGCAGCAACGCAAGCACGGGTCAGATGAAACTGTCGGTCGCAGACGCGCCGGTGGATGGTGCGCAAAGCGTGGGGGTCCAATTCACCGGCGTGGAGTTGACGGCCAATAGCGGCAATCCCGTCACCATCAATTTCTCGACGCCCAAAACCATCGATCTGCTCAAAGACAGCGGCACGGCTTCGGCGGTGCTGTTCGACCAGCCGATTCCTTCCGGCCAGTACGGCCAGATCCGCCTGATGGTAGTCGCCGATGGCGATCCGAGCCATTCCTACATCGTCCTCAGCGATGGCAGCACGCGCGGGCTGCAGGTACCGAGCGGCAGTCAAACCGGGCTCAAACTGGTCAGCGGCTTTTCCGTACCCGACAGTGGCGTGGTCGATTACACCATCGACTTCGATCTGCGCCAGGCGATCACCTGTCCCAATGGCCAAAGCGCCTGTTTCCTCAAACCGGCGTTGCGGCTGGTGAACGACGCCAGCGTCGGCAACATCCAGGGCACGGTGGGCGCATCGCTGGTGCCGAATGGCTGCACGCCCGGTGTGTACCTGTATAACGGCACGGTCACCGCGCCCGAGGACTACAACAGCGCCGCCGCGTCCGGCGACCCCAATCAGCCCATCGCTTCGAAAGTACCGCAGTTGAACAGCGCGGGCACCGGCTACTACTACCAGTTCACTTTCCTGCCTCCGGGCACTTACACCGCCGCCTTCACATGCCAAGCGGCACAGGACAATCCGGACCAGGCGGATTCCACGGTGAGCTTCAATCCGATCGATAGCGGCATCGCCGTGACCGCCGGCCAGACCGCCGAAGCCGATTTCACCGGCAGTCCGTGATCCGGATTTCGGCGCAAGATCGCTGAATGTTGGTGATGAAGGCGGCGCGCTCAGCGCGCCGCCTGCGCTTTTGCCTGATCGGCCACCGCCGCCGCCGCGCGCGCGGCAGCCTCGGGATCGCCGAGGTAGCGGTGGCGCTTCACCGCGAGGGTCTCGTCGAGTTCCAACAGCAGCGGAATGCCGGTGGGGATGTTGAGTTCCACGATCTCCCGATCCGGCACCGCGAGCAGGTATTTGTACAGCGCGCGCAGCGAGTTGCCGTGCGCCACGACCAGCACGCGCAGGCCGGCCTTGAGCTGCGGGGCGATCGCGTCGTGCCAGTAGGGCAGCACGCGCTGCAGCGTGGTGGCCAGCGATTCGGTGGCGGGCAGCACGCGCGGATCGAGGCCGGCGTAGCGCGGATCGTTCTTCGGATGGCCGGGATCGTCGTCGGCCATCGGCGGCGGCGGCACGTCATAGCTGCGCCGCCAGAGTTTGACCTGCGCCTCGCCGTATTTGGCCGCGGTGGCGGTTTTGTCCAGCCCTTGCAAGGCGCCGTAGTGGCGTTCGTTGAGACGCCAGGAGTTCTGCACCGGGATCCACATCTGATCCAGCGCCTCCAGCGCGATCCACAGCGTGCGCACGGCGCGCTTGAGCACCGAGGTGTGGGCGCAGTCGAAGCGGAATTTTTCCGCCTTCATCAGCTCGCCGGCCGCGCGCGCTTCCTCGCATCCGGTGGCGGTCAAGTCCACATCGACCCAGCCGGTGAAGCGGTTGTCGAGATTCCACTGGCTCTGGCCGTGGCGCAGCAACATCAGGGTGCGGGTGGTCATCGCAGATCGGTCTCGGAAAGGCGGCGAAAATAATCCAAGGCGGCGGGATTGGCCAGTGCCTCGGTGTTCTTGACCTCGCGGCCGTGGATCAGCTCGCGCACCGCGAGTTCCGTGATCTTGCCGGAGAGGGTGCGCGGCACTTCGGGACAGGCGAGGATTTTGGCCGGCACATGGCGCGGCGAAAGCTCGTTGCGGATCGCGCCGCGGATCTTTTGTTCCAGCGCGGCGTCGAGCACCCGGCCCTCGCGCAGGCGCACGAACAGGATCACGCGCTCGTCGCCGTCTTGCCGATGTCCCACCGCCACGCTTTCCAGCACTTCCGGCAGCGCCTCCACCACGCGGTAGATCTCGGCGGTGCCGATGCGCACGCCGCCCGGGTTGAGCGTGGCGTCGGAACGTCCGCTGATGACCAGCCCGCCGCTGGCGGTACGTTCCACGAAATCGCCGTGATGCCACACGCCGGGAAAGCGCTCGAAGTACGCCTTGCGGTATTTCGCGCCATCGGGATCGTTCCAGAAACCCACTGGCATGGACGGAAACGGTTTCGTGCACACGAGCTCGCCGGGCGCGTCGCGCAGCGGGCGTCCCTCGTCGTCGAAGATTTCGACCGCCATGCCCAGGCCCGGTCCCTGCAGCTCGCCGCGCCGCACCGGCAGCCACGGATTGCCCAGGGCGAAGCAGGAGATGAGATCGGTGCCGCCGGAAATCGAGGCGAGCTGCACGTCGGACTTGACCGCGCGATAGACGAAGTCGAACTGCTCCGGCGCCAGCGGGCTGCCGGTGGAATACACCGTGCGCAGCGGCGCAAGATTGTGCCGCGCCGCCGGCGTGTAACCATCCTTTGCCAGCGCGGAGAGGTATTTCGGGCTGATGCCGAAGTGCGTGACGCGCTCGCGCTCGGCCAGGCGCCACAGCACGTCCGGATGGGGCCGTCCGTCGCGGTGCAAGGGCGAACCGTCGTAGAGCACCACGGTCGCGCCGGCCGCCAGCGCCGAGACCAGCCAGTTCCACATCATCCAGCCGCAGGTGGTGAAAAAGAACAGCCGGTCGCCCGGCTTGAGGTCGCCGTGCAGTACGTGCTCCTTCAGGTGCTGCAGCAGCGTGCCGCCGTGGCCGTGGACGATGCACTTGGGCTTGCCGGTGGTGCCGGAGGAATACAGCACGAACAGCGGATGATCGAAAGGCACCGGCGTGAACGAAAGCCCCGCCTGCGCCTCGCGCTCCGGCGCCTCGTCCGGAAAGCGGCGCGCCTGCGGAATGCTCGAGAGATCGGGCTGTTCGTCGAGGAAACCGACCACGAATACCGCGCGCAGCGAGGGCAGCGCGGCGGCGATGCGCGCCACGCGCTGGCGCGTGTCGATGCGCTTGCCGGCGTAACGATAGCCATCGCAGGCCACCAGCACCTTGGGTTCGATCTGGCCGAAGCGGTCGAGCACGCCGGCCTCACCGAAATCCGGCGAACCGCTCGACCAGATCGCGCCCAGGCTCGCCGTCGCCAGCATGGCGATCACCGCTTCCGCGCCGTTGGGCAGAAAACCGGCGACCCGGTCGCCGGGGCCGACGCCCAGGGCGCGCAGCTCGCGCGCCATGGCCGCCACCCGGCCACGCAACTGCGCGCGGGAAAGTTCGAGCCGGCGGCCGGATTCGTCACAGGCGACGAGCGCCGGCGCCGCGTGCGGGAATTCCCGCAGCAGGTGCTCGGCGTAATTGAGTGTGCCGCCGACAAACCAGCGCGCGCCGGGCATCGCCTCGCCGTCTTGCAGCACGTGGCGTGGCGGGGCATGGAAGCGCAGCGCGCAGAACTCTGCGACCCGCGCCCAGAAGCGCTCGCGCTCGTCCACCGACCAGCGCCACAAAGCGAAATAATCCGGCGGCGCAAACCCCAGCGGCCGCGCGAAACGAGTCAATTCGGCGGCGGCCACGCGCGCCGGTGGCGGAGTCCACAAGACGGTTCCGATCTCGTTCATGCGCCGTGTCGTTCCCCGCGAGGGTTCAGAAAAATTTTTCCGGGCGGCAGCCGCGCCAGGCGGCTGACGGGGCTGCGGTGCAGCCTGGCGTTGATCCAGCGCGCCACGGCGGCGAGCGCCTCCAAGTCGATGCCGGTCTCGCAGCCCAGCCCCTGCAGCATGTAGACCAGATCCTCGCTGGCCAGGTTGCCGCTGGCGCCGGCGGCATAGGGGCAGCCGCCCAGCCCGGCCACGCTGGCGTCCACGATGCGGCAGCCTTCTTCCAGGCAGGCATAGACATTGGCCAGCGCCTGGCCCCGGGTATCGTGGAAATGCACCGCCAGATGCGCCATCGGCACCGCTTCCGCGACCGCGCGCAACATGTCCCGCGCCGCGCGCGGCGTGCCCACGCCGATGGTGTCGCCCAGCGAGATCTCCTCGCAGCCCATTTCCGCCAGACGCGCCGCCACGCGCACGACTTCCGCGACCGCAACGACGCCCTGATAGGGGCAGCCCAAAGCGGTGGAGACGTAGCCGCGCACCCACAATCCCCGGGCGCGGGCCTGCGCCACCACCGGCTGCAGGCGCGCCAGCGAGCCGGCCACGTCGCAGTTGATGTTGCGGCGGTTGAACGCGTCGGAGGCGGCGGTGAACACCGCGATCTCGCGCGCGCCGGCCTGGATGGCGCGCTCCAGGCCCTGGAGGTTGGGCACCAGCACCGGATAGCGCACGCCCGGCCGCCGCGGCAGCCGGGCCAGCACTTCCGGCGCATCCGCCATCTGCGGGACCCAGCGCGGCGAGACGAAGCTGGTGGCCTCGATGGTGCGCAACCCCGCGGCGGCGAGCCGCTCGATCAATTCGAGCTTGACCGCGGCGGGCACGTGCGCCGCCTCGTTCTGCAAGCCGTCGCGCGCACCGACCTCCACCACGCGCACCGCGTCTTTCATGCGCCACGTTCTCAGTCGGGGACGATGGTCTGGATGGACGAAGGCGGCGCGGACGGCGCGCTCCCGGAAGTCACGCGGCGCACGAACTCCTCGATGTGGTTCATCACATCGGCGTAACCCTGGAAGCGCGTGGCCACGTCGGCGATCAACCATTTGTGGTCGAGCTTGGGATACAGCACCTTCTCCACCGGACCGCCGGCGCGCTGGATGCGGTCGTAGAGCTCGTTGGTGTTCTTGACCGACACGGTCTGGTCCTGCTCGCCGTGCATCAGCAACACCGGCGGATTGCGGCCGTCCACGTACAGCACCGGCTGGGTCCTGGGGAAATTCTCCGGCGGCCCGAACAGCTCGCGCAGGTCGGGATCGGTGATGGGCAGGAAATCGTAAGGGCCGGCCAGGCCGATCATGCCGCGGATCCAGGCGCGCGAACCGCCGACCTGCTGCAGGAACTCGGGATCCAGCGTCAGCATGGCGGCGTTGTAGGCGCCGGCGGAATGCCCCATCAACACGATCTTGTTCGGATCCCCGCCGTACGCAGCGACATGGGCGTGCACCCAGGCCACCGCGTGCGCGCAATCCCGCAGGAAGGCCGGATAGCGCACCTGCGGATACAGCCGGTAGTTCGGGATCACCGCGACGAAACCGCGCGCCGCCAGCGCCTGGCCGACGAACTTGTATTCCGCCTTGTCGCCCCGTTCCCAGCGCCCGCCGAAGAAAAACACCACCACCGGCGCGCCGCGCGCGTTGGGCGGCGTGTAAACATCCAGTTTCTCGCCCGTGGCGGCGTCGTAAACCAGATCGGAGGCCAGCGCGTAGCCGCTGTCGGGCGTGATCGCATTGAGAAATTGCTGGCCGGCACAGCCGGCGAGTGCCGCCACGACGCATGCGGCCAGGAGCGCGCGCAAGAGCTTCATCCTTGTTCTCGATCCGAATTTGGCGGCTGCAATAGTAAAACACTCGCGCGCGCGGCGAAGGCGCGCGACAATAGGCGCATCGCCGCGACGCACGCTCCCATGGACAATCCGCTGCTCGCGCCGGCTGCGCCCGGCGCCCTGCCCCGCTTCGACCGCATCCGCCCCGAACACGCGCTGACCGCGCTGGAGACGGTGCTCGCCGACAACCGCCGCGAGTTGGCGCACCTGCTCGCCGACGGCCGCGCACCGAGCTGGGAGACCTTGATCGAGCCGCTGGAAGACCTCGCCGACCGCCTGGCGCGGGTGTGGGGCCCGGTGACGCACTTGTTCGCGGTCACCAGCACGCCCGAATGGCGCGCGGCCTACAACGCCGGCCTGCCCAAGGTCACCGAATACAGCCTGGAACTGTCGCACAACGAACGCCTGTACGCGGCCTACCGGCGCCTTGCGGAATCGCCCGCCTTTGCCGGCTATTCCGCCGCGCGCCGGAAAGTCATCCACGATGCGCTGCGCGACTTCCGTCTCGCCGGCGTGGCGCTGCCGCCCAAGGAAAAGGTGCGCTACAAGGAAATCGCCCTGCGTCTGTCCGAGCTGCAGACCCGCTTCGAGGAAAATCTGCTCGACGCGATCCAGGCCTGGAGCAAGCACCTCCCCGACGCGACGCGGCTCGCCGGCGTCAGCGAGCAGGGCAAGGCGCAAGCCGCCCAAAAGGCGCGCGCCAGAAACCTCGACGGCTACCTGCTGACGCTGGATTTCCCCAGCTACGACGCGGTGATCTCCTACGCCGACGACCGCGCGCTGCGCCGCGAGCTGTACGAGGCCTACGCCACCCGCGCCTCCGATCAGGGACCGCTCGCCGGCCGCTACGACAACGGCCCGCTGATGGAGGAGATCCTCGCCCTGCGGCACGAAGAGGCGCGACTGCTCGGCTTTCGCAATTACGCGGAACTGTCGCTGGAAACCAAGATGGCGGAATCGCCGCAGGCGGTGGAGCGCTTCCTGCTCGACCTCGCCCAGCGCGCCCGGCCGCGCGCCGCGCAGGAACTCTCCGAGCTGCGCGAGCTCGCCCGCCGCGACGGCGTGACGGATTTCCAGCCCTGGGATGTCGCCTACTACTCGGAAAAACTCAAGCACGAGCAACTCGGTTTCAACGAGGAGCAACTGCGCCCCTACTTCCCCGCGCCGCAGGTCATCGACGGGCTGTTCGCGCTCACCGAGGAACTCTACGGCGTGCGCATCGCGCGCGTGGACGGCGTGCCGGTCTGGCATCCCGACGTCACCGTTTATGCGCTGCGCGAACCGGACGGCGCCGAGATCGGAGTGTTCTATCTCGACGCCTACGCGCGGCCGGACAAGCGCAGCGGCGCGTGGATGGACGAATGCCTCGGCCGGCGCCGCACGCGCGCCGGGCTGCAGCGGCCGGCGGCGTATCTCACCTGCAACTTCGCGCCGCCGCTGCCCGGCCAGCCGGCGCTGCTCACGCACGAGGAAGTGCTGACCCTGTTCCACGAGTTCGGTCACGGCCTGCAGCACCTGCTCACGCGCGTGGACGAAGCCGCGGTGTCCGGCATCCGCGGCGTGGCCTGGGACGCGGTGGAGCTGCCCAGCCAGTTCATGGAAAACTGGGCCTATCACGGCCCGGCGCTCGCGCGTTTCGCCCGCCATTTCCAGACCGGCGCGCCGCTGCCCGAGGCACTGCTGCGCAAGCTCAAGGCCAGCCGCCGCTTCCAGGCGGGGCTCGCCACGCTGCGCCAGATCGAGTACGCGCTGTTCGACTTGCGCCTGCACCTCGAGGAAAAACCGCAGATCTACCCGCTCCTGGAACGCGTGCGCGACGAGGTCGCGCTGCTCAAGCCGCCGGCGTGGAACCGCATGCCGCACGCCTTCTCGCACATCTTCGCCGGCGGTTACGCGGCGGGTTATTACAGCTACAAATGGGCCGAGGTGCTCTCCGCCGACGCGTTCGCCGCCTTCGAGGAAGCCGGTTTCGCGCCGGACGTCGGCCGCCGTTTCCGCGACACCGTGCTGGCGCTGGGCGGCTCCAAGGAAGCCACCGAGGTGTACCGCGAATTCCGCGGACGCGATCCCGCGCTCGAGCCGCTGCTGCGGCAGGACGGCTTGATCGAGGCTTAAGCCCCGAGCTGAGATTCACTTGCGCAGCAGCCAGAACAACAGCGACAGCAACAGCGAGATCAGGATCGAGGTGGTCAGCGGGAAATAGAAGCTGAAGCCGTCGCGGCGGATGACGAAGTCGCCGGGCAGACGGCCGAGGGGCAGTTTGCTCAGCCAGGGCCACAGCAGGCCGATGACGACGCACAGGATGCCGAAGACGATGATCCAGCGTTGCATGGCGTTCAGTCTAGCGTGGCTGCTGGCGGCCCACGCACCGGTGTCCGCCTGGGGGCCGGAGGGCCATGCCATCGCCGCGCGGATCGCCGTCCGGGAAATGTCGGCGCGCGCGCGCGCCAAGGTGGAAGACTTGCTCGCCGCCGACCGCGATCTGCTCACCGCGCACGATATCGCGAGCGCAGCGAGCTGGGCCGACGTGTGGCGCGATGCCGGCGGCGATCTCGATGCCTCCGGCCGTCATCGCACCGCGCCCTGGCATTACCTCAATCTAGAGCTGCGCCGGCCGGATTTCTCCTGGGCCTGTTGGCGACGCCAGCCGCTGCCCGCCGGCGTCCCGGCTGCGCAAGGCCCCTGGCACGATTGCATCGTGGACAAGATCGAGCAGTTCGAAACCGAACTCGCCGCGCCGGGAACGGCCGCCTCCGAACGGCTGCTGGCGCTCAAATTCCTGCTGCACCTCGTGGCCGATCTGCACCAGCCGCTGCACGCCGCCGACGATCACGATCACGGCGGCAACGACCTTCGGGTGCGACTGCCCGACGGCACGGTGGAATCGCTGCACCGCGCCTGGGACAGCGCCTTCGTGCAAGCCCTCGGGCACGATCCGCAGGTCGTGGCTCAAGCGCTGCAGCAGTCGATCACCGACACGCAGCGCCGCGCGTGGCGGCGCGGCACGCCGGAGGACTGGGCCTGGGAATCCTGGCGCATCGCCAAGGCCCAGGCCTATGGCCGCCTGCCGCCGTGCGCCCCAGGCGTATGCCGCCTCGATGCGCGATACGTGGAAAACGCGCGGCGCGTCGTCGCACAGCAATTGCAAAAATCCGGCGTGCGGCTGGCTTGGCTGCTGGATCGCGCGCTGGGAGACGAACGATGACCACACCGACACTGCTCGCCTGGAGCGGCGGCAAGGACTGCCTGCTGGCGCTGAACGCGCTGCTGCACGATCCGCAATGGCAGGTGTGCGCGCTGCTCACCACCGTGACGCAGCGTTATCAGCGCGTGGCGATGCACGGCGTGCGCCGCGACGTGCTCCTCGCGCAAGCCGCCGCGCTGGGCCTGCCGCTGATCGAAGCCGTGCTCGAAGAGCCCGGCGACAACGCCGCCTACGAGCGCGCCCAGCACGCGGCGCTCGCGCAGGCCGCCGAGCGTTTCCCCGGGCTGCGCCACTGCGCCTTCGGCGATTTGTTTCTGGAAGACGTGCGCGCCTATCGCCAAGCGCAGCTCGCGCGTTGGGGATGGCACGGCGTCTATCCCCTGTGGAATACCGACACTGCCGCGCTCGCGCGCCAGTTCATCGATCAAGGCCACCGCGCGGTGGTGGTATGCGTGGACACCACGCAGCTCGCCGCCGAGTTCTGCGGGCGCGAATTCGATTCGGCCTTCCTCGATGCGCTGCCGCCTGGCGTCGATCCCTGCGGCGAGCGCGGCGAATTCCACACCCTGGCCTACGGCGGGCCGCTGTTCCGCGCGCCACTGCCGCTGACGCGCGACCAGAGCGTTTTGCGCGATGGACGCTTCCAATACACCGAGTTCGTCTTGGCACAGGGTGCCTAGGCAGCGACTCGAAGCGAGCGCCACCAGCGACGACTCGAAGACGAGCGCTGGCGGCTCCTCTCAGTCGGTCCGCCACTGCGGCGCATCGCCCGGGACCTCGGCCAGCAATTGGCCGACCTCGAGGCCTAGCTCCAAATCGTCCACCGCGCCGAACCACTGGCGGGGCAAGCGGCCGGCGGCGTCGATCAGCACCGTGGTCGGCGTGCCCTGCATCGCATAGGCGCGCATGGTGCGCCGCTGCGCCTGGGGCAGGGCGTGCAGCACACAAGCCGGACACGGCATCTGGAAGGCTTCCACGACCACGACCCGTCCGCGCAGCGCCGACAGAGACAGCGGCGTCTCGCAGTTGAGCCAGGCGCTGGTGTGCCATTCCGGCGCCGGCGGATACCCGCTCAAAACACGTGGCGCAGCCGCCGCGCCAGGCCCGCGGGTTTACCATGGACGCATGTCCGCCGAAACCCTGCGCGTGTGGACCGTCGGCCACTCCACGCGGCCGCTCGCCGAGCTGGTCGCGCTGCTCAAGGCGCACGGGATCGCGCAGCTCGCCGACGTACGCAGCATCCCACGCTCGCGCAAGAACCCGCAGTTCAACGCCGATACTCTGCCTACGGCGCTCGCCGCCGCCGGGATCGATTATCTTCATTGCCCGGCGCTGGGAGGCCTGAGGCGCCCGCGCAAGGATTCGCCCAACGACGGCTGGCGTAACGAGAGTTTCCGCGGCTTCGCGGATTACATGCAGACCGCGGCGTTCGCGAGCGCGCTCGAGGAACTCCTCGCGCTGGCGCGCGCCAAGCCCACGGCGATGATGTGCGCCGAGGCGCTGCCCTGGCGCTGCCACCGCAGCCTGATCGCCGACGCGCTGACGGTGCGCGGCGTGGACGTCCTGCACATCGGCGGCTCGAGTCGCGCCGCGCCGCACCGCCTCACGCCGTTCGCGCAGGTGGACGGCCTCCGTCTCAGCTATCCCTTCGCCCTGACCGCGAGGTCGTGAAACGCGGGATGAGGCCCGAGGCTCAAGCGGCTCCAGTCGCCGCGGGGTGCTGGCGCATCGCGTCCAGCGCCAGCAGCGAATGCGCGTAGGCGCCGCCGGCGCGCATTTCCGCGGCGACCCAGATCGCCTCCATGATCTGCGCCTCGCTGGCGCCGGCCTTGAGCGCCGCTTCGGTGTGCCCTCGGATGCAATACGGGCATTGGGTCACGTGGGCCACCGCCACCGCGATCAACTGCTTGGTCTTGCCGTCCAGCGCGCCGTCGGCGAACACCTGGCGCGAAAAAGCATGGAAGGCCTTGAGGGTCTCCGGGGCCAGCTCGCGCCGTCGCGCCGCGAGCTCGCCGCCGGTTGGCGGATACATCGGGTGGTCCATGGGGGTCTCCTAAGCGCGCAGATATTCTTTGAGCGCCACCGCGTTGTTGTGGGCTTCGTCCCGGGCGCCGAACAGCAGCGTGAGCTTCTTCTCCTGCTTGAGCAACGCGCGCAGCGGCGCCAGCGCCTCGGGCTGGTCGTCGAGTTCGGCGAAATAGCGGCGGCGGAACTCGTCCCATCTGGCGGGCTCGTGACTGAACCATTTGCGCAAGGCGTCGCTCGGCGCCAGCGCTTTCAGCCAGTGGTCGATCTGCGCCTTGTCTTTGGACAGGCCGCGCGGCCACAGGCGATCGACCAGGACACGGCAGCCATCCGCCGGGTCGGGCGGCAGATACACCCGCTTCACGCTCACCTTCGCCATGTGTGCTCCTGTCGGCGAAGCTCGTAGGATGTCATTATCGCGCATCGGCCCGCGCCTGGAATCGGCCCGCGATGAAAATCGCCACCTGGAACGTCAATTCGTTGAAAGTGCGCCTGCCGCAGGTGCTGGAGTGGCTCAAGCGCCAGCCGGTGGACGTGCTGATGCTCCAGGAAACCAAGCTCGCCGACGAGGTCTTTCCCTTCGCGGCTTTCGCCGCCGCAGGCTATCACGCCGTGCACAACGGCCAGAAGACCTACAACGGCGTGGCGCTGGTCGCACGCCATCCGCTGCGCGAGGTCGTGCGCGATCTGCCCGGATTCCCCGACGCGCAGAAGCGCGCCATCGCCGCCACGCTGGACACGCCCGCCGGTCCCCTGCGGCTGCTGAGCCTCTACATCGTCAACGGCGAAGCGGTGGGCAGCGAGAAATTCGCCTACAAGCTGCGCTTCCTGGACGCGCTGCGCGAGTATTTGCGCACCGAGCTGGCGCGCTATCCGCTGCTCGCCGCCGGCGGCGACTACAACATCGCCCCCGAGGACCGCGACGTGCACGATCCCGAACTGTGGCGCGAGCGGGTGCTGTGCAGCACGGAGGAACGCCAACGTTTCCACGCGCTGCTGGCGCTCGGCCTCAAGGATTGTTTCCGGCAGTTCGAGCAGCCGGAGAAAAGTTACACCTGGTGGGACTATCGCCAGGCCGCGTTCCGCCGCGGCATGGGTCTGCGCATCGACCACGTGCTGGCCTCGATCCCGCTAGCCTCCCGCTGCACGGCCTGCACCATCGACGTGGAGCCGCGCCGTGCCGACCGCCCGTCGGACCACGTCCCGGTGATCGCGCGGTTCGCGCTGTCCGGCACCGGCGAGGCGTAGCCCGCGTCTCGCTCCTCGCCGCCCGCGGCGCCGGAAACCGATCCCGATGTCATCCGGATTTCATCGGCGCGCCATCCGGGCGTCATGCAGCCGCGTTAGCGTGCGGGCCATTCGTTTTTGCGATGAACGCACGAGCGATATTCGGTTCTGCAATGTCACGCCACTCAGACATCCGGTCGCTTTCGGAAGGAGTATTTCCATGTTCAACTCGAGCCCGGCCGCCCGTGCGGTCGCTGCCCTGTGTTTCTTGCTCACCATCGAAAACGCCGCAGCCGCCGAACCGCTGCGCGTGGGCATGATCCCCGACGCCGGCGCCACCCAGGTGTCCGTGGAACAGAAAGCGCCGCTGCAGAAATATCTCGAACAGCAGATGGGCATGCCGGTGAAGCTCGTCATCCCCACGAGCTACAACGCCACCGTCGAGGGGCTCGGCAACGGCTCGCTGGACATCGCGTATTTCGGCGGCCTGACCTACGTCAAGGCGCACGAACGCTACGGCGCCGTGCCGCTGGTGCAGCGCGACGTGGACCAACAGTTCCAAGCGCTGTTCATCACGCGCAAGGCCACCGGCATCAAATCGCTCGCCGATCTCAAGGGCAAGACGTTCTGCTTCGGCGACATCAACTCCACGAGCGGCCACCTGTTTCCGTATCTGGCGATGAAGCAGGCCGGCATCTCCGTGGATGCCGATCTCAAGTCCACGCGCTACACCGGCAGCCACGCCGCGACCGCGCAGGCTGTGGCAGCGGGCGTGTGCGACGCCGGCTCGCTGGACGAAACGGTCTTCAAGTCCATGGTGGCCGACGGCAAGATCCCCGGCGAGTCGATGCGCGTGTTCTTCACCACGCCGCCGTTCGCCGACTACGTGTGGGCGGCACGCAAGGATCTCTCGCCGGCGCTGCAAGAGAAGTTCTCGGCCGCGCTGCTGCGCCTGCAGCCCGGGCGCGATGACGCGATCCTCGAGATCCTGCGCGGCGAGCATTACGTGAAAGCCGACGACGCCGAGTACGACGACGTCCGCAAGGTCGGCAAGGAACTGGGGCTGCTGTAATGATCGAGCCCCGCGGCGACGCCGTTCGCGCGGCAAGCCGGTCCTTGCTGACGCTGCGCGATCTGGCGGTGGCACCGCTGGGTGCCGCCAAACCCGTGCTGCGCGACATCGCGCTGGACGTCGGTGCGGGCGAGTGCCTGGCGCTGGTGGGCGCCAGCGGCACGGGCAAGACCACGCTGCTGCGCACTCTCGGCGGACAGATCGCCGCCGTCGCCGGCACGATCGAGCTCGACGGTGAATGGCTCACGGCATTGCGCGGCAAGGCGCTGCGCCGCCTGCGCAGCCGGGTGGGCTTCGTGGCTCAGAAACACGATCTCGTCGAACCCTTGCGCGTGCACCAGAACGTCATGGCCGGCGCGCTGGGCCGCTGGAGCACGCTGCGCGCGCTGCGCTACTTGTGCCGGCCGACCTCGGCCGAGCTGGCCGAGGCGCGCAGTGCGCTTGAGGCCGTGGGTCTGGCGCACAAGCTGCGCGCACCGACCGCGGCCTTGTCGGGCGGCGAGCAACAGCGCGTGGCCATCGCCCGCGCACTGGTGCAGGCGCCGCGCCTGCTGCTGGCCGACGAGCCGGTGGCCTCGCTGGACCCCGTGACCGCCCGTGCGATCCTCGAATTGCTGACGTCGCTGGCCAAACGACGGGGCATGGCGCTGATCTGCTCGCTGCATCAACCGGAGCTCGCGACGCGCTATTTCGACCGTGTCCTCGAGGTCCGCGAAGGCACCCTCACCGGCAGCGCCGCGGTGCACGCAGCGCAGCCTCTGCGGCTCACCGCCTGAGCGACGCCGTCGATGGATTCGCTCTGGCCTCTGCTGAGCGCGTTCTTTCCGCCGGTCCTCACGCCGTCGTACCTGCGCGCCCTGCTACCGCCGGTGGTGGAAACGCTGGGGCTGGCCGCCGGGTCGATGTTTCTGGCGTTCCTCATCAGCCTGCCGCTGGGGATCGCCGCGGGCCTGCGGCTGCCCGGCACGCGACCGTTGCTGGCGGTGTTGTCCGCGGTGCGCGCCATTCCCGATCTCACGGTCGCGATCCTGTGCGTGATCCTGTTCGGCGTCGGCCCCGGCGCCGGATTGCTGGCGCTGGCGATCTACTACGGCGCGGTGGTGGCCAAGATGTTCGCCGACATCCTGCGCACTGCGCCCCGCCCACCGCTGGAGGCGCTGGCCGCCACCGGCGCCAGGCGCCTGCAGCTCGCGCTGTTCGGTCTGCTACCGCTCAAGCGCGCGGATCTGCTCACTTACGGCGCCTACGAATTCGAGAGCGCGCTGCGCGCGTCCATCGTGGTCGGCGCGGTGGGCGGCGGCGGACTCGGCAGCGAGCTGGTGGGATCGCTGGCGGCGCTGGATTTCCCGCGCGTCACCACGCAGCTCATCGTGCTGGTAACGGTGGTGGCCGTGCTCGATCAGCTCGCCGTTTGGCTGCGCCGGCATCCGCGCTGGCTGCTGGCGCTGGCGCCGCTGGGCCTCGCCGCGCTCGCAGCCTACGCGCCGCGACTGCTGGCGTTCGACCATGCCCTGCACGTGTTCGGCGAGATGTTTCCGCCGCGCTTGACCGAGCGCGACTGGGCCGCGCTGCTGCCGCGGCTGTGGGAGACGGCATGGATGGCGCTGGCCGGCACCGGCGGGGCCGTGCTCGCCGCTGCGTTGTTCGGCGCGCTGACGGCGCGCAATCTCGCGCCGCCGTGGCTGGCCTGGCCGCTGCGGCGCCTGATGGAAGTGCTGCGTTCGATCCCGGAAGTGGTGTGGGGGCTGATCTTAATCGCCGTGGCCGGCGTCGGGCCGACCGCGGGCGCGGCGGCGCTGGGACTGCACTCGGCCGGCTGCCTGGCGCGCCTGTTCGCCGAGTCGCTGGAAAACGCGCCGCGTGCGCCGCAACTGGCCATCGCCGGCACCGGCGCCTCGGCCGTCGTCGTCACCGCCTGGGCGACCGTGCCGCTGGCGCTGGGACCGGTGGCGGTGCACTCGCTGTTCCGCCTGGAGTGGAATCTGCGCATGGCCACCGTCATGGGACTGATCGGCGCCGGCGGCATCGGACAGGCGCTCTATGACGCCCAGCAACTGTTCTTCTACCGCCAGATGATGGCCTACATCCTCATCACCTGGGTGCTCGTGGCCCTCGTCGACAACGCGAGCGAGGCGCTGCGCCGGCGTTACAAACTCAACCAGATCCCGGCATGAACTCGAGTTCCACGCAGCCGCGCGTCGTCATCTCCCACCGTGTGTTCGACGACACGCTGGCGCTGCTGGAACCGTACGCCAGCGTGACGGCGCCGCGCGACCGCGAGGCGCTGCCGCCGGCGCGCCTGCGCCGCGCGCTGGCCCGAGCCGACGCCTTGGATGGCGTTCATGCCGGATGCGGCGGACGCCGCACTGCTGGCCGCCTGCCCGCGGCTGAAACTCATCGCCGGCGCGCTCAAGGGTGCCGACAACTTCGATCTCGAGGCCTGCACGCGGCGCGGCGTCTGGTTCAGCCTGGTCCCGGACCTGCTGACCGTGCCCACGGCGGAGCTGACCATCGCGCTGATGATCGGGCTCGGCCGGCACCTGCTCGCCGGCGACCGCTGGGTGCGCTCGGGTCGTTTCCGCGGCTGGCAGCCGCGCTTCTACGGCGTGGGGCTGGCCGGCCGTAACGTGGGTTACTTCGGCATGGGCGTGATCGGCCGCGCCGTCGCCGAACGGCTGCGAGCCTTCGGCGTGCAGCAGCGCTACTGCGACCCCGTCGCGCTCGCGGCGCACGAAGAGCGCGCGCTCGGACTCACGCGCGTGGCCGCGCTGGAAGCGCTGCTGGAGTGGGCCGACTACCTGGTGCTGGCCGCACCGCTCACGCCGCAGACCACGCAGGTCATCGATGCGCGGGCGCTGTCGCGCATCAAGCCCGGCTGCCTGCTCATCAACCCTTCGCGCGGTTCGCTGGTGGACGAAGCGGCGGTGCTCGAAGCGCTCGAACGCGGCCGTCTCGGCGGCTACGCCGCCGACGTCTTCGAAATGGAGGACTGGGCGCGGCCCGACCGGCCG
>JADGHB010000062.1 GCA_019689635.1 Nevskia sp. | reverse complement strand
GGACGAAGCGGTCACCGCGGTGGCCAACGCCATCCGCCGTTCGCGGGCGGGCCTGTCCGACCCCAAGCGGCCGATCGGCTCCTTCCTGTTCCTGGGCCCAACCGGCGTGGGCAAGACCGAGTTGTGCAAGGCGCTGGCCGAGTTCCTGTTCGACAGCGAAGACCACATGGTGCGCATCGACATGAGCGAGTACGGCGAGCGCCATTCCGTGGCGCGCCTGATCGGCGCGCCGCCGGGCTATGTGGGCTACGAGGAAGGCGGCCAGCTCACCGAGGCGGTGCGCCGGCGGCCCTACTCCCTGGTGCTGCTCGACGAGGTCGAGAAGGCTCATCCGGAAGTGTTCAACGTGCTGCTGCAGGTGCTCGACGACGGCCGCCTCACCGACGGTCAGGGCCGCACCGTGGACTTCCGCAACACGGTGGTGGTGATGACCTCCAACCTCGGCTCCAACTTGATCCAGGAGATGATGAGCAACCCGACCACGCGCGACGACTATGCCGCGATCAAGGAAGCGGTGATGGCGGTCGTCAGCCAGCAGTTCCGTCCCGAGTTCATCAACCGCATCGACGAAGCGGTGGTGTTCCGTCCGCTGGGCGCGGCGCAGATCCGCAAGATCGCCGAAATCCAGGTCGCCCACGTCGGCAAACGGCTGGCCGAGCGCGGCATCGCGGTGGAGTTCACGGAACCCGCGCTGGCCAAACTCGCCGAGGCCGGCTACGACCCGGTGTACGGCGCGCGGCCGCTCAAGCGCGCGGTGCAGGCGCTGGTCGAGAACCCGCTGGCGCGTGACATCCTCGACGGCCGCTTCGCCGCCGGCGACACCGTGCGCGTGGAGGTGCGCGACGGCAGCCTCGTCTTCGAACACGCCGGCGCGCCAGCCGCCGAGGCGGCCGGCGCCAAGAAGGCGCGTTAGCGCCGCTCAACGGCGCGCGCGGAAAAACTCGCGGAGCAGCGCGCCGCACTCGGCTTCCAGCACGCCGCCGGTCCAGGCGAGCGCGTGGTTGAGCCGCGGCGCGGCGATCACGTCGTAAACCGATTGCACCGCACCGGCCTTGGGATCCCAGGCGCCGAACACCAGCCGCGCCACGCGCGCGTGGATCAGCATGCCGGCGCACATCACGCAGGGCTCCAGCGTCACGTACAGCGTCGTGTCCGGCAGCCGGTAGTTGCCGACGCGCGCGGCGGCGGCGCGCACCGCGATCAGCTCCGCGTGCGCGGAAGGATCGTGCGCGGCGATCGGCCGGTTCCAGCCCTCGCCGAGGAGGACGCCATCCGCGCCGACCAGCACCGCGCCCACCGGCACCTCGCCCGCGTCCGCCGCGCGCCGCGCGAGCGCCAGCGCGTGACGCATCCAGCGCGCGTCCTCGGTTGGCGTCGCCTCAGCCGGCATAGGCGCTGCGCAAGGTCCACGCGCCGATCAGGAGAAACCCGAGCCCCGCCGCGAGTTTCAGATACCGAGGATGCAGCTGGGCGCCGATCCATCCGCCGGCCACGACTCCGATCGCCGCGGCCAGCACCAGCGCCGTGGCGGAACCGAGGAACACCGTCCACCGGGACGCCGGCTCGTCGGCGGCGAATAGCAGCGTGGCGAGCTGGGTTTTGTCGCCTAGCTCGGCGAGGAACACCGTGGAGAACACGGTGGCGAAGATTTTCCAGTCCATGCGCAAGGCCGTGCGAAAGGGATCGTCAGTATGCCGTACCGACATCTGCGGCGAGCGTCAGGCTCCGGCCTTGGCCGTACTCTGGGGAGATTCCGCCCGCTTGGCCTGCTTGTTTCGGTACATCATCGCGTCGGCCCGGGCGATCAGGGCCTCGAGATTCGCCGTCGAGTCGGGGCCACGCTCGGCGCAACCCGCGCTGAACTCCACGGCGACGGCCTGCGGCCGGGCGCGGTTGCGTTCCGCCACACGCCGCTCCAGCCGCGCCAGGACGTCGGCGCAGCGGCCGAATGCGCCACTGCTGATCACCGCGAACTCGTCGCCACCGACGCGACCGATGACGTCGTTGGCGCGGAAATTCTCCTTCAGGATCGCCGCGAAATCGCGGATCAGAACGGAGCCCGCGTCGTGGCCCGCCGTGTCGTTGACGCGCTTGAGCCCGTCGAGGTCGAAAAAATACACCGCCAGGTTCGCCCCGCTGCGCTCGGCGTCGCGCACCACCTGATGCGCCAGCAGAAAGAAACCGCGGCGGTTATTGACGCCAGTGAGCTCGTCGGTCAGCGAAAGATCGCGTAGCTCGCGCTCCATGCGGTTGATGCGCTGCCCCATCCAAACCGTGAGGCACAGCGCCAGGAAGGATTCCAGCGCCGCCGCGATGGCGAAGGCATCGGCGCTCGATGCCTGCGGCAAACCGGCGAAAAAAGCCACCGCCCCGAAACAAACGAACGGCGTCAGCACGAGGATCGGAAGCATCTTGCGCACGATCTGGCTGCCAATGCCGACGTTGACCAAGGCCGCCAGTGCGCTGCCGCCGCGGGCGCGACGCGCGGCGATCACGAGCGCCAGTGCCACGAGACAGAGCAGCGCCTGCGGAGAACTCCGCACGGCGAGGTCGGTGCCGCCGAGCTGGGCCGCGCCGTACAGCCAACTGGCGCCGAAGATCATCACCATCGCGATCAGCAGGATCGCGCAGACGTCCGCCATGATCGAGCGCCAACGCTTGTGCTCGCGAATCGCTAGCAGGCAAGCGCCGGTCATGGCCAAAGCCAGCCCGGTTTGTAAAGGTACTCGCAGATCGCGCCCAGCCACCAGACGCGCGGGGAGCCAGTCTTCCAGGCCCAAGGCGCCGCCCGCAGTGCGCTCGACCAGAATCCCGATGCTCAAGACCAGCACGGCGGCCGCGAACCACCGGCTGGCGCGCAACTGCCGGTCCGTCCGGCGCTCGGCCGAAAGCGCGAGGCTTGCGGCCGCGAGTCCCAGACCGACGGCGGTATCGGGAGCCATGACACGCCACGTGGCCGGCAATAAGCCGTATAGCGACGGACTGAACCACGGCACCAGCGTGAACGCAACCACCGCCCACACCAGGCGCAGCAGCCAAGGCTCGATCGCCTCGAGTTGATGGACGACCCGTTCGTCGGGCCGGTTCGACGATCCCTGATCCAAACCCGTGACTCCCTCCACTGGGCGCGATTGTCGCGCATCGACACTCCGGATGCATGCGCCGACGAAGACGGCGGGGATCGGAAGAAAGCCGCCAGCGACACGGCAGCCCTTGAACCGGCGACGGCGCGCCCTCATAGATCGAGCCTCTACCGGAGGCACCGGTGGAGCGCTCCGATTTCGTCTGAGGACTTCGCTGGCACGAGGAGGTTCGATGAGAATCGCCCAGATCGCGCCGCTGGCCGAACGCTGTCCGCCCCGGCTCTACGGCGGCACCGAGCGCATCGTTTCGTATCTCACCGAGGAGCTGGTGCGGCAGGGACATCAGGTCACCTTGTTCGCCAGCGGCGACTCGCTCACTCGGGCCCGCCTGATCCCTTGCGGCGAGTCCGCGCTACGGCTGAATCCGACGGTGCGCGATGCGCTGCCCTACCACTTGATGATGCTCGAGCAGGTGCGCCGTCGGGCGCACGAGTTCGACGTGCTGCACTTTCACATCGATTTGTTGCATTTCCCGCTGGCGAGGATGCTCGCGCAACCGGTGCTCACCACGCTGCACGGGCGGCTCGATCTGCCGGACCTGAAACCTTTCTACGAGGCGTTCGCCGATCTGCCGCTGGTCTCGATTTCCAATCACCAGCGCCGACCGCTGCCGCCGGTCAACTGGCTTGCAACCGTGCCCCACGGCCTGCCGCGCGAACTGCTGCCGTTCCGGCCGCGGCCCGCCGGCGGGTATCTCGCCTTTCTCGGCCGCATTTCGCCGGAAAAACGCCCGGATCTCGCCATCGAGATCGCCAGCCGTGCGGGCCTGGCGCTCAAGATCGCGGCCAAGATCGACCGGGTGGATCGTGAATACTACGACAGCCTGATCGCTCCGTTGATCCGGACGCATGCCAACGTCGAGTTCATCGGCGAGATCGGCGACCAGGAAAAGGCCGAGTTCCTCGGCAATGCCGCGGCACTGCTGTTCCCGATCGATTGGCCCGAGCCGTTTGGGCTGGTGATGATCGAAGCCATGGCCTGTGGCACGCCGGTGCTGGCGTTCCGTCGCGGATCCGTACCCGAGGTGATCGACGACGGCGTGTCCGGCTGTATCGTGGACGACGTCGAACAGGCCGTGGCCGCGCTGCCGCGCGTGCTGGCGCTCGACCGCGCGCGAGTGCGTGCCTGCTTCGAGCGGCGCTACACGATCGAGCGCGTGGCCGGCGACTATCTGGCGATCTACCAGCGCTTGCTCGCGGCACGGCACGCCGCCGCGGCGCATACCGCGCGCGAAATCCCGGCCTTGAGCCTGCAGGTCGCCTGACCGCATGCAGACGTCGCAAGAATGCAGTGCCGCGCCGGACGCGCACGCCGGGGCGGGATCGCCCGCGCCGTACTCCATCCCAGCGACCGCCGGCCTGCAAGAACGGCGGCCACGCACGCTCAAGCACGGCGACAGCTTCGCCGTGTTCGACCATAACGGCGACGCGCTCGCCGACTACGGCAGTCCCGAAGGCGTTTACCATCGCGACACGCGCCATCTGTCGCACTTCGGCCTCACCGTCGACGGCGTGCGGCCGCTCTTGCTCAGTTCCACTTTGCGCGACGACAACGCGACGCTGACCTGCGATCTCAGCAACCCGGATCTGTACGAAGCCGGTGGCGCGCTGCGCCTGGCGCACGATCTCATCCACTTGCGCCGCACCTGTTTCCTCTGGCAGGCACGCTGCTACCAGCGTGTGGTGCTGCGCAATTTTGACGAGCGGCCGCAGCGCGTCCGGGTGGAGTTCACGTTCGCGGCCGATTTCGCCGACGTGTTCGAGGTGCGCGGCGCGCGGCGACCGCGGCGCGGCGTCCTGCATGCACCCCACGTGCTCCGCGACCGCGTGCGGCTGGCGTACACCGGACTGGACGACGTCCGGCGCGAGACTCTGCTGCAGTTCCACCCCGTGCCGGCGCGCCTGACGGCGGATCGCGCCGGCTTCGATCTCGAACTCGCACCGCAGGCGGCGTGCGCCCTGTACGTCCTGATCGACTGCGCCGGCGAAACCGAAGCGGCACCGCTGCCCGGAGCCTGGTTCACCGCGCTGCGCCGTGCCCGGCGCGCCCTGCGTCGCTCGTCTGCGCGGGCCGCGGCCATCGTCACCTCCAACCAGATCTTCAACGAGTCAGTGCGCCGCAGCGTTTCCGACCTCTACATGCTGATGACCGACACGCCCCAGGGACCTTTCCCCTACGCCGGCATTCCCTGGTTCAGCACCGCTTTCGGCCGCGACGCGATCATCACGGCGCTGGAGATGCTGTGGCTCGACCCCACCGTCGCCCGCGGCGTGCTCCTGCATCTGGCGGCGAACCAGGCCACGGCGACGGACCCGGCGACGGACGCACAGCCGGGCAAGATCCTGCATGAAGTGCGTCACGGCGAAATGGCGCAACTGGGCGAGGTGCCGTTCCGTCGCTACTATGGCAGCGTCGATGCCACGCCGCTGTTCGCGATGCTCGCCGGCGCCTACCTGGAACGCACCGGCGACCGCGACACGCTGCGCGCGATCAAACCCCAGCTCGAGGCGGCGCTGACCTGGATCGAACGCTACGGCGACTGCGACGGCGACGGCTTCGTTGAGTACCAACGCGCGACCGGCTCGGGGCTGGTCAATCAAGGCTGGAAGGACAGCCACGACTCGGTATTCCACCGCGACGGGCGCCTGGCGCGCGGCCCGATCGCGCTGGTCGAGGTGCAGGCTTATACCTACGGCGCCTGGCGCGCGGCGGCTGCCGTGTCCCGCGCGCTCGGCGAACCCCAGCGCGCCGAAATCCTCGAACAGCGCGCAGCGCGCCTGCGTCAGCGTTTCGATGAAGCGTTCTTCGACCCCGCGCTGGGCAGCTACGTGCTCGCCCTGGACGGCGACAAGCGCCCCTGCCAGGTGTCCACTTCGAATGCCGGCCATGCGCTCTACACCGGCATCGCGTATCCCGAGCGCGCCGGCCGCGTCGTGGCCAAGCTCATGGACAGCGCTTCGTTCTCCGGCTGGGGGGTGCGCACCCTGGCGGCGAGCGAGAAGCGTTACAACCCGATGAGCTATCACAACGGCTCGGTCTGGCCGCACGACAACGCGCTGATCGCCGCCGGCTTCGCGCGTTATGGCTACAAGCGCGAAGCGGCGCGCGTCTTCGAAAGCCTGTTCGCCGCGGCGTCTTATCTCGACCTGCGCCGCTTGCCGGAGCTGTTCTGCGGCTTCGCCCGGCAGCGTACGCGCGGGCCGACGTTCTACCCCGTGGCCTGCTTGCCGCAAGCCTGGGCTGCGGCCGCGCCGCTGTCGCTGCTACAGTCTTGCCTGGGCCTGCGCTTCGAACCGGACGCCGCCCAGATCGTATTCGACGAGCCCTGGCTGCCCTCGTTCCTCGACGAAGTCGTACTGCGACGGCTGACGGTCGGCAGCCACAGCGCCGACGTTCGCCTGCGCCGCGCCGATGGACGCGTGGTGGTCCAGGTGCTCGCGCGTCAAGGCGCAGTGCACATCCTCACCCGATCTTGAAAACGACGAGGCCGCCCCTACACAGCGCAGCGTCGGATGGTCCATCAGAACCGGACTGGTATTCATGACTCACGGGTAAGGAGGTTACGTCATGGCTGTCAGTCAACTGCTTCCTTGGAAACGCACCCACAGCCTGCCGATTCGACGCAGCGCGGATTTCAACGAGGCCCGCGATCCCTTCTTCGCGCTCTATCGTGAAATGAACCGCCTGTTCGAAGAGGTGTGGAACGATTTCGGCTTCGCCGCGGAGCAGGAGCGCGACGCCGCGCCCAGCGTCGATCTCGTGGAAACCGATGACGCGTTCCGCCTGACCGCCGAACTGCCGGGCGTGGACGAGAAGGACATCGAGATCCTGCTCGAGGACGACGCCCTGATCCTGCGCGGCGAGAAGAAAAGCGAATATCAAGATCGCGCGCGCCGGCTGAGCGAGCGCTACTACGGTCGCTTCGAACGGCGCATCCCGCTGCCCGCCGCGATCGACGAAGACAAGGCCGAAGCTTCGTTCAAGAACGGCGTGCTCACGGTCGTCATGCCCAAGCTGCGACAAGCGCGGCAGGCGGCCCGCCGTATCCCGCTCAAAGCCGCGTAAGCGGCCAGCCGGACGCTCGTCCTCACGCCGGCTCTTGCAGTTGTTTTGCCGTGCGGCGCGCCGACGCGGCGCGTCGCGCCTTGTCGAGTGGTTTTTTGCACGACGCGCGATGAGCGACAAAATCATTGCCCGCGACACCGCCAGCGGTCTGGCGCTGACTCGCAGCGCGCACGACCCGCCGCGTTATTACTTGCGGCTTCGCGGACGACGCGATCTGGTTTCCATCGGCGATCCTGCGGTCGCCGTCGAGGAATTCTTGCGTCAGGCACAACGGCTGCACCAGTACCGCCTGCGCGCGCAGGACGCGGTGGGCGGCGCGACCGAGACGATGGAACGCCGCGCGCCGCCACCGTCGCCCAGGGCAGAACGGGCTCAGCACGGCTGAGTGAGGCCCGGCTGACGGTCTGGCTTCTGGACGACGCGAGACTTGAAGCCGAGCCGGGCGGCGGCGCATAAAAAAAGGTCCTTCCGGGTTTAGCGTGGGTACAGATCGAGCCCGCCGCAGAAGAAGTAGGCGGCGATCTTGAAGTGCTCGGGGTTGCGGTAGCCGCAGGCACGGCGTTTGATGGCCATGAGCTTGCTGTTGATGCCCTCGGCAACGGCGTTGGTGATGCGCAGGCGGCAGTAGGTGACGATGTTGTCCAGGCGCCGCTTGAGCATGTGAGCGACCTGGCGGATTGGCTCCAAACGGCTGTGCGTGGCCCAGAAGTACCAGCGGGCGAAGAAGCGACGAGCCCAGCCCTCGCGGTGATAGTCCCAGAGCTGGCGCAGCGCCTCCTTGATGGCCCAGGCGCGAGCGACCTTCAGGTTTTGCCCCAGGAGGATGGAGAGTTGCTCCCGACGGGCATCGGTGAGGTTTTCCTGGCTGTGAAGCCACAAGTACTTGGTTCGCGTCAGGGTATCGTCGCCCGCTGCGCGTAGCGCCCGGTGTTCGGTCTTGCGCACGGCGTCTACAGCCTGGCCGACATGCTGCATGATGTGAAAGCGATCAAAGACGATCTTGCGCGGCGCCTCGGGCACCTGCGCCTGTGTGGCCGTGATGTAGGGCTCCCACATGTCCATGGCCACCGCCTGAATGCCCTGGCGCTGACGCGGAGTCAGGGAGTTGTAGAACCCCTCCAACGACTCGCGCTTGCGCTCGTCGGCCAGGTACTCGATGGTCGAGCGCTCGATGTCGCTGACGATCGTCGTGTACGAGTGCCCCTTGCGGAAGGCCTTCTCGTCAACGCCGATCTGGCGCAGGACCCGTGGCTTCTTGCGGGCCTGCCCTCGGCGCACAGCCCGATCCATCACGCCAAACACTTCGTCCCAAGACAAGCGCAGGAGCCGGCATGCGCCGCTGATCGTCGCGCACTGCTGCAGGACGTCGATGATCCAGCGCTCCATCAGCGCCGTGAAGCGGCCACGCGGCTCGGCCCATGGCACCTTGACCTGCAGCACGCCATGCTCCGGGCAATTCACCCGCGGCACGCGAGCGCGCAGCACGGTCTGCAACTGGCAGGTATCCAGATGGCGCCAGGAGCGCTCCGCCGCGTGGTCATGCACCGCCAGATGTTTACCGCATTGCGGACACATCCAGCGTAGGCCCTCCGGGTGCGTCACCAGCACCTCGACGCGCCCTCCATTCAGATCAAGATTTACATCCGTCACCAACCACGGCTCAGGCAGACCAAGGATCTGCCGGTACAGGTCCACATCGCGCATCAAGGGACTCCATTCCAATCCCCTCACATCGTCCTACAGAGCTAGACCCACTGAAAAGCCGGAAGGACCTAAAAAAAGGGCGCTTGAGAGCGCCCTTCGCGCACGAAATTGGACGATCAATGCGCGCTCACGCTGATGCGTTTGCGCTGATCGGCCTGCGACTTGCGCACGGTGATCTTCAGCAGGCCATTGTCCATCCGCGCTTCGAGCACCTCGCCTGCCGACAGATTCGGCAGCGTCAGGCGGCGCACGAAGCTGCCGGTCGGACGTTCGCTGAAGCTCACCGTCTGGCCGTCGATCTTCTCGGCTTTCCGTTCTCCGGAAAGGCTCAAGGTGTCCCCTTCGAGGGTGACTTCGACGGCCTCCGGCGCCATCCCGGGAAGTTCGGCGAGGATGTAATAATGCTGGTCATCCTCCCGCACCTCCACGGCCGGGAACGGCCGATTCCAGAACCCGAACAGTGGCGACTCGAAATCGCTCAGCCAATCGCCGAAGACATTTGCGAGTCTGGTGCCGATCGGATTCTGGACCTCGCGCAACGCGGTCACAGGTTGCCATCGAGTCAGCATCATACTCACTCACCTCCTTGCCCCCGGTCTTCCCGGAAGCGCCCAATAGACTTTCGAAGATGGAAAAAGTTCCATTTCAAAGTCTTATACAGTGAACTTTTAGTGGATTCTAGGATGGGCGAGTCCCTGCCGCCGTGCCGTTCGGGGCGGCGCTACGCGCCGTGCGCCCCTCGCGACCTTGCAAACTCACCGCCGTCCTGGCGAGACGTTCGCGCTCGCTCCAAACCCCGGCCCGACCTTCCTTGGCCGGGCGTTCGCGTTCGCACGGCATGCCACCGGCATGCCGTCAGCGCAAACGCTCACCCCTCCACGCTGCTCGGGCGGCGCTACGCGCCGTGCGCCCCTCGCAACGCTAGGATCCCCGCGCTACGCGCGGGGCCCCTCCACGCTGCT
>JADGHB010000061.1 GCA_019689635.1 Nevskia sp. | reverse complement strand
CAAAACACCACCACCACCACCCAACTTCCGCGCAGCGCGACCGGGGTAGTCGCGCTGCGATCACCCGCCAGTTGATCATGCCCAGGGTCGAGGCGTTTTATCCGGGTTTGGGCGGGTTTGTCCAGGCTTGGCGTCCGTTTTGTCCGGATTTCCGACTAGGCTGCGTGTCGGCGCGCGACGCGCGCGCGCCTAGTCGGGTCTAGTGATCTTGGTCGATGGATGTGTGACCTAGCTCACATTATGTGATCTTCGTGTGGTTTGATCTTGGTCATGGTTGGGTGATCTTGGTCACGGTTGGGTGATCTTGCTTGTGTTTGGGTGATCTTGGTTTTGTTGCCGTTTCGTTATCTCGGTGACTTGACTTGCCACCCGCGGTGTGGCATGATGGGCGTAGTCCAGAGGAGGACGAAGAGATAGGAAGTGAGGAGCCAAACATGCGAGAGGCAATGATCGTGATCCCGAAGACCGACAATAGCGGCCGTCCGCTAGACGCGTTGATCGACTCGGCGCTGGCCGCCGCGTGTGATCAGTTCGGCGGAGCCACCGCGGTCCCGGCGGAAGGGATCTGGCGGTCGCCGACGAACGGCCGAGTGTACCGGGAGCCGGTGATCCAGTTGATGATCGCCGTCGATGACACGGCGATTCCGGCCTTGCGTAGCCTCGCGGCGATAATCGCCCGCGAAGGCGAGCAAGAGTCTGTGTACCTGCGTCTGCCGAGCGGAGACGTTGAGTTCGTGGAGGGGGTGCGATGATCACGGTGACGGTCCAGTTCGGCGCCGTCCGCCGCCGGTGGGCGGCGGTGGACGTTGACCGGGCGGTCGAGCTCGCCGCCCAGCTGGGGCGGGAGCTCGAATTCGATCAAGACAGTCTCGACCTTATCCCCGCAATTTCGCGGGGATCAACGCTCGCCACAGTAGTGGCGGGCGAACTAGTGTCGATCACACTATCGTGATCGCCGTCTCGCCCCCGGGGCTGCCCCGCCCCGGGGGCGGGGCTGTGATCACGAAGGTCGTGATCACGGGAAGTGAGGATATCGCCATGAAGATCGAGCGGCTCAACTACGTCGGCGACCGGGCGGCGCTCGCCGACGTCACCTGGGTCAGCGACTGGGAGGCGACTCCCAGCGGCGACTGGGTATCGCTTGCCGCCTACACCTTGCACGGCTCCTACGCAGGGTCCGTGGCCGGGCGAGCAAACTACCATTGGATCATCGATCACTACGGCGACGACGCAGTAGTCACCGTTGTTGATCGCGTCGGCACCCGATGGCTAGCGGCTAGGTGGCCAATGGCCGAGGAGTTGGCGGCGATTATCCGGGGGCTTGATCGCTACCCGGTGATCGACGACGACGTCCTGCTGAAGATCGAGTACGAGGATCTTCAGCGGGCGTGGCCCGAGTACGGCCGAGCTGAGCTCCGCCACCGCCTCGGTGACACGGCCTTCACTGATGATGATCTTGACCGCGCGTTCGCCACGGCATTCGCCGCGGGAGAGATCGTCGGCGTCGAGGAGCACGGCGAGTATGTGCTTACTGACGCTGATCTTGAGGCGGTCAAGAGATACCTGTGAACGCGATCAACGGCCCCGGGCGTCGGCCCGGGGCCTTACTTCATGATCAATGGGTGTAGTTGATCTTGCGGTGGGTGTTTGATCAACGGCCAACGGCCGGGCGGTCGTTACCGAACCGTCACCTGCGATGACTTGACTTGGTCCGATTGGCGTGGCATGCTAGGTGGCGTCGGCCGGGAGGGCCGGCCGATCACGGGAGGAGGCAAACGTGATCACCACCAACACTGCGACTGACAAGCAGGTCGCCTACGCGCTCGCACTGCTCGAGCGAGCCGGCTACGATCTCCGACACATGGATCGCCGGTACGCGGCGCTCGGCGCAACGATGCGAGTCCGCTCCTCGATGACACCAGAGGAATGGCTGCGGAGTCTGACACGGCGTGAGATCAGCGAGGTGATCGACGGGCTCACCGGACGGTGAGCCTGTCTAGGGGCAAGCGGGAAAAATCACGGAATCGTAAAACCGGAGGGAGACCAACAATGATCACCACTACTACTGAGACTGTCGAGGTCACGATCGTCAGCCCGGAGGGCGGGAAGATCGCCGAGGCTGTTTCACCCCGCGAAGCCTATGCGATCATGCGCCTGCAGGTCCGCGATTACGGGCACCTGCCCGCCGCGGAAGAAGGATCACGACCAAGGTACAGCCTGGAAGCTCGCCGGTGGTGCATCCGGAAAGAAGATCATCCACATTACGTCGACCGCCGCGTCACCGATGACCCTGAGGCGTGGCTGGCCAAGACCATACTCTTCGCAGTCGAAGACACCAGGTGCGATCTTCTTGAGATCACATCATACGTGCCGACCAAAGTTCCTTACGAATGGGGGCTCCGCCTCCGCCGGGTGAGCGAGGAGGAGGAGGAGTCATGAAAATCTGGATTGTCGCCGACGATGAAGGAACCGAGGTTGAGGCCGCGTCACTAGAGGAGGCGGTCGAAGAGTATGTCAGATCGTGGTGGTTGGGCCACCACGTAGACCGGCCGGGCAGATGGGCGACAATTGTTGCACGCGAAATCATCGACCAGTGTCCCGAGTGTGGTGAACCGCTCACCGAGCGAGACGAAACCGTTCCCGGCTCGTACGTTTACCATTGTCCCGTGTGTGACGCGGAGTCGCAGGCAAGATACTTGAACGGTGTTTACCGGGTGCCCGAGCCGGCACGAGTGTCATGATTGACAGGCGTGCACGTATCGCAGGCCGGCGGCTCGCTGCGGCCCGCCAGGCCGCCGGCCTCACCCAAGCCCAGCTTGCCGAACAGGCCGGTGTCTCCTACCAGGAGATTAGTCATGAGGGTGTGATGACAGTTCCCCCCGATGACCGGTGGGTGGCGGACATCAAACAGGATTGGGATGTGTGGGGCCGCCGCGGCGCTGCGCGACTGTAGGATCGACCCGGAGCAGCACCCGGACGCCGTCGTTCACCTTGCCCACGACCCGGATTTGCTGGAGGCGGTCCGGGACGGAGACGTGGAGATCGGCCACGTCTCATGCGAAAAGGACCCGGACGGCGACCTCTACGACGCCTTGATCGATGCGCTCGCCCGCCGCCAGGAGAAGGAGCGGCGGTGGGAGCAGGCGCAAACGATCCGCCGATGGGTGAAAGATCACGGTCACTCAGCGGCGGTTACCGTCGCTGAGACGGGAACCTACTACGTCGTGATCGACGACTGGCTGAAGGTCCGGATAGCGGACCACAGTCCGCTGTACGACTGCCACGTCGACATCTCGCCGGTCGGGCGCGCCGACGCGGCGAGCGCGCTAGGAGAGATCGAGGAGTTACTGAACCGTTACCAACACTAGCTTGCCACGCCGTGGCGCGGCGTGGCATGATGAGAGCAGTCCGACAAGAGGAGGAGAAGGAGTAGAAATGATCTCGGTCGTTACCGACCCGGATGAGCGTCTCCGGGTCCTGGCCGCGGCGGCGGCCAACGGTTCCACCGTCGGCGACGTCGAAACGATCGGCGTCGCCCTCGCCCACGCTGGGGAGCACGTCGTCGTCCTCCGCGAGAGCGGCGACCTAGTGCTTCGCTTCGAGTCGGCGGAGGCCGCCGAGTGGGCCTACGCCGAGCTCACCGAGACGGTCGCCACCGCCCTGATCGGGGCGTTGACTGAGGCGCTGGGAGGTGGGCGATGATGCACTGCTTCCGCTGCCGCCGATGCCTCGGCGTCGGCTACGCCGAGGAGAAGGTGTGGCACTGCGACTGCGGCGGCAGCGTCGAGGACCTCGGGCCTATCGTCCCGGGGACTCGGCGGCGTGCCCGCCAGGTGGCGGCGTGCGACGCCCGCTGCACACACGCGATCGGCCGCATCTGCGACTGCCCCTGCCGTGGGGCCAATCACGGCAAGGGGCGGGTCGTCACGGTCGAGGCTAGCGGCGTGGCGCCGCTGGCGCGCAGCGGCGACCAGGAGGCCGCCGACCGCATGGACGCGGTCACTAAGCCGCTGTGGCGGCGGCTGACCGGTCGACCCCGCCGCGACTGGACGCTGACCGACCACATCGTCGCAGGCATCCTGACCGAGATCGATCGGTCCCGGTCGTGGCCTAAGCGGCGGCAACTACTGCAAAAGATCGAGACGGAGTTTGGGCGTGAGCTGGAGCGCGCCCAAGCCCAATACGCGGAGGAGGTGCAGCGGTGACAGTACACCACAAGATCATGGAATCAGTCGTGACATTCAATCGTTAGGCGGGGATAAAGAAAGGACTGAAAGTGTTCGCTCCAACTGAGGAGACCGAGATCGATATCACCATCATTGGCCCCCGAGGAGGCTACGTGGCCTACCTGTTTTCCCCCCGGATGGCCTACGACACGATGACCGGGCAGATTCGCAGGTACGGGTGCAATCGGAGGATGATTAAAATAGGGGAAAATTTCTGCCCCGGCTACGATTTGGAGGCCAGGTTTTGGCGAACGCGCTACGGCGCGATGCTCAGCGATGAACCCTATCGTGTCTATCATCACGTGACAGATGATCCTGAGGCGTGGCTGGCGAAGATTATGCTGGCGATAGTCGACGACATCTGCTGCGGCTATGCGAAGATCGCGTCGCGAGTGACTAATGAGAAGACCTATGAGTGGAAACTTCAAGCCAAACGCGCCTATCTACTATCAGACTATCCTAAGGAGTGATCAGCATGAAAGTTTGGATCATCGCCGAGTTTGATAGCGCCTCCACCTCGGAGGCATTCAACATTTCCAACGCTACTTCTGATGAGGGCACAGAGGTCGAGGCCTCGTCGCTTCGTGTAGCGATCGCAAAATTCGTTGAGTCGTGGTGGGCCGGCCTGGATGACCGGCCCGGCCGCTGGGCGAAAATTGTTGCACACGAGATCGTCGACCGGTGTTGGTTGTGCGGCGAGCCGATCTCTGATCGTGACGAGGTCGTGCCGGGCAGTCACGTGTATCGCTGCGCAGCATGCGGCGCGTCACGCGCGAGCGAGTATGAGGCGATGACGTGCTGGGTTCCTGAGCCGGCGGCTGCTAGGAAAGTGGGCGAAGATGGCAGTTGAGTTTCGCGAGGTGTCCCGCGAGGAGCTCGCAGAGAAGCGTGCGAAACTTCTGGAGAGAAGTCGCGTGACCATCGACGAACTACGGACGCGGGTGCGCGATTCGAGTCTCGAGGGGGACGAATATCGGCTAGTCGACGAGCTGCGGGCGATTGCATTCCTGCTCGGCGAGCCTGACCCGTTCGAGTAACGCGGCGCAACTGATCAAGAGCCGGCGAAAGTCTCATGACGGGAGGAAATAATGCCTAACGCCGCCAGAGCGGCGATTCCCGACGAGAAGCTGGACGGTTGCGAGCGAAGAGAAGGAGGCAAGAGTGAGGGTTTCGGAACTTGTGGACCGGTTGGAGCGGGCGGGCCGCCCCGATTTGGCCGACCAGGTGCGGGCGGCGCGGGCCGCGCTGCGGCCCACCGGGCCTGAGCTGAGCCCGGAGGAAATCCGCAGCATCCGGCAGCGGCACGGTTTGACGATGCGGCAGATGGCCGACATGCTGGGTGTGTCGGAGACGACCGTGTCCCGGTGGGAAAGCGGCCAGCGGCGGCCGTCGGTGCAGCGGCGGCACATTCTTACCAAAATGTGAACGGAGACCCGGGGAGCCGCCCCGGGTCTTCGCCTTTCCGCGATAGGGCCGCATGGTGGAGGGCCTAACAGAAAACCCCCGGCAGATGCCGGGGGTCTTCTGTTAGGAGAAGGAGGTGGTGGCCACCGCCGCCACTATACACCCCACCGATTGTTACCGTTTCGTAACTTGCCAGGGGTGTTTTTTCGGTCAGCTGGGTGCAAGAATGGCGGCATGAGCAGTTTGAGCATCATCACGGCGGCGCGGCTTGTGGCCCGCCTCGCATCCGAGTGGGTGGCATTTCGGGTCGCCGACGATGACACGGCAACAGTTGTGCTGCCCGCCGAACTGTGGCGGGCCGTCCTGGAGGAGGCTAAGTGTTTGCGGTGAACGTGGAAGCTCACGGGTGCGGGCCTCACTGCCGGAAAAGCGGCCGCGGCGGCGTACACCGCCGCGCCGCCTACGCCGCCGCATGGATTTAGAGGAGGAAGCTCATGGACACATCGGAAATTTTGACCGCCATTGTGCGGGAGCTGACGGCTGTCGAGGAGCTAAGCGAACGCTCACAGCAGGAGGAGATCGGCTGGTCTGAAATCCTCAACTGTGAGCGGGCGCTCGGCTACAAGATGAGCCGAACGTGGCCGTCGGAGCAGCCGGATTTGTGGCCAGCGATTCGCGGCACTCGCCTGCATCAGGCGATCCTCGATGTGGCGGCGACGGTTTTCGGCGACAACTGCGAAATCGAGTTCCCGGTCTCATACCGGGGCGTCCCCGGCCACGTCGATCTGCTGATTTTCGACCCGCCGATGGTCGTCGACGTGAAGACTACGACGTTGGCGAACGCCGAGGCGTGGGCCGCGAACGACGATTTTCTTACGGCCAAATGGACGCAGGTCATGGGCTACGCCGCGGGCGCGATCGCCGAGGACTATGTGGACGAGGAAGGTCTGCAGGTGGCGCTGCTGGTGGTGCCTGTGGACGGCACGTTCTCTGATTGGCGGATTTGGTCGCGGCCCTTTGATCGCAGCATGGCCGATAGGGCGGTTGACCGGCTTGAGGACATTAGGCGGCGGCTTGACGCCGACGGTGTCGACGCGTTGTGGCGTCAGCGACCGTGGGCATTCTGCAAATCGTGGTGCCGGTTCTTCTCCTTGTGTCGCACCGAGCTGGAACCGCCGACGGAGGAAATCACCGACCCGGAGTTGGTGGCGCTTGTTGACGCCTACGGGCGTGCCACTGAGGCGAAATCGAACGCTGATGCGGCGATGAAATCGCTGCGGGCCGCGGTTGATGGGTTGAATGGCCGCGCCGGGCAGTGGACGATCACCACGTCTCCGCCGACGGTTCGCCGCACACTCGACGCCGACGCGGTTCGGGAACATTTCGCCGCCGAGGGCGGGGAGCCGCCGATGGTGGAGCAGAAAGTCTCGGGCCGAATCACTGTGCGGAGGGCGCAATGAGCTGTGGACCCCACTGCGGGAAAAAGAGCAGTACCGTCATCGTGCATTGCGGGTGTTCGGAATGCCACGGGCAGCAGCAGTCCTCGCGCTGACAATTGCCGTCAGCGGCTGCGCGTCGCCGCACAATTCGCCGCGGCCAACGCTAGACTGGTCGCAAATTCAGGCTCGCGACATCCCCCACGAGGTGTCGCGGTCAACGTCGGCGGGCGGCAGGTCCTCCTTCCCGGTTCCGACGGTCTCTCGCAGCCGCCCGCCGACCACCATTCCCGCAACGCCTACCGACGCGCAACTGTTGACGCTGCGGCTGTGCGAATCAGGTGGCGACTACCACATCAACACTGGCAACGGGTATTACGGCGCCTACCAATTCGACCTTCGGACGTGGCATGGCCTCGGCTACGACGGGCTGCCGTCGGACGCGCCACCCGCCGTCCAGGACGAGGCTGTGCGACGACTGTACGCCCTACGGGGCTGGCAGCCGTGGCCGGTGTGTGGAATCAAAGCAGGAAAAACACGGGAGGAGAAGCGATGATTTGCGCGAAAACATTCATGTCAGACTTGGTGTCCCTGAACGACAGGGAGCGGGCGGTCGTTCAAGTGTCGCCTGGCACAGTTTGGCGTGTGCTGTGGGTGACGTTCGGCTCATCCGCTGGCGAGGGCCGCAACCGTGGACCCTTCGATTTCCGCGTCGGCGGAATGCTGTTCGACAAACTGAGTTTGCGGATGGGGCCATGCCACATGGAGTTTCGCACCCCACTTATCGCGTACGGCGGCGACGAGATAGCTGTCGTGAGCTCCTTCGATAAGCCGTGGTTTGTCGTCCACGTGCTCGAAGCCAACCCGGACGAGATCGAGCGCATTCTCGGCTGAATTGACCGGTAAACAGAAGGAGGGTAAAAGATGAAAGTCGAGGTGGAGTGAAATGGACCTGTTCGAACTCGCGTTAGAAATCATCCGGTGGGGCGACATTGAGATCACGGAGGTGTACGCCCGCCGGGACGCCGACCTGCAAATCATGCGCAACGACGACGGCACTCCGCAGCCGTGCGTCCTCTTCCTCGCCAACGCGGACGTCGTGGAATACCCGTCGTTCACCGTCCGCCCACGCTACCCGGTGTACGGCTCCGGGCAGCTAGTCGTCTCGGAGCGTGACACGGTTTTCCGCTTGGATTTCGTGGCGTTCGACGGGCAGGATTGGACGCGGGGCCGCGAGTTCACCGCCAGCGAGGCTGTCGGGGATTGCGAGGAGCGTGTGCTGCAGGCTGCGCTGCGGCACATCGCCTACATTCACTGGCAGTCGGTGGAGGAGCGGGGCTGAGGTGGCCGTCCTCCACAAGATTTTCACCGGGCCGGGCGGCTCCCGTGTTGTCACCGTTTGGAGTGATATGACCGTCCACTGCGACCCGCTGGGGGGGCACAAAAGTTTTGCTCTCAGCGGGGCGGCGTCCAAACCGCCGCGGACGTGGCAGGACGACGGCGGAGTGTGGCATGTGGACAGCAGCTGCGCATGCTGGTGCGGGGCGCAGATGCGCGCCCCAGCCACTGTTGTGGCCGACCCGACGGAGGAGCAGTTCGTCGAAGCCGTGCGCGAAGTGGAACGCCGGGAGAAGGTGCTGATGGAGGCGACCGTGTACCGGGTAGTACGCAGGCTCAAGGACATGGTGGAAGCCGTGGAAAACCCGGAGGTGGAGTTGCAGCCGCCGTGGGAGGAGCACGGCGAACCGGAGCTGTCGTACAACCCGCACACGCGGGAAACGGTGGCCAGCGTGTCGATTGACTTCGGCTGCCGTGTGGTGCAGGCCTACGTGCTGCGGGACGCGTTCGGCGAGTGGACCGCCGACTGGTATGCGGTGGAGGGTTGAACCGTGGGTGACATACCAACAGTGGTCGGGCCGATCCGCGCGTGGCGGTGGTTTCGGGTCATGCCTGACGGTGCGCTGCGGGCGCTGTACGCCGACACGATGTACCACGCGGACCGTGAAATCCCCCCCGCCGTGTGCGACAACGTCGAGTTCCTCGCCAACGCCGCCGAGCATGCGGCGCCGCAACTGTCCTGCACGTGCGGATACTACGCGTTCAAAGATTTCAAAGACTGCATACAATACCGGAGGGGTTTGGCGTTGGGTGCGGTCAGCCTGTGGGGGCGTGTCGTCGAGCATGAGCGTGGGTGGCGTGCGGAGCGCATGTCCATTGACGCGATATGGCTTGTTCCGGTGTTTGATAAGTACATTCCGGATCGGATTGAGCGGTCCGCTGCGCTCTTCGGCGACCGGTTCATGGGATACTTGAAAATCCGGGTGGAAAGGACGAGCAATGATCGAAATTGGTAAGCCTGTGCGGGAAATTGAGGTGTGGCCGCTGAAGGTGCCGGAAGCGGAGCCTGCGGTGGCGCCGCTGCCGCTTGCCGAACCGGCGGTTGAGCCTGAGCCGGAGGTGGTGCCAGCATGAGCGGAGCTGTGGAGGCAGTGTTGTGGGCCGAGTCGTGGCCGCAAGTCGCACCAACGTTCCTGCGGGAGGGGTCACGTAACGTCAGCTGCGGTGTTGCGGCCGCTGAGGCTGGGGTGGCGGCGTTCCGGCTGGAGTACAGCATGCAGCCTGACCGCTGGCGGCTGCGGGTCACGCAAGTGCTGGTGGATGGGGCGCGGGTTGTGGAACCGCCGCCCGGTTTGGACCGGGTGTTGACCAACCGGCTCATCAAACATGCCGTCATCCGCGGGAGGCTTCGGGATTCACGCGAATACTCCCCAGCGATAGGCGGGTGGAAGATGGCGGTTCTGCTCGAATTAGCGGACGGCTCATCCCACTTGTACGCCGACAGCTACCCGCCGGTGGTGACAAAATACTGCGCCGGTGTGCACACCAACTGGTATTTGTTCGACTCGGCAGTGTTGGGGTTGTGCTTCCACGCGTCGTGGAATAATGTTGTCGGCCCTTGGTTCAGAAAGGTGGAGTTGTGATTACTGCACAAGTTGAGAAGATCGGCGCACAGTGGCGGTCGGCGGAGGAAATCGCCGGTGTGCTGGAGGGGT
>JADGHB010000025.1 GCA_019689635.1 Nevskia sp. | reverse complement strand
TGCAGCCGCGCCAAGGACTTGGCTGCGGATTCTAACCCAGCCCCGCGCCGATCTGAGGCGGGATTCCCGATCGCCCGCGCGATCTTGCGCTGCAGCCGTCAATCTTTACCGGGGCCCGACCTGCGCCATGACTTCGGCGGCAAAATCGGATTGCTTTTTCTCGATGCCCTCGCCCACGGCCATGCGCACGAAGCGCGCGACGGCGGCGTTCTTGGCCTTGAGCAGCTTTTCGATCGGCTCGTCCGCTTTCATGCCGTGCGCTTCGTTCTTGACGAAGGCCTGTCCGTGAAGCGTGATCTCCTCGATGAATTTGCGCAGCTTGCCGTCCACCATCCGGGCCACGATCTCGGCCGGCTTGGGTTTCTTGCCGGCCGCGGCTTCCTCCTCCTGTTGCTGGGCCACCTGCGCGGCGATGATCTTGCGCTCGGCTTCCAGCACTTCGCCCGGCACCGAGGCGGCGTCCAGGTAACGCGGGGACATCGCGGCGATGTGCATGGCCAGGTCGCGCGCCAGCGTTTCCTCGCCGCGCTGCATGGCCACGGCCACCGCGATCCGGTCGCCGGGGTGGACGTAAGTCACCAGGGGTCCGCCGGCGGACTCGACGATCTCGCAACGGCGGAAAGCGAGGTTCTCGCCGATCTTGGCCACCAGCGCCCGACGCTTTTCGTCCAGCGTCTGGCCGTCCACGCGCAGCGCGCCTAAGGCTTCCACCGTGGCGGGACGGTGGGCCAGCGCGGCCTCGGCCGCGGCGCGCGCCAGCGCGCGGAATTCCTCGCCTTTGGCGACGAAGTCCGTCTCGCAGTTGACCTCGACCAGCGCCACCGCCCGCCCGTCGCCGGCCACGGCGATCATGCCTTCGGCGGCCGTGCGGCTGGCCTTCTTGTCGGCCTTGGCCGCACCTTCCATGCGCAGTTTCTCGGCCGCGGCGGCGAGATCGCCGGCGGTGGCCTCCAGCGCCTTCTTGCAGTCGCTCAGGCCCGCGCCGGTGCGCTCGCGAAGTTCCTTGATGAGGGCGGCGGTGATGGGGGTGCTCATGGCTTTTTATGGGTGCGTTTATAAGTGCGTTGCGGATTCTCAGCCTTCGACGTTCTCGGCCTCGTTCTGGTCGGCCTTGTCGGCCCGGCTGCGGCCGCGCGCGGGCTTTTCGGTCACCGTGGGGGCTTTGCGCGCGCGCTTGGGCTTGGGCGCGGCGGCAGGCTTGGGTTCCTCGGCGACCTCGACGAACTCGCTGACGCCGACCGAGTTGGCGGCGCGCGCTTCGACGATGGCGTCGGCGATACATTGGGCGTAGACCCTGATCGCGCGGGTGGCATCGTCGTTGCCGGGAATGACCACGTCGATGCCGTCCGGATCGTTGTTGGTGTCCACCACGGCCACCACCGGGATGCCGAGCTTCTTGGCCTCGGACACCGCGATCTTCTCGTAACCGGTGTCGATCACGAACAGGCAGTCCGGCAGCGAAGGCATGTTCTTGATGCCGCCCAGCGATTTGCGCAGCTTTTCCATCTCGCGCTGGAAGGTGAGCTGCTCTTTCTTGGTGAGGCGGTTGACGGTGCCCTCCTCGACCTGCTTTTCCATCTCTTGCAGGCGCTTGATCGAGGCCTTGATGGTCTTGAAGTTGGTCAAGGTACCGCCGAGCCAGCGCTGGCTGACGTAGGGCATGCCGGCGCGCTGCGCCTCGGCCTCGATCGCCTCGCGCGCGGCGCGCTTGGTGCCGACGAACAGGATGCGGCCGCCGTTGCCGGCCAGCTTGCCCACGAAATTGCAGGCGTCCTTGAGCATCGGCAGCGTATGCTCGAGGTTGATGATGTGGATGTTGTTGCGTTGACCGAAGATGTACGGCGCCATCTTCGGGTTCCAGTAGCGCGTACGGTGGCCGAAGTGAACGCCGGCCTCCAGCAACTGGCGCATGGTGATGTTGGCCATTGCGGTGTCTCCTTGGGTTTGAGCTGACCGCGCCAGACTCCGCTTGAGCGGACACCCAGGATCGGCGCGGATGGACGGGGTGACGCCGGTGAGAACCGGCGCCGCTTCATTGCCTTGCGGCGGCGCGCTTTATACCATAAGCAGCTTGCGCGGAACAACGCGCTTCCGCCGAAGTGCTTCGCATTCCCCCATGCCGGTTTCGATCAAATCCCCCGAAGAACAGCGCCTCATGCGCGAGGCCGGCCGCGCCGCCGCTTCCGTCCTGACCATGATCGCGCCCTACGTCAAGCCCGGCGTCACCACCGGCGAGCTCGACCGGCGCTGCCACGACTACATCGTCGACAAACTCAAGATGATCCCGGCCCCGCTGAATTACGGCGGCGGCAACGGCCGCCCGCCGTTTCCGAAGTCGATCTGCACCTCGGTCAACCACGTGGTCTGCCACGGCATCCCGGGCGACAAGAAACTCAAGCGCGGCGACATTCTCAACATCGACGTGACCGTCATCAAGGATGGCTGGCATGGCGACACCAGCCGCATGTTCTACGTCGGCGAGCCGACGGTGCTGGCGCGACGCCTGTCCGAGACCACGCGCGAGGCGATGTATGCCGGCATCCGCCGCGTGCGGCCCGGCGCGCGCCTGGGCGACATCGGTCACGCCATCCAGACGCTCGCCGAAGCGCGCGGCTACTCGGTGGTGCGCGACTACTGCGGCCATGGCATCGGCCGCGTGTTTCACGAGGATCCCCAGGTGCTGCACTATGGCCGCCCCGGCACGGGTCTTGAATTGGTTCCCGGCATGACCTTCACCATCGAACCGATGCTCAATGCCGGCGGCCCCGAGGTGCGCTTGCTGCCCGACGGCTGGACCGTGGTGACCAAGGACCATTCCCTGTCGGCGCAGTGGGAACACACCGTGCTGGTGACCGAAACGGGCGTGGAGATCCTGACCCTGCGAGAAGACGAGACTCCCTTGTGATGGGCGCCGAGATCGAATTGGCCGAGGACGAAGCCGCATCGGTATTTTCCGCGCGCCGGGTGCGCGCGCGGCTGGCCAGCGACAGCAATCCGGTCACGGCGTTCCGCGCCACGCTGGCCTGGGGTCGCGAGCGGCTGGTCGGGCTGTTCCACGACGGGGCGCCGGCCGACGCGCTGGTGCACGCGCGCGCCCATCTCATGGACGAAGTCCTGCAACAGGCCTGGCGGCGCTTCCTCGGCGAGCGCACCGGCCAGATGCTGGCGCTGATCGCGGTGGGCGGCTACGGCCGCGGCGAGCTGCTGCCCCATTCGGACATCGATCTGCTGGTGCTGCACGAACCCTCCGCGCTGCCGGCGCACCAGGCGGCGCTGGAGCAGTTCTTCGCCTTTTTGTGGGACATCGGCCTGGAGGTCGGCAGCGGCGTGCGCACCGTGGCGCAGTGCGCCGAACTAGCCGCCGCCGACATCACCGTCATCACCAACCTGCTGGAATCGCGCCTGCTCGCCGGCGAAGCTTCGCTCTATACGCAGTTGCAGGAACGGCTGTCGCCCGCGCACCTGTGGCCGGTGGACGCCTTCTTCCGCGCCAAGCTCGAGGAACAGCGTCGCCGCCACGCCAAGTACGACAACACCGGCTATCGGCTCGAGCCCAACGTCAAGGAAGGCCCCGGCGGCCTGCGCGACATCCACACCGTGGCCTGGGTCGCCAAGCGCCATTTCGGGGCGCAGACCCTGACCGAACTGCGCGACCGCGGCTTCCTCACCAAGCAGGAGTGCGACGAGCTGTTCGCCGGCCAGGATTTCCTGTGGCGCGTGCGCTTCGCCTTGCACATGCTCACCGGCCGCCACGAGGACCGGCTGCTGTTCGACCATCAGATCAAGGTCGCCGAGTTGTTCGGCTACGTGGACTCCGACCACAACAAGGCGGTCGAGCAGTTCATGCAGCTTTACTACCGCACGATCAAGTCGCTGTCCTGCCTCAACGACCTGCTGCTGCAACTGTTCGAGGAAGCGATCCTGGGCAAGGGCGAGCGCGCCGCGGTCACGCCGCTCAACGCGCGCTTCCAGCTGCGCGGCAACTATATCGAAGCGGTCGCCGACGACGTGTTCCAGAAACAGCCCGCCGCGCTGATCGAGATCTTCGCCCTGATGCAGACCAACCCGCAGATCGCGGGCGTGCGCGCCGCCACGCTGCGTCTGATCCGCCGCGACCGCCGCCTGATCGAGCGCTGGCGCGAGGACGTGCGCACCCGCAGCCGCTTCATCGGCCTGTTCCAGCACGACGATGGCCTGACCACCGCGCTGCGGCGCATGAACCGTTACGGCGTGCTCGGCCGCTACCTGCCGGAGTTCGGCCGCATCATCGGGCACATGCAGTACGACCTGTTCCACACCCTCACCGTGGACGAGCATTCGCTCTACGTCGTGCGCAATTTGCGCCGGCTGCGTATGCCGCGGTTTCGCAGCGAGCTGCCGTTTTATTCCGAGATCATGGCGCGCATCCCGCGGCCGGACCTGCTCTACGTCGCCGGTCTCTACCACGATCTCGCCAAGGGCCGCGGCGGGGACCACTCCGAGCTCGGTGCGCAGGACGCGCAACGCTTCTGCCTCGATCACGGACTGTCGCACGCCGACGCCGAGCTGGTGGGCTGGCTGGTGCGCCACCATCTGCTGATGTCCTTGACCGCGCAGCGCCAGGACATCGCCGACCCGGAGGTGGTCGCCGCCTTCGCCCGCCGCGTCGGCGATCGCCAGAAGCTGGATTACCTGCTGCTGCTGACCGTGGCCGACATCCGCGCCACCAACCCGGCGCTGTGGAACGCCTGGCGCGACAGCCTGCTGCGCGAGCTGTACCACGGCGCGGCGCGCGCGCTGGAACGCGGTCTGGACAATCCCGTGAGCGAGGCCGAGCGTGTGGCCGAACTCCAGCGCGCGGCGCTGGCGCAGCTCGGCGGCCGCCTCGACGAGAGCGCGGCACAAAAAGTGTGGAGGCGCTTCGACAACGATTACTTCCTGCGCCACACGCCGACCGAGCTGGCCTGGCACCTGCCCGCGATCGCCGGTGCGGCGCAGAACGAATTGCCGCTGGTGCTGGCCGACACGCTGGACGGCCGCGGCACGGTGTTCGTCTATACCCGCGACCGCGACCACCTGTTCGGCCTATCCACCGGCGTGCTGGCGCGGCTGGGCCTCAACATCCTCGACGCGCGCATCAACACCACCGCCGACGGCTACGTGCTCGACTCCTACGTGGTCACCGAGAGCGACGGCCGCCCGATCGAGCACGCCCACCGTTACGCCGAAATCCGCGAGGCGCTGCGCAAGGTGCTGGCCGATCCGAAGATCACGGTGGTGGACGTCAACCGCCGGCGCCCGACCCAGCTCAAGCACTTCGACACCCCGACCACCGTGCACTTCAGCCATGACACCGCGCGCGGCCGCACGGTGATGGAACTGGTCACCGGCGATCAGCCCGGGCTGTTGTCGATGATCGGCCGCGTATTCCACGAACAGGGCGTGCTGCTCGACGCCGCCAAGATCGGCACCATCGGCGAGCGCGCCGAAGACGTGTTTTATCTCACCGACCGCGACCACCGCCCGATCACCGACGAGGCGCGGCTCGACGCCCTGCGCGAAGAACTGGTACGCCGGTTGTCCGGCGACGAAGCGACGCCACGGAACGAAACATGAACGCGATCGACCGCAACGCCTTGCAAGTCCTGGTCGAACAGGCCTGGGAGCGGCGCGATGCGCTGCGCGACGAAGCCCACGTGCGCCAGGCCGTGGAGCGAACCATCGAGCTGCTGGATCGCGGCGAGGCCCGCGTGGCCGAACCGACGCCCGAAGGCTGGAAAGTCAACGAATGGCTGAAGAAGGCGGTGTTGCTGTACTTCCGGCTGCACGACAACGCGCCGCTGGAGCTGGGGGCGCTGCACGGCTACGACAAGGTGCCGCTGAAGTTCCAGCACTGGAGCCCCGCGCAATTCAAGGCGCAAGGCGCGCGCATCGTCCCTCCCGCGACGGTGCGCAAGGGCGCGTATCTGGCGTCGGGCGTGGTGCTGATGCCGAGCTTCGTCAACATCGGGGCTTACGTCGGCGCCAACACCATGGTCGACACCTGGGCCACGGTCGGTTCCTGTGCCCAGATCGGCGCCAACGTCCACCTGTCCGGCGGCGTGGGCATCGGCGGCGTGCTGGAGCCGCTGCAAGCGCGTCCCACCATCATCGAGGACGACTGCTTCATCGGCGCGCGCAGCGAGATCGTCGAGGGCGTGGTGGTGGAGAAAGGCGCGGTGATCTCGATGGGCGTGTTCATCGGCCAGAGCACCCCCATTTATGACCGCAGCGACGGCACGATCCGCTACGGCCGCGTGCCCGCCGGCAGCGTGGTGGTCGCCGGCTCGCTGCCCAAGGACGGCGGCCGCTACCACTTAAGCTGCGCGGTCATCGTCAAGCGCGTGGACGAACAGACGCGCAAGAAGGTCGGCATCAACGCGCTGCTGCGCGATCTGTAGCCGAGCGGCGCTCCGCGTCGCGCGGGGTATGTTCCGGCTCCGGCGCGCCGATGCGCAGGTACAGCGTCGCCAGATGCACCTCGCGCAGGAAGCACAGCAAGCCCAAGGTCAGCGCCAGCATCGCGGCGATGAACAGCACCGCCACCACCGCGCTGAGATTGACTCCGACCACCGTATCGATGAACAGCACCACCACCACCACGCTGATCATGATCGCGCTGGCGGTGGCCAGCCCGATACCCCAGCTCACCAGCCGCGCCCGGCGCGCCAGACGCCGCAGGCTGGCCTGCAAAGTCGCAACGCGTCCGTCCGCCGCCGCGGCGAGTTGCAGCTCCAGCGTCCGCGCCCGATCGACGATGCGCGCCAGGCGGTTGGTCAGCACGTTGAGCAAGGCGGCGATTCCGGACAGCAAAAACACCGGGGCCACCGCCAGCCGCACCACGTCGGCGATGGAAGCGATGTGCTCGACTTCGTTCATAATCGGTTTTTCTCCGCAGCCTCGATCCCCAATGTACGCCGCCTCACCCCGCGCCGCCGGATCCGTCCTGGAGCTGACTGAAGCGCTGATCGCGCGCGCCTCGCTCACGCCCGACGACGCCGGTTGCTCCGCCCTCATCGCCGAACGCCTGGCGCGGCTGGGTTTCGCGCTGGAGTGGCTGAACCGCGAGGGGGTCACCAATCTGTGGGCGACCCGCAGTTTCGGCGCGCCGCACGCCGCTCCGCTGGTGATCCTCGCCGGCCACACCGACGTGGTGCCGCCAGGCCCGGTCGGCCAATGGAGCAGCGACCCTTTCACCCCCACGCTGCGCGAGGGCCGGCTCTACGGTCGCGGCGCCGCCGACATGAAATCCGGCCTGGCCGCGATGGTCTGTGCGGTCGAACGCCTGATCTGCGAGCAGCCGCCCAGGCGCGGCACCCTGGCCTTCCTCATCACCAGCGACGAGGAAGGCCGGGCCCAGCACGGCACGCGCCATGTCTGCACCGTGTTGCGCGAGCGCGGCCTGAAACCGGATTATGCCGTGGTCGGCGAAGCCAGTAGCCTGCGGCGGCTGGGCGATCGCCTCGTGATCGGCCGTCGCGGCTCGCTGGGGTGCGACCTGCGCGTGCTCGGCCGTCAGGGCCACGTCGCCTATCCCGAGCGCGCCGACAATCCCATCCACCGCCTCGCCCCGGTCCTGGCGGAACTGGTGGCCGCACGCTGGGACGAAGGCGACGCGGATTTCCCGCCGACGTCGTTGCAGATTTCCAACTTCCACGCCGGCACCGGTGCCAACAACGTCATCCCCGGTGCGGCCGAGCTGGTGTTCAATTTCCGCTACGGCCCCGCCTCGAACGCCGAAGGACTCAAGGCGCGGGTGCACGAGGTGCTCGACCGCCACGGTTTGCGTTATGAGGCGCAGTGGTGGCATTCCGGCGAGCCTTTCCTCACCCGCCGCGCCGCCTTGTTCGAGGCCGCGCGCGCGGCGATCGCCGAAGTCACCGGCCTCGAAACGCCGCAAACCTTCACCGGCGGCGGCACCTCCGATGCGCGCTTCATCGCCCCGCTCGGCGCCGAGGTGATCGAACTCGGCCCGGTCAACGACAGCATCCACAAAGTGGACGAGTACGTAGAAGTGGCCGACCTCGAACCCCTGGCCGCGATTTATCAGGGCATTCTCTCCCGCTTGTTGGCATGAACCTCGCCGCAGAAACGCAAACCCGAGCGGACGATTTCCGTCCGCGCTGGTGGCTGCGCCATCCGCAGCTTCAGTCCGCGCTGGCGACCAAGAGCCCGCGCCGACGCCTGTGGCTGCGCCGCGGCAGCACGATGGAAGCGGCGGCACGCGAGTACGTGCTGGACTGCGGCGGCGGCGTGCGGCTGGTGGGTTATCACTCGCCGCAACCCGCCGGGCGCGCGCCGCGCGGGCTGGCGGTGCTGATCCACGGCTGGGAAGGCTGCCACGATTCGGCCTATCTCTATTCCATGGCCTGCCGGCTGTATGCGCAGGACTGGAGCGTGTTCCGGCTCAATCTGCGCGACCACGGCGGCACCCACGCCCTCAATCCGGAGCCGTTCCATTCCGCGCGCCTGGACGAGGTGCTCGGCGCCTTGCGCGCCGTCCGTGCGCTGGACGCCGTAAGGCCGCTGGTGGTCATCGGCTACTCGCTGGGCGGGAACTTCGCCCTGCGCGTGGGCCTGTACGGCCCCGCCGCCGGCGTGCAGCCGCAGCTCGCCGTGGGCGTCTCGCCGTCCATCAATCCGGGCGCCACGCTGGAGGCGATCGACCGCGGCCCGGTGCTGATCCGGCACTACTTCCTGGACAAGTGGCGCAAGACGCTGCGCGCCAAGGCCGCGGCGTGGCCGGGCCGCTACGATTTTTCCGCCTACCGCGGCATCACCAGCTTCGTCGCAACCACGCGGCGCTTCGCGGTCGAACACACCGAATACGCCAGCTACGAGGACTATCTCGCCGCCTACACTCTCACGCCGCGCATGCTGATGAATGCACCCACTCCGCTGGCGCTGCTCACCGCCCAGGACGATCCGGTGATTCCTTTCCGCGATTTCGCGGGGCTCCACGCACAGGGTTCGGTGCTCGCCTGCGAAACGCCGGCGCGCGGCGGACACTGCGGCTTCATCGAAAACCTGGCGCTGGAATGCTGGGCCGAGCGCAAGATCCTCGACTGGCTCGAGCGTTTCACGTCCTGAAGACCTGCGCTGCGAAGCGCCGGCCTTCCTGGCCGCGAGCTCGCAAACCGTAAAGGCTTCAAGCCGCTTTTTCGAGCGCCGGACTCCACTTGCCTTGTGTGGCCAGCCCGTTCATCCGGGCGCGGTGCAGATGCGCCATGCGGCCGGCCTCCACGTTCTTTCCGGCCCAGGCCACTTGCGCGGCGTGCTGCAAGGCGCGGCCGTAGGAGAACGTCAACCGCCAGGGCGCGCCCTGGGCGGCGGCGAGCTGGTTGATGGCATTGAGATGCGCGGTGGCGTCCTCGTCGGACTGCCCGCCGGACAGGAAGGCGATGCCGGGCACGGCGGCCGGCACGCACCGCTTGAGCACGCGCAGCGTGCGCTCGGCGACTTCCTCGACGCTGGCCTGCTGCGGGCATTTGAGGCCGGACACCGCCATGTTGGGCTTGAGCACCATGCCCTCCAGCGCGACTCTCTGGTCGTACAGCTCCCGGAAGACCTGGGACAGCACCCGCTCGGTCACGCGCTCGCAGGTCTCGGCGGTATTGTCGCCGTCCATCAGCACTTCCGGCTCGACGATGGGCGTGATGTCCGCTTCCTGGCACAGCGCGGCGTAACGCGCCAGCGCATGGGCGTTGACGCGGATGGCGTAGTCGGTCGGCGTGCCCTCACCGATGGTGATGACCGCGCGCCATTTGGCGAAGCGCGCGCCGGCCTCCTGGTACTTCACCAGGCGCTCGCGCAGCCCGTCGAGCCCCTCGGTCACGGTTTCCTCCGGACCGCCGCCGGCCAGCGGCTTGGCGCCCTTGTCCACCTTGATGCCTGGAATCACGCCCTTGGCCGCCAGCAGCTTGGGGAAAGGCTCGCCGGCGAGGCTGGTCTGGAACAGCGTTTCCTCGTAGAGAATCACGCCGCTGGTGTACTGCTCGAAGCCGGGGGTGGTGAACAGCATGTCCCGGTAGGCGCGGCGGTTGGGCTCGGTGTTCTCGACGCCGATCTTGGCGAAGCGCTTGGCGATGGTGCCGGTGGATTCGTCGGCGGCGAGCAGGCCCTTGCCCGGAGCGACCATCGCCAGCGCAGTCTGGTGGAGGATGTGGAGATTCACGACGCAACCTCAGAGACAGTGAAACGGCAGTGGCCGGAATTTTATCCCGCGCGTCGCGGCACGCCAAACGCCGAAGCGCTTGACGCGCCTCTTTCGCGACCGCGATAGTAACGCAATGAACACGCGCTTCGCCGTCGCCACCCACGCGCTGACCTTTCTCGCGTACGCGCAGGGCCGCTGGGTGACCTCGGAGGAGCTCGCCACGAGCATCAACACCCATCCCGCGCTGGTGCGGCGCATGCTGTCGATGCTGCGCGCCGCGGGCCTCGTCGAAACCCAGCTCGGACCCGGCGGCGGCGCGCGCCTAGCGCGGCTGCCGGAACGCATCAGCCTGCTGGAGGTCTATCAAGCGATCGAGGCCGACGACGACTGGTTCGCCGTCAACCGCCTCAGTCCCAATCCGAAATGCCCGCTCGGCGCCGGCATCCGGGCCACGCTGGAATGCGTGCTGGCCAAGCCCGAGGAGGCGCTGCGCGCGGCGCTCGGACGGGTGACGATCCGCCGCGTGTTCGAGGCCGCGACCCAGCACGTGACGCCGGGCGTGCCGGTCTGCGCCGCCGGCACCGCGCACAAGGAAACCGCGGCGCGCAAGAAAGACTTCGGCTGAAGCCCCTTGCCCTCAAGCCGGCACTCACACTGACGAAAGGATGACCCCCCGCATGCCCAGCGCCGCCGATCCTAAGGTCGCCGAACGTTACCCGCGCAGCGTCGCCCTGCTGCACTGGCTGATCGCGGCGCTGATCCTGGTTCTGATCGCGCTGGGCTGGTTCATGGCCGATATCCCCAAAGGGACGCCGGCGCGGGCGTATTACTTCAACCTGCACAAATCGCTCGGCCTGATCGCCGCGCTGGGCATCGCCGGTTTCATCGGCTGGCGTTGGCGCCACGCACCGCCGCCACCGCCCCGTCTGGCGCGCTGGGAGGCGCGCATCATGGCGCCGGCGCGTGTCCTGATGTACCTGCTGCTAGTCGTAGTGCCGGTCAGCGGCTACGTGGAGGCGAACTTCAGCCCCTACGGCATCCGCTTCTTCGGCCTGCCGCTCCCGCCCTGGGGGCCCGACGACAAGCGCCTGTACTTCCTGTTCAACCGTATGCACGTGTATAGCGCGGATGCCTTCGCCGCGCTGCTCGCCCTGCACGCGGGCGCGGCGCTCAAGCATTGGCTGGTGAACCGCGACCGCATCCTGCAACGCATGCTGCCCTTCGGATGACCATGCCCGATTCATCCACAATCTCGTCTCCCGACGGCCCGGCCTACACCCGCACGGCCGTGGCCCTGCACTGGCTGATCGCGGCACTGATCGCCGTCGGCTTCGCGATCGGCCTGGTCGTCTCCGATCTGCCGTTTTCGCCGCAGAAGCTCAGGTGGGTCGCCTATCACAAGTGGATCGGAGTGACCGTGTTCGTCCTGGCCGCCGTGCGCCTGCTGTGGCGGCTCACCCACCGCCCGCCTCCCTGGGTGGCCATGCCGGCCTGGCAGCTCGTGGCGGCGAAGTTCTCCCACGCCCTGCTGTACACGCTGATGTTCGTCCTGCCGCTGCTGGGCTGGCTGTTCAGTTCCGCCGCCGGCGTGCCGGTGGTCTATCTTGGCCTCGTGCGCCTGCCCGACCTGGTGGCCAAGAACAAGGCGCTGGCCGACTCGCTGATCGAAATGCATGTCAACTGCGCCTGGCTGTTGTGCGGAATCGTGGCGGTCCACGCCGCGGCGGCGCTCAAGCACCATTTTCTCGACCGCGACGACACCCTGCGGCGCATGCTGCGCTGGACCGCGCCCGGAGCGCCGCGGTGAGCGCCCTGCGCCACGCGTTGATCGCCGCTGCGCTCGCGGTCGGCGCCGTGCAGGCCGGTCCCATCGACGCCGCCAAGAGTCGTATCACCGCGCAGTTCACCCAGATGAACGTGCCGGTGGAAGATCCCTTCACGCGCTTTTCCGGCACGGTGGACTTCGACCCGGCCCACCCGGAGCGGGCGCGGGCGCACCTCGACATCGACCTGTCGAGCTTCGATCTCGGCGATCCGGACTACAGCGCCGAGATCTGCAAGCCGGAGTGGTTCGACTGCGCGCATCACCCGCGCGCGAGCTTTGAGGCCAGCGCGCTCGAACCGCTCGGTGGCGGACGTTACGCACTGAGCGGAACACTGAGCCTCAAGGGCAAGACGCAAGACCTGCGAATTCCGGTGACGCTCGTGAACCTGAGCGGCGCGAATGCCTTCGACGGCGCGGTGACGATCTCGCGCAGCCACTTCGAGATCGGCGGCCCCGACTGGAAGGACGTCGTGGCCGACGCGGTCAAAGTCAGTTTCCACATCGTGATCCCTACGCACTGAACCCACGCAAGGAGCCGTGAGCATGAAAAAAACGTTCGCACTCGTTACGACTGCGCTGGCCTTGGCGGCCATATCCTCTGCCCAGGCCGAGCCGGTGACCTACCGGATCGATCCCCTGCACACCTTCGTCAGCTTCGCCGCCCCGCACATCGCCGGCATCTCCACCTGGCGCGGCAAATTCGACCGTACCCAGTCGGGCACCATCGTGCTGGACCGCGCGGCCAAGACCGGCCGCGTGGACATCGTCATCGACACCAGCTCCATCGACTTCGGGCTGGAAAAGCTCAACGAGCACGCCAAGAGCGCGGAGCTGTTCGACGTGGCCAAATATCCGACCGCGACCTACAAGGCCGAGCGCATCGAGTTCGACGGCGACACGCCGGTGGCGGTGGACGGCGAGCTGAGCTTGCACGGCGTGACCCGGCCGGTGCCGCTGAAGATCGAGCACTTCAAGTGCATCCAGGATCCGTTCCTCAAGGTCGAACGCTGCGGCGCCGACGCCAGCGCGGTGCTCGACCGCAGCGCCTTCGGCATCGACTACGCCGTCAAGATGGTGGGCAGCCCCGAGGTCAGACTGGAGATCCAGGTCGAGGCCCTGCGCGCAGCGGCGGCGGGCTCGAGCTGAGCGCACCCCGGCTTACGACGCCTGCCTGGGACACCGGGATGTGTCACCGGGCTCGGCGCGGCGAGCGCCGGAACGCCGGACTCAGGCCGCGGCGGCCAGGGGGTCGGCGGCCGTTTTTGGGTCGGCGGGCGTGAAGACCAGCACGCCGTCTTCGATCGGTTCCTGCGTCAGCATGACGCGATCGCGCTCGTAGTGATGCAGCACGCGCCACGGCGGGTTGCGGCCCTGACGCGGCAGCAGGTTTTTGGCGCGCCGCACGTAGCCCGAGGACAGGGCATCCATGATGGTTTCGTCCTGCATCTCGCCGGCCGGCGCGTGCGCGACGACCACCGCCGCGTTGCGGGCGTCCATGTGCTTGAGCAGGCGGCACACGTAGTGCGCGGCGAGATCGGCCTTGAGCGTCCACGGCGCGTTGGTGTAGCCGAAGATCCAGGCGAGGTTGGGCACGTCCTGCATCAACACGCCCTTGTAGGTCATGCGCTCGTGATAGGGCTGCAACTGGCCGTCCACGAACAGCTCGACGCCGCCGAAAACCTGGAGCTGCAGGCCGGTGGCGGTGACGACGATGTCCGCCTCGAGCTCGCGACCCGACTGCAGGCGGATGCCGCGCTCGGTGAAGGTCTCGATACGGTCGGTGACCACCGAGGCCTTGCCCGCCTTGATCGCTTCGAACAAATCCCCGTCGGGCACCGCGCACAGGCGCTCGTCCCAGGGCTGATACCGAGGCGTGAAATGGCGCAGGTCGAAATCCTTGCCGAGCCGCTTGCGCACGCCACGCAGCAGCCAGCCGCGTATCAAGCCCGGCCAACGCCGCGCGGCCTTGTACAGCCAGCGCTGCAGGACGATGTTGCGCCGGCGCGCCGTGGCATAAACCCAGCGCGCCGGCAGAAAGCGGCCTAGCCACTCCGAGAGCTTGTCGTAGCCCGGCACCGAAAAGATGTAGCTCGGCGAACGCTGCAGCATGGTGACGTGCGCGGCTTCCGCCGCCATCGCCGGCACCAGCGTCACCGCGGTGGCGCCGCTGCCGATCACGACCACGCGCTTGCCGCGGTAGTCCAGATGTTCCGGCCACTGCTGCGGATGGATGCGCAGCCCCTGGAAGCGCTCGACGCCGGGGAAGTCGGGTAGATAGCCCGCGTCGTAGTTGTAGTAGCCCGTGCAGCTCACCAGGAAACGGCTGCGGAAGCTGCGCGTCTGTCCGCTGGTCTCGTCCAGCGCCGTCACCGTCCAGCAGCGCTGGGCGGACGACCATTCGGCGCGCGTGGTCTTGAGTCCGAACTGGATGTGGCGGTCCACGCCGTACTCGCGCGCGGTCTCGGTCACGTAGCGACGGATCGCCGGCCCGTCGGCCAGTACCTTGAGCTCGTGCCAGGGCCGGAAGCGGTAACCGAAACTGAACATGTCCGAGTCCGAGCGGATCCCCGGATAGCGGAACAAGTCCCAGGTGCCGCCGATCGCGCGCCGGCGCTCCAGGATCGCGTAGCGCTTGTCGGGACACTCCTTCGTCAGATGGCAGGCCATGCCGATGCCCGACAAGCCGGCGCCGATGATCAGTACGTCGTAAGGTTCTTGCATCGCGACCGCTCCTGGTTTCTGAGCGCCCTTTTAACACATCGGCGCACGGCCGCGGTTCGCTTTGCCGCCGCCGGCTTGCGTCGATGCGGCTACAAGTACTGCGAGAACAGCCAGAAGAAGGCGTCGCGCAGCCGCGCCGCGGGCGGCCGCGCGGCCAGCTCCGCGTACGACAGCTCGCGGCTCATGGCGCGGACCTGCTCGAAATGCCGCGCCAGCTTCTCCACCAGCGCGGTGTCGAAAGTCTCCACCACCAGCTCGAAGTTCAGCCGCAGGCTGCGGTTGTCGAGGTTGGCGGAGCCGAGCTGCGCATAGTAGTGATCCATCACGAACAGCTTGGTGTGGGCGAACGGCGCCGGCCGGTAATAGACCCGCACCGCGCGCTGCAGCAGCGCCGGAAGATGGTTGCGCGAGGCGGCGTCCACCCAGAACTGATCGCTTTTCGCCGGCAGCACCAGGCTCACGTCCACTCCGCGCAAGGCCGCGGACTGCAGCGCCGCGACCAGTTGCGGGCTGGGAATGAAATACGGCGTCATGATCCACACCCGCCGGTGCGCGCAGGCGATGGCGCCGAGCAGCACCATCTGCAGCTTGTCGAGATCCTCGTTCGGCCCGTCGGTGATGACCCGCGCGGCCACGCCGTCGGAGACCGCGGGCGGATCGGGCGCCCGTTCGATGGCCATGCCGGTGGCGAACTGCCAGTCGGCGGCGAAGGCCTCGGCGATCTGCGCCACCACCGGACCTTCGAGGGCGAAGTGCAGATCGGCCACCGGCCGGCGCTGCGGACGTTCCACATAGTGCCAGTCGGCGATGTTCATGCCGCCGGTAAACGCCACGCGGCCATCGACCAGCAGCAGCTTGCGATGGTTGCGCAGATTGATGTGCAGCATGGGCGGAAACCAGCGCAGCGGCAGGAACAGCTCGGCGCGTACGCCATGGCGCGCGAGCAGGCGGCTGGCGCGCGGGCGGTAGAAGAAATCCGCCGCGCCGTCGAGCAGCACCCGCACCGTCACGCCGCGCCGTTGCGCCGCGGCCAGGGCTTCGGCGAAGCGTTCGCCGGCCTGCCCGGGGCGGAACAAATAGGTGGCGAAATCCACCGTGTGCCGCGCGCGGTCGATCGCCTCCAGCATGGCCGGATAGGCCTGTTCGCCGTTATGCAGGGGCACGATGCGATTGCCGCCCACCAGGGGCCGACCGGTGACCGCGTCTCCGATGCGCACCAGCTCCGACAGTTCCACCGCGTCGATCGCCGACAGCCGCAGCGCATGGACCGCCGCCGGCAGGCTGCGGGTCGCAGGCGCCGGGAGTTCGGTCGCACCCACCAGGCGCTGGGCGCGCGTCTGCACGCGGTTGATGCCGAACAGCAGATACAGCACCGCGCCAGCCAGCGGGAACAGCCAGCACACCGAGATCCAGCCCCAGGCGGAGCGTGGATCGCGTTTGTTGAGCAGGGCGTGCACCGCAGTGGCCAGCGCCGAGGCGGCATACAGCACCAGCAACGCGCGGTTCCACAGCGGATGACTCAACAGCTCGCTCACGGCATGGGCACCAGGATTTCCGCCGCCAGCGGCAGATGATCCGAAGCGGTCTGCGGCAAGGTTTCCAGCTTTTGCAAGCGCAAGTGGGGAGACAAAAGCACATGATCGAGACAGCGGTACGGGCGCCAGCTCGGATAGGTCGCCGGTGACTCGGCGTGGATGCGCAGTCCCGCGGCGTGCAATGCGCCGTGACGCCGCAGGTCTTCCGGCCCGCAGTTGAGATCCCCGATCAGCACGAACGGCCGGTCGGGCGGCACGCGCTTGCCGAGGAAATCGAGCTGGCGCCGGCGCGCGGTCTCGCCCAGGGACAGGTGCGTCAGCATCAGCACCAGCCCGCCGGCTTCCGCGCCCAGCTCCACCGCCAGCGCGCTGCGTCCGGGGATGCGCGAAGGCAGGCGGTGTTCGTGCACGCGTTCGGGCGCGAGACGGCTGAGAAAACCCAGGCTGTGCCGCGCCACCGGATGCAGATTGCGCGTCACCGACAGTCCCCAGTGGGCGAAGCCGGCACGGCGTGCAAGAAATTCCAGTTGATTGACGCCGCGCGTGCGCAGGCTGCCCGCGTCGGCCTCCTGCAGGGCGACGAAGTCGTAAGGCGCGACCAGCTCGGCGATGCGCTCCAGCCGTTCCTGCGCTGCGCGCGCCGCCGACGGCAGCACGTGGCGCCAGGCGCCGGCCAGATAATCGCCGTAATGTCGCGTCGGCAGGCCAACCTGCATGTTGTAACTGAGCAGGCGCAGGCAGCGCTCGCGGACGACCGGCGCAGGGATCTGCGGGCTACTGTGGTCCATTCCCCGATTCTCCATCATGCGCCGACCGCGTCCCGACCGCGGCGACCGCGCGTGCGCATTCTTGACGACGCCACGGCGGCCAACAAGCCGCTTAGAATCCACGCTGGCCAATCGCCGAGGGCAGCCATGAACCCACAAGACCTGCGTGCGAAAATAGAGCGCCTGCGCGCCGAGCTGCAGAAGCCGGATCTGCACGACAGCGCCGTGCGCCAAGAGCTGCTGCGCCTGCTCGCAGCCATCGAGCAACAGCTCGAGCAAGCGCCGGAGTCCGAACAGCGCGAGAACCTGCTGGCCGAGCTCGACGACGCCGTCACCCGCTTCGAGGTCGAGCATCCGCGTCTCACCGCCAGTCTCGGCCAAATCGTTTCGGCGCTGGCCTCGATGGGCATTTAGCCCGTGTTTTTCGCCGCCAGCACCGCTGCGCCGCGAATCCGCCCGGCGCGCAGGTCGGCCAGCGCCTCGTTGGCCGCCTCGAGCGGATAGACGCACGACTCGGCGCGCACCGGCACCTGGGGCGCCAGGCGCAGGAACTCGCGCGCGTCCGCGCGGGTGAGATTGGCCACGCTTCTGACGCCGCGTTCGCCCCACAGAATCTGGTAGGGGAAGCTCGGGATGTCGCTCATGTGAATGCCGCCGCACACCACGGTCCCGCCCTTGCGCAGCGCGGCGAGCGCGCCCGGCACCAGCTCGCCCGCGGCGGCGAAAATGATCGCCGCGTCCAGCGGTCGCGGCGGCGGCTCGTCCGAGCCGCCAGCCCAGACCGCGCCGAGGCCGCGCGCAAAAGCCTGGCCTTCGCGGTCGCCCGGCCGCGTGAAGGCATAGACCTCGCGGCCTTGCCAGCGCGCGACCTGCGCGATCAGGTGCGCTGCGGCGCCGAAACCGTACAAGCCCAGCCGCCGCGCCGTGCCGCAGAACCGCAGCGCGCGGTAGCCGATCAGTCCCGCGCACAGAAGCGGCGCCAGCGCGAGCGGCGCGACCGCTTCCGGCAGCGGCAGGACGAAGTCCGCCTTGGCCAGGCAGTGCGTGGCGTAGCCGCCGTCGAGCTGATAGCCGGTGAAGCGCGCGCGATCGCAGAGATTCTCCTGCCCGGCGCGGCAGTACTCGCACGCGCCGCACGCCCAGCCCAGCCAGCACACCCCGACCCGCTCGCCGAGCGGCCGGCCGTGGACTTCGGCACCGAGCGCCGCAACGCGGCCCACCACTTGATGGCCGGGCACGATGGGATAGGCGATGCCGGGCAGCTCGGCATCGAGCAGATGCAGATCGGTGCGGCACACGCCGCAAGCCTCGACTTCGATCAACACCTCGTCCGGCGCCGGCGCCGGCAGCGGACGCTCGCGCCACTGCAACGGTCCGCCCGCCCGCTCCAGCACCATCGCCCGCATCGTGGCCTGCCGCATCGTCTCGTCCCCGCTCGGCTCCAAGCCCAGGACGCAAGGCTATTCATTCGGGCGAAAAAGCAAAAGCCGTAACCTGAGCCAGTTCGGGCGAGGTCTTGGGCAACCGCCTCGCATCCGGCGCGCGCCGCGCTGCTGGGTTGAACGCTGGCAAGAAAACCCCGTGCGGAAACCTGCACGGAGTCTTTTCACGGAAGTGGCGGAGGGAGAGGGATTCGAACCCTCGATAGGGCTTTTGGCCCTATACACGCTTTCCAGGCGTGCTCCTTAAACCACTCGGACATCCCTCCGGAATATCGGCCCCGCTCGCCTCCGTCCCTGTCGGAGTCTGGCCTGCGGCCTGGCATTTTAACCGCCGGGCAGCAGGCTTTTCTTTCCGCGGCTATTGCGGCGCGCCAGCGAGCGCCTGTGGCGAGGGCATGGGCGGCGGCTGGTCCAGGCACTCGATCTTGGTGTGGCCGGGGCGCTGCGGATCGGGGACGCGCGCGCCGTAGGGCACGTCCACCGCCGGCGCCGGCGGCACCTTGAGCGCGGTCGGCGCGCTGGGCACTTCCAGACCCTCGCCGCCGTGGATGGGCGGCACCGAAGCGGCATGGTCGTAGCGCTGCTGGCTCAAGCAATAGCCGTTGGCGGCACAGGCCGCCACCGACAATGCGGCCGAGACGCCGGCCAATCTCAGGAACAGATTCACGATAGGACTCCGGCCGCGCCCAGGGCCTCGCGCACCGCGGCATGGTGTGAGGGATCCAGCGGCACCAGCGGCAAGCGGATGCCGGGGCCGATGCGGCCCATCTGATGCAGCGCCCACTTGACCGGGATCGGGTTGGGATCGAGGAACAGGTTTTTGTGCAGCGGCTGCAGACGCCGGTCGAGCTCGCGCGCGCGCGGCCCGTCGCCGCAGGCCGCCGCCGCGCACATCTCGTGCATCAACCGGGGCGCGACGTTGGCGGTCACCGAGATGTCGCCGCGGAAGCCGAGCAGGATGGATTCGCAGGCCGTGGCGTCGTCGCCGGACAGCAGGGTGAAGCGCGGCGGAAGCTTGAGCGCCAGCAGCTCGCGCGTGCGGCCGAGTTCGCCCTTGGCCTCCTTGAGGCCGACGATGTTGGGAATCTGCGCCAGTCGCGCGACGGTGGCCGGCTGCAGGTCGCAGCCGGTGCGGCCGGGCACGTTGTAGAGCAGGATCGGCACGTCCACCGCCTCGGCCACGGCTTTGTAGTGACGGTAGAGCCCTTCCTGCGGCGGCTTGTTGTAATACGGCGTCACCAGCAGGCAGGCGACCGCGCCGGCATCCTTGCCGGCCGCCGTGAGCTCGATCGCCTCGCGCGTGGCGTTGGCGCCGGTGCCGGCGATCACCGGGATGCGGCCGCGTGCGGCCTTGACCGTGCGGCGGATGACCTCCACGTGCTCGGCCACGTCGAGCGTGGCCGACTCGCCGGTGGTGCCGACCGCCACGATGCCGTCGGTGCCCTCGGCGATGTGCCATTCGACCAGGCGTTCCAGCGCGGCGAAATCGACCGCACCGTCCGCGGTCATCGGGGTGACGAGGGCGACGATGCTGCCCTGAAGCGAGGGTAGATTCATGCGAACCGCCGGCGGCGGGGTAAACTTGGCGCGGTCAAAGTGGCATTATAACGAAGCGGCCCGTGCTGCCGCCGCGGTCGCCGCGCCCGACATCCCCCGACATCTCTAGAAATCCCTGACCCAGACACCCGATGGCTCCCAATTCCGAGAACCTCCTGTCGATCTCCGTCCTCGCCACCCCGCGACCGCAGTTGGCGCTGGAGCTGTTCAAGGCGATCCGCGAGCGCGGCTGCGAAGTGGAGGATTGCCGCATCGCGCCGATCGGCGATCGGCTGACCGCCAATCTGGTCGTGTCCGGCAACTGGAGCGCGCTGGGTCGGCTGGAGACCGCCTTGCCCGGAATCGCCGAGAAACTCGATTTGCAGGTGCGCTTCCAGCGCTGTGCGCCGCGCGAGCAGAACCCGGACTTCCGCCCCTATGCCGCCGACGTGATCGCCCCGCAGCAACCCGATCTGCTGGTGCACCTGCTGGAGTTCTTCCACAGTCAGGACGTGCAGGTGGCGGAAATGTCCACCCAGAAGTATCAATCGACCCACACCGGGGCCGGCATGGTCAGCGTGCAGATGGTGCTGCACGTGCCGGTCAACCAGCATCCGCAGGCGCTGCGCGAATCCTTTATGGATTTGTGCGACGATCTCAATGCCGACGGTATGCTGGATCCGATCAAGAGCTGAACCCCGATCAAGATGAGCCTGAAAATCGGCGACAAGGCGCCCGCCCTGAAGCTCCCCGCCAGCGGCGGCCGCGAGTTGAGCCTCAAGGACTACCGGGGCAAAAAACTGGTGGTGTATTTCTACCCCAAGGACAACACGCCAGGCTGCACGCTGGAAGGCCAGGAGTTCACCGCGCACTACCCGGACTTCGTCAAGGCCGGGGCCGACATCGTGGGCGTGTCCAGGGACAGCGTGAAGTCGCACGACGGGTTCTGCGCCAAGTTCGGGTTCCCCTACGCTTTGCTGTCCGACGCCGACGGCAAGCTGTGCGAGGCCTTCGGCGCCATCGTCGAAAAAAGCATGTACGGCCGCAAATACCTCGGCATCGAGCGCTGCACGTTCCTGTTCGACGCGCAGGGCGTGTTGCGTAAAATCTGGCGCAAGGTCTCGCCCAAGGGCCATGCCGCCGAAGTTCTGCAAGCGGTGAAAGCGCTCTAAATCTTCTGCCTTGAAACAACCGCCCTCCATCGCCGCCGTCGCCCCGCTGCGGGCGCGCGCGGTCGCGCCCGACGTGAAAAAGAAAATCTTCGTTCTCGACACCAACGTGCTGATGCACGACCCCGCCAGCCTGTTCCGCTTCGAGGAACACGACCTGTTCATCCCGATGGTGGTGCTCGAAGAACTGGACGCGGCCAAGAAAGGTACCAGCGAAGTCGCGCGCAACGCGCGCCAGGTCAGCCGCTTCCTCGAAGAGATGATGCGCGACAAGGACCACGCGCAGATCGAGAAGGGCCTGCCGCTACCCGCGCCGTCGTCGCGCGGTAACGGCGGACACGGTGCGCCGGCCAGCGGCCGACTGTACTTCCAGACCCGGCCGCCCGACGCCTCGCTGCCGCCGCTGCTGCCCGGCTCCAAGCCCGATCACTCCATCCTGATCACCGCGCTGGCGCTGCAGAGCGAACACCCCGGCCGCCGCGTGACCCTGGTGTCCAAGGACATCAACCTGCGCATCAAGGCCGCCATCGTCGGGGTCCACACCGAGGACTATTACAACGACCAGGTGCTGGAAGACCTGGATCTGCTCTACACCGGCCATGTCCAGTTGCCGGCGGACTTCTGGCAGACCCACGGCGACAAGATGGAGTCCTGGCAGGACGAGCGGGGCCGCGCCTGCTACCGCGTGTCGGGACCGCTGGTGAAGGACTGGTACGTCAACGAGTACCTCTATCTGCCGGACGAAGCCGAGCGTGGCCTGGAGCTGCGCGTGCTGGCCAAGGACGAGCGCAGCGCCACTCTGCAGGTGATCCGCGACTACCGCGCCGGCAAGACGCCGGTGTGGGGCATCCACGCCAAGAACCGGGAACAGAACTTCGCGCTCAACCTGCTGCTCGACCCCGAGATCGACTTCGTCACCCTGCTCGGCGCGGCCGGCACCGGCAAGACCCTGCTGGCGCTCGCCGCGGGCCTGGCCCAGACCCTGGACGAGCCGCGCTACCGCGAGATCATCATGACCCGCGTGACCGTACCGCTGGGCGAAGACATCGGCTTTTTGCCCGGCACCGAGGAGGAGAAGATGACGCCCTGGATGGGGGCGCTGATGGATAACCTGGAAGTGCTGACCCAGACCAGCAATGCCGGCGATTGGGAGCGCGCCGCCACCAACGACTTGCTGTCCAAGCGCATCAAGATCCGCAGCCTCAATTTCATGCGCGGCCGCACCTTCTTGAACCGCTACATCATCATCGACGAGGCGCAGAACCTGACGCCCAAGCAAATGAAGACCCTGATCACCCGCTGCGGCCCCGGCAGCAAGATGATCTGCATCGGCAACCTGTCGCAGATCGACACGCCTTACCTGTCGGAAACCACCTCCGGCCTGACCTATGTCGTGGACCGCTTCCGCGGCTGGCCGCACGGCGGCCACGTCACCCTGGCGCGCGGCGAACGCTCGCGGCTGGCGGCTTACGCTTCCGATATTCTTTGAAAGGCGCGCCGCGAACTCCAGTTCCGTCAGTGCGGCAGGTCGCTGCGCAGCTTCAGATTCAGAGGTTCGATCCACCGGGGAGGAGTCATGCTACGCAATATGGCGCGAGGCATGAAAGACGGCGCGCTGGCGCTGGCGCTGAAGGCGTACGTCAACGACAAACTGGGCGCTTACGGGGAGATCCTGGAATGCAGCATCGACTCCGCCAACAATCGCCTGACGGTCAAGGCCCTGCTCAAAGGCGAGCGCGAGCCGGTGACGGCCACCATCGAACGCTACGAGCTGGAGTCGGAAGGCCCCGACCGCTACATCGTATTGCGCAGTTTCACCAGCTCGCGCCAGTGGCTCACGCTGCTGCTGACCAAGTTGTTCGCCAACAAACGCTACAAGCTGCCCGCGGCGGTCAGCGCCCTGCTCTGAATGCGCGAGCGCAAGCCTGGCGCGCCTTACGCTCGCTCGAAATCGAAGGCCAGGGTATCCGCCAGCTCCGGCAGGTCGAGCAGTAGCATGAGCAGACGGTCCACGCCCAGCGCCACGCCGGCGCAATCCGGCAGACCCGCGTCCAGAGCCTCGATCAGACGCTCGTCGTAGGGGGGCACCTCGCGTCCCTGCGCGCGCCGTGTCTCCTGCTGGGCGAGAAATCGCGCGCGCTGCTCGGCCGCGTCGCTCAATTCGTGGAAACCGTTGGCCAGTTCCATCCCCTTCCAGAACAGTTCGAAGCGTTCGGCCACCGGCGGCGGGCCGGGACGAATCCGCGCCAGCGCCGCCTGGCTGGCGGGAAAATCGAACACGAACTCGGGCTGTGCCACCCCCAGCCGTGGACCCACCGCGTGCGCCATCAGCAGGTCGAGGTAGAAATCGCGCGACACCGGAGACGCCGGGGACTCGGCGTAGGCGGCCTGGTCTGCGCAAGCCGCACGCAGGGCAGCGAGATCGGCCTCGAAGGGATCGATTCCGGCGTGGTGCAGGAAGGCCTCGCGGTAGCTCATCCGCGGCCAGGGCCCCGGTGCGGCGACGCCGACCGCGCGCAGCAGGCTTTCCACCTCGTTCATCAGGCGGTGATGGTCCCAACCCGGACGGTACCATTCCAGCAGCGTGAACTCCGGATTGTGGTGGCGTCCCTGCTCCCCGGCGCGGAACACCCGCGCGAGTTGCCAGATCGGCCCCGAGCCGGCGGCGAGCAGGCGCTTCATGGCGAACTCCGGCGAGGTCTGCAGCCAGTGGCCGGCATGCGGGAGGTGCTGTTCGGACCCGGCGGCAGAAACCCGGAAACTGTCGATCGAGGGGTCCACGGTGGCCGCAACCGACAGGATGGGGGTCTCCACTTCCAGCACGCCCTGTCCCGCGAAATAGCCTCGCAAGGCCTCGTACAGACGCGCGCGGGCGCGCAGCGCGTCGAGCGTTGCCCGGGGCTGCCAGCGGTCGCGATTTTTCATTGACGTTGTTCGGGACGGGTGCTATAACGCGCGAGCTTCGAGGCGCTGTGCGCCTTAATCTAACTTACCGTTTGCTTAGCACGGAGACACCGGTGACCAGCAAAAAGAGCCCGGCAAAGTCCAAGGCAAAGAAAAAACCCGCCGTCCGGAAAGCGGCGAAGAAGTCGGCAGCGAGGAGTGCGGTCAAGGCGGTCAAGAAATTATTGAAGAAAGCGGCTGCCAAGCGCGCGGCCAAACCGGCCGCCAAGAAAGCGGCTCCGAAGACGCCCAAGAAAGCGGCGAAAAAGCCAGCGGCCAGGAAAGTCGCCGCCAAGAAGGCGGCACCGCAGCCGCGGGCCATGATCGAAAAAAAAAAGCCGCGCCCGGTAGCGCCCAGCGTCACGGCGCCCACGCCACCGCCGCCGCCGGCGCCCGAGGTGCAAGCCACGCCGCCGAGTCCGCCCGCCCCGCCGAGCGCGGAACCGGAAGCGCCGCAACCTCCGCTGTTCCCCACGCTGTAACGAAACCGGCGCCGCGCCCGGCGCCGGCCAAGCACACGCCGACGGCCAAGCCGGTCGCGGTGCGGCGTGCGCGCGCCCCGCTCAACGGTACCGAACTCACGGAAGACGACATCCGCGCGATGCCGGATTCCGAATACATGAACGACGTCCAGCTCGAATTCTTCCGCCAGCGGCTGCTGAAGATGCGCGAGGAGGTGCTGGCGCGCGAGGTGGACGTCAAAGAACGCCTGCATCAGCGCGAAGTCTTTGCCGATCCCGCCGATCGCGCCACCGCCGAAGAAGAACACTGGCTGGATCTGCGGCTGCGCGAGCGCGAATCCATGCTGCTGCGCAAGATCGACGAGGCGCTGCGCCGCATCCGCGACCGCGAATACGGCTACTGCGTCAAGACCGGCGAGCCGATCGGCATCCCGCGTCTGCTGGCACGGCCGACCGCCACGGTCTGCGTGGACGTCAAGGATCAGGACGAGCGCGTCGAAACGCATTTCCGCGACCGCTGACGCGGCGCGCGTTCTTAAATCTTTTTCTCTGCCGGCACGGCGCCGCATGGCAGGCGGCGCCGGCGGCCGCCCGTGCGCCGAGAACGGACGGCGCCTCGGTCGGGCGGTCGCCGTCGATTCACCCCTGCATGATTATTGATTATCGATAATCTAGCGGTTATGATGCGCCGCCATCGTCGTCGGCGCCCTCCCTCCTGCTGTCGACGGCGCACCCGCGAAGGAACACGCCATGTGGATCGTCCGCATCGCCCTGCAACGCCCGTACACGTTCATCGTGCTGGCGCTGCTGATCGTGCTGCTGGGCGTGTTCGCCATCCTGCGCACGCCGGTCGATATCTTCCCGGTAATCCGTATCCCGGTGGTCGCGGTGGTGTGGAAATACTCCGGTCTGTCGCCGCAGGACATGGCCCAGCGCATCGTGGGCTTTTCCGAGCGCGTGGCCTCGACCACGGTCAACGACATCGAGCACACCGAGTCCCTGTCGCTCGACGGCACCGGACTGGTCAAGTATTTCTTCCAGCCCCACGTCAACGAAGACCTGGCGCTGTCGCAGATCAATTCGATCTCCCAGACGCTGTTGCGCCTGACGCCGCCCGGGACCTCCTCGCCCTTCATCCTGGCCTACGACGCCTCCAGCGTACCGATCCTCAACCTGGCCTTGTCGAGCCCGTCGATGTCCGAGGCCGACATCTTCGATTTCGGCAACAGCTTCATCCGCACCCAGCTCGCCACCGTCGCCGGCGCCGCGCTGCCCTACCCTTACGGCGGCGCCATCCGCCAGATCCAGGTCGACATCGATCCACAAAAAATGCGCGCACGCGGCCTGACCGCCCAGGACGTCAGCAACGCCATCGGTGCGCAGAACCTGATCCTGCCCGCCGGGACCCAGAAAATCGGCGGCTTCGAGTATTTCGTCAACCTCAACGCCAGTCCGCGCGTCCTCGAGGAACTCAACGACCTGCCGATCCGCGCCGACCGCAATGGCGCGATGATTTATGTGCGCGACGTCGCCCAGGTGCACAACGGTTCCGCCCCGCAGACCAACATCGTGCGGGTCGATGGTCATCGCGCGGTACTGATGAGCGTGCTCAAGACCGGCAGCGCCTCGACCCTGGCGGTGGTGAGCGGCATCAAGCACCTCCTGCCCCAGATTCGTGCCGAAATGCCCCCGGGCATGTCGGTGGAAGCGATCGGCGACCAGTCGCTGTTCGTGCGCGCGGCGGTCGCCGGCGTGATCCGCGAAGGCGTGATCGCGGCGGCGCTGACCGGCCTGATGATTCTGCTGTTCCTCGGCTCCTGGCGCTCGACGCTCATCATCACCATCTCGATCCCGCTGTCGGTGCTGGCCTCGATCGTCTGTCTATCGATGTTGGGCGAAACCATCAACATCATGACGCTCGGCGGCCTGGCGCTGGCGGTAGGCATCCTGGTGGACGACGCCACGGTCACGATCGAAAACATGAACTGGCACCTGGAACAGGGCAAGGACGTCGAGACCGCCATCCTCGATGGCGCCCGCCAGATCGCCCTGCCGGCGCTGGTCTCGACCTTGTCGATCTGCATCGTCTTCATCCCGATGTTCTTTCTGGGCGGCATCGCCAAATATCTGTTCGTCCCGCTGGCCGAGGCGGTGGTATTCGCCATGCTCGCCTCCTACCTGCTGTCGCGCACGCTGGTGCCAACCCTGGCCAAATACTGGCTCAGAGCGCAGGCTGCCCTACACGACCCCGAAAGGCGGCGCAATCGGCTCATGCGCTGGCAGCACGGCTTCGAGCAGCGCTTCGCCGCATTCCGCGCGCGCTACCACGCGCTGCTCGCCGCAGCGCTGACGCGGCCGGTGGCGTTCGCCGCGGTGTTCATGGCCGCCGGCGCGGCGAGTTACGGACTTGCCCCTTTCTTGGGCGAAGACTTCTTCCCGTCCGTGGACAGCGGTCAGATTCGCCTGCACCTGCGCGCGCGCAGCGGCACGCGCATCGAGGACACGGCGCCACTGTGCGACGCGGTCGAAGCCGAGATCCGAAAAATCATCCCTGTGCGCGAGCTGGTGAGCGTGGTGGACAACATCGGCGTGCCCAACAGCGGCATCAACCTCGCCTACAGTACCTCGGCTCCTGTGGGACCCGGCGACGCCGACATCATGCTCACCCTGGCGCCCAACCATCACTCTAGCGCCGACTATGTCCGCATCCTGCGCCGCGAGCTGCCGCGCCGGTTTCCGGGCGTGACGTTCTCGTTCCCGCCGGCGGACATCGTCAGCCAGATCCTCAACTTCGGCTTGCCGGCGCCGTTCGACGTACAGATCAGCGGCTTCGACCTTGCGGGCAACCGCGCCTTCGCCGAAACCCTGCTGCCCAAGCTGCGGCGTATCCCCGGCGCCGTGGACCTGCGCCTGCAGCAGACGTTCAACTACCCGCAGCTCGACGTGGAAGTCAACCGCACCCGCGCCGCCCAGCTCGGCCTGTCCCAGTACGACGTGGCCAGCGATCTGCTGATCTCGCTGTCCGGCAGCTTCCAGACCGCGCCGAGCTTCTGGGCCGACCCCAAGACCGGCGTGCAGTACAACGTCGTCGTGCAAGCTCCGCAGTATGCCCTGCATTCCTTGCAGGACCTGCTGAACCTGCCGATCGGCAACGGCGCGAACGGCGGCGCCGGCGGTGCCGACCCGCCGCAGATCCTGAGCAATCTGGCCAGCGTCTCGCGCAGCGCCGGCCCCGAAGTGGTGACGCATTACAACGCGCGCCCGACGCTGGACATCTACGGCGCGGTGCAGGACACGGACCTGGGCTCGGTCGCGCGCGCCGTGCACCGCATCGTCTCCGAGTCGGCCAGCCGCCTGCCGCGCGGGTCGCAAGTCGCAATCCGCGGGCAGGCGGAGACCATGACCGCCTCGTTCGGCGGTCTGTTGCTAGGGCTGATCGGCGCGATCGTGCTGATCTATCTTTTGATCGTGGTCAACTTCCAGTCCTGGCTCGACCCCTTCATCATCATCACCGCGCTGCCGGCGGCGCTGTCCGGCATCGTGTGGATGCTGTTCCTCACCGGCACCACGCTCAGCGTGCCGGCCTTGACCGGCGCGATCATGTGCATGGGCGTGGCCACCGCCAACAGCATCCTGGTGGTCAGTTTCGCGCGCGAGCGCATGCGCGAGGGCCAGACTGCCGCCGAGGCCGCGCTGCAAGCCGGCTTCACCCGCTTCCGCCCGGTGCTGATGACGGCGCTGGCCATGATCGTCGGCATGGTGCCCATGGCGCTGGGTCTGGGCGAAGGCGGCGAACAGAACGCGCCGCTGGGCCGTGCCGTCATCGGCGGACTGCTGTTCGCCACGGTGGCCACCCTGTTCTTCGTGCCAGTGGTTTTTTCCCTGATCCACGGCCGCCGCGACCACGCGAAGCTACCCTGATCGAGCTCCCATGTCCGATTTCCCGCATTCTTTTCCCACGCCGCCGCAGCCGCCGCGCGGCATCGCCCGTGCCGGACTGCTGCTCGCGGCGCTCGCCGTCGCGCTCGCCGGCTGGGGCATCGCCCATCGCATCCTAGCGCAGACCGCCTTACGCAAGGAAGCCACGGCTGCCCAACTCATCGTGGCGGTCACCCGACCGAGCCCACCGGCACGCAACGAGGAGTTGATCCTGCCGGGCAACGTGCGGGCCTGGTATGACGCGCCCATCTATGCCCGCACCAGCGGCTACCTCAAGCGCTGGTTCGTGGATCTCGGCGCGCGCGTCAAGGCCGGCCAGATCCTGGCCGAAATCGACACGCCGGAAGTGGACCAGCAGTTGCGCCAGGCCCAAGCCGATCTCGCCACCGCGCAGGCCAACGAGCGGCTCGCGCAGATCACCGCCGAACGCTACCGGGCCCTGCTCGCCACCGACTCGGTGTCCAAGCAGGATGCGGACAACGCGCTGGGCGACGCGGCCGCCAAGCGCGCGCTGGTCGCCTCGGCGCAGGCCAATGTCGCGCGGCTGCGCGAGCTGGAGCGCTTCAAGCGCATCGTCGCGCCCTTCGACGGCGTGGTCACGGCGCGCAACGTGGACCTCGGCGACCTGATCGATGCCGGCAGCGGCACCGCGCGCGAGTTGTTCCACCTCGCCGACACTCATCGACTGCGCATCTACGTGGAAGTCCCGCAAGCGCAGGTGCCGCAACTGCGCCCTGGCATGGAGGCCGAACTGCACTTCACCGAGCATCCGGACAAGACCTATCCCGCCGAGCTGGTGAACATGGCCTCGGCCATCGACCCGGCCACTCGTACCATGCAGGTGGAACTCCAGACCGACAACCCCAACGGCGAGCTGCTGCCCGGCGCCTACGCCGAAGTCCATTTCCGCCTTGCACCCGTGCCCGGCAGCCTGCGGCTGTCCGCCAACACCCTGTTGTTCCGCCCGCAAGGCATGCAGGTCGCCACTGTGGGCCGCGACGATCGCGTCAGGCTCAAGACCCTCACGCTCGGCCGCGACTTCGGCAACACGGTGGAAGTGCTCGCGGGCCTCGCGCCGGACGACCGCGTCATCGTCAACCCGCCCGATGCCATCGCCGAGGGCGAGCGGGTGACGGTGGTGGAAACGCCCGCCAGCCCTCAGCCCAGGACATGAACCGGACTTGCGTGGGGTTCGGCTGGGCCGCGCTCGCCGCGGCGCTGTCGGCGTGCTCGCTGGCACCCCGCTATGGTGTGCCTTCGACGCCGGCGCCGCCCGCAGCGTACCAGGAGCTAGGTGAATGGAAGCCGGCGCAACCGGCCGACGCGCTACCGCGCGGCGCCTGGTGGAGGCTATTCGACGACGCCACCTTGAATGCGCTGGAAAACAAAATCGGTGCCGCGAATCAGGACCTCAAAGCCGCCTTTGCCCGACTCATGCAGGCGCGCGCGGCGGTCCGTCTGGCTCGCGCCGATTACTTTCCGTCCGTCACGCTCGGCTCGGGACTCACGCGCACGCGCCTGTCCCGCAACAGCCCGCGGTTTTCGCCGGCCACTCCGCAAATCTACGACGACTACACGCTGGAAGCGGACGTCTCCTACGAGATCGACGTCTGGGGCCGCGTGCGCAGCGCGCTCGACGCCGCGCACGCCCAGGCGCAGGCCAGCGCCGCGGATCTCGCCGCCGTGGATCTCGCGACGCATGCCGAACTGGCGACCGATTACTTCATGCTGCGCGGCGCCGACGCGAGCATCGCGCTGCTCGACCAGACCGTGGCCGCCTACGAGCGCGCCCTGACGCTGACCGAGAACCGTTATCGCGGCGGTATCGCCGCTGCCGTCGACGTGGACCAGGCACGCACCCAGCTCGAATCCGCGCGTACCCAGGCGGCGGAGCAACGTCTGATCCGCGCCCAGCTCGAGCACGCCATCGCCGTCTTGGTCGGCGAACCGGCCCCTGCGTTTCACGTCGAACCGCTGCCGCTGTCCGCCGAGCCCCCGACGCTGGATCCTGGTGCCCCCTCGGAACTGCTCGAACGCCGACCGGACGTGGCGGCTGCCGAGCGCCGCGTGGCGGCGGCCAATGCCGAGATCGGCGTCGCGCGCGCGGCCTGGTTCCCGGTGTTCGGCATCGGCGCGAGTGCGGGCTGGGAGTCCGCCCATGCCGCTTCTTGGATCGACGCGCCGAGCCGCCTGTGGTCGCTGGGTCCCAGCGCGGTGCTCACCGTGTTCGACGGCGGCCGGCGCCGGGCCCTTTCGCAGCAAGCGCGCGGCGCCTACGATGAAGCGGTGGCGGATTATCGCAGCACGGTGCTCGAAGCCTACCGCGAGGTCGAGGACGAGCTCGCGGCACAACGACAGCTCGCACAAGAACAGGCGAGCCAGCGTGCCGCCGTCGCCGCGGCCCAGCGCAGCCTCGCCCAGGCCGAGCAACGCTACCGCGGCGGCATCGCCAGCAATCTGGAAGTGGTGTTCGCGCAGAACGCCCTGTTGCAGGCGCAGTCGTCCGCGCTGAACATTCTGACCCGGCGCTTCAGCGCCGCCGTGCAATTGGTCAAGGCACTCGGCGGCGGCTGGAACCGTGCCGAACTCGCCGACGCCGCGGCGGCGCGCTGAAGGAGAGCCGGCCGATGATCGTGCGCCGCTGCTGTATGCGCGAACAAGTGCGCGAAGCCATCGTTTCGCGCATCCTCGACGGCCGCATGCCGCCGGGCACGCGCCTCAAAGAAATGGCGCTGGCGCGCGAGTTCAATGTTAGCCAGGCGCCGGTGCGCGAGGCGCTGCGCGAACTGGAAGCGGTGGGTCTTCTGGAAACCGTGCATTACCGCGGCACGCGCGTGCGCGAGCTCGACGAACACGAGCTGCGCGAGGCCTACGAACTGCGCGCCGAGATCGAGGAGGCCGCCGCGCGGCGGGCGGTGCCCTGCGCGGCCGCCGATCTCGAAGCGCTCGAAGACGCGCTCAAAATCATGCGCCGCGCGGCGCAGACCCACGATCACGAGACTTACATGAGCGCCTCGGTGGATTTCCATCGTCGCATCGTGGCGATGTCCGGCAATCGTGCCTTCCTGCGCGCCTGGGAGTCCATGGCCTGGGACGTGCGTGCGCGCTTCGTCGCCCGCCGCCTGGGTCTGACCGGCCTGTTCACCAGACAGCGCCGGCAGATCATCGACGCGCTGCGTGCCGGCGATGGCGCCCGCGCGGGCGCGCTGTTGCGCGACATCATTGAACAGCTTCTCCAACGCCTGGCTGCCCTGGACGCGGGGACCGCCGCGCCGGGCGGCGCTTCGCGCGATCAGCGAGTTCGCAGCGAACGCTAGCCATCGACCCGCCCGATCCGGTCTGCGAGACTGCGCCCGCACGCTCCGCGTTTTATGGTGTTCATCGCGACTTCCCACGCGCTGACGCTTGCCACCGGCGCGTGTCGTACACCGCGTCAAGCCCTGGCCTACCCAGCTTGGCCTACAATGCCTGCGAGCGCCCGTGGCGGAATGGGTAGACGCAGAGGACTTAAAATTCTCAGCCTTTACGGCGTACTGGTTCGAGTCCAGTCGGGCGCACCAATGCTGGACAGCACGCTCAGCCTGGATCGCCGCGCATGTAAGGCCAGGCGGCCCTGAGATACACGATCATCGACCACAGCGTGAGCACCGCCGCCGCGAACAGCAGGAAGTAACCGAAATCGTAGGTCGGCAGTCCGAACAGCGGCGTACGCCACAGCATCAGGCCGATCGCGGTCATCTGGAAGCCGGTCTTGAACTTGCCAACCACGCCCACCGCCGCGCGGCTGCGCTGGCCGATTTCCGCCAGCCATTCGCGCAGCGCGGAAATGGTGATCTCGCGGCCGATGATGATGGCGGTGAGCACGGCCATCAGCCCGCGCGGATCGTCGCGCAACAGCATGACCAGCGCCACCGCCACCAGCAGCTTGTCGGCGACCGGGTCGAGGAAGGCGCCGAAATGCGTGGTCTGGTTCCAGCGCCGGGCGAGGAAGCCGTCGAGCCAGTCGGTCGCCGCCGCGGCGACGAACAGCAGCGCGGCCGCGTGGCGCGCCCGGCTGCCGTCGAACAGCAGCAGCGCCAGCACCAGAGGGATCACCGCCACGCGAGCGAGCGTGAGCAGCGTGGGCAGGTTGAGTCGCATGGCGACAGTTTCCCGGTTTCGGCCGCCGCTGGCCAGTCCGGCAAAGCCCGCAGGGCGGCGGAAAAAGCCCCGCCGCCGCCGGAGCCGGGGAATTGATCGCCGACGCCTCCTGCCCCTACAATGGCGCATCTCGCGAGCGGGAATAGCTCAGTTGGTAGAGCGCAACCTTGCCAAGGTTGAGGTCGCGAGTTCGAGCCTCGTTTCCCGCTCCAGCTTTTTCTCTCCGGAAACCTCGTCGCGCGCGGGGTTTTTTCGTCTCTGGCGGGGGTTCCGGCAGAGTAGAATCCGTCCAGGGCTCGGTGGCAGAGTGGTCATGCAGGGGACTGCAAATCCCCGTACGTCGGTTCAATTCCGGCCCGAGCCTCCAATAACGTTCTCCGGTTCGGCCGTCGTTCAACGGAAGTGGGCGTAGATCCGCTCCGCCAGCCGCCGGTTGATGCCCGGCACCCGCGCCAGCTCTTCGACACTGGCCCGTCGAACCTGCGGCAGCCCGCCCAGCGTCTTGAGGAGCGCGCGGCGCCGCGCGGCGCCCAGGCCCTCGATCGCTTCCAGCGTCGAAGTCAGGCGCGCTTTTTGGCGTCGCGCACGGTGACCGCCGATGGCGAAGCGATGCGCCTCGTCGCGGATCTGCTGGATCAGATGCAAGGCGGGAGAATCCGGAGGCAAGCTGAGCGGCGTGTCTCGCTCGGGCCGGATCAACTGTTCCAGCCCCGGTTTGCGACTGGGCCCCTTGGCCACCGCCACGATCCGCAATCCCGCAACGCCTAGTTCGGCGAGCGCCGCTTGCGCGGCGTGAAGCTGACCTTTGCCGCCATCGATGAACAGCACGTCCGGCCTCGGGAACTCGCCCGATTTGATCCGTGCATAACGCCGCGCCACGGCCTGCTGGATGGCGGCGTAATCGTCGCCTGGCTTCACGCCGTCGATGTTGAAGCGGCGATAGGCGCTCTTGAGCGGCCCCTGCGCGTTGAACACCACGCAGGAGGCGACCGTCTGCTCGCCGCCGGTATGACTGATATCGAAGCACTCCAACCGTTGCGGCGGCGCGTCGAGCGCCAGCGCCCGCTGCAATTCGGCCAGACGCTGCGCCATGCTCGCGGACTGTGCCAGATGCGCCGACAGCGCCTGCTGCGCGGTTTCTTCGGCCATTCGCAGCAGACGCAAGCGCGCACCGCGCTGCGGACGCACGATGCGCACCCGCCGACCCGCGCGCGTCGTCAAAGAAGCCGCCAGCCATTGCGCATCGTCCGGCAGCGCGCCGACCAGGAGTTCCGCCGGCGGCGGCCGCTCCAGGTAATACTGGGCGAGGAAACCGGCGAGCAGTTCGGCCGGCTCCACGCCCGGGGGATGACGCGGGAAGAAACTCGCGTGGCCGAGGTTGACGCCGTCGCGCACCGACAGCACCACCACCGCGCTCCTGGCGGCGTGCGGCGCCAAAGCGATCGCGTCGTAGTCGCCGCCGCGCAGGGCGCGCGTCTCGCGCACGCGGTTGAGCGCGGCGATCTGGTCGCGCAGCCGCGCGGCGCGCTCGAACTCGAGCCGGGCGCTGGCCTCCTCCATCTCCGCGCCCAGCTCGCGCGCCAGCTCGTCGCCGCGGCCCTGGAGCAAGCGCACCGCGCGCTCCACGTCGCGCGCGTATTCTTCCGCGTCGATATAACCGACGCAGGGCGCGCTGCAGCGCTTGATCTGATACTGCAGGCAGGGCCGCTGACGGTTGGCGAAGAACGCGTCGCTGCACGGACGCAAGCGAAAGAGCTTCTGCAGCGTGACCAGCGTCTCGCGCACCGCGCCGGCCGAGGGAAACGGTCCAAAATAACGATCGGCGCCGCTGCGCGCGCCGCGGTAGAAGGCGATGCGCGCGAATCGTTTCGGATCCGGCGCGTCGCCGGTCGCAGGCCCCGGCGGGGTGGCGGTGATGCGCAGGTAGGGATAGCTCTTGTCGTCGCGGAGCGAGACGTTGTAGCGCGGCGCCTGTTCCTTGATCAGCGCCGCTTCCAGCAGCAGCGCCTCGTCCTCGCTGGACGTGAGGGTGACCTCGATGCGCTGGATCTGCGCCACCATCGCCTCGATGCGCGGATCGCCGCTGGCGCGCAGGAAATACTGCGCCACGCGCTTCTTGAGGTTGCGCGCCTTGCCGACGTAGAGCAGTTCCCCGCCGCCGCCATACATGCGGTACACCCCCGGCCCGGTGCTGAGCTGGGCCAGGAACGGCTTGGGATCGAACGCGAGGCCGACCTCCTTCATGCAGGTAGCATACGGGAAACGCTGATGTATTCAGCGCTTCCCGTGCGGGCCACGGACGGCCTGCGGTGCATCAAGCCCGCTGGGGCTTGGGGCAGCGGGAGCGTGGAAAAAATCACGCCTTTTCGGAGCGACTGACGCAAAAGTCGAGAAGGGACTTTTTCAGCATTGGCCAAGCGCCGCCGGATTCGCCCTCATTTCACCGGCACGAAGATCTCCAGCTCGCGTTGCGCCTCCGGTGTGGCCGTGGGATCGGTGAGGTATTGTTCCCACAGCAGGCCGTTGTTACGCAGCTCGAAGGCTTTCATGAATTCGGTCAGTAGCGCATAGGTCTTCGGCAAGTCGCCATAGGCGCCCTTGTAGCGCACGCGCAGCGCCGGGCCCTCGTAAGTCTGCGCGAATTCCGCAGCGCTGTTGGCCGGCAGGCTGACGTCGGTGCGGTCGATGGGAATGCCGGCGTCGAACTCGTAGACCTTGGCGACGGGATCCCACTGTTTGGTCACGGCCAGCGGCGCGCCGGTCTGTTTGAGGCCGAGATCTTTCATCAGCTCGCCGAGCTTGCCGAAGGCCTCGGTCTGCGCCTTGTTCACCGCCGCGGGGTCGGTGGAACTGTGGCCAGGCAAGTAGAGATAGGTCTGCGCCTTGACCTCGGTGAGATCGACGTTGAGCGCGGAAAAATCGTCCTTGGGCCGCGACTCCGCCAGGGCTTTCAGCCGCTGCAGGCCTTGCTCGTAGTCCGGCCCGACCTGCTTGTCGACCATCAGGCCCCGATAATGGGCGAGGGGATCGGGGCCCAGACCGATATCCACCGTCCACGTGACCTTGGTCTGCGCGCCCTGCGGCTCCAGCGTGAAAGTGGAGAAGCTGGGTTGGTCCCGGTCGCTGTATTGGACCTTGGTCTTGACGAGTTTGTACGGCGCGCTATCCACGATCACCTCGCTGCCGCTGCCGACCGCGGCGTTGCCGCTCCAGTCGTAGCGCGCGCCGACGCCGAACGGTGCGCCGCTGATCTGCGTCTTCATCTGCGGGTCTTTTGCCGCCCACGGCGACCACTGGCCGTAGAGGCGGAAGCCGTCCAGCACCGCGAACACCTGGCACTGCGGCGCAGCGACGACGATCGAGCGCGTGACGTGCGCCTTGTCCGGCAGCACGTAGCCGATGGCGAAGAACAGCGCCGCCGACATCACCAGGGCGGCGACCCCA
>JADGHB010000060.1 GCA_019689635.1 Nevskia sp. | reverse complement strand
CCGTCCCTGGCGAGACGGCGGCGTTTCGATGCAAGCCCTGGGCGGCCATCCCTGGCCGCCCGTTCGCCGTCGCCGACGATGACATTGAGTCATCGTCGAAGCGCGACGGCTCACCCCGGCTTATCGGCCGACTCCCGTTTTCTCGCGGTTTCAGTTGTCACTTTAAGTCCAGATCACAACATCTTGTTTTAAATACAGGCCAGTCATCTAGTGGTGGGGGTAAGCCTTTGTCCGCATTTGGATTTCGCGATCGAAACCGCTTGCTTGGTGGGGGCATGTGGAATATAGTGGGGCAATAGGGAGTTACGGTGGATGCTTGTTGGGCTCCCGACAGAGCGAGGACGGGCCGGAGCCGGACTCGCGACTTGAAATGCGGTTGGAAAAGAGCAGGACGCTCTTTCTCGAACAGTTTCGGGGCGCGCATGTTTGCAGGGTCGAGCAAGCTGACCATCGACGACAAGGGCCGCCTGGCGATCCCCGCCCGTCTGCGCGCGCAGCTGGTCGAGGACTACGGCAAGCAAGTCGCGGTCACGCTCGGTCCGGAATGTATCGAGATCTACCCTGCGGAAGTGTTCCGGCGCATGGCCGACGCGATCCAGAAAATTCCCGACCGCACCAAGCGCGTGACCATGCAGCGGCTGTTCGTCGGCCACGCGGTGCTGGTCGATCTCGACGCCCAGGGCCGCATCTTGATCCCGCCCATGCTGCGCGAAGCCAAACAGCTCGATTCGGAAGTGGTGCTGGCGGGCGTCAACGATCATTTCGAGCTGTGGCCGGAAGCGCAATGGGCGACGTCGATGCAGGCCGCGCAGGCGGTCTATGCCGACGCCTTCGCCGCGCTCAGCTTCTGATGGAGCGGCGCCGTGCGGATCTCTCAGCCCGCTCCCGACCGGCCCCGGGGCGCTAGCCGGATGTCCTTTCCTCACCGGCCGGTGATGCTCGCGCAAGCCCTGGCCGGACTCGCGGTGCGGCCCGGCGGCGTCTATCTCGACGCGACCTACGGCCGCGGGGGGCACAGCCGTGCGATCCTCGAAGCGCTGCGCGGGCAGGGGGTGCTGCACGCGCTCGACCGCGACCCGGAGGCGGCCGCGCACGCCTGGCGCACGTTCGGCGGGCGCGAGGACTTCCGCTTCCACGCGCGCAATTTTTCCGAGCTGGCGCAACTCGGCGCGGAGCTCGGTCTCACGGGCCGCGTCGATGGCTTGCTCCTGGACCTCGGCGTTTCCAGTCCGCAGCTTGACGATCCCGCGCGCGGGTTCTCGTTCGCCCAGGACGCTCCCCTGGACATGCGCATGGATCCGCGCGCCGGCGAGCCGGCCTCGAGCTGGCTGGCGCGCGCCGCGGAACACGACATCGCCGAGGTGCTGTGGCGCTATGGCGAGGAGCGCAACAGCCGGCGCATCGCGCGGCGCATCGTCGAAGCGCGCCAGCAGGCACCGATCGCGACCACCGCGCAGCTCGCCGCGCTGATCGCCGCGGTCCCGGGGCCGCGCAGTCGCAGCATCCATCCGGCCACGCGCAGCTTCCAGGCCATCCGCATCTTCATCAACGACGAGCTCCATGCGCTGCAGGCCGCCCTGGCGGCTTCGCCCGCGCTGCTCGCGCCGGGCGGACGGCTGGCGGTCATCAGTTTCCATTCACTGGAAGACCGCATCGTCAAGCGTTTCATCCGGGACCACAGCCGGAGTTCGGAAGAAAGCCGCAGCGAAGCGGTGCTGCGCAGTATCGGTCGCTATTTCCCTTCCGAGGCCGAGATCGCGGACAACCCCCGCGCGCGCAGCGCGGTGCTGAGAGTCGCGGAGCGCCTGCCATGAGCGACTGGCGCTTCTCGCAAAAGACCCGGAATGCGTTTTTCCGAAATCCAAACGGTCCTCGCGCATCCGGTTCCGACAGCACCTTGGTGCCCCTGCTGCTGGCACTGCTGGCCATGGCTTCGGCCATCGCCGTGGTCCAGCTCAAGCAGCACGCGCGCGATCTCACGGCGCGGCTCGACCAGTTGCGCAGCGAGCATCGCCAGCTCGAACTGGAATGGGCGCAGTTGCAGCTCGAGCAGGCTACCCTGGCACAGCACGGTCGCGTCGATGCGCTGGCGCGCAAACAGTTCGGCATGGTCGATCCACTGGACTATCGCATCGTCGAGGACACACCGCCGCCGGCCGCCGCTTCCGCGGCGCGGGAGGGGGCGCGATGAGCGCCGCCGTGCGCCTGCGCGCTTCACCGCCTTCGGCCTGGCGGCGCCGCGCGGTCCTCGCCTTCCTGTGCGGATTCGCCGCCTTGGTGCTGGCGCGGGCGTTTTACCTGCAAGTGGTGGAAAACGAGTTCCTCACCCGCGAGGGCAACAAGCGCCAGCTGCGCACGCTGGTGCTGCAGGCCAACCGCGGCGCCATCCGCGACCGCAACGGCGCGCCGCTGGCGCTGTCGGCGCCGGTGGACTCGATCTGGGTCGTGCCCTCCGATCTGCTCGGCGCGCCGCCCTATCTCACCGCCATGGCCAGGCTGCTGAACATCGCGCCCGGCGAACTGAAGAATTTTCTTTCCGAGCGGGCCGACCGGCAGTTCGTCTATCTCAAACGCCAGATCGATCCCGACGAAGCCAAGCGCTTTCTGTTGCTCGGCGCGCCCGGGGTGTTCGCGCAGCGCGAGTACCGGCGCTATTACCCGGCGGGCGAGGTGGCCGCGCAGGTGGTCGGTTTCTGCGACATCGACGGTAAAGGACAGGAAGGCATCGAGGCGGCGCAGGACGAGGCGCTGCGCGGCATCCCCGGCTCGCGGCGCGTGATCCGCGACCGCGCCGGCCGCGTGGTCGAAGACACCGCCGACTACACCGAGGCCCAGCCCGGCCGGGAAGTGCGGCTCACCTTGGACCTGCGTCTGCAATACCTCGCCTACCGCGAACTCAAACGCGCCGTGGAGGAAAACCACGCGCGCGGCGGCATCGTGGTGCTGGCCGATCCCCGCAGCGGCGACATTCTGGCCCTGGCCAACCAGCCGAGCTACAACCCCAACCGCCCCGACGACCGCGATTCGCAAGGCGTGCGCGACCGCGCGGTGACCGACAGTTTCGAGCCCGGTTCGACGATCAAGCCGCTGCTGATCTCGCAAGCGCTGGATCGCGGCGCGATCGACCCCGCCCTGCGCATCGACACCGGACCCGGCTATTTCAAGGTCGGCGCGCTGACGGTGCACGACGTGCATCCCAACGGGGTCGTCGATCTCGCCGAACTGCTGTCCAAATCCAGCAACGTCGGTGCCGCCAAGATCGGCTTGACGATGGGCGCCGAAGCGGTGTGGGCCGGCTACCAGCGCTTCGGTCTGGGCGAGCCGGTGGGCGTGGGTCTGCCCGGCGAAGCGCCCGGCGTGCTGCGCAACTGGCACGAGTGGGGACAGATCGCCACCGCCACCGCGGCCTACGGCTACGGCGTGGCGGCCACCGCCCTGCAGATGGTGCGCGCCTACAGCGCCATCGCCAACGACGGCCTGATGCCGCAGCTGTCGATCCTCCAGCGCACGCGCGAAATCCCGCCCCAGCGCGTGATCACGGCCGCCACCGCGCGCGAGGTGCGTGCGCTGCTCGAAGGGGTGGTCGCGCCCGGCGGGACCGCGGCGCAGGCGGCGGTGGCGGGCTACCGCGTGGCCGGCAAGACCGGCACCGTGCGCAAGAACGCCAACGGCAGCTATCTCGACGGCCAGTACAACGCGGTGTTCGTCGGCATGCTGCCGGCCGCCGCGCCGCGCCTGGTGGGATTCGTCATGATCGAGGATCCCGCCGGCCGCGATTACTACGGCGGCTCGGTGGCGGGGCCGGTGTTCGCGCGCATCATGCAGGGCGCCGCGCGGCTGCTGCAGATCCCGCCCGACGCGATGCCGCCGCAAGCGCCGGCGACCACGGTCGCCGCGCTCGCCGGAGCGCAACCGTGAACAGGGGCGGGCTGCACGTCATGCCGGATCACGCCACCGACGGTGCGCGCTCGCTGCCGGTCCTGTTCGCCGGGCTGGCGGAGAACGTGCCAGCCTTGTCGGTGAGCGGTCTCAACTCGGACAGCCGCAAGATCCAGCCCGGCGATCTGTTCCTGGCTTTGCGCGGCCGCCGAACCCACGGGCTCGTCCATCTCGACCGCGCGCTCGCCAGCGGCGCCGCCGCGGTCGCCTGGGAGCCTGCGCCAGGCATCGCTGCGCCGCGCTGTCCGGTGCCGCAGTTCTCGGTGGAGAATCTCTCGACGCACGCGGGCGAGGTCGCGGCCCGTTTCTACGCTCACCCCAGCCGCGCGCTGTGGTGTGTCGCCGTCACCGGAACCGATGGCAAGACGTCCACCGCGCACCTGACCGCGCAGGCCTTCGAACGCCTGGGCGAGCCCTGCGTTTATTCGGGGACGCTCGGCTATGGCCGCCTGGGCGACTTGCGCGAGGCCACGCACACCACGCCCGACGCGGTGACGCTGCAAGGGCAGCTCGCGGCAAGCCGCGACGCCGGCGCGCGCGTGTGCGCGATGGAAGTGTCCTCGCACGCGCTCGACCAGCACCGCGTCGACGGCGTGGCGTTCCAGGTCGCGGTGCTGACCAACGTCGGCCGCGACCATCTCGATTATCACGGCAGCCAGGACGCCTACGCCGCCGCCAAGCGGCGGCTGTTCGACTGGCCGACGCTGTCCGCCGCCATCCTCAACCGCGACGACGCCTACGGCGCGCGCTGGGCGCAGGCGCTTTCGTCGGCGCCGTCGCGCGGCGGCCGAGTGGTGCAGTACGGTCTGGACGGCACGCCGCCGCGCCACGGTGTTTTTCTGATCGGCCGTGCGCTAAAGCTTCATGCCGCGGGACTCGAGCTCGAGCTCGACGGCAGTTGGGGCAAGGCGCGCCTGGAGAGCCGGCTGCTCGGCCGCTTCAACGCCTACAACCTCCTGGCCGCGTTGGCCGTGCTGCTGGTGAAGGGGGTCCCGCTCTCACGGGCGGTGGAGGCGCTGTCCCGCGCCGGCACGGTGCCGGGCCGCGTGGAAGCGTTCCGCGGGCGGGCGGCCGCGCCGCTCATCGTGGTGGACTACGCGCACACGCCGCAGGCGCTGGAACAAGTGCTCGCGGCGCTGCGGCCGCATGCGCGCGGCAAGCTTTATTGCGTGTTCGGCTGCGGCGGCGATCGCGACCGCGGCAAGCGTCCTTTGATGGGCGCGGCTGCGGCGGCGGGCGCGGATGGCGTGATCGTCACCGACGACAATCCGCGCAGCGAGCCTCCGGAGAATATCGTCGCCGAAATTCTGGCCGGCATTCCGGCCGGCGGCCGCGCGGCCGTGCGCGTGATCCACGATCGCGCCCAGGCGATCCGCACGGCGGTCGAGCAAGCGACCGCCGACGACGTAGTGCTGGTGGCCGGCAAGGGGCACGAGGATGACCAGATCTACGGCACCGAGCGTCGGCCTTTCTCCGACCGCGAATTCGTCGCCGCGCTGGTCGGCGCGGAGCCGCGCGTATGATCATGGACACGCTCTCCTCGCTCGCCCGCCGCACCGGCGGCCGCCTGCTCGGGGCGGACCGCGGCTTTGCGCGCGTGACCAGCGACAGCCGCCAGCTCCGGCGCGGCGACCTGTTCGTCGCCCTCAAGGGCGAGCGCTTCGACGGCCACGACTATGTCCTGCGCGCCCAGGCGGCGGGCGCGGCCGGGGCGCTGGTCGCGCGCGCCATCGCGGGCGCGCAGGCGCAGGTGCTGGTGAACGACACCCTGGCCGCGCTGCAGAACTACGCCGCCAGTTGGCGCGGCGATTTCGAGCTGCCGGTGATCGGCGTCGCCGGGAGCAACGGCAAGACTACCACCAAGCAGATGTGCGCGGCGGTGTGCGCCGCGCGCGGACCGGTGCTCGCCACCGAGGGCAATCTCAACAACCACATCGGCGTGCCCTTGACGCTGTTGCGCTTGCGCGCCGAGCACCGCACCGCGGTGATCGAGATGGGCGCCAACCACCCCGGCGAGATCGCGCCGCTGGCGGCCTGGGCGCGCCCGCAGGTGGGCATCGTCACCAACGCGGGCGAGGATCATCTCGAAGGGTTCGGGAGCGTGGAAGTTTCCGCGCGCACCAACGGCGAGCTGTTCGCGGCGCTGCCCGCGGACGGCGTGGCGGTGATCAACGCCGACGATCCCCATGCGCCGCTGTGGCGCAAGCTCGCCGCGCACGCCGCGGTGCTCAGCTTCGGTTGGGACGGTTCCGCCGACGTGCGCGCGCAGGACGTCGCGGTCACGGCCGAAGGCACACGCTTTTGCCTGCGCACGCCCGCGGGCAGCGCCACGGTCCGCTTGCGCCTGCCGGGCCGCCACAACGTCGCCAACGCGCTCGCCGCCGCTGCCGCCGGCATCGCGCTGAATCTCGCGCCGGCACAGATCGCCGAGGCGCTGGCGCGCGTGATGCCGGTGGCCGGCCGCTCGAACTTAATCCGCGCGCGTGCCGGCCTCTCGGTGCTCGACGACAGCTACAACGCCAACCCCGCCAGCCTGCGCGCGGCGCTCGCGCTGCTCGCGGACCAACCCGGCGAGCGCTGGCTGGTGCTGGGTGACATGAAGGAGCTGGGGCGCGAGGCGGCCGCGCTGCACGCCCAGGCCGGACGCGAGGCGCGGGCGCACGGCGTGCAGCGGCTGTACGCGGTGGGCGAGCTGGCGCGCGGCGCCGCGCAGAGCTTCGGCGAGGGCGGGCGGCATTTCGCCGACCTCGAGTCGCTGCTCGTGGCCTTGAACGACGACCTGGTCAGCGCCGGCGAGGTGGCGGTGCTGGTCAAGGGATCGCGCGCCGCGCGCATGGAGCGCGTAGTGGCGGCCTTGACGAACTCGACCGTCGAGGCGCACTGATGCTCTATCAACTCGCGCAATCCCTCGAACACTACGTCGGCGGCTTTCGCCTGTTCGGCTATCTGTCGGTGCGCGCGATCCTCGGCATCCTCACCGCGCTGGCGTTCTGCTTCGTCTTCGGGCCGGGCATCATCCGCCGCTTGCAGATCCTCAAGTTCGGCCAGGTGGTGCGCCGCGACGGGCCGGCCAGCCATCTGGCCAAGACCGGCACGCCGACCATGGGCGGGGCGATGATCCTCGGCGCCGTCGCCATCGCCACCCTGCTGTGGGCCGATCTCGCCAACCGTTTCGTGTGGTTCGCGCTGTTCGTGACGCTGAGCTTCGGCGCGGTCGGTTTCGCGGACGACTGGCTCAAGATCGTGCGCAAGAATCCGCGCGGGCTGTCGGCGCGCCAGAAATATTTCTGGCTCTCGTTGGCGGGCCTGGCGGTGGCCGTGGCGATCAAGCTGACCGCGCGCAGCGCGGCGGAGACCGCGCTGATCCTGCCGCTGGTCAAGGATTTCTCCTTGCCGCTGTCCTGGGCCTTCGTGCCGTGGGCCTATCTGGTCATCGTCGGTTCCAGCAACGCCGTCAACCTCACCGACGGCCTCGACGGTCTGGCGATCATGCCCTGCGTGTTGGTGGCCTCGGCCCTGGCGGTATTTGCCTACGCCACCGGCAACGTCAAGTTCGCCACGTATCTCGGTATTCCCTACATCGCCGGCGTCGGCGAGCTGGCCGTGTTCTGCACCGCCATCGCCGGCGCGGGCCTGGGCTTTTTGTGGTTCAACGCCTATCCCGCCCAGGTGTTCATGGGCGATGTCGGCGCGCTGGCGCTGGGTGCGGCGCTGGGCGTGGTCGCGGTGCTGGTACGGCAGGAGATCGTGCTGGCGATCATGGGCGGCGTGTTCGTGGCCGAAACCGTGTCGGTGGCCTTGCAGGTGCTGTATTTCAAATACAGCGGCGGCAAGCGCATCTTCCGCATGGCGCCGCTGCATCACCACTACGAGCTCAAGGGCTGGCCGGAACCCAAGATCATCGTGCGCTTCTGGATCGTCACCCTGATCCTGGTGTTGATCGGCCTGTCCACGTTGAAGGTGCGCTGATGGACGCGCGCTACGCGGGACGCAAGGTGCTGGTCGTGGGTCTGGGCAAGAGCGGGGCCTCCAGCGCGCGCTACCTCGCGCGCGCCGGGGCGGAACTGAGCTTGACCGACACGCGCGACACCCCACCGGACATCGCGGCGCTGCGCGCAGCGGTTCCCGGCGAATACCGTCTCGGCGGTTTCGGCGCCGCCGCGCCGCTGAACCAATACGCCTTGGCCGTGGTCTCGCCCGGCGTGCCGCTGGACGATCCTTTCGTGGCGCGGCTGCGCGCGGCCCAGGTCGAGATCGTCGGCGACATCGAACTGTTCGCCCGCGCCGTGCGCGCGCCGGTGGTGGGCATCACCGGCAGCAACGGCAAGAGCACGGTGACTTCGCTGGTCGGCGAGATGGCGCAAGCGGCGGGCTGGAACGTGGGCGTCGGCGGTAACCTCGGCGCGCCGGCCTTGGAGTTGCTGGACGACGCGCGGCGCCTGTACGTGCTCGAGCTGTCCAGCTTCCAGCTCGAAACCACCGAGACCCTCAAGCTCGCCGCCGCCACGATCCTCAACGTCTCGCCCGACCATCTCGACCGCCACGGTTCGCTGGAGTCCTACATCGCGGCCAAGTCCCGCATTTACCGCCACGCCCAGGTCGCCGTGGTCAACCGCGACGATCGCGCCACGCATAGCGGCGCGCACACCGCGCGGCGGGTGGTGAGCTTCGGTTTCGATGTCCCGGCCAAGGGCCATTACGGCTTGATGGAAAGCGAAGGCGCGACGTGGCTGGCGCGCGGCGGCGACCCGCACCCGCAGCCGCTGCTGCCGCTGTCCAGCCTACGCATCCACGGCCGCCACAACGCCGCCAACGCGCTCGCCGCCATCGCCTTGGCCGAGGCGGCGGGCGTGCCGGAAGTCGCCATCTTCCAGGCGCTGTGCCGCTTCCCCGGTCTGCCGCACCGCTGCGAATGGGTGGCGGACGTGGACGGCGTGACCTGGATCAACGACTCCAAGGGCACCAACGTCGGCGCCACGCTCGCCGCGCTGCAGGGTTTCGAGGGTCCGCTGGTGTGGATCGGCGGCGGCCAGGCCAAGGGCCAGGATTTTTCCGCCCTGCGCGCGCCGCTCTCCGTGAAGGCACGCGCCGCGGTGGTCTTCGGCCAGGATGCGCCGAAGATCGAGCGCGATCTCGAGGCCGCGGTGCCGCTCAAGCGCGCCCACGATCTGGCCGAGGCGGTGGCCATCGCGCATGAACTGGCGCAGCGCGGCGACCGCGTGCTGCTGTCGCCGGCCTGCGCCAGCCTCGACCAGTTCAAGAACTACGAGGAGCGCGGCGCCAGGTTCCGCGAGCTGGTGCGGGCGCTCTCCGCAACCGGGGTATCCGCATGAGCGCCGCGGTGAGTCTGCCCTGGGTGCGTCCGCGCTACGGCCTGGATTCCGCGCTGTGCCTGGCCAGCGCGGTGCTGCTGGCCTGGGGCTTGGTGATGGTGGCCTCGGCCTCGGTCGCGATCGGCGAGCGGCAGGCCGGTTCGCCTTTGTATTTCTTCGAACGCCAGTGCCTGTTCGCGGCGGTCGGCGTGGCTGCGGGCGCGCTGGCCTTCGCGGTGCCCATGAAAAGCTGGGAGCGCAGCGGCAGCCTGCTCCTGGCCTTCGCGCTGTTCCTGCTGGCGCTGGTGCTGGTGCCGCACGTCGGGGTGCGCATCAACCACGCGCGCCGCTGGCTGGACTTCTTCGGCGTGTTCCGCCTGCAAGCCTCGGAGCCGGCGCGGCTGGCGCTGATCCTGTACCTCGCCGGTTATATCGTGCGCCGCCAGGCGCGGCTGCAGAACAGCCTCGCCGGACTGGCGCTGCCGTTCGTGCCCCTGGTGTGCGCCAGCGCGCTGTTGCTGGCCGAACCGGACTTCGGCGCCACCGCGATCCTCGTGGCGGTGGCGATGCTCATGCTGTTCCTGGGCGGAGCGCGGCTGGCGCATCTGTGCGGACTGTTCCTGTTGGCCGCCGGCGGTCTCGCGCTGTTGGCGCTCACCGCGGCCTACCGTTTGCAACGCCTGCTCAGCTTCACCGATCCCTGGGCCGATGCCGAGCGCAGCGGCTGGCAGCTCACGCAATCGCTGATCGCCGTGGGCCGCGGGGAAGTCTTCGGTGTGGGCCTGGGCAACAGCGTGCAGAAGCTGCTGTACCTGCCGGAGATGCACACCGATTTCATTTTCGCCATCCTCGCCGAGGAGTTCGGGCTGGTCGGCGTGGCCGCGCTCATCGCCTTGTTCGGCGTGATCGTCTGGCGCGGCTTCGCCATCGGACGTCAGGCCGAAACGCGCGGAGCATCGTTCAAGGCCGTGCTGTGCTACGGCCTGTCGAGCTGGCTCGGCCTGCAAGCGCTGATCAACATGGCGGTGAACATGGGCGGGCTTCCGACCAAGGGCCTCACGCTGCCCTTCGTGTCCTACGGCGGCTCCAGCCTCATCACCGTGTGCGTGATGCTGGCGCTGATCCTGCGCGTGGATCACGAGAACCGCCTCGCCGCGGCCGGCCATCCCGATGCGGGAGCGCGCGCATGAAGGTCATGATCGCCGCGGGGCGCGCCGGGCTTTCGAGCCTTGCCTTGAATGGCAAGGCGAGCCGGCGCGCGCCCGGCCAAGGAAGGCCGGG
>JADGHB010000059.1 GCA_019689635.1 Nevskia sp. | reverse complement strand
CTGATCAGCCCGATCGCCATGGAAGAGCAGGTGCGCTTCGCCATCCGCGAGGGCGGCCGCACCGTCGGCGCCGGCGTGGTGACGAAGATCTTGAAGTAAGCTCGTCGTCTTTCTTGCAGTCACGCAAGGGCGCGGATATAATTCGCGCCCTTTCGTTTCGATCCCCGTTCCTGCTGGCGCGCGAGCGGGGCCGTTCTTTAAGACTTGAGGCAGACGCATGGCCGCGACCAGCCAATCGATCCGCATTCGGCTCAAAGCCTTCGATCATCGCCTGATCGACAAGTCGGCGCGCGAGATCGTCGAGACCGCCAAGCGCACCGGCGCCGTCGTGCGCGGGCCGATCCCGCTGCCGACCCGCAAGGAGCGCTATACCGTGCTGGTGTCCCCGCACGCCGACAAGGACGCGCGCGATCAATACGAGATCCGCACCCACAAGCGGCTCATGCAGATCATCGATCCGACCGAGAAGACCGTGGACGCCCTGTCCAAGCTCGATCTTCCGGCCGGCGTCGAAGTCCAGATCCGCGTCAACTGAGGCCGAAGGAGACCTGCTCATGACCATCGGCATCGTCGGACGCAAGGCGGGCATGACCCGCGTGTTCACGGAGGGCGGCGAATCCGTTCCCGTGACCGTGATCGAGTGCTCCCCCAACCGCGTCACTCAAGTCAAGACCGTGGAAACCGACGGCTACCGCGCCGTGCAGGTGACCACGGGCGAGAAGAAGCCCAGCCGCGTCAACCAGCCGCTCGCCGGCCATTACAAGAAAGCCGGTGTGGCTGCCGGGCGCGGGTTGTGGGAGTTTCGGTTGAAGGACGGCGAGGGCGCCGAGCTCAAGCCGGGCGCCGAGCTCCGAGTCGATCAGTTCAGCGGCGTCAAGGCGGTCGATGTCACCGGCACCAGCCTGGGCAAGGGCTTCGCCGGCTGGCAGAAGCGCTGGAACTTCGGCGGCGGTCGCGCCTCCCACGGCAACTCGCTGTCGCACCGCATGCCGGGCTCGATCGGCCAGCGCCAGTCGCCGGGCAAGGTGTGGAAGGGCAAGAAAATGGCCGGCCACATGGGCGACCGGCGCGTGACCGCCCTCAATCTCGACGTGATCAAAGTCGACGTCGAGCGCCATCTGCTCCTGGTCAAGGGCGCGGTGCCTGGCCACGCCGGGGCCGATGTGATCGTGCGGCCGACGGTGAAGTGAGGATTCGCTCATGGAACTGCAAGTCCACAACAGCACGAACAAGCTCGCCGTCGCCGACCGCGTGTTCGGCGCCGCGTACAACGAGCCGCTGGTCCACCAGGTGGTCAGCGCGTATCTGGCCGGCGGCCGCGCCGGCACCGCCAAGCAGAAGACCAAGGGCGAAGTCTCGGGCGGCGGCAAGAAGCCCTGGAAGCAGAAAGGCACCGGCCGGGCCCGCGCGGGTTCCATCAGAAGCCCGCTGTGGCGCGGTGGCGGCAAGATTCACGCCGCGGTGCCGCGCGACTATTCGCAGAAAGTGAACAAAAAGATGTACCGCGGCGCCCTGCGCTCCATCGTGGCCGAACTCGCGCGCCGCGGCGATCTGCTGGTGACCGAGTCTTTCGCCGTGGCGCAGCCCAAGACCAAAAGCTTGCTGGAGCAGCTCAAGTCCTTCGGCGCGCGCGACATCCTCATCGTCACCGACGCGGTGGACCGCAATCTGTATCTGTCGGCGCGCAACCTGCCTTCCGTGGACGTGATCGACGTCGAGGCGATCAATCCCGTGGCCCTGCTCAAGTTCGAGAAAGTTTTGATGACCGCGCCCGCGATCAAGAAACTGGAGGCCTGGCTGTCATGAGCAAGCTCGGTATCGCAGGCGAGCATTTGCATCGCATCATTCTCGCGCCGGTGGTCTCGGAGAAAAGCACGCGCGTTTCCGAGAAGCACAACCAGGCCGTGTTCAAAGTGGTGCGCCACGCGCGCAAGCCCGAGATCAAGGCCGCGGTCGAGAAGCTGTTCAACGTCAAAGTCGAGGCCGTGCGCACGCTGAACGTCAAAGGCAAAACCAAGCGCTTCGGCGCGAGCCTGGGCGCGCGCAGCGACTGGAAGAAGGCTTACGTCACGCTGGCCCAAGGCCAGCAGATCGACTTCGTCGCAGGCGCCGGCGCCAGCTAACCGATCGGGAACACCGCCATGCCGCTACAGAAAATGAAACCGACCTCGCCGGGCCGCCGCCACGCGGTGGTGGTGCGCGTGCCAGGTCTGTACAAAGGCCGGCCTTACGCGGGGCTGCTGGAGAGCCAGCGCTCGACCGGCGGCCGCAACAACCACGGCCACATCACCACGCGCCATCATGGCGGCGGACACAAGCACCACTACCGGCTGATCGATTTCAAGCGCGACAAGGACGCCATTCCGGCGCGCGTGGAGCGGATCGAATACGATCCCAACCGCAGCGCCCACATCGCCCTGCTGCTGTACCGCGACGGCGAGCGCCGCTACATCGTGGCGCCGCGCGGCCTGGCTCCCGGCGACGAGGTGGTCTCCGGTTCCGACGCGCCGATCAAGCCTGGCAACGCCCTGCCGCTGCGCAACGTGCCGATCGGCTCCACGGTGCACTGCGTCGAACTGCGTCCGGGCAAGGGCGCCCAGCTGGCGCGCTCCGCCGGCGCCGGCGTGCAACTGGTCGCGCGCGAAGGCGATTACGCGACCTTGCGCCTGCGTTCGGGCGAGATGCGCAAGGTGCACAGCGACTGCCGCGCCGCGATCGGCGAGGTCAGCAACCACGAGCACAACCTGCGTCATTACGGCAAGGCCGGCGCGCGCCGCTGGAAAGGCATACGCCCCACGGTGCGCGGCGTGGTGATGAATCCGGTCGATCATCCGCACGGCGGCGGCGAGGGCAAGTCCGGCCAGGGCAACCCGCATCCGGTGTCGCCCTGGGGCCAGAAGACCAAAGGCCTCAAGACCCGCAAGAACAAACGCACCGAGAAGTTCATCGTGCGCAGCCGTCACAAGAAGTAACCGTCGAGACCCGCCATGCCGCGTTCCATCAAGAAAGGACCGTTCGTCGATCACCATCTCGCCAAGAAAGTGGCGGAGGCGCAAAGCGCGCGCGTCAAGAAGCCGATCAAGACCTGGTCGCGCCGCTCCATGATCACGCCCGACATGGTCGGCCTGACCTTCCAGGTGCACAACGGCCGCACCCACATCCCGGTGTTCGTCACCGAGAACATGGTCAGCCACAAGCTGGGCGAATTCGCGCCGACGCGCACCTTCAAGGGTCACACCGGCGACAAGAAGACCGCCGAGGCGGCCAAGCCGGCCGCGCCCGCCGCCGCGCCCAAGGCCGCATAAGACCGCGAGGCCCACCATGCAGACTCAGGCAGTGCTCAAATTCGTCCGGTTGTCGCCGCAGAAGGGCCGGCTCGTGGCCGATCTGGTGCGCGGCAAGCCGGTGGCCGAGGCGCTGGACACGCTCAAGTTCTCGCGCACCCGGGCCGCGCGCATCGTGCGCAAGGTGCTGGAGAGCGCCATCGCCAACGCCGAGAACAACGACGGCGCGGACGTCGACGAGCTCACAGTCTCGGCGATCATGGTCGACGAAGGTCCGCGGCTCAAGCGCATCCGGCCGCGGGCAAAAGGCCGTGCCGACCGCATCCTCAAGCGCACCAGTCACGTCACGGTGCGCGTTTCCGACAGCCGCGGCGCGGCGCAGAAGTAAGGCATAGCCAAAGGCGAGTTCCATGGGTCACAAGATCAATCCCAACCTCTTCCGCCTCGGCGTCACCACGCAGTGGACGTCCAACTGGTACGCCGAGCGCGGCGCCTATGGCGAGCATCTGCACACGGACATGCAGGTGCGCGACTTCCTGGCCAAGAAGCTCTCGCAGGCCTCGGTCTCGCGCATCCAGATCGAGCGGCCCGCCAAGTCGGCGCGCGTGACCATCCACACCGCGCGACCCGGCATCGTCATCGGCAAGAAGGGCGAGGACATCGAGAAGCTGCGCCAGGAAGTGTCGCGCAAGATGGGGCTCAAGCCCGACGCCGTGCACATCTCGGTGGAGGAAATCCGCAAGCCCGAACTCGACGCCAAGCTGATCGCCGAGAGCGTCGCCCAACAGCTCGAGCGCCGCATCATGTTCCGCCGGGCCATGAAGCGCGCGGTGACCAACGCCATGCGGCAGGGCGCCGGCGGCATCAAGATCCAGGTCGGCGGCCGTCTCAACGGCGCCGAAATCGCGCGCACCGAGTGGTACCGCGAGGGCCGCGTGCCGCTGCACACGCTGCGCGCCTACGTCGATTACGGCACCGCGGAAGCCAAGACCACCTACGGCGTGATCGGCGTGAAAGTGTGGGTGTTCAACGGCGAGGTGTTCGAGGCCGACAAGAAAGCCGAGAAAAAAGACGAAGCGCCCGCCGAGACCGCCGCGTAAGGAACCGTCGCCATGATGCAACCCAAACGGACCAAATACCGCAAGCAGCAGAAGGGCCGCAATCGCGGCCTGGCGTACAACGGCAACCGCGTGTCGTTCGGCGAATGGGGCTTGAAGTCCACCGAAACCGGCCGCGTGACGGCGCGCCAGATCGAGGCCGCGCGCCGCGTGATCACGCGCTACGTCAAGCGCGGCGGCAAACTGTGGATTCGCATTTTCCCCGACGTGCCGGTGACCAAGAAGCCGCTGGAGGTGCGCATGGGCTCGGGCAAGGGCAACGTCGAATACTGGGTCGCCAAGGTGCAACCCGGCAAGATGCTTTACGAGATGGAAGGGGTCAGCGAAAGCGAGGCGCGTGAGGCGTTCAAGCTCGCCGCGGCCAAGCTGCCGGTCAAGACCACCTTCGTGCGACGGACGATATTGTAAGTCGTGGGTCGGCACGCGCAGCGGACCGACCCACCTGAAGAGTTGAAGACCATGAAAAGCGCGGACTATCTGAAGGATTTGCGCGGCAAGAGTCCCGCGCAGTTGAAGGACGAGCTGGCGGCGTTGCGCAAGGAGCAGTTCAACCTGCGCATGCAGCACGCCGTGGGCCAGCTCGGCCAGAGCCATTTGATCGGCGAGGTACGCAAGAAGATCGCGCGGGTCAAAACCCTGCTGTGTCAACAGGCGAACGTGTCATGAGCGAACCCACCAGTCCAGCCGCCAAGACCCAGCGCCGTATGATCGGCCGCGTGGTCAGCGACAAGATGAACCAGACCGTCACCGTCGCGATCGACCGCACGGTCGTGCATCCGGTGTACGGCAAGCGCCTGCGGCGCACCACCAAGCTGCACGCGCACAACGAAAACAATCTGGCGCGCGCCGGCGACCTGGTGGCCGTGGTGGAGACGCGCCCCTTGTCGCGCACCAAGCACCACCGCGTGGTGGAGGTGCTGGAACGCGCCGTCGCGCCCGCTGCGGAGGTTTGAGCCATGATCCAGCAGGAAACCATGCTGGTGGCCGCCGACAACAGCGGCGCGCGCCTGGTGCAGGTGATCCAGGTCAAGGGCAGCACCCACCGGCGTTACGCCGAGATCGGAGACGTCGTGAAGGTCACGGTCAAGGACGCAATCCCGCGCGGCAAGGTCAAGAAAGGCGAAGTGCATGACGCGGTGGTGGTGCGCACCAAGAAAGGCGTGCGCCGCGCCGACGGTTCGCTGATCCGTTTCGACAGCAACGCCGCGGTGCTGATCACCAACAAGCTGGAGCCGATCGGCACGCGCATTTTCGGGCCGGTCACCCGCGAGCTGCGCGATCGCTTCATGCGCATCATCTCGCTGGCGCCCGAGGTTCTTTAGAGCATCAGGCCATGAACAGGATTCGTAAAGGCGACGAAGTCATCGTCATCGCCGGCAAGGACAAGGGCCGCCGCGGCACGGTGCGCGAAGTGCGCGCCGACGGCCGGGTGGTGGTCGAGGGCATCAACCTGGTCAAGAAGCACCAGAAGCCCAATCCCAACGCCGGCATCGGCGGCGGCATCGTCGAGAAGGAAATGCCGCTGCACGTCTCGAACGTGATGCTGTGGAACGCGGCCACCGGCAAGGGCGACCGCGTGGGCTTCAAGTTCGTCGGCGAGGGCGAGTCGCGCAAGAAGGTGCGTTATTTCAAGTCCAACCAGGAAATGGTGGACGCTTGAACACGATGATGGGCCATGGCCGCTAACCTGCAAACCTATTACCGTCAGACCGTCGCGCCGGCGCTGCAGAAGAAGCTCGGCTGCAATCCCATGGCGGTTCCGCGCATCACCAAGATCACGCTCAACATGGGCGTGGGCGAAGCGACGTCCGACCGCAAGGTGATCGAGCACGCGGTGGCGGACATGACCGCGATCTCCGGCCAGAAGCCGATCGTGACGCGTTCGCGGGTGTCCATCGCCGGCTTCAAGGTGCGCGAGAACTTCCCCATCGGGGTCAAGGTGACGCTGCGCCGCGAGCGCATGTACGAGTTCCTCGAGCGCCTGATCGCCATCGCCTTGCCGCGCATCCGCGACTTCCGCGGGCTCAATCCGCGCGGGTTCGACGGCCGCGGCAATTACAACTTCGGCATTACCGAGCAGATCATTTTCCCGGAGATCGACTACGACAAGATCGATGCGATCCGGGGCATGAACATCACCATCACCACCAGTGCCCGCAACGACGAGGAAGGTCGCGCGCTGCTCGAGGCGTTCGACTTCCCGTTCAGGAAGTAACCATGGCCAAGACCAACATGATCAACCGCGAGGTCAAGCGCGCCAAGCTGGCCCAGCGCTATGCCAAGAAGCGCGAAGCGCTCAAGCGCATCGTTTCCTCGCCCACGGCCTCCTACGAGGAAAAGGCCGCTGCCGTGGTCGCCCTGCAGAAACTGCCGCGCGACTCCAGTCCCTGCCGGCAGCGCAAGCGCTGCAAGCTGACCGGCCGGCCGCGCGGGGTCTACCGCAAGTTCGGCCTGGCGCGCACCAAGCTGCGCGAAGCGGCCGCCCGCGGCGAAGTGCCGGGCCTCAAGAAAGCGAGCTGGTAAACCCCATGAGCATCAACGATCCGATCGGCGACTTCCTGACCCGCATCCGCAACGGCCAGCAGGCGCGCAAGAAGTTCATCGTTTCGCCCTCCTCGCGCCTGCGCGAGGCGGTGGCCGCCGTGCTCAAGCAGGAAGGCTACATCGCCGACTACTCGGTCAAGGCCGAGGGCAACAAGAAGACCATCACGGTGGTGCTCAAGTATTTCGAGGGCAAGCCGGTGATCGAGCGCTTAGAGCGCGTGAGCACGCCCAGTCTGCGCGTGTACAAAGGCAAGGACGAACTGCCCAAAGTGCTCGGCGGACTCGGCGTGGCGATCGTCTCCACGCCGGCCGGCGTGGTCAGCGACCGCCAGGCGCGTGCCGCCGGGCACGGCGGCGAAATCCTCTGTCTGGTCGCCTAACGAGGATCCGCCATGTCCAGAATCGCCAAGATGCCGGTCAAGATTCCCGCCGGAGTGCAAGTCACCGCTAGCGCCGGCCTGGTGACGGTCAAGGGCGCCAAGGCCAGCCTGAGCCTGCCGCTGCCGCGGCCGGTGACGGTGGAGGTCAAGGATGGCGCGGCGCTGATCGCCGCCGACTCGGTCAAGGCTGCGCCGGCGCTGTCCGGCACGGTGCGCGCGCTGATCAACAACATGGTCAATGGCGTGACCCGCGGTTACGAAAAGAAACTCGCACTGGTCGGCGTGGGCTACCGCGCTCAGGTGCAGGGGCGCAAGCTCACCTTGAGCCTGGGCTTCTCGCATCCGGTCGAATATCCGATTCCCGAAGGGATCACCATCGAAACGCCCAGTCCGACGGAAATCCTGGTGAAGGGCGCGGACCGCCAGCAGGTCGGAATGGTGGCGGCCAAGATCCGCGCGTTCCGTCCGCCCGAGCCGTACAAGGGCAAGGGCGTGCGTTATGCCGATGAACAAGTTTCGCTGAAGGAGGCGAAGAAGAAGTGAGGCCGAAAGCCGCGTCCAGGGGCCTCGCCCAGCGGGGATCCTGGCGTCGCGAGTCGGCGTAGCGCCGAGTTCGAGCGAAGCGATTTATTTGGAAACGACGATGAACAGCAAGAAACAATCCCGCATGCGCCGCGCCGCGCGCACCCGCGCGCGCATCCGCGTGCAGGGCGCCTACCGTCTGACGGTGCACCGCACCCCGCGGCACATCTACGCCCAGATCATCGCGCCCGATGCCGGCCATACGCTGGTTTCCGCCTCCACCGTCGAGAAGTCGCTCGCCGAGGGCCTCAAGGCCACCGGCAACGTCGAGGCGGCGAAGAAAATCGGTGCCGCCATCGCCGAGCGCGCCAAGGCGGCAGGCATCGTCAAGGTCGCCTTCGACCGTTCCGGCTACCGGTATCACGGCCGCGTCAAGGCGCTGGCCGACGCCGCCCGCGAAGGCGGGCTCGAGTTTTAAGACAGCACAGGCTCCTTTTATGGCGAATCAAGCAGCCCAGTACGACGACATTCAAGCCGGCGGCGACTTCAAGGAGAAGCTGGTCGCCGTCAACCGCGTGTCCAAGACGGTCAAGGGCGGCAAGCAGTTCGCCTTCACCGCGCTGACCGTGGTCGGCGACGGTGCCGGCCGCGTCGGCTACGGCTACGGCAAGGCGCGCGAGGTGCCGGCGGCGATCGCCAAGGCGATGGAGCGCGCGCGCAAGAACATGATCAGTGCGCCGCTCAAGGGCCTGACCCTGCAGCACGAGATCTGGGGCGCGCACGGCGCCACCCGGGTGTTCATGCGGCCGGCATCGGACGGCACTGGGGTGATCGCCGGCGGCGCCATGCGCGCGGTGTTCGAGGTCGCCGGCGTGCAGAACGTGCTGGCCAAGTCTTTCGGTTCGCGCAATCCGATCAACGTGGTGCGCGCGACGATGAACGCGCTCAAGCGCATGAGCCTGCCGTCGGAGATCGCCGCCAAACGCGGCAAGACGGTCGAAGAGATCCTGAGCTGAGGAGTGCGCCATGACCGCGCCCAAGCAGATCAAAGTGACCCTGGTGCGAAGCCCGTTCGGCCGGCTGCAGGTGCACCGCGCCTGCGTGCGCGGACTCGGCCTGACCCGCATGCACCAGACCGTGCAGCTTCCGGCCACGCCCGAAGTGCTGGGCATGGTGCGCAAGGCGCGGTTCATGCTCAAAGTCGAGGAACTGACGTAAGCCGGGAAAGCCGAGCTGCGGTTTGTTGCGAGGAATCGTCACCATGAAATTGAACGATCTCAAACCCGCCAAAGGTGCCAAGACCGCGCGCGTGCGCGTGGGCCGCGGCATCGGCTCCGGCCTGGGCAAGACCGCCGGACGCGGTCACAAGGGCCAGCGCGCCCGCAAGGGCGGCCGCGGCAAGCTCGGCTTCGAAGGCGGGCAGATGCCCATCCAGCGCCGCCTGCCCAAGCGCGGCTTCGTGTCCACGATCGCCAAGCTCACCGCCGAAGTGCGCCTGTCCGATCTGGAGCGGATGTCCGCCACCGAAATCGACCTGGCCGCGCTCAAGTCCGAAGGCGTGGTGCGCAAGGACGCCCAGGCCGCCAAGCTGGTCAAATCCGGGACCTTGACCCGCAAAGTGACGGTCAAAGGCATCGGCGTCACCCGGGGCGCGCGCGAGATGATCGCCGCGGCCGGCGGTACGGTGGAAAATGTTTGAAGACCTCCTTGTGACGGCCCCCCGCCGATTCGTGGCGGGGGTGAGCCAGTGGGTCGGGGCACCCGCGGAGTAGATCATGGCAACCGGAACCGCTGGCAGCATGATGCCGGACTTGAGCAAGATCGGCGAGGTCCGCAACCGTCTGCTGTTCCTGCTCGGCGCGCTGGTCGTCTACCGCATCGGCTCCTTCATCCCGGTGCCGGGTATCGATCCGACGCGGCTCGCGCTGCTGTTCGCGCAGCAGAAGGGCACCATCCTGGACATGTTCAACATGTTCTCCGGCGGCGCGCTGCAGCGCCTGTCGATCTTCGCCCTCGGCGTGATGCCTTATATCTCCGCCTCGATCATCGTCCAGCTCTTGACCGCGGTGACGCCCAGCCTCAAGGAGCTGCGCAAAGAAGGGGAGTCCGGCCGGCGCAAGCTGACCAAATACACCCGCTACGGCACGCTGGGACTGGCCGCCTTCCAATCGGTCGGGGCCGCCATCGCGCTGCAGAAGAACGGCGTGGCCCTGGCGCCGGGCTTCGGCTTCGTCTTCACGGCGGCCATCGCGCTGATCACCGGCACCATGTTCCTGATGTGGCTGGGCGAGCAGATCACCGAGCGCGGCATCGGCAACGGCATGTCGATGATCATCTTCGCCGGCATCGTCACGCGCTTCCCGAGCGCGATCGCCGCCACCGCGCAGCTCGTCAGCGAGGGATCGCTCAAGCCGGTGTTCGTGCCGCTCATCGCGCTGGTGGTGGCGGCGGTGACCTGGTTCGTGGTGTTCATCGAGCGCGCCCAGCGCCGCATCCCGATCCACCATGCGCGCCGCCAGCAGGGCCGCCGGCTGTTCGCCGCCCAGACCCAGCATCTGCCGCTCAAGCTCAACATGTCCGGCGTGATCCCGCCGATCTTCGCCTCGTCGATCATCCTGTTCCCGGCCACGTTGCTGCGCTTCGTCGGCGCACCCGGCGGCACCGGCTTCCTGCAGCAGCTCGCCAATGCGCTGTCGCCCGGCCAGGCGCTGTACACCCTGCTGTACGCCGGCCTCATCATCTTCTTCTGCTTTTTCTATACCGCGCTGGTGTTCGATTCTCGCGAGACCGCCGACAACCTGAAAAAGTCCGGCGCCTTCATTCCCGGCGTGCGCCCGGGCCTGATGACCGCCAAGTACATCGACCAGGTGCTGACGCGGCTGACGGTGATCGGGGCCGGCTACGTCACGCTGGTGTGCCTGCTGCCGGAGATCTTCATCGACTACTGGCACGTGCCGTTTTCTTTCGGCGGCACCTCATTGATGATCACCGTGGTGGTGATCATGGACTTCATGGCGCAGCTCCAGGCGCATCTGATGTCGCACCAGTACGAGGGCCTGCTCAAGAAGGCCAACCTCAAATCGCTCAGCCGGGAGGAGAACTCCTCGCTGCCGCGGCCCGGCTTCCGATCGCTGGGCAAGTCCGA
>JADGHB010000001.1 GCA_019689635.1 Nevskia sp. | reverse complement strand
CGCCCTGCTCGCGACGACCGGCATCGGGCTCGATCTGGTCTGGGCGTTCTTTCACATCCTGGTCATCACCCTGCAGGCCTTCATCTTCATGGTGCTGACCATCGTTTATCTGGCCCTGGCTTCCGACCACCACTGACCCCTTATTTCTCACAGGAGAGCTGTAATGGAGATCGTCAACCTACTCGCCCAGATCCAGAGCTCGACCGTTATCGCGGTCGGTCTGATCTTCGGTCTCGGTGCCGCCGGCACCGCCATCGGCTTCGGCCTGCTCGGCGGACGCCTGATCGAAGGCACCGCGCGCCAGCCGGAGCTGGGCCCCATGCTGATGGTGCGCATGTTCATCGTCGCCGGCCTGCTCGACGCGGTGGCCATGATCGGCATCGGCTTCTCGCTGTTCTTCATCTTCGCCAATCCCTTCGCGGCGGCTATCAAAGCGGCTTCCGGCGGCTGACTGCGGCGGCGGCGCGCGGAGCGTAAGCGATGAACATCAATGCCACCCTGATCTTCCAGGCGATCGCTTTTGCGATCTTCGTCTGGTTGACGATGAAGTACGTGTGGCCCGTGCTGCTCAAGATCATGGAGGATCGCAAGGCGCGCATCGCCGACGGGCTGGCCGCGGCGGAACGCGGTGCCAAGGCGCTGCAGGACGCCGCGCTCAAAAGCGAGCAGGAGCTCAAAGCCGCGCGCGCCCGGGCGCAGGAGATCATCGGCGCCGCCGGCAAGCAGGCCAGCCAGATCGTCGAGCAGGCGCGCGAGGCGGCGGAAGCCGAGAAGGCGCGCATCGTCGCCGCCGGCCAGGCCGAGGTGGAACGCCAGATCGCGCAGGCGCGCGAGGCGCTGCGCCGCCAGGTCGGCGAGCTGGCCGTGGCCGGCGCCGCCAAGATCTTGAAGCGCGAGATCGACGCCAAGGCCCACGCCGACGTGATCGGCGAGCTGGCGGCGCAGGTCTGATCGCCGATGGCCGACCTCGCCACCCTCGCGCGGCCTTACGCCAAGGCGGTGTTCGAGCTGGCGCGCGGCGCCGGGGCCGAGGCGCCGGCGCGTTGGAGTGCCACGCTCAAGCTGCTCTCCGAGGTCGTGGCGCAGCCCCAAGTGGCCGCGCTGATCGACGATCCGCGGCTGCCGCGCGCGCAGCTCGCCGCGCTGCTGTGCGCCGCGCTCGCCGGCAAGATCGACCGCCTGGGCGAAAACCTGCTGCGGCTTTTGGCCGAGAACCGGCGTTTGCCGCTGCTGCCGGCGATCGTGCGCGAATACGAACGGCTGCGCGCCGAGGCGGAAGCGCGGGTGGAGGTGGAGATCGCCACCGCTGCTGAAGTCCCGGAAGCGCAGCGTCAGGCGCTGGTCGCGGCGGTCGCGCGCCGGCTGCAGCGGCAAGTGCAGGCGCACTGGCGCATCGAGCCGGCGCTGATCGCCGGCGCCGTGGTGCGCGCGGGCGATCTGGTCATCGACGGTTCTGTGGCCGGCGAGCTGGCGCGGCTGCGCCGGGACCTGGTCAGTTAACGAAAGCCGCGGGGCGCCGGGCGCTCCGCAAGACGAGCGGAAAGACATCATGCAAGCACTCAACCCCTCCGAGATCAGCGCGCTGATCAAGGCCCGCATCCAGAACTTCGAAGCGGCCACCGAAGCGCGCAACACCGGGCAAATCGTCTCGCTGCAGGACGGCATCGTGCGCATCCACGGCCTGTCGGAAGCCCTGCAAGGCGAGATGCTGGAATTCCCCGCCAACGAAAAGGGCGAGGCGACCTACGGACTGGCGCTCAATCTGGAGCGCGACTCGGTGGGCGCCGTGGTGCTGGGTGGGTATCAGCACCTCAAGGAAGGCGACACGGTCAAGACCACCGGCCGCATCCTCGAAGTCCCGGTCGGCGAGGGGCTGCTCGGCCGCGTGGTGGACGCGCTGGGCCGGCCGATCGACGGCAAGGGCCCGATCCGGGCGGCCGGCACCTCCCCGATCGAGAAAGTCGCGCCCGGCGTGATCACCCGCCAGAGCGTGTCGCAGCCGGTGCAGACCGGCTACAAGGCGATCGACGCCATGGTGCCGATCGGCCGCGGCCAGCGCGAGCTGATCATCGGCGACCGCCAGACCGGCAAGACCGCGCTGGCGGTGGACACCATCATCAACCAGAAGCATTCCGGCATTAAGTGCATCTACGTGGCGATCGGGCAGAAGGCCAGCTCCATCGCCAACGTGGTGCGCAAGCTCGAGGAGCACGGCGCGCTCGCCAACACCATCGTGGTCGCCGCCTCGGCGTCCGAATCGGCGGCGCTGCAATTCATCGCGCCGTATTCCGGCTGCTCGATGGGCGAATACTTCCGCGACAAGGGCGAGGACGCGCTGATCATCTACGACGACCTCACCAAGCAGGCCTGGGCCTACCGCCAGGTGTCGCTGCTGCTGCGCCGCCCGCCGGGCCGCGAGGCGTATCCGGGCGACGTGTTTTATCTCCACTCGCGTCTGCTGGAGCGCGCCGCGCGGGTCAACGCCGAATACGTGGAGAAGATCACCGGCGGGAAAGTGAAAGGCAGGACCGGCTCGCTCACCGCGCTGCCGATCATCGAAACCCAGGCCGGCGACGTGTCGGCCTTCGTGCCGACCAACGTGATCTCCATCACCGACGGCCAGATCTTCCTGGAGACCGACCTGTTCAACGCCGGCATCCGCCCGGCGATGAACGCCGGCATCTCGGTGTCGCGCGTGGGTGGCGCGGCGCAGACCAAGGTCATCAAGAAGCTCGGCGGCGGCGTGCGCCTGGCGCTGGCGCAGTACCGCGAGCTGGCGGCCTTCGCCCAGTTCGCCTCGGACCTCGACGAAGCCACGCGCAAGCAGCTCGAGCGCGGCCAGCGCGTCACCGAGCTGATGAAGCAGAAGCAGTACGCGCCGCTGTCGGTGGGCCAGATGGCCGCCTCCCTGTACGCGGTGGAGAAGGGCTACATCGACCGGGTGCCGGTGGACAAGGTGCTGGCCTGGGAAGCGGGCCTGCACCAGTTCCTGGCGGCTTCGCATCAGGCGCTCATCGACCAGCTCGACACCGGCGACTGGAACGACGCGCTGGAGGGCGCGCTGAAGAACGCGATGGACGCTTACGTCAAGCAGTCCGCCATTTGAACCCCATTGGAACTTCCGTTCCCGCCCACCTGAGCGACGATGGCCAGCGCCAAAGAGATCCGCACCAAGATCAAGAGCGTGAAAAACACGCAGAAGATCACGCGCGCCATGGAAAAAGTGGCGATGTCCAAGATGCGCAAGGCCACCGAGCGCATGCTCCAGGCGCGGCCGTATGCCGAGAAGATCTGGCGCACGGTGGGCCATCTGGCGCAGGCCACGCCCGAGTACAAACACCCGTTCATGGTCGAGCGCGAAGTCCGGCGCGTCGCCTACGTGATCGTTGCCACCGACCGCGGCCTGTGCGGCGGACTCAACATGAACCTGTTCCGCGCCGTCGTGCGCGCGGTGCGCGAATGGCGCGCCAAGGGCGTGGAAACGGAGTTCGCGGTGTACGGCAACAAGGGCATCGCTTTCTTCCGCCGCGTCGGTGGCCAGGTCATCGCCCATGCCGCCGGGCTCGGCGACCGCCCGCACCTCGATCAGCTGCTGGGCACGCTCAAGGCCGTCACCGACGCCTATCGCGAGGGTCGCGTGGATCGCGTGTACCTGGCCGGCAACCAATTCGTGAACACCATGACCCAGCGGCCACAGCTGCGCCAGCTGTTGCCGCTGGCGGTGACGACCCACGGCGAGGAATCGACCGCGGAGTCCGGACACGGCTATCCGTGGGATTACATCTACGAACCGGACGCGGTGTCCCTGCTGGATACCGTGCTCACGCGCTATCTCGAATCGCAGGTCTATCAGGCGGTGGTCGAGAACGTGGCCTGCGAACAGAGCGCGCGCATGGTGGCGATGAAGTCGGCCTCCGACAACGCCGGCAAGATCATCAACCAGCTCCAGCTCGCCTACAACAAGGCGCGCCAGGCCGGTATCACCAAGGAGCTGGCCGAGATCGTCGGCGGCGCCGCGGCGGTATAACCCAGTCAAGACGCAGGCATTTCGAACAGAGGAATCACGATGAGCACGGCCACGGCAACGTCTCAAGCCACCGGCAAGATCGTTCAAATCATCGGCGCGGTGATCGACGTGGAGTTTCCGCGCGAGGCGATCCCGGAGATCTACCACGCCTTGAAGATCGACGGCACCGGATTGACGCTCGAGGTCCAGCAGCAGCTCGGCGACGGTGTGGTGCGCACCATCGCGCTGGGCTCCTCCGAGGGCCTGAAGCGAGGCTTGACCGTGCGCAACACCGGCGCGCCGATCTCGGTGCCCGTGGGACGCGCCACGCTCGGCCGCATCATGAACGTGCTGGGCGAGCCCATCGACGAACGCGGCCCGGTCACGGCCCAGGAACACTGGCCCATCCACCGTCCGGCGCCGAGCTACGAGGATCAGGCGGGCTCCACCGAGCTGCTCGAAACCGGTATCAAGGTCATCGATCTTTTGTGTCCCTTCGCCAAGGGCGGCAAGATCGGCTTGTTCGGCGGCGCTGGCGTGGGCAAGACCGTCAACATGCTGGAGCTGATCAACAACATCGCCAAGGAGCACTCCGGCCTGTCGGTGTTCGCCGGCGTGGGCGAGCGCACCCGCGAGGGCAACGACTTCTACCACGAAATGTCCGAGGCCAAGGTGATTCGGCTGGACGACCTGCCGGAATCCAAGGTGGCGATGGTCTACGGCCAGATGAACGAACCGCCCGGCAACCGCCTGCGCGTGGCGTTGTCCGGCCTGACCATGGCCGAGTATTTCCGCGACGAAGGCCGCGACGTGCTCTTGTTCATCGACAACATCTACCGCTACACGCTGGCGGGCGTGGAGGTGTCGGCGCTGCTCGGGCGCATGCCCTCGGCGGTGGGCTACCAGCCCAACCTGGCCGAGGAAATGGGCGTGCTGCAGGAGCGCATCACCTCGACCAAAAAGGGCTCGATCACCTCGGTGCAAGCCATTTACGTGCCAGCCGACGACCTGACCGACCCCAGCCCCGCGACGACCTTCGCCCACCTCGACGCCACCGTCGTGCTGTCGCGCGACATCGCCGCCTTGGGCATCTATCCCGCCGTGGACCCGCTGGACTCCACCAGCCGCCAGCTCGATCCCAACGTGATCGGCGCCGAACACTACGACACCGCGCGCGACGTGCAGCGCGTGCTGCAGCGCTACAAGGAACTCAAGGACATCATCGCCATCCTGGGCATGGACGAACTGTCCGAAGACGACAAGCTGATCGTCTCGCGCGCGCGCAAGATCCAGCGCTTCCTGTCGCAGCCCTTCCATGTCGCCGAAGTGTTCACCGGCTCGCCCGGCAAGTACGTGCCGCTCAAGGAGACCATCCGCGGTTTCCGCGAGATCGTGGACGGCAAACACGACGCGCTGCCGGAGCAGGCGTTCTACATGGTCGGCGGCATCGACGAGGCGGTGGAGAAGGCGCGCAAGCTCTGAAGGCGCGCTGCGAACCCCATGGCCACGATCCACGTTGACATCGTTTCCGCCGAAGGCGACCTCCACCACGGCGAGGCGGCGATGGTGTTCGCGCCGGCCGAAGAAGGCGAGGTCGGCATCGCTCCGCGGCACGCGCCGCTGCTGACCCGGCTCAAGCCGGGCGCGCTGCGCGTCAAGCAGGAGGACGGCACGGAACTGTCCTTCTTCGTCGGCGGCGGCATCCTCGAAGTGCAGCCGCACCTCGTCACCGTGCTCGCCGACACCGCGATCCGCGCCAAGGACGTGGACGAGGCCGCCGCCGAGCAGGCCCGGCAGCGCGCCCAGGAGGCGATGAGCAAGGCCAAGAGCGATCTCGACCTCGCCCGCGCCCAGGCCGAGCTGGCACAGGCGGCGGCGCTGGCGCATTTCCTCGAGAAAATCAAAAAAGCGACGCGCTGAGGGACGCGCTGCCCGCCGGCGCCGTAAGATAAAACCGTCGCTACCGCCGGGGCCGCATGAACGTCCACGCCATCATCCTCGCCGCGGGCGAGGGCAAGCGCATGAAGTCCGCGCGGCCCAAAGTGCTGCACGCCGTGGGCGGCGTGCCCATGCTCGGGCGCGTGCTGGCCGCCACGCGCGCGGCGGGCATCAGGAAATCCCATGTGGTGCTGGGCGTCGGCGCGGAGGCGGTGCGCGCCTGGCTCGAAAACCAATCCGGACAGGACGGCGTGGACATCGCCGTGCAGCAGCCGCCGCTCGGCACCGCGCACGCCGTGGCGCAGGCGCTGCCGCAAGTCCCGGACAGCGCGCTGGCGCTGGTGCTGTACGGCGACGTGCCGCTGATCCGGCCGGAAACCCTGCGCGCCCTGGCGAGCGCCGCCCGCGAGGGCCTGGCCCTGGTCACCACCGAACTCTCGACGCCCGCCGGCTACGGCCGCATTCTGCGCGGCGCCGACGGCGGCGTGACCGGGATCGTCGAAGACAAGGACGCCAGCCCCAGTGAGCGCGCGATCCGCGAAGTCAATACCGGCCTGCTCGCCGCGCCGGCGCGGCGGCTCAAGCGCTGGATCAAGCACGTCGGCAACCGCAACGCGCAGGGCGAGTACTACCTGACCGACGTGGTGGCGCTGGCGGCGGCCGACGGCGTGGCGATCAAGACCGTGACGGCGACCCCGGAGGAAGTGGAGGGCGTCAACGACCGCGCCCAGCTCGCGCGCCTGGAGCGGCGCTTCCAGATCGCGCAGGCGGAAGCGCTGATGCGCGAGGGTTTGAGTCTCGCCGATCCGGCGCGCTTCGATCTGCGCGGCACGCTGTCCTTCGGCCGCGACGTGTTCATCGACGTCGGCTGCGTGCTGGAGGGCGCGATCGAGCTGGGCGACGACGTGTACATCGGCCCGCATTGCGTGCTGCGCGAGGTCAAGCTCGGCGCCGGCACGCGGGTCGAGGCCTGCAGCGTGCTGGAGAGCGCCGTCGCCGGACGCGACTGCCGCATCGGGCCTTTCGCGCGCCTGCGCCCCGCAGCCACGCTCGCCGACGAGGTGCACGTCGGCAATTTCGTCGAGGTCAAGAAAGTCAGGCTCGGCCGCGGCAGCAAGGCCAATCATCTCGCGTACCTGGGCGACGGCGAGGTCGGCGCCGGCGTCAACCTCGGCGCCGGGACGATCTTCTGCAACTACGACGGGGCCAACAAGCACCTGACCGTGATCGAGGACGAGGCCTTCATCGGCTCCGACACCCAGCTCGTCGCGCCGGTGCGCGTGGGCCGCGGCGCGACCATCGGCGCCGGTTCCACCATCACCAAGGACGTGCCGCCGGGCGGCCTCACCCTGTGCCGCGCGCGCGAGCAGAAAACCTATCCGCACTGGAAGCGGCCGCGCAAGCAAGGCTGAACCGACCGCGGCCGGACACGGCCACGTTAAAATGCACCGGTTCCCGCCCATCTTGCTCTTTTTCGGACACTCCCCATGTGCGGCATCGTCGGCGCCATCGCCGGGCACGAAGTCAGCGCGCTGTTGATCGACGGTCTGCGTCGGCTGGAGTACCGCGGCTACGACTCCACCGGGATCGCGGTGGTCGGGCGCGACGGACTGCAACTGCGCCGCGCGGTCGGCAAGGTGGCGCGCCTGGCGGAAAAACTGCAGCGCGAGCCATGCGCGGGAACGCTGGGCATCGCCCACTCGCGCTGGGCCACGCACGGCGGCGTGACCGAGGCCAACGCCCATCCGCACGTCTCCGGCGGCCGCATCGCGGTGATCCACAACGGCATCATCGAGAACTACGAGCCGATCAAGGCACAGCTACAGGCCAAGGGCTATGTCTTCGACTCCGAGACCGACACCGAGGTCATCGCGCATCTGGTGCACGACTTCGTACGCCAGGGCCTGGACCTGAGCGAGGCGGTGCGCGCGGCGGTGCGGCGCTTCCAGGGCGCCTACGCCATCGTCGTGCTCGACGCGCACAACCCCGACCGCATCGTGGTCGCGCGCATCGCCAGCCCCTTGGTGATCGGCCTGGGCGGCGAAGGCAACTACGTCGCCTCGGACGTGCAGGCGCTGCTGCCGGTGACGCGCCGTTTCCAGTTCCTGGAGGAAGGCGACGTCGCCGACGTGCGCCGCGATCGGGTCATCCTGACCGACGCCCACGGCCAGCCGGTGGACCGGCCGGTGCACGAATCGCACTTGAGCGCGGACGCCGTCGAGCGCGGCGCGTATCCGCATTACATGCTCAAAGAGATTTTCGAACAGCCGCGCGCCATCCTGGACACGCTGGCCGAGCGTGTGGCCGGCGACCACGTGCTGCCCGGCATCCTCGGTCCGCGCGCGGCGCAGATCCTGCCGCAGGTGGCGCAGGTGCACATCGTCGCCTGCGGCACCAGCTATCACGCGGGACTGGTCGCGCGCTACTACCTGGAGCAGGGCGCGCGCCTGCCGTGCACGGTGGAAGTCGCCAGCGAATACCGCTACCGCGATCCGGTGGTGCCGCCGGGCACGCTGTTCGTGGCGATCTCGCAGTCGGGCGAGACCGCCGATACCCTGGCCGCACTGCGCGAAGCCAAGCAGCTCGGCTACCTCGCGACCTGCGCGATCTGCAACGTGCCGGAATCCTCGCTAGTGCGCGAGGCGGACCTGGTGCTCATGACGCGCGCCGGACCCGAGATCGGCGTGGCCTCGACCAAAGCGTTCACCACCCAGCTCGTGGCGCTGGCGCTGCTGGGCATCGCCATCGGTCAGCACCGCGGCTTCGACCGCCGTCTGATCGCGCTCTACACACGGCAACTGCGCCACGTGCCCGGCATGGTCGAGCACGCGCTCAAGCTTGACGCGAAAATCCGCGACTGGGCGGCGCGCTTCGCCGACAAGCATCACGCCCTGTTCCTCGGCCGCGGCCCGAGCTATCCGGTGGCATTGGAAGGCGCGCTCAAGCTCAAGGAGATCTCCTACATCCACGCCGAGGCCTACCCCGCCGGCGAGCTCAAGCACGGCCCGCTGGCCCTGGTGGACGCCGACATGCCGGTGGTGGCGGTGGCGCCCAACAACCGGCTCCTGGAAAAGCTCAAGTCCAATTTGCAGGAAGTGCGCGCGCGCGGCGGGCGGCTGTTCGTGTTCGCCGATCCCGACACCGGCTTCACGCCGAGCGAGGGCGTGGAGGTGATGACCATGCCCGAGCACATCGAGCCGCTGCAGGCGCCGCTGGTCTATACCGTTCCGCTGCAACTGCTGGCCTACCACGTCGCCGTGCTACGCGGCACCGACGTGGACCAGCCGCGCAATCTGGCCAAATCCGTCACGGTCGAATAGCCTTGCGGCACTGCGCTAAGCTTGACCGTCCTTGCCCCGGACCGGGAGCATTCGATGAGCGCACTGATCGCGGCGAGTCTGATCTGGCTGGGCCTGCACCTCGGCGTCGCCGGCAGCCCACTGCGCGGCACACTGGTCGCCCGGCTGGGCGAAGGCGGCTATCGCGGGCTGTTCGTGCTGGCCTCGTTGGCGTCCATCGCCTTTCTGATCGATGCCTTCGAGCACGCGCCGCGCAGCGTGTGGTGGGTGGCGCCGCAGGGGCTGCGCTGGATCCTGGTGCTGCTGATGCTGCCGGCCTGCATGTGGCTGGTGGCTTCGCTGACCACCATCAGCGTCAAGCCGGAAGACGCCGGCACGCGGCGTAGCGAAGTGCGCGGCGTCCTGCGCATCACGCGCCATCCCATGCTGTGGTCCATCGCGCTGTGGGCGATGGTGCACATCCTCGGCAACGGCGAGCGGGCGGCGACGCTGTTCTTCGGTACCTTCCTGGTCACCACGCTGGCCGGCATGCCCTCGATCGACCGCAAGGCGGCCGCGCGCGCGCCGCAGACCTGGGAGAAGTTCGCCGCCGAGACTTCGATCCTGCCCTACGGCGCGATCCTGGCCGGCCGCAACCGCCTGGTGCTCCGCGAGCTAGCCTGGACGCTGCCGCTCGGCTTGCTGCTCTGGCTGGTGCTGCTGTGGGCGCATCAGCGCGTCTTCGGTGTCGCGCCGGTGGCCTGGCCGTGGGTCCATTGAGGATGCGCCTTGCCCTTGAGGATGCGATGAAGCGCTGCGTCTTTGCCGCGCTGCTCGCTGGGTGCGCTGCGCCGGCGCTGGCGGGCGGCGGTCTGACGATTCCGGCACCGCCCAACATCATGCTCCAGCCGCGCCCGCCGGTGCTGGACGAAAACTGCGTGCGCAAGATCGGCAAGCCATTGCCGGCTGCCACGCAAGCGCGTCTGGTGCACGCCTGCCGCAAGGCCTACGAACCGGGGCCGCAAGGCGATGCGCGCCTGATCGCGCCGGGCAAGGATCGACCGCCGTCCTCTCCGTGAACGAAACCGTTTCCCGCCTGCCGCCGTCCCTGGCACCGTTGGCGCTGTGCGAACGCGAGCGGCTGATGCGCTACGAGCTTCCCGAACGCGGTGCGCCCGGCCACACTCCTTTTGCGCTGCTGCCGCAAAGCGAGGCGGAGGTCGGCCTGATCCTGCGCACCGCGACCGCCGCGCGCCTGCCGCTGGTGATCGCCGCCGGCCGCACCGGTCTGGTCGAGGCGCAGCGGCCGGAAGGCGAGGCGGTGCTCTCGCTGGAGCGCTTGAATCGCGCGCTGGCCTTGGAACTCGCCGACGGCCGGCGCTATGGACTCGAGGCGGGAGCCGACGCCGGCGCCGTCCTGCAATGGCTGCGGGAGCAAGGTTCGCCCGCGCTTTCCGGGGCGCGGCTCGTGGTGCAGGCCGGCATCGCCATCGACGCGGTCAATGCGCTGCTCGAGCCGCTGGGCTTGTGCTGGCCGATGGAGATGGGATCGAGCAGCGCGGCCAGCGCCGGTGCCTGCGTGGCCAACGCTTCGGCCGGCGCCAACGCGCTGTGTTACGGCACCGCGGCGCACCTGTGCGAGCGCGCCTTCGGTTTCTGGGCCGACGGCAGCGCGGCCGGTCCGTTCGAGGGCCCGCGCTGGGCGCTGCCGCCGGCGGATCGGCTCGCCATCGATGCCACGCGCGTCGATCCGGAGCTCGGGCTCATCGGCAGCCAGGGTTTGTTCGGCGTCATCACGCGCCTCAGCCTGCGGCTGCATCCGCTGCCTGCGGCGCGCGAAGGCGTGCTGCTGCCCGTGCCGGACATGCCCGCGGCGATGCGTCTCTTGGACGCGGCGCTGGCCGAGTTCCCCGGCGGGGTCGAGGAATTCGAGTTCATCGGCCGCGGTGCGCTCGCGCGCGTGTGCGCGCATCTGGGCGGCAATCCGCTGCCCTTCGATGCCGCGCGCGTGAAGCCCTGGTGCGTGTTGCTCCAGGTGAAAGCCGACGACGCGGCGGCGGGCGAGCGGCTCGCCGAACGGCTGTACGCCTTCCTCGCCGCGCAGGGCATCGCCGACGAGGACATCGGCTATGCGCCGCTGCCGCGGCTCAAACGCATCCGCCACTCCATCACCGAGGCGAGCAATGCGCGGATGCGCCAGCTCGGCGGCGGGCGGCTGGCTTTCGACACGGCGGTGCCGCGCGCGCGCTTCGGCGCATATCTCGACCGGCTGGCCGCAGCGCTCGCCCGCGTCGCGCCGGATACGGAGCTGATCGCCTTCGGTCACGCCGGCGTCGGCGGCGCACACCTGCACCTGCTCGGCACGCGCGAGCAGCCGCTCGAGGCGCGGGCGGAAGCGCTGATCCGACTCGTGTTCGACGTCACCGCGGACCACGGCGGCACGTTCTCCGCCGAGCACGGCGTGGGCCCCAAGTGGGCGGCGGAGTTCCGGCGCCGCGCCGATCCCGCGCGGGTCGCGCGCCTGCGCGAGGAGAAACGCCGGCGCGATCCGGCCGGGATTCTCCATCCGCGCAGTTTCGGCTTATTCGAGGATCCGGCCGTATAGATCGTGCGTGTCCGCGCGCTGGATGAGGGCGCGCACGCGCTGGCCGGCTCGCCACGACGAGCCGCCGCGGAGGTAGACCTTGCCGTCGATTTCCGGCGCATCCGCGAAGCTGCGCCCGACGATCCCCTCGGGAGTGATTTCGTCGATCAGCACCTCGAGAGTCTTGCCGACTTTGGCTTGCAGTTTGTTGGCGCTGATCGCGGCCTGTTTTTCCATGAAACGCGCGTAGCGTTCTTCCTTGATTTCCTCGGGGACGGGGTCGGGCAGGGCGTTGGCAGCGGCGCCTTCCACCGGCGAATACTTGAAGCAGCCGACCCGGTCGAGCTGGGCGGCGTCCAGCCAGTCCAGCAGTTGCTGGAACTCGGCTTCGGTCTCGCCGGGAAAGCCGACGATGAACGTGCTGCGCACGCTGATGTCGGGACAGAGCGCGCGCCAGCGCTCCAGACGCTTGAGCGTGTCTTCGGCCGCGGCCGGCCGGCGCATGCGCTGGAGCACCGCCGGGGAGCCGTGCTGGAAAGGCACGTCGAGATAGGGCAGCAGCCGGCCTTCGGCCATCAGCTCGACGAGGGCGTCCACGTGCGGGTAGGGATAGACGTAGTGCAAGCGGATCCACGGCCGCCGGCCGTCGCGTGTGGACAGCTCGGACAGCGCCCGGCACAGGTCGAGCAGGCGCGTCTGGTATTCGCGCCTGCGCCAGCTACGGCGCGCGTACTTGAGGTCGGCGCCATAGGCGCTGGTGTCCTGGGCGATGATCAGCAACTCCTGCACGCCGGCGCGCACCAGCTTTTCCGCCTCGTCCATGACTTCGTCGAGCGGACGCGAGGCGAGCCGGCCACGCATCGAGGGGATGATGCAGAAGCGGCATTGGTGGTTGCAGCCCTCGGCGATCTTGAGATAGGCATAGTGCCGCGGTGTGAGCTTGATGCCTTGCGGCGGGATGAGATCGAAAAACGGATCGTGCGCCGGCGGCACCGCGCGATGCACCGCCTCCATCACGGAGGCGTAGTCCTGGGGGCCGCTGATGGACAGCAGTTGCGGGAAGCGTTCGCGGACGACGTGGCTCTTGGGGCCAGCGCCGAGGCAGCCGGTGACGATGACCTTGCCGTTTTCGGCGAGCGCCTCGCCGATGGCCGCGAGCGATTCCTCCACCGCCGCGTCGATGAAGCCGCAGGTGTTCACCACCACCGCGTCGGCTTGTTCGTAGCTCGACACGGTTTCATAGCCCTCCGCGCGCAGTTGCGTGAGGATGCGCTCGGAGTCGACCAGCGCCTTGGGGCAGCCGAGACTCACGAAGCCGATCTTGGGATAGGCGCGGGGCGCGGCGGCGACCTTCCGGGGGCGTGCGTTGGCTTGCGGCTTGGACATGGAGACGGCGCGGGCGGGGCGCGGATTTTATCGCACCGGGCGCATCCCGGGCGCCGCCTGCCAAGCTGAACGGGTTGGTGAAATTCATGTGAAAAACTGCTAGCCTCGCGCCATCGAATCGATGCGACCAGGGATGGTGGCGCCCCGCCGCCGTCCCTGTTTCGTTTGGGGAGGAAAAAATGACAAAGAGTTTCGCCTTCGCTGCGCCGGGCACCCAGGCTGTGGCGATCGTCCTGACCGCGCTTTGCGTGTTATTCGCTGGACCCGCCCGGGCGGCCACGCCGTCCAGCGGAACGCTCACCGATTCCTCCGGGCCCCTGACTTACTCGGCGGGCCCGTTTTTCGTGGCCAATCCCACGCCGATCCCGGCGGTGGACAGCGGGCCGCGGTGCAACGATCCGGTACAGGCCTGCGACAACTTCGCCCTGACCATCGCGCTTCCGGACGCCTATCTCGCGGCGCATCCCAACGACCAGGTCAAGATCTCCATCGCCTGGAAGGACTCCGGCGCCGGCGTATCCGACTACGATCTCTACGTCTTCAAAGGCACGGTCGCGACCACCGACGGCAGCCAGACCGCCGACTATTCCTCGGCCAGCAGCGCCAACCCCGAGGTGGCTTATATCCCGGTGTCGGTGGCCAACGGCACCTACAGCGTCAAGATCGTGCCTTACACGCCCACCGGCGAGACGGTCAACGCCACCATCGAGCTGGTCTCCGGCGCGAGCTCGGGCGGCCCGCCGCCGCCTCCGCCGACCGGGGGGCCGGGCGTTCCGCGGTATCAGATCTTCGTGCCGCAGGACGGCTTGGGACAGGACAGCCAGGGCGAGTTCAACATCGGCTTCAACCCCAAGACCGGCAACATCATGACGCTGGCGGATGTCACCACCTACCGCGTGACGCCGCCGGAAAAACTCAATCCGCCGCTGCCGGAAGCCGCGCCCGCATTGTGGACCGACGTCACGCCTTCGATCGCCAACACCACGACGCTCGATCCGATCCTGATCACCGACCAGGCGACCGGACGCACCTTCACGGCCAACCAGACCACCGGCGCGAACATCCTGTTCGCCTTCACGGACGACGACGGCGCGAACTGGACGCAGCTATCCGCCAGTCCGCCCAACGGCGGCGCCGATCACGAAACCATCGGCGCCGGGCCTTATCCCGCCGGTTCGCCGTTCGCGCAGGTGGCGCAGGCCGCGGGTTATCCGAACGCCGTGTATTACTGCTCGCAGGGCGAAGTCCCGGCGTTCTGTCAACGCAGCGACACCGGCGGTCTGTCCTTCGGACCGGGCGTGCCGATCTACAACGGCGTCACCACCCAATGCAGCGGCATCCACGGCCACGTCAAGGTTGCGCCGGACGGCACCGTGTACGTGCCCAACAAGGCCTGCGGCGCGCAGCAGGGCGGCGCCCGGTCCACCGACGCGGGCGTGACCTGGAGCGAGTTCCTCATTCCGAATAGCGCCGCGTCCAACGGCTTCGATCCCTCGATCGGCGTCGCCTCCGACAACACCGCGTATTTCTGTTACGTCAACGGCGACGGCCATCCGCATGTGGCGGTGAGCCACGACGACGGCAAGACCTGGGGCGACGATTTCGACATCGGCGCCCAGCAGGGGATACAGAACGCGGTGTTCGTGGAGGCGGTGGCCGGCGATCCCGACCGCGCCGCTTGTGGCTTCCTCGGGACCACCACCGCGGGCAACTGGCAGTCGCTGGATTTCACCGGCGTGTGGTATCTGTACATCGCGCATACCTACGACGGCGGCAAGACCTGGACCACGGTCAACGCCACGCCCAACGATCCGGTGCAAGGCATGGGCGGCATCTGCGCGGCCGGCATTTCGTGCAGCTCCACGCCCAACAACCGCAACCTGCTGGACTTCGACGAGGTCACGCACGACGACAAGGGCTATGTGTTGTTCGGCTACGACGACGGCTGCGTCAGCGACAACTGCATCGCCAGCGGCGGGCAGAACAACGATTTCGTCGCCGACATGCGCGTGGCGCGGCAAAGCGGCGGCAAGCCGCTGTTCGCGGCCAACGATCCCGCCGAGCCCACGGTTCCCAAGCGGCCCTATCTGCAGGGCACGCGCACCGCGGCGGGCAGCATGCTGAGCTGGAATGCGCCGGACAACGGCGGCGCGGCGATCACCGACTACCAGGTTTATCGCGGCAACGCCTCCGGTGCGGAAACCCTGCTCGCCGACCTCGGCAGCGCCAAGACGAGCTACGAGGACAAGACCGCCGACCCGACGGTGAGCGATTACTTCTACACCGTCAAGGCGGTCAACAGCCGCGGCGCGAGCGCCGCCAGCAACGAGATCGACCTCAAGGTCACCACACCGCCGCCGCAGGAATCGCCCTGCGTGATCCCGGGCGTGACGGTGGCCACCGACCAGGCCGGCGACGAGACCGACATGCTGCCGCAGCACGACGTGCTGTCGGTGCAGATCGCCGAGCCCTACGACCAGGCCAATCCGCCCGGCGACGATCTGGTCTTCAGCTTGAACCTGTCCAGCGCGAGCCTGATCCCGCCGAACTCGATCTATTACGTGCGCTTCAATCTGCCCGACAACGTGCAGTATTTCGTGTCCTACGACACCAGCACCCTGCCCGCGCCCACGTTCAACTACGGTCACGTGAGTCAAGGCGCCGGCGGCGTGTCGCAGGACAACACCGACGGTGCCCTGGATCCCAGCAGCGGCGTGGACACGGCCAATAACCGCATCGTCTTCGTGTTGCCGAAGAAGGACATCGCGGCGCTGGCGAACAACGCGACGCTGAGCGCAGTGATCGGCGAAAGCCGCCTCCTGGTCGGCGCCGCGGGGACCGGTTTGATCGAGCAACTGGATGCCACCGGCAACGGCACCTACCACCCAATCGGCAACGCCGCCTGCGCGCCCAACCGCCCGCCGCTGGCGGCGCTGACCGCCAGTCCCACCAGCGGCACCGCGCCGTTGACGGTGAGCTTCGATGCCAGTGGCTCGTCCGATCCCGATTCGGGTGACGGTATCGCGAGCTACACCTTCGACTTCAACGACGGCAGCCCCAAGCAGACGCTGTCCACGCCCACCACCACGCACGTTTACCAGAACGATACCGGCAACCCGGTGAACTACAACCCCAGCGTGTCGGTGACCGATCATCACGGCGCGGTGAGCCAGAACGCCGCGGCGGTCGTCATCACGGTGGCGCCATCCAGTGGCGGCTCCTCTTCGGGTGGTTCGACTTCCGGCGGAAGCACCTCCGGCGGTTCCACTTCGGGCGGGTCCACTAGCGGCGGTTCTACCTCTGGAGGATCGACGTCGGGCGGTTCCACTTCGGGTGGAAGCTCCTCTGGCGGCTCCACGTCGGGCGGCTCTACCGGCGGCGGATCGACCTCCGGTGGCACCTCCGGCGGTTCCACTTCGGGCGGTTCCACCAGCGGGGGTTCTACCTCGGGAGGATCCACTTCCGGCGGAACCTCCTCGGGCGGAACTTCATCCGGCGGTACTTCCTCGGGCGGTTCCAGCACCGGAGGCAACGCGTCCTCCGGCGGTTCTTCCAGCGGCGGCATTCCGGTCGGTGCGCCGGGCGGCGGCTGCTGCAGCAGCGGCGGCGCGTTCGACTTCGTCGACTTGCTGGTGCTCGGCGCGTTCGCCGCCTTGCCCATCCGCCGCCGGAGGGTCGCACGAAACTGAAATCGGGAGTGAAGCGATACGGCCGGGATCTCCCGGCCGTTTTTTGAGCGCGGTTTTTACATTGGGTTGAAGCGGCTTGGCCGTTACACTAGGCGGTGAGCACTCACCGGTAAGGACGCCATGGCCAAGTGGATCAAGATCGTTCTGGGCGCGCTCGGCGTCATACTGTTGGTATGCGTGCTCGCCCTTGCGGCGGCCGCGCTGCTGTTCGATCCCAACGATTTCCGCAACCAGATCGCTGCCGCGGTCAAGAAAGCGACGGGCCGCGAACTGACCCTCAAGGACATCCATCTCGGCGTATTCCCCACGCTGGAGGCGCGCGTGCAAGGCGCCACGCTGGGCAACGCCGCAGGTTTCGGCACGGCGCCGTTCGCGCAGGTCGGCGAGGCGCAAGTCGGCGTGCGCCTCCTGCCGCTGCTGTTGCACCGGCAGCTTCAGGTGGGCAGCGTGAGTTTGAAAAACGTGCAACTGCAACTGGTACGCCGCGCCGACGGCAAAACCAACTGGGAAGACCTCGCCGGCGGCAAGGCGGCCAAGACCGCGGCGCCTGCCGCGCCCGAGGGCGGCGCGGGTCCTGGCCTCGCGTCGATCGAGATCGGCGGCGTGGACATCGACAACGCCACCCTTCGCTACGAGGACCAGCAGGCGAAGAAGGCCTACACCGTTTCCGGCCTCAAGCTGCATGTGGGGGCGGTCCACCCGCCGCATCCTTTCGCCTTCGAGCTGTCCTTTACCACCCAGCTCGCCCAGCCCGCGATCCAGGCCCTGGTCGATCTCAAGGCTCAGCTTTCCGTCGATCCCGCCGCCAAGCTCGCACAGGCGCGCGACCTGCAGCTCGACGTGCTCGCCAGCGGCAAGGGCGTGCCCGGCGGGCGTTTGCCGCTCAAGCTCACCGGCAATGCCCGCTATGACGGCGGCAAAGGTACGTTCAAGCTTGCCGATGCCCGGCTGCAGGCCGCGAGCCTGAACGTGGCGACCCATCTCGATGGCAGCGGTTTGAATGGCGGCGCGATCCAGTTCAGCGGTCCGCTCACCGTGCAGCCTTTCGATCCGCGCGAGGTGTTCAAGGCGCTGGCGCTGCCCGCGCCGCAGACCGCGGACAGCAACGCGCTCAAGCAAGCCAGCCTCAGCGCCCAACTCGCCGGCACGACCAACAGCCTGCGGCTTTCCGATCTCAAGCTTCAGCTCGACCAGAGCCATCTCGCCGGCACGCTGAGCGTGACCCGCTTCAGCCCGCTCGCGGTGCAGTTCGCGCTCGCGCTCGATGAGCTGGATGCCGACCGTTACCTGCCGCCAGTCTCGAAAGCCGCGCCCGCCAAGTCGGGCGGGGCCGCGGCCGCCGCCGGCGACAATCGTCCCCTGCCGACCGACCTGCTCGACACGCTCGGCGCCGAGGGCACGCTGACCGTCGGCAAGCTCAAGGTCCAGAACCTGAGCCTGTCCCAAGTGCAGTTGCGCGTGAACGCGGCCAAGGGCGGCGACAAGCGCGCCCAGCTTTCCGCCGCGCTCTACGGCGGCACACTCGAGTCCAGCACGCGCGTCGGTGCGGGCGACCACCCGGCCTGGGCCGAGACCGCCGCGCTGACCTCGATCAACGCCGGCCCGCTGCTCAAGGATTATCTCGGCAAGGACGCGCTCACCGGTCTGGGCAATTTCAAACTCGACGTGACGAGCAGCGGGCGCACCGTGGCCGAGCTCAAGCGCGCGCTCAACGGCACGCTCGCCTTCGATTTCCGCAACGGCGCGATCAAGGGCTTCAACCTCGCGCAGATCATCCGCCAGGGCCAGGCCCTGGTCAGCGGACAAGCCGCGGGACTGGCCAACGACCAGACGCAGCAGACCGATTTCAGCGCGCTGTCCGGCAGCGGGCGCATCACCAACGGGGTGTTGTATTCGGACGACTTGAGCGCGCAAAGCCCGCTGTTCCGGCTCACCGGCGTGGGCCGCATCGATCTGGTCGGCAACACCATCGACTACGTGGCCAAGCCCATGCTGGTCAACACCGCCACCGGCCAGGGCGGCAAGGAGCTTGCGAACTTGAACGGCGTGGTGATTCCGGTGCACTTCACCGGTCCGCTCACCGCGCCGCGCTACCAGCTCGACGTGCAAAGCGCCCTCCAGCAAAAGGCGGTGCAAAAGCTCGGCGAGAAGCTCGGCACCAAATTGCAAAACAATCCCCAAGCCGGGGAACTCCTCAACCAGCTCAAGGGCCTGTTCGGCAACAAGCCGCCGAGCGATCCGGGCGCTCAATCGCCACCCCCTTGATGCGGCGTGCCTGTGGCCTGGCGTTGTTGGCCTGCGCGTGCGCCGCCGCGGCGGCCGAGCTGGACTCCGTGCAGGTGGCGCGCGCGGGCGACACGCTGCGCGTCGCGCTGCGCGCGACGCTGGACGCGCCCGCGCAGGCGAGCTTCGCGGTGTTCGCCGATCCCGCCCGGCTGCCGGCGATCAATCCCGCCGTCGAACGCGTGCAGCGGCTGCCGGCTGGCCGTGACGGTGCGCCACGCTTTTACACCGAGTTGCACCTGTGCGTGCTGTTCTACTGCCGCAGCTTGCACCAGTTCCAGGAAGTGACAAGCCAACCGCGGCCGGACGGCGGCGCGCTGCACGCCGTGCTGCTACCGGGCGGCGATTTCCGCTCGGGCCACGCCGAGTGGAACTTCGCCGCGGACGGCGCCAGGACCCGTCTCCAATTCAGCGCGGAGCTGCAACCCGCGTTCTGGCTGCCGCCGCTGGTCGGTCCCTGGCTGATCGAGCGCATGCTGCGTGACGAGGCGATGCGCACCGGCGCGGGCATCGAGCGCCTGGCGCGTGCCTCGGACTCCGCCGGCGCCGAGCGATGAGCGCCAGCTTCGCCGCGCGGGTGCTCGCCTGGTACGATCGCCACGGCCGGCGCGATCTACCTTGGCAGCATCCGCGCACCGCCTACCGCGTGTGGATCGCCGAGGTCATGCTGCAGCAGACCCAGGTCGCCACCGTCATTCCGTACTACCGGCGTTTTCTGAGGCGCTTTGCCGACGTGCGCGCGCTGGCCACCGCCGATCTGGATGAGGTCTTGCGCCTGTGGGCGGGGCTGGGCTATTACGCCCGCGCGCGCCATCTGCATCGCGCGGCGCGCGAGATCGTCACGCGCCATGGCGGCCAGTTTCCGCGCAGCCTCGAGGCGGCTTGCGCGCTGCCGGGGCTGGGCCGTTCCACCGCCGGCGCCATCCTCGCGCAGGCGTACGGCGCGCGGCACGCCATCCTCGACGGCAACGTGCGCCGCTTGCTGGCGCGCTACCGCGCGATCCCCGGCTGGCCCGGCGCGACGGCGGTGAACAGGAAATTATGGGCGCTCGCCGAAGCGCTGCTGCCGCGGCGACGATTGGCCGATTACACCCAGGCTTTGATGGACCTCGGCGCCACGGTGTGCACGGCCCGCGCTCCGGCCTGCGTGCGCTGTCCTTTGCGCAGGGACTGCGCGGCGCGGCGCGCCAACCGCGTCGCCGATGTTCCGGCTCCGCGTCCGTCCCGCGTGCGGCCGCTGCGACACGCCCGACTGCTGCTGGTAGAAAACGCCCGCGGCGCGCTGCTCTTCGAGCGGCGCCCGCCGGTCGGCCTGTGGGGCGGGCTGTGGTCCTTGCCCATGATCGAGGACGGCCAGGTGCAGGCCGAGGAGTTCCTGCGCACACGCTACGGCCTGCACGCGCGCCTCGGCGAATCGCTGCCCGCGCTGCGCCACGCGTTCACGCATTTCGAGCTGGAACTGCAGCCCGTGCGGCTGCGCACCAACGGCGCCGAGCCGCGGCTGCGCGAGCGCGAGGCGCTGCGCTGGATTAGCATAAGCGCACGTCGGCGACCGGGTCTGCCCAGGCCGATCGCCGCGCTGCTGCGCCAACTGCGAGATTCGCCAAACTCATGACCCGCATGGTCCACTGCGTCAAGCTCGGCATCGAGGCCGAAGGCCTGCCGCGTCCGCCGCTGCCCGGCGCGCTCGGTCACCGCATCTACGAACAGGTGTCCAAGCAGGCCTGGCAGCAGTGGCTCGCGCACCAGACCCGCCTGATCAACGAATACCACCTGGTGCTCGCCGATCCGCAGGCGCGCAAGTTTCTCGCCGAGGAGATGGAAAAATATTTCTTCGGCGGCGGCGAGCTGGCCGCCACGCACTACGTGCCGCCCAAGACCTAGCCCGCGACTCGTGTAAAATGCGCTCGCGCCGGCGCGGCGGGCTTGAGCCCTCCGGCGCTTTCGTTGCGTTTCCTCCCACGGAAGGCCAGGTAGCTCAGTCGGTAGAGCAGGGGACTGAAAATCCCCGTGTCGGCGGTTCGATTCCGTCCCTGGCCACCATCCCGAATCGAATGCTTGCTCGCGCCGTGACGCAAGGTACTGCCGTCCGTGGCGGGTGACATAGAGCTTTCGTTGCCGATCCGTTAGGCTGCGCGCACAAGCAATCATGCAGTGAACCGCACAGGGTGTGCGCGATGATTTCGGGGACCCGTGGAATCCTGCGCGCGCAGTTTCGCTGCGCCGCGCTGTTGCTGGTGTTCTATGGCGCGCCGCTGTGGGCGACGACCAAGGGCTTGAGCCAGATCGTCACCCCGGACCTGCAACCGCAGGGCGAGCTGTCGCTCAGTTTCCAAGCGCAGTCGCGACACATTGGCAATCCCTACCAGCTCCAGGCCGAGCTGGGTGTGACCTCCTGGCTGGAGGTGGCCGCTTTCCAGGGCTTCTCGCCGAACGAGCAGGTGCTGGGGATGCAACTGGGTCTGGTGCAGCGCGATCCCTGGTTGCTGACCACCGGCTTCATCAACTGGTCCACGCGCGGCCAGGCGCCGCAGCCTTTCCTGGAGGGCGGCTATTACACCGAGCACGACAAGTTCATGGCCGGGCCGATCCTGGTGCACGAGCACGTGCAGGCGCTGCTCGGCTGGGCGCACGATTTCAATCCGGTGTGGCGTTTCCAGCTCGATTACCAGAGCGGCGACGCCAACTTTTTTACCGTCGGCTTCACCTGCAACGTGACGCCAAGCTTCCAGTTCAATCCCGCGGTGTATTTCGCCAATTCGGGCAGCCACCGCGCGTTTGCCTACATCGTGTTCACCTATACCCTGCCGGTCTGGCACGCCCGGTAGAAGCCGCCGCTTGTGCCTTGCCGCAACCATCGGCGAGGATGAAAGATCATGCTTTAGGGACGGCAGGGATGGCACAAACAAACCGGGAAGAATAGAAACTCGGGACGGGCGATGCAGAACTGGTCTGAGATCGTCGCCGACGCGCAGCGCAACTGGCCGCTGTATCTGTCCATGCCCTTCATCGCGGCGGCGATCGGCTATCTCACCAAGATCGTCGCCATCCGCATGATGTTCGAACCGCTGGAATTCGTGGGCGTGAAGCCCTGGTTCGGCTGGCAGGGCATCGTGCCGCGCAAGGCGGCGACCATGGCGACGATCTCCTGCCAGCTGCTGACACGACGGCTGCTGTCGCCGGCGGACGTCTTCGCCCGGCTCGATCCGCAGCGCATCGCCGTGGAGCTGGAGCGGCCGCTGCTGGAGACGGTGGACGCGATCACGCGCGCGGTGGCCGCCGAGTATTCGCCCGGTCTGTGGGAAGCGGCGCCGCAGCGCGTCAAGGATTCGATCGTGCGGCGCATCCAGGCCGAATCGCCGGAACTGGTGCGCCAGATCATGCGTGACCTGCAGGATCATATCGACGAGGTTTTCGATCTCGAAGACATGGTGGTGCAGGCGCTGGTGCGCGACCGGCGTCTGCTCAACCGCATCTTCCTGGAAGCGGGGCGCGAGGAGTTCCGTTTCATCCGCAACTGTGGACTGTGGTTCGGCGCGCTCATCGGTTGCGTGCAGGCGCTGGTGTGGGCGACCACGCATTCGCCCTGGGTGATGCCGCTGTTCGGCGCTTTCGTGGGCTGGTTCACCGACTGGCTGGCGCTGAAGATGATCTTTCATCCCAAGCAGCCGACGCGCTATCTCGGCCTGGTGGAGTGGCAGGGTCTGTTCCTCAAGCGCCGGCGCGAAGTCGCCGCCGAGTACGGACGGCTGATCGCGCAGGAAGTGGTGACGCCGCGCAACGTGTTCGAGGCGGTGCTGCGCGGCCCGCTGTCGGATCGCCTGTACCGCATGATCCACAAGCACGTGCAGCGCATGGTGGACGAGCAGGCCGGGCTGGCGCGGCCCTTCGTGGTGTTCGCCATCGGCAGCGCCAGGTATCAGGCGCTCAAGCAGCGCGTGGCCGAGGAACTCATGCGGCGGCTGCCGGAGACTTTGCGCCATCTGGAGTCTTACGCGCGCGACGCGATGGACCTGGAGCGCACGCTGGTCTCCAAGATGCAGCAGCTCACGCCCGAGGAGTTCGAGCGTCTCTTGCGCCCGGCGTTCCAGCAGGACGAGTGGATCCTCATCGCCGTCGGCGCGGTGCTGGGTTTTCTGGTCGGGGAGCTGCAGGTGCTGTTGATGGAGCACCTGGCGCATCCCGCGGCAGCGACGCTGTTATCGCATTAGGCTCTGCGCCACCACAGCAATCTCAGCCAGGCCGGCAACAGCACCACGGCGCCCAGCATGTTGGCCGTGAACATGAACAGCAGCAGCATTCCCATGTCGCGCTGGAACTGCAGTCCGGAGCACAGCCAGGTGGCCACGCCCAGCGTCAGGCACACGCCGGTGAACACCACGGCCTTGCCCGTGCGGCGTAGCGTCTGCGTATAAGCTTGACGCAAGGATAAGGCGCGGGTCGCGAGCTGCTCGCGCAGCACCGCGTAGATGTAAATGCCGTAATCCACGCCGATGCCCACTCCCAGCGCCACGACCGGCAGCGTCGCGACTTTCAGTCCGATTCCCAAAATCGCCATCAAAGCGTTGCAAAAGATCGACACCATGAACAGCGGGACGACGATCGCGGCCAGCGCGGCCCGAGAACGGTAGGCGAGCAAGATGAACAGCGCGACCGCGGCATAGACCCACAGCACGGTGGACCGCTCGCTTTCGCGCACCACTTCGTTGGTGGCCGCCATCACGCTGAGGTTGCCCAGGCCCAGCGCGAAATGCACCGGGCAGGTTTTACGGTGGGCGGCGAGGGCGGCGGCGGCCTCGGCGACGGCCTGCTCCTGGGCGCGGTAGGCCGGCTCTTGGAGCAGGCGTTCGTCGGACACGCCGAGGGCGTGGCGCTGTTCGACGTAGCGGCGCTGGGCTTCGCGCGCCGCGCCCAGGCGGTGGCGTGCGACGGTCTTGGCCTGGCAATCGGCGGCATCCACCTCCGGGTGGCTTGCGAAAAACTCTCGCGCATTGTCGGCGTCGTAGCGCGCCACCGCCTGCGTCAGCGCGGCGATGGTCTCCGCCTTGTGGTCGGCGGCGTAGATGGGGACCGGCATGGCGGTGCAATCCCAGTTGAGCAGGCCGGACTGGGTGGTGATCTTGCTGTTGAGCAAGGCCAGCACGTTCTGATTGCGCGGCAGCACCTGAAACTTGATCGCGTTGTCGTTGAATGCGGCGTTGGCCTGGCGCAGCCAGTGGGCGATGGAGTCGAGCTCGACCACGCCCGGCGTGTTGAGCATGCGCCAGCCGAAGCGGTCGATTTGCGCGAGCGCCGCGTAGTCGGTGCAGGAATTGGGCTCGGCCTCGGCCACCGGCGTGAGCAGGTCCACGCCGAGGTCGAAATTCGCCGCGATGGCGCGCACGTCGCGGTTGTAGACCGCATCGGGCCGCAGCTCCGGCACCGCGCGCCCCACGTCGCCGACGATGCGGCCTTGCTGCAGCTTCCAGGACACGCCCAGGATCGCGAGCGAGCACGCCACCAGGGTCACCGCCACCGGCTTTTCGGTGACGCAGGCCAGGCGCGACCATAGGGCCGAAAGACGCGCTTCGCGCCGCGCCAGCCGCCGGCGGAACGCTTCGGCGTCGCGGAGCCGCAGTGCCGACAAGGCCAAAGGCATGGTCAGTTTGTTGGCGACGATCACCGCGAACATGCCCAAGCCGGCATTGACGGCCATCTCGCGGATGATGCCGATCGGCACCTGGGCGATGGTCAGAAAGCCGGCGAGGTTGGTGAGCAAGGCCAGCGTGCCGGGCACGAACAGGCGACGAAAGGTTTCGCGCGACGCCTCGAAACTCCCCCGGCCTTGCGCCAGCTCGTCGACCCAGAAGTTGACGTACTGCACGCCGTGCGAGGTGGAAACCGCCAGCACCAGGAACGGCACCAGAATGGCGAAGGGATCGAGTCCGTATCCGAACGTCTTCAACAGGCCCAGCTCCCAGACCACGGCGGCGAGCGAGCAGGACAAGGGCAGCAGCGCCAGGCGCAGGCTGCCCAAATCCAGCCACAGCGCGAGCAAGGTGCCGAGCAGCGCCAGGGCGAAGAATAGGACCACGCCGGAGGCGGCGTCGGCGATCTCGCCCGCCAATTTGGCGAAGCCGATGATGTGGATTTTCAGATCCGGATCGTATTGCGGATTGTCGGCGGCGATCACCTCCACGTCGCGGCCGCGGAGACTGACCGACACACTGCGGCCTTCCGCCGTGATCTTCGTCGCGGTGAACCCTCGCCAGCGGAAATCCCAAGGCGGCGGCTGGAAAGTCTCCCGCACCACCTCGCCGGCGGCGAAAGGCGGCACGGCGCGTTTGAGGCGGTATTGGTACTTCTTGGGGCTGGCGAAACGCGCACGCACCTGGTCTTCCAGCGCGTGGGCGAGGCGCACGGCGTCCAGGCGCTGGCCGGTCGCCGGGTCGGTGTCCAGCACTTCGGCCGCGATCAGCGCGCCGTGCTGGTCGCGACTCACCAGGCGTCCGATCAGTCCGGCCTTGGCGACATTGGCGCGGATGCGCGCGAGCATCTCGGGCGTGGGTCGGTAATCGGGCGGAATGACGCGCATCCCGCCGCCGAAGCCGCCCTCCACGACTTCGTAATACACCACGTCCGGCGTGAACAGCGAGTGCACGTGCGCCCGGAAGATGCCGGGCATGAAGAACACCTGATCGGTGGCCGCCTTCAACTCGGCCAGAAAGCGCGCGTCGTAGATTTCGCCGCTTTCGCGCTCCAGCGCCACCAGCACGGTATCGGCGCCGCCGAACTGGGCCTGATACTGCTGGAACACCTGCATGTAGGGATGCGCCAGCGGCACCGACTTTTCGAAGCCGGCGTCGGTGTGCAGGCGCAAGGCTTGCGCCAGCAGCGCCGCCGTGGTCGCGATCAGGAAAACCGCGAGCCCGCGACGCGCCCGCGGGCCGTAGATCAGCGGCTCGACGACGCGCAGCAGGCGTTGCGCGAACGGGCCGAGCGGCGCCGACGCCATGACAGCCGACGCCGCGCCTTAACCGACCAGGGGTTCGGGCAGCTCCGCTTGCGCCGCCCGTTCCTTGGCGTGGTCCTTGGCCAGGAACAGGTACATGGCCGGCACCACGAACAGGGTGAATACCGTGCCGATGGCGATGCCGCTGGCGATGACCAGGCCCATGTGGTTGCGTCCGACCGCGCCGGCGCCGCTGGCGATCACCAGCGGCATCACGCCCATCACCATCGCCGCGGTGGTCATCAGGATGGGGCGCAGCCGCACCGTGGCGCCCTCGATCACCGCCTCGAGCTTGGACATGCCCCGTTCCTGCATGGTGTTGGCGAACTGCACGATCAGGATGCCATGCTTGGAAATCAGGCCCACCAGGGTGACGAGGCCGACTTCGGTGTAGATGTTGAGCGTGGCGAAGCCTTCGAAAATGAAGGCCATCGCGCCGAAGATCGCCATCGGCACCGACATCATCACCACCAAGGGATCGCGGAAGCTCTCGAACTGCGCGGCGAGCGTCAGGAAGATGATGATGAGCGAAAACGCCAGCGTCACGGCGAAGCCGCCCGACTCCTGCACGTATTGGCGCGACTCGCCGGCGTAGTCGATGGTGTAGCCTTGCGGCAGCACTTGCTTGGCGATCTGGCGCAAGGTAGCGAGGGCCTCGCCCTGGGTGCCGTTGTACACGCCACCGATGGTGGCCGAGTTGAGCTGCTGGAAGTGATTGATCGATTCCGGCACCGTGTCGGTTTTGAACGAGATCACGGTGGAGGCGGGCACGGTGCGGCCATCCGCGGTGCGAAGGTAGTAATCGTCGAGCTGCTGCGGGTTGAGACGCTGCACTTGCTCCACTTGCGGGATCACCTTGTAGGAGCGGCCGGCGATGCTGAAGTAATTCACGTAGCCGCCGCCGAGCATCGCGGTCAGCGCGCCGCCCACGTCCCGTAGCGACAGGCCCAGCGTCGCGACTTTGTCGCGGTCCAGGACCACTTGGGTCTGCGGCTTGTCGAGCTTGAGATCGTTGTCCAGCACCCAGAACTTGCCGGTGGCCTGGGCCTTGGCCAGCACCGCCTGCGCCACTTCGTACAGCTCGCTGAAGGGAGCGGTGGTGCCGATCACGAATTGCACCGGCAATCCGCCGCCGCCGGGGCCGGGCAGGGAGGGCGGATTGATCCAGAACACTTGCGCACCGGCGATGCGGTTGCTGCGCTGCTGCAGGTCCTCCATGATCTGCGCCGCCTTGCGGCTGCGCTCCTGATACGGCTTGAGGATGATGCCGCCGAAGCCTTGGTTGACGCGCCCGATGCCGTTGCCCTGGAACGAGTTCTCGAACTCCGGCGTGGCGCGCATGACCTGAAAGGTCTGGTCGGAATACAGCTTCATCTGTTGCGGCGTGGCGTCGGGCGGACCGGTGAGGATGTGGAACAGGTAACCCTGATCCTCGGCCGGCGCCAGTTCGCTGCGCGACATCTTGAACATCACCGCGATCAGCACCAGCACCACCGCGCCGAAGGTCACCACCGTCGGCCAGGCGCCGAGCAGCGCGCGCAGCAGGCGGCGGTAGCGTTCGGTGAACCAGGTGAAGTTGCGGTCGATCAGCTCTACTAACCGATTGCTGCCGTGCTCCGAACGCAGGAAGCGCGAGCACATCATCGGCGACAGCGTCAGCGCGATCACCGCGGACACCGCCACGGCGCCGGCCAGCGTGAAGGCGAATTCCGAGAACAACGCGCCGGTGAGGCCGCCCTGGAAGCCGATCGGCACGTACACCGCGATCAGCACCACCGAGATGGCGACGATCGGTCCGGCGAGTTCGCGCGCGGCGATCATCGCGGCCTGCAGCGGCGGCTGGCCGAGCTTGAGATGCCGGTCGAAGTTCTCGACCACGATGATCGCGTCGTCCACCACCAGGCCGATGGCCAGCACCAGCGCCAGCAGGGTCAGCAGGTTGATGGTGTAGCCCAGGGCCAGCATGATGAAGAAGGCGCCGATCAGCGACAGCGGCATGGCGATCACCGGGATCAGCACCGAGCGCAGGCTGCCGAGGAACAGGAAGATCACCAGCGTGACGATGCCCAGCGCCTCGAACAGGGTCTTGACCACCTCGTGGATCGAGGAATCGATGTATTTGGTGGCGTCGAAGCCGATCTCCCCGTGCAGGCCCTGCGGCAGTTGCGCCACGATGTCCGGGAAGACCGCGCGCACCTGCTTGATCACGCCCAGCACGTTGGCGTCCGGGGCCACGCGGATGGCGATGAACACCGCCTGCTTGCCCTTGAACGCCGCGTTGCTGTCGTAGCTTTCCTTGCCCAGCGCGACTTTCGCCACGTCCTTGAGCCGCACCAGCGCCGTGCCGTTCTGTTTGACCACCAGATTCTCGAACTCGTCCACCGTGTGCAGGTCGGTGTTGGCGGTGAGGTCGATGCTCACCATCTGTCCTTTGGTGGTGCCCAGCGCGGAGAGATAGTTGTTGTTCTGCAGCGCCTGGTAGACGTCTTGGGCCGTCAAACCGTAGGCGGCGAGCTTGCCGGCGTCCAGCCAGGCGCGCAGCGCATACTGCCCGCCGCCCAAGAGCTGCGCCTGCTGCACGCCCGGGATGGCCGCGAGCTTGGGCTGCACGACGCGCACCACGTAGTCGGTGATCTGGTTGTCGGACAGCGTGTCGCTGTTGAAGCCGATGTACATCGCCGCGATGCTGTCGGCGAGCTGGGCGACGATGGTCGGTTGCTGGGTGCCCTGCGGCAGCTTGTTGAGCACCGAGTTGACCTTGGTGTTGATTTCGGACAGCGCGCGGTTGCTGTCGTAGTTCAGCCGCAAGGTGGCGGTGATGGTGGACACGCCGTTGGTGCTGGTGGAGCTCAGGTAGTCGATGCCTTGCGCTTCGGAGACCGCCTGCTCGATGGGCTGGGTGATGAAGCCGGCGATCACCTCCGGACTGGCTCCGTAGTAATAGGTGGTGATGGTCACCTGACCGTTTTCGGTGCGGGGGAACTCGCGCACCGGCAGGCTGGCGAGCGCGCGCAGGCCCAGCACCAGGATCACCAGGCTGACCACCGTGGCCAGCACCGGTTTGCGGATGAAGAGGTCGGTGAAGTTCATGCTGCGATCCTGATCCGTGGGCCGGGGCGCATTCACTGTTCCTGCGGCGTCGGGTGCGGCTCGTCGGCCGGTTGCACTTCGTTGTTGATGACCACCGGCGTGCCGTTCTTGAGCTTGAGCTGGCCGCTGGTGACGACGAGCTGGCCTTCCTCGAGCCCCTTGAGGATGGCGACCTGGTCACCGCGCGTCGGCCCGGTCTTGACGAAGACCTGCTTGGCCACCAGCGTCGGCGCGTTCTGATCCGAGGAGTTCTGGCCAGCCGGTTTCGCGCCCGCGTCTTTGGCCGGAGGCGGATCTTCGGCGCCGGAGGCTTTTTGCGCCGCTTTCTGTTCCGCTTCCCACTGCGACTGCGGGATCAGCACGAACACGGTTTCCCCGTAGGGGTTGTAGGTGACGGCGGTCTGCGGCAGGGTCAGGTAGCGCTGCGGCTGGCCCACCTCGATGCTGACCCGCGCGTACATGCCGGGCAGCAGCCGGTGCTGCGGGTTCTGGAGTTCGGCGCGCAACTGCACGTTGCGCGTGTCGGTGTCCACCTTGGGCTCGATCGCGTCGACGCGGCCCGCGAAGTGCTGGCCGGGGAAGGTGTCGGTCACGGCGTCCACGCTCTGGCCGACGGCGAGTTCGCCCAGCGACTGCTGCGGCAAGGAGAAATCCACGAAGATCGGATCGAGCTGCTGGAGCGTGACGATCTTGGTTCCCGGGGCGAGGTACTGGCCGGGATCGACGGCGCGCAGGCCGAGATGGCCGGAGAACGGCGCGCGCACGAATTTCTTGGCCACCAGCGCCGCCTGCTCGGCGACCTGGGCCTGCGCGGCCTTGAGGTTCGCTTCGTCGCTGTCGAGCTGCTGCTTGCTGATCGCCTGGGCTTCGTACTGCGCCTGGTCGCGCCGATAGGTGGTTTCCGCCAGCGCCGCGGTGGCTTTCAGGGCTTGCAGACGGGCGAGGTCGTCGGCGGCGCGCAGCGTCAACAGCAGGTCGCCGGCCTTGACGTCGTCGCCGGAGCGGAAATGGATTTCGTCCACGATGCCGGCGACTTCGGCCGACAGGTCCGCGCCCCGCACCGCGCGCAGGCTGCCGATGGCCTGGAGTTGCGGCCGCCATTCCTGGTAGCCGATCTTCGTCGCCGAGACCGTTTCCTTCTGCACCGGCATGTGCTTGAAGCCCTGGATCATCTTGTACACGTTGATCGCGTAGGGCACGCCGATGAGCAGCACGATGCCGATCACGAGGCACAGCAGCAGAACCCAGCGTTTCATAGACACTCCGTTGGAATCGATGTCACTCGGCGCCGGCCGCAGCGGCCGCCGGCGCTGACGCCGAATCATCGCGGTGGGAAAGCGTGTCCTCGCCATCCTTGGCGTCACCCGCACGATTCGATCCGGCTCCGGCCCGGCCGTCCATGGCCGGGCGCGAGCGCTCGCCGGCGATGCCGTCCGGCATCGCCGCAGCGCGAACTTGAAGCGAACGCGACGCAGCCGTCCGTGGCGAGACCGCGTTCAATTTCCAACCCCCGGCCCGGCCGTCCCTGGCCGGGCGCTCGCGGCCGCCGGCGCTGACATTGAGTCAGCGCCAGACGCGCGGCCGCTCGCCCACCATCCTCCGCCCAGGGCCTGGAACAGCGCGGCGGTATCGGCATAGCGCGCAGCGCGCGCCTGGATCAGATTGATGCGCGCCTGCTGCTCGCTGCGCTGCGCGTCGAGCAGCGCCAGGTAGCTGATCGCACCGTTCTGGTACTGCGCGCGGGCGATCGATAGGGCCCGCGCCGCGGCCTGCTCGGCGCGCTCCTGCGCCGCCAGCGCCTCGGCATCGGCTTGCAGTGCGTGCAGCGTGTCGGCGACTTCCCGGAAAGCCTGCAGCACGGTGCTGCGGTAATTGGCCAGCGCCTCGTCATAGGCCGCCACGGCGGCGCGGCGCTGATGCAGGAGCTGGCCGCCGTGGAACAGCGGCTGGGTGATGCCGGCGCCCAGGCTCCACACATTGCTGCCGGACTTGAGCAGCTCGCCGATGCGCGTGGACACGTCGCCGAAATCGCCGCTGAGCGTGATCTGCGGCAGGAGGTTCGCGGTGGCCACGCCGATCTCGGCGCTGGCCTGATGTACCCGCGCTTCCTGGGCGCGGATGTCGGGGCGCTGTTCGACCAGCTTCGAAGGCAGCGACAGCGGCAGATCCTCGGGAAGCTGCAGTTCGTCGAGCGCGAAGCGGGTCGTGATGCCTTCGCTGGGGAAGCGGCCGAGCAACACGGCCAGCAGATCGCGGTTCTGTTCGAGCTGCTTGCGCAGCGCCGGCAGCGAGGCTTCGGTCTGGGAGAGCAGGGTCTGCTGGTTCAGCACCTCGAGCTGCGACGCGCCGCCGAGTTCGAACTGCCGCCGGGTCACTTCGAGCTGCCGACGCTGGTCGGCGACGATCGCTTCGGTGGCCTCGATCTGGGCGCGCAGGCTGGCTTCACGGATCGCCGCCGTGGCTACGTTGGACGACAGCGTGAGCTTCGCCGCCTCGAGTTGGAAGCCCTGGTATTCCGCTTGCGCCTGCGTCGCTTCGTAGGCGCGGCGCACGCCGCCGAACAGGTCGAGCGTGTAGGACACGTTGACCGAAGCGTTGTACAGCGTGAACAGCGCACCGCCGGCGCCGGGGCTGCCGAATTGCGCGCCGGAGACTTTCTGGCGCGTGACCCCGCCCCGGCCGTCGAAGGCGGGGAGAAAGTTGCCGCGCGCGGCGAGCACGTTTTCCTGCGCCTGGCGCAGCGCGGCCTGGGCCGCGGCGATGTTCGGGCTGTGCGCCAGCGCCTGCTCGACCAGGCCGTTGAGCGAGGGCGAGCGGAACAGCGTCCACCACTGCGCGGGAAGGTCCGCGCCGAGTTCGAAGCGCTGCGCGCCGCCACCGGCCACCGTCGCGGACGCGGTGGTCTGCGGCAACGGGGTCTCCGTGTAACGTTCCACGGTCGGGGCCGGCGGACGCTTGAAGTCCGGGCCGACCGCGCAGGCGGACAAAAGCCACGCCGCGAGCGCCGCGGCTGCGGCAGCGCGCGGGCGGAATCGTGAGCGTTTGGGAGGGCGAGGGTGAGTCATCGGGCGCCTCATTTCGCATGAAGACGAATGAGCGCACCGAAATGCGACATGCCTCGGCTTGAGCCCACGCGGAGTCTAGAGCTCGCCATCGAATACCTCGCGGCACAAGCGTTTGACTTTGCGATCCAGGGCCGCGGTGTTCGAGGGATCGAACCGCGGCTTCCATTCCAGTCCGTTCAATAGATGCTGCAGGTGGCGCAGCATCAAGCGATAAGGGTCGCGCACGTTGTTTTGTTCCAGCAGCCCCTCGATGTGCGCGATGTCGTGGGTGCCCAGCGTCAACGCCCAGGCGCCGAGGCACAGCTCGTTGGGCTTCAGGCCGCGCAGCTTGAGATCGCCGCAGCGCACCGCTTCCTCGACGACACTCTCGACGATGCGTCCCAAAGGCCGGCTCGCGGCCAGCGAGGTCTGGCGGCGCTGCGGCGAGGCCGCGTTCCACACCACCTCGGTGCTGGCGAGCTGCGCCAGCCGGAAGTGCTCCGGGTGCCGCCGCACGAACATCATGTCCGCGACCGCGAAGCCGAACATGCGATCGCGCGTGCCCGCCTTCCACGCCGCCACGCGCCGGAACAGGTCGACACGGTGCTGCATGTTGGCGGTGGACAGCGCCACCAGCAAATCCTCCTTCGAGGCGAAGTGCTGATACAGCGTGCCGACCGCGTAGTCGCATTTCTCGGCGACGCGCGCCATCTGCAGGTTGAGCAGGCCGTCCTGGCAGATCAGCTCGCGCGCCGCGTCGAGAAACAGACACTCCCGGTTCGCCACCTCGCGCAGGCGGCGTTGGCGGATGGCCAAAAATGGTCCCCTCGTGAACGAGGCGCGAATTTTGAACCGGATTCAAAATCGGCGTCAAGCGGGCCATATTCGTGCGCTGCGAACCATCCTCCGGCGCGACGTCGGTCCGGAAAAAATGACAAGCTCGTGAACGCCCGCGGTTCGACGAATCCGCCCAGCAGGCGCTGCGCCTGTTCATGGCATGATGGATCGCGACGACCGAGGGGAATTCTCGTGGGCAAGAATCGACGGTGGCTTCTGGTGCGCCGACCCGCGGGCGGCGCGCTCGCGATCGGCCTCGCCGGTCTGGGTGCTGCAGCGATCTCGTACGGTTACCTCGATCGCCCTCTGGCGGTCTGGATCCATCGGCATCTCGCCGCGAATCCGCTGTTCCCGTGGCTGACGCACATCGTCGATCCGCTCGTTCCCTTGGCGCTGTGCGCCCTCGTGATCGCCGCCGCCACCGGCGCCTTCGGCTGCAGGCTCGGGCAAGGGGTGCGCCCGGTTCTCGGCGCCGCGATCGCCGTGCTCGTCGCGGCGGCGGTCAAGGACGAGCTCAAGTGGGTGTTCGGACGCACCTGGCCGGAAACCTGGATCGACGGCAATCCGTCTTATCTCCGGGACGGGGTCTACACGTTCGCCTGGTTCCATGGTGGTCGCGGCTGGAGCGCATTTCCCTCGGGCCACATGACCCTCCTCACGGCCTGGCTTTCCGCCCTGTGGCGCTGGCATCCTGCCGTCCGGTGGATCGGCGTGCTGGCGATTCCGCTGGTGGGCGCCGGACTGCTGGGGGCCAATTACCACTGGCTCAGCGATGTCATTTGCGGCGCTTTGCTGGGCGCGGGCATTGGTCTGGGAATCGCGGCATTCGTCGCCGGATCGCCGCAGCCGCTCGCCGCAGGCGAGGAATCCGCGCCGTGAGCGGATCGGCTCTGGGTTGTAAACACGGCGCCTGGCCGCTCCGATGAAGGCGTCGAAGCAGCATCCCCCCGCCCCGGACATCGTCCTGTTCGACTGGCACGCCACGCTGGCCGACACCATGGACGCGATGTACTACGCGCTCGACGAAGTGCTGCCGCGCATCGAAGAGCTCGGGCTGGTCGAGCGGCTGGTGCCGGAGGGCCAGTCCAAGACGCCGGAAGACGCCAAGCTGGTGCGCTACGCGCGCGAGCACGCGCGGCTGCATCCCAAGATCAAGGCGCAGCGCAAGATTTCCCGCACCGACATCTTCGAGGTGCTGTTCGGTCCGGACGAGGAAGCCAAGGCGATCGCGCACCGCGAGTTCGACCGCCACTACGAGCGCTTCTTCGGCCCGGTGAAGCCGCTGGAGCCGGAGGCCCGCGAACGGCTGGCGGAGTTGCGCGCGCTGGGCCTGCGCCTGGGCGTGCTGTCCAACCGCAAGCGCCAGTTCACCGCGCACGAGCTGTATACCATCGATGCCAGCGGTTGGCACGAGCTGTTCGATACCGTGGTGTGCGGCGACGACGTCGCGCGCCGCAAACCGCATCCGGACCTGATCCTCAAAGCGCTGGCCGATTTGCGGGCGCAAGCCGACGCGCATTGCTGGTACGTCGGCGACAGCACCACTGACGTCGTCGCCGCCAAGGAGGCCGGCGTCACGGCGGTGTTCTACAACGGCGCCGGTTGGGACGCGGCCTGGCTGCGCAAGATCTTTCCGCGCAGCGCGCGCTTTCCCCACGCGCCCGACCTCGTCATCCGCAATCTCCAGGCGCTGGTCGAGATCGCCAAGGAGACGAGGGCCGCGGCGCACGGCACGGCCGCGCGCGGCACGCGCGCTCGCGCGTAGCGGGTCTCTATGCGCTGCGGTAATACTCCGGCCGCCCCGCGCACCACAGCTCGCCCCACAGTTTGCCGCCGCCGTCGATGGTGAGCACTTCGCCGGTGATGAAGCGGCCGGAAGGTCCGCCGAGATAGACCACGCCTTCGGCGATCTCCAGCGGCGTGCCGGGGCGCTTCATGGGGTTGGCGAGCGGGAATTCCTTCTGCGCCTCGGGCGGATAGACGGCGAGTCCTTCGGTGGCGGTGAGGCCGGGCGCCACGCAGTTGACGCGGATGCCAAGCGGCGCCCATTCCACCGCCACGGTGCGCGTGGCGCCGACGATGCCGGCGCGCGCGGCCACGGTGTGCGCCACGCCGGGCATGCCGCGCTCGGTGACGACCACCACGTTGACGATGGCGCCGCCGCGCTGGGCGTCGCGCCAGTGGCGCGCGGCGCGCTGCATCATCAGCCAGGTGCCGTTCAAGTTGTTGTTGATCACCGCGGCCCAGCCGCGTGGCGAGATCTCGAGCGCCTCTTTCGGGAACTGGCCGCCGGCGTTGTTGACCACGAGATCGAGCCGGCCGTATTGCGCCTCGAGTTGGGCGTACAAGGCCTCCACTTGCTCGGCTTCGCGCACGTCGCAGGCGTGCGCGCTCAGGCGCGCGCCGCGGCCCACGGCGAACGCGGCGACGCGGTCGAGTTTTTCCTGCGTGCGGCCGCAGATCGCCACCGTGGCGCCGAGGCGCGCGAGCAGCAGCGCGCAGGCGCGGCCGATGCCGCTGCCGCCGCCGGAGACCAGCGCCACCTGGCCTGCGAACAGGTCGGAACGGTAAACGGTGGGGGCCGACCAGAGCGCTTCGCACGAGTTCAGCGTTTCGATGTCGGCAGGCATGGTCTTGACCACAGAATCCTCGCAAGCCCAAGGCGCGCTCAGTTTTTCAGCAGCTCGCCGGCGATGATCATCTTGCGCACTTCGGTGGTGCCGGCGCCGATCTCCAAGAGCTTGATCGAACGGTACAGGCGGTTGATCTCGGATTCCCAGATGTAACCGGCGCCGCCGTGCACCTGGACCGCCTCGTTGAGCACCCGGTTCAAAGTCTCGGCCACATACATCACGCCGGCGGCGGTGAGCTTGTGGATCTCGCCGCGGCCGCCTTCGTGCTCGCCGATGGCGCTCGCCGCGCGCAGCGTCTGGTAGGTGAACAGGCGCATGGACTCCACCCACACGTACATCTGCGCGAGCTTGTCCTGGATCATCTGGAAGTCCGCGATCGGACGGCCGAACTGCTTGCGGCTGCGCGCGTAGTCGAGCGAAAGCTGCAAGGCGCGCTCGGCGATGCCCAGGCAGATCGGCGAGATCATCGCGCGTTCCAGATCGAGGCCCGACATCACCACTTTCACGCCGCGGTTTTCCTCGCCGACCCGGTTCTCGGCGGGAACGCGGCAATCGTCGAACACCAGTTCCGCCGTCTGGCTGCCGCGGAAGCCCATCTTGGTGAGCTTCTGCGCGACCGCAAAGCCGGGAAAATCCTTCTCGACGATGAAGGCCGAGATGCCCTGCGCGCCCTGGCTCTTGTCGGTCTTGGCGTACACCAAGAGCACGTCGGCCACCGGGCCGTTGGTGATGTAGATCTTGCGGCCGTTGAGGAGATAGTGATCGCCTTCGCGCCGCGCGGTGGTGCTCATCGAGCCGAGCGCGTCCGAGCCGGCGCCGGGCTCGGTGAGCCCCAGCGCGCCGATCCGCGTGCCCTGGCACAGACCCGGCAGATATTTTTTCTTCTGCGCCTCGGTGGCGTTGCGCAGCAGGTTGTGCAGGCACAGGTTCTCGTGCGCCACCCAGGCCAGGCCCAGCGCGTGGTTCCAGCGCGAGAAGGCCTGCAGGATCAGCCCGGCGGCGAACAGGTCCAGCCCCGCGCCGCCGTATTCCTCCGGCGCGGTCACGCCGAAATAACCCTGGGCGCCGATCTTGGGGAAAACGTCCGCCGGCCACCATTCCTCGTCGTCCATTTTCCGCGCCAGCGGATAGAGCGTGTCGCGCGCGAAACGGTCGGCGGCATCCAGGATTTCGCGCTCCTCGTCGGACAGGCCGGTGAAGGCCTGCCACACATCGGCGGGCGGCTTGCGGTGGCGGTCGTTCATGGCGCGGGCAAATTAAGACGCGCCGGCCGCGCGCGCTTCGTCCGAGTTGGTGAGTCCGGCTCGATGGCGTCCACCAGACCCCAGGCGAGCGCGGTGCGCACGTCCAGGCGCTTGCCCGAGAGCACGAGATAGGCGGTGCGCAATGCTCCGATGCGGCGCGCGATGGACACCGTGCCGCCGGCGCCCGGGATCAGGCCGTAGTTCAATTCCGGCAACTGGAACCAGGCGTCGCTCGCCGCGATCACGCGCCCGGCAAAAGCGGGGAACTCGATGCCCGAACCGATGCAGGCGCCGTGCACGTAAACGGTGGCGCGCCGGGCGCAGTGCGCCAGCAGCCGGCCGGGCAGGGCCTGGGTGCGCACCAGATGGGCGGTGGCGGGATCGGGGGCGGTGCCGAACTCGGTGAGCTCGCCGCCGACCGAAAAACATTTCCCGCGGGCGCGGATCTCGACCCGCGCGATGCTGTCGTCGGCGAGCGCCAGTTCCAGCGCCTCGATCAGGGCGTCGCGCATTTCCAAGCTCATCGAATTGCGCAGGGAGGCGCGGTTGAGCGTCAGGCACAGCGCGTCGGCGCGGCGCTCCAGGATCACGGCCGGGCCCGGGTCGCGCGCCGGCGGCTTCGGGGTCCGGTGGGCCGCGCGCCAGGCACGGAACTCCGGGCCGGCCTGAAGCGTGGAGTAGGCCAGCGATTCCAGGACCAGGGCGCTTTCCAGGGACAGCGCCTCGCCAGCCCGCAGGGCGTGCATCAACACCGTGGAGGCGATCGGCGTGCGTTCGATCCGCGCCAGCAGCGGCTCGGGGCGCGCCTGCGCCGCCGCCGCGGCTGCGCGGGCCCAGTCACGCAGCGCGTCGAGCGGCGCGAGGGCGTCAGCGCTCGCCGCGCTTGAAGAGCGAGAAGAAACCATACGAGGGATCGGCCGGTCCCGGTTTGCCGAGATGGGCGCCGGCCAGGAAGGGATGATCGAGCCTGATCGCGGAAGGGTCGGCGACATAGGCCCAGTCGGCGACGATGCTGCGCCGGCTGAATTTCCATAGACCGGCGCGTTTTTCGTATTGGTCGAAGTAGCGTCCGCCGATCAGCACGTCGTAGTGACGCTGCGCGCCGCGCACCTGGTGCATGGCGATCAGATACACCTCGCCCTCGGCGCGGTCGCCGGCGAGCTGGAGGTTCACGGTGGTGACGTTGTGGTGCAGGATCGCCATGTCTTTCTGAATCTCGGGAAGACGGTCGATGAATGCCTGCGCCGGGCCGGTGAAGAAATGGCCGTGTTCGTCGATGGCGTCCTCCCAGTAGAGCGCGCGCATCTTGACGTGGTCGTGCCGGTCGGCGGCGTTGGCATAGGCCATGACGAGCTCGTAGATCGCCTGTTTGTCGAGCAGCTCGCGCAGCGCGCGTTCCAGTTCGGCGTCCATGGTGCGCTCCTCCGGGATCCAGAACTTAACATGGCGGGATCGCGCCTGGACGATGACCCGTGATCGTCGCCGGCGATTCGCCCGAATGGAGGAGCCGGCTGCGCCGAAGGTGAGTTAGACTCACCAAAAACCAGCCCCGAGGAGCCCACGATGTCCGAACCGGTACTCACCGAGCGCCGCGGTGCGGCGGTCTGGATCGTCATCAACCGCGAGCCGCGACGCAATGCCTTGAACGAAGAGGTGGTGCAGCGCATCGAGCACGCGATCGCCGCCGCGCAGGCGGATGCCACGGTGCGCGCCATCGTGCTCACCGGCGCGGGCGACAAGGCGTTCTGCGCCGGCGCCGACCTCGACCGCAACGCGCAAGGCTTCGCCTTCGCCGTGGATTTCGCCCGCCCGCGGCACTACATCGTGGACCTGTTCAAGCGCCTGCAGGCGTGCACCCTGCCGGTGATCGCGCGCGTCAACGGCCACGTCATGGCCGGCGGCTTCGGGCTGCTGTGCGCCTGCGATCTGGCGGTGGCGGCCGACGACGTGCGCTTCGGCACCACCGAGCCGAAGATCGGCATCACGCCGATGATGATCCTGCCGCACATGCTGCGCGTGCTGCCGGCCCGACGGCTGCAGGAGATGTGCATCACCGGCGAGACCTTCGGCGCGCGCGAGCTTTTGGAGTGGGGCGTCGTCAATTACGTCGTGCCGCGCGCGGAGCTCGACGCCAAGCTGGACTGGCTGCTCGCGCGCATCCTCGACAAGTCGCCGACCGCCATCCGCCTGGGCAAGCAGGCATTCCACGCCATGCGCGACATGAGCTTGCGGGATGCTCTGGAGTACGCGCAGGTCATGGTGCCGGTGATGTCTTCCACCGAGGACGCCAAGGAAGGCCTGGCCGCTTTCGCCGAAAAACGCGCGCCCAAGTTCACCGGACGCTGAGCGATGAAAGACCTCGTGCGCCTCGGCTGCGGCGCCGGTTTCTGGGGCGATTCGCCGGAAGGGCCGCGGCAGCTCGTCCGCTCGGGCCAGATCGACTACCTGGTGCTCGACTATCTGGCCGAGATCACCATGTCCCTGCTGGCCCGCGCGCGGGCCAAGGATGCGAATCTCGGCTATGCCACCGATTTCCCCGAAGTGCTCGCGGAGCTGGCGCCGGAAATCAAGAAACGCGGCATCAAGGTGGTGACCAACGCCGGCGGCGTGAATCCGCGCGCCTGCAAGGCGGCCATCGAGGAAAGGCTCAAGGCGCGGGGAATCTCCCTGAAGATCGGCGTCGTGCTGGGCGACGATCTGCTGGAGCGCGCCGCGACCTTGCGCCAGCAGGGCGTGCGCGAGATGTACGAGGGCAGCGAATTTCCCGCCAGACCCTGGAGCGTCAACGCCTATCTCGGCGCCTTCCCCATCGCCGCCGCGCTGTCCGCCGGCGCGGATCTGGTGCTCACCGGCCGCTGCGTGGACTCCGCGCTGGTGCTGGGACCGCTGATCCACGAGTTCGGCTGGCGCGCGGACGAATACGACCAACTCGCGGCGGGCAGCCTCGCCGGCCACATCATCGAGTGCGGCACGCAGGCCACCGGCGGCATCGTCACCGACTGGCAGGAGGTGGCACAGGACTGGGATCGCATGGGCTTTCCCATCGCGGAAGTCGCGCGCGACGGCGGCATCGTCATCACCAAGCCCGCGGACACCGGCGGGCGCGTCACGCCGCAGAGCGTGGCCGAACAGATCGTGTACGAAGTCGGCGATCCCGGCGCCTACCTGTTGCCCGACGTGATTTGCGATTTCCGTCAGGTTCGCCTGGCGCAGGTCGGCGCCGATCGGGTTGAGGTGCGCGGCGCGCGCGGTTACGCGCCGCCGCAGAGCTACAAGGTTTCGGCCACCGATCAGGACGGTTTTCGCGCCACCGGCACCCTGATGCTGGGCGGGCCGCAGGCCAGAGAAAAAGCGCTGGCGGTGGTCGAGGCGATCCTCAAGCGCACCCGACGCCTGTGCGCCGAGCGCGGCCTGGCCGACGCGCTGCGCAGCGACGTGGAAGTGTTGGGCACCGAAGCCAACTGGGGCGCCAACGCGCGCGCGGCCACGCGCGAGGTGATCTTGAAGCTCGCCGTGCAGCATGCCGACCGCCGCGCGCTGGAGATCTTCTCGCGCGAGTTCATTCCCGCCGCCACCAGCATGGCGCAGGGCATCACCGGTTTCGCCGGCGGACGGCCCGAGGTCAAACCGTTGGTGCGGCTGTTCTCCTTCCTGATTCCCAAGGACGCGGTGCCGATTCGGGTCGAAGTCGAGGGCGAGACCATCGCTTTCACACCCAGCCGCCCGTGTGCAAGCGAGCCCTTGGAAAACACGGCCGGCCCGAGCGAGCTCGCGGCGGCTGCGGCACCGCTCGCCAGCGATCCCGCGGGCCCGCCACGTCCGCCGGCCGACGAGCGTCAAGAAGCCGTCGCCGTGCCGCTCCTCGCGCTCGCCTACGGTCGTTCCGGCGACAAGGGGGATTGCGCCAACATCGGCGTGCTGGCGCGCAAGCCGGAATTCGTGCCGCTGTTGCGCGAACAACTCACGGCCGAGGCGGTCGCGCGCTACTTCGCGCACTTCGTCCGCGGCGAGGTGCGGCGCTACGAATGGCCGGGGCTGCATGGCTTCAACTTCCTCATGACGCGCGCGCTGGGCGGCGGGGGCATGGCCAGCCTGCGCTACGACCCGCAGGGCAAGATGCTGGCGCAGATCCTGATGGACTTTCCGCTGCGCGTGCCCAGGGAATGGCTGGCGCGCCACGGCCTGGGCGCGCGAACCGCGCCATGAAAGCCGCCGCCGCGCGCAAGCCGGCGCCGCGCCTGAGCCGTGCGGCGCGCACCGAGGCCCTGCTGCACGCGGCGCGCGCCGTGTTCGCCGCCAAGGGCTACGAGCAGGCCGCGGTGGCCGAGATCGCCGCGCGCTGCGGCGTGGTGGAGGGGGCGGTGTACAAGTATTTCCCCACCAAGCGAGCCTTGCTGCTGGCGGTCCTGGCGCGCTGGTACGAGGAGATGTTCGGCGATTACGCGCGCGAGCTGGCTTCCATCGACGGCGCCCGTGAACGCTTGCGTTTCCTCATCGAGCGGCATCTGCGCTCGATCCGCGACTGGCCGCAGTTGTGCCGCCTGATGTTCCGCGAAGTGCGCGCCCAGCCGGACTATCCCGACTCGCCGCTGTACGCGCTCAACCGCCGTTACAGCGGACTGCTGCTGCGCGTGATCGAAGAAGGCGCCGCGCAGGGCGAATTCCGCGCCGATCTCTCCCCGCGGCTGGTGCGGGATCTGATTTTCGGCGGCATCGAACACCACACCTGGCGGTATCTCGCGGACGCTCGAACGCCGGCCAGCCGGCGTGCGGCGCGCGCGCCGGACATCGCTCGCCTGGCCGACCCGCTGACTCGTCTGGTGTGCGAAGGCTTGATGCCGCGCGCACCGACCCGGAGAAAACGCGCATGAACCTTAAGCTCTCGCGCTGGCCCTTCGACACCGTGCTGGTCGCCAATCGCGGCGAGATCGCCTTGCGCGTACTGCGCACGGTGAAGAAGCTGGGCCTGAAAGGCGCCGTGGTCTATCACGCGCTCGACCGGCACGCGCCGGCGGTGCGGCTGGCGGACCGCGCCATCGAGATCACCGGGGCCACGCCCGTGGCGGCGTATCTGGACGGCGCACAGATCATCGCTGCGGTGCAGTCCTGCGTCGCGGGGGACAGGACCGTCGCGATCCATCCCGGTTACGGCTTCCTGTCGGAGAACGCCGCCTTCGCGCGCGCGGTGGAAGCCGCGGGGCTGATCTTCGTCGGCCCTCGCCCCGAGCAGATCGAGCGCATGGGGGACAAAGTGCGCGCGCGCGGCTTCGTGCACCAGGCCGGCTTTCCGGTGGCGCCCAGCGCCGTCGAGGACGACGATCCCGCGACCTTCGTCGCGCGCGCGCGTGCGGTCGGCGCGCCGCTGTTGATCAAGCCGTCCGCGGGCGGCGGCGGCAAGGGCATGCGCATCGTGCGCGATCTGGCCAGGCTCGAATCCGAGATCGAGCGCGCGCGCAGCGAAGCGAGCCGCTCCTTCGGCGACGGCCGCCTGTACGTCGAGCGCTACGTCGAGAACCCGCGCCACATCGAGGTGCAGGTGCTGGGCGACGCTCATGGACATGTGCTGCACCTTTACGAGCGCGAGTGCTCGGTGCAGCGGCGCTTCCAAAAGATCGTCGAGGAAACGCCCTCGCCCGCGCTCACGCCTGAGCTGCGCGAGAAAATCTGCGAGACCGCGGCCGGCATCGCGCGCGCCGTCGGTTATCGCAACGCGGGCACGGTCGAGTTCATCTTCGGCCAGGGCGGTGAGTTCTACTTCCTCGAAATGAACACGCGCCTGCAGGTCGAACATCCGGTGACGGAACAGATCACCGGCCTGGATCTGGTCGCCGAGCAGTTGCGCATCGCCGCCGGCGAGGAACTCGGTTACGCGCAGGCCGACCTCGTGACGCGCGGCCACGCCATCGAGCTGCGCCTGTACGCCGAGGACCCGGCGCGCGGTTATGCGCCGACCACCGGGCCGATCCTGCGCCTGATTCCGCCGCAAGGCGAGGGCGTGCGCTGGGACGGCGGCGTCGCCGAAGGCGGCGAGGTCACATCCGCCTTCGACCCCATGCTCGCCAAGCTGATCGTGCACGCGGACGATCGCGCGCAGGCCATCGTCCGCGCGCGGCGCGCGCTCGCCGAAACCGTATTGCTCGGCTGCAAGACCAACGCCGCTTTCCTGGGCCGCTTGCTGCGGCATCCGGCCTTCGAGCGCGGCGAGATCCACACCGGCTTTCTCGACGCCCATCCCGAGATCGCCGCCGAACCGCCGCTCGCCGAGGCCACCGTGCACAAGCTCCTCGCCGCCGCCGCGCTGTCCACCCGGCCGCTGCGCGACGTGGCCGATGCCGTGCCGGACCTGTACGCGGCGCTGGGCGCCTGGAGGAACTGACGTGCAGCACGTCTTCAAGCTGGGCGAGCACGAATACCAGGTGGCCCTGTCGCGCGCGCGGCAGGGCTACCGCCTGCACCTAGGCGAACGCAGCATCCCGGTGAACCTGCACCGCGAGGACGACGGTTCCGCCCGGCTGACGGTGAACGGCGTCAGCGAGCGCGTGCACCTGGCCGTGCGCGGCGATGAGGTGTTCGTGCACCTCGACGGCGCAAGCCACACGCTGCGCTACGTGCATCCGCTGGTGCGTCTGGCGCGCCAGCGCCACGCCGCCGCGGAGGACGAGATCCGCGCGCCGATGCCGGGCAGCGTCGTGGCGCTCGCGGTCCAGGCCGGCCAGTCCGTGACCCAGGGACAGACGCTGCTGGTGATGGAGAGCATGAAGATGGAAACCACGATCATCGCGCCGCGCGACGGCGTGGTCGAGGCGGTGCAAGTTGAGAAGGGCCAGACTTTCGACCGCGACGCGCTGTTGCTGACGCTGGCCCCGGAGAAGACCGCATGAGGCGCATCGCAAGCCGGCTCAACACGGCGTCCGCGGAATTCCGCGCCAACGCCGAGCACCACCGCAGGCTGGCCGCCGAGCTCAAGGACAAGCAGCGCGCCGCGCGCTTCGCTCGTCCGCAACGCGACCTCGAGCGCCTGCGCAGCCAGAACAAGCTCAGCGTGCGCGAACGGCTGGACCTGCTGCTCGATCCGGGCACGCCGTTCCTGGAACTGTCCACGCTCGCCGCCTGCGAGGCCTACGGCGGAGAGGTGCCCGGCGCGGCCTGCGTCACCGGCATCGGCATCGTGTCCGGCCGCGAGGTGCTGGTGAACGCCGGCGACGCGAGCGTCAAAGGCGGCGCCTGGTATCCGCTGACGGTGAAGAAGACGGTGCGCGCGCTGGACATCGCCATCGAGAATCGCCTGCCGGTGGTGCATCTGTGCGACTCCGCCGGCGGCTTTTTGCCGCTACAGGCCGAGCTGTTCGCGGACAAGTACTACGCGGGGCGCATCTTCCGCAACCAGTGCCTGCTCTCCAAGCTCGGCATCCCGCAGGTGGCGGTGGTGCTCGGGCACTGCACCGCGGGCGGCGCCTACGTACCGGCGCTGTCGGACTACAACGTGATCGTGCGCGGCACCGGCGCCATCTTCCTGGCCGGTCCGCCGCTGGTGAAAGCCGCCACCGGCGAGGAAAACACCGTGGACGAACTGGGCGGCTGCGACATGCACACCAGCGTGTCCGGCACCGCGGACTATCCGGCCTCCAGCGAGGAAGAAGCCATCGCCATCGCGCGCGATATCGTCGGCCAGTTCAAGCGCCCGCAGAAGACGGCCATCGAGTGGCAGCCGCCGGAAGATCCGTACTACGACCCTGCCGAGCTGTACGGCATCCTGCCGCGCGACATCAAGCAGCAGTTCGACATGCACGAGGTGATCGCGCGCATCGTGGACGGCAGCCGCTTCCACGAGTACCAGCCGAACTACGGCAAGACCCTGGTCTGCGGCTACGCGCATCTGTGGGGCTACAAGATCGGCATCCTGGCCAACAACGGCGTGCTGTTCAACGACTCCGCGCTCAAGGGCACGCACTTCATCGAACTGTGCAACCAGAACAAGACGCCGATCCTGTTTCTGCAGAACATCACCGGCTTCATGGTCGGCCGCGAGTACGAGCGCCGCGGCATCACCAAGGACGGCGCCAAGATGATCATGGCCGTGTCGTGCAGCGAGGTGCCGAAATTCACCGTGATGTGCCACGGTTCCTTCGGCGCCGGCAACTACGGCATGAGCGGGCGCGCCTTCGATTCGCGCTTCCTGTTCTCCTGGCCCAACCACCAGATCGCGGTGATGGGTGCCGAGCAGGCGGCCAACACGCTGGCCGACGTGAAGATCCGCCAGCTCCAGCGCCAGGGCCGGACGCTCACGCCGGCCGAGATCGCCGCCATCCGCGAGCCGGTGCTGGCCGAGTTCCAGCGCAAGTCCTCGGCTTACTGGAGCACCTCCGAGATCTGGGACGACGGCGTGCTCGACCCGCCGGACACGCGCCCCGCGCTGGGCATCGCGCTGTCCTGCGCGCTCAACGTGCCGATCGGCGATCCGCGTTACGGCATTTTCAGGATGTAGCGCCGCGTGTCCGAACAAAGCGGCACACCGGCGTCGCCGGCGAGGCAGGAAATCGTGCTGGCGAGACGCGCGACGAAGCCCGCAAGCGCGGGCCATCGGCCCGCTCCCTCATGACGGATGCGGGCTAGAATTCGCTGGGGGAGACATCCATGAACGACTGCTCCGACCGATCGGTGTTGTGTCCCACGCTCGAGGATCGGACGCCGGCGCTGGCGTTGAAGCCAGTGAGGATCGCTCTGCGCAGCCGTTTTTGGATCGCGGTGCTGCGCCTGGTGTTGCGCCCTTGGTTCGCCTGGATCCTGCGAGGTCCGCCGACGCGCATCGCGCGCCTCCAGCTCCTGACGGCCGGTCGGCGCTGGCGCGATGCCGCGGGTCCGAATCTCGCATACCGCGTGCTGGGCGATGCGCCGCACGCCGTGCCGGGACACGTGGTGGGCGATCCCAGCCACCGCGAGCGGCCAGTCCTTTTGTACCTGCATGGCGGGGCGTTCGTGTTGCCGGCGGCGGCGGACTTGCAGGGGCGGTTGCTGGTGCGCTTGTGCCGGGCGCTGGAGGCGGTGGGATTCATGCCGGATTATCGGCTCGCGCCGGCCAACCGGTTCCCCGCGGCGCTGGACGATTGCGAGCGCGCCTATCGCGCCCTGTTGGCACTCGGGTTTGACGCGCGGCGCATCGTGTTGATCGGCGAGTCGGCGGGCGGCAACCTGGTGCTGGGTGTGTTGCAACGCATCCGCGCGGCGCGGCTGCCGATGCCCGCCGGCGCGATCCCGATTTCGGCGGGCACCGAGTTCGCGCGGCTGCATGGCTTGCCCGCGCGCACCGCCTGCGCCTGGCGCGACGCGGTGCTGAGCATCGCTTCCTTGCACCATCTCACCACCCTCTACGCCGGCGAGCGCGATCTGACCGATCCCGAGCTGTCGCCGCTGTACGCCGACTTGCGCGGGTTTCCGCCGCTGTATCTCATCGCCAGTGCCGACGAGGTGCTGCGCGACGATTCCGTAGGACTGGCGTACCGTGCGCGCGAATGCGGCGTGCCGGTGAAACTCGAGCTGTGGCCGCGGCTGCCGCACGCGTTTCCGCTCTTCGAGTCGCTGTTTCCTGAAGCGCGGCAGGCGCGGGAAGACATCGTCGCTTTCGCGCGGGCCTGCCTCGCCGGGAGGGCATCATGAGCCGTTATCAGGAGGAACACCGCCGCTCGCTGGCGGACCCCGAAGGATTCTGGGCCGAGCAGGCGCGGGCGCTGCATTGGGAGAAACCCTGGGACCGGGTGCTCGATGCCTCGAACGCGCCGTTTCACCGCTGGTTCGCCGGCGGGGTGCTCAACACCTGCTACAACGCGCTGGACCGCCATGTGGAAGGCGCTCGCGCGGAACAGTTGGCATTGATCTACGACAGCCCGGTGACCGGCACGGTCCGCAAATACACCTACCGCGAGCTGCGCGACGCGGTGGCCCTGTTCGCCGGCGCGCTCCAGGCGCAAGGCGTGAAGCAGGGCGAGCGCGTGGTCATCTACATGCCGATGGTGCCGGAGGCCGCGATCGCCATGCTCGCCTGCGCGCGCATCGGCGCGGTGCACTCGGTGGTGTTCGGCGGCTTCGCCGCGCCGGAACTGGCCAAGCGCATCGAGGACGCCCAGCCGGTGCTGGTGGTGTCGGCGTCCTGCGGCATCGAGCCGGGGCGCATCGTGGAATACAAGCCGCTGCTCGACCAGGCCATCGAGCGCTCGGCGCACAAGCCGGCGCGCTGCATCGTGCTGCAGCGGCCGCAGTGCCAGGCGCGGCTCGTCGCGGGTCGCGACCTCGACTGGCACGAGGCGCTGGCCGCCGCACGGCCCGCGCCGTGCGCAGCCACCGCCGCCACCGATCCGCTGTACATCCTCTACACCTCGGGCACGACCGGCAAACCCAAGGGCGTGGTGCGCGATCACGGCGGCCACGCCGTGGCGCTGACGTATTCCATGCGCGCGGTGTTCGACACGCGGCCCGGCGAAGTCTATTGGGCGGCCTCGGACGTGGGCTGGGTGGTGGGCCATTCCTACATCGTCTACGGTCCGCTGCTCGCCGGTTGCACCACCATCCTCTACGAAGGCAAGCCGGTGGGCACGCCGGATGCCGGCGCTTACTGGCGGGTGATCGCCCAGCACGGCGTGAAGACGTTTTTCACCGCGCCCACCGCGTTTCGCGCCATCAAGAAAGAGGACCCGCGCGGCGAGCTGATCCGCCATTACGATCTGTCCCGCTTCCGCACCCTGTTTCTGGCCGGGGAGCGCTGCGATCCCGACACCCTCCTCTGGGCGCAGGAAAAACTGCAAGTGCCAGTGGTGGATCACTGGTGGCAGACCGAGCTGGGCTGGCCGGCGCTGGCCAACTGCCGCGGCATCGAGCCGCTGCCGGTGAAACCCGGCTCGGCGAGCGTCCCGGTGCCGGGCTACGACCTGCGCGTGCTCGACGACGCGGGCGCCGAGCGCCAGGCGGGCGAGATCGGCAATCTCGTGATCCGGCTGCCGCTGCCGCCCGGCACGCTGCCCACCCTATACCGCGACGCAGCGGGCTACCGCCGCCATTATCTCGAGCGTTATCCCGGGTTCTATCTCACCGGCGACGCGGCCTACCGCGACGCGGACGGCTATTTCTGGGTGATGGCGCGCATCGACGACATCATCAACGTCGCCGGCCACCGGCTGTCCACCGGCGCGATGGAGGAAGTGGTCGCCGCGCATCCCGACGTCGCCGAATGCGCGGTGATCGGCGTGGCCGACGCGCTCAAGGGCCAGGTGCCGCTGGCGCTGGTGGTGCTCAAGTCGGGCGTGCGGCGTTCCCACGAGGAGATCGCGCGCGAGCTGACCGCGCGCGTGCGCGACCACATCGGCGCGGTCGCTGCGCTCAAGCGCGTGGTCGTCGTGCCGCGCCTGCCCAAGACGCGCAGCGGCAAGGTGCTGCGCGCCACCCTGCGCGCCATCGCCGACGGGCGCGACTACACGGTGCCGGCCACCATCGAAGATCCGCGCGCGCTGGAAGAAATCCGCAGCGTGTTGCGGCCGGCGCCCTGAGCGGGCGCCGCGCGTTTGGGCGATACTGCGGCGCGGCGGGCAGCATGCGAAAACCAAAGCCCGCCACGGGAAGGGCATGAGTGCCGACGCGGCAATAAGGGATCCGGCCTCGATCGCGGGCGCGGCCGCATGATGCGGCTCGCCGCCGGTCGGCGCGTGCGCGTGCCCGCTTCGCTGCGCGCGCTCACCCGCATCGACCATGGCGCCGAGACGCCGCCGCGCGCGCTGGGGCTCGACCCGGCGCGCGTGGCCGCCGTGTGGACGGCCTGCGAAGCGCTCTATCGCAGCGGGCTACATCCCGCGATCACGCTGGTGGTGCGTCGCGAGGGGCGCGTCGTCCTCAAGCGCTCGATCGGTGCCATCTCCGGCACCGCGCCGGGCGAGCGCGGGCCGCTGCGCACGCTCTCGCCGGACACGCCGCTGTGTCTGTTTTCGGCGTCCAAGTCGATCACCGCGTTGCTGGTCCACAAACTGGCCGAGGACGGCCGCCTCGATCTCGACGATCCCGTGGCGGACTATCTTCCGGAGTTCGGCGCCCACGACAAGCACCGCGTGACCATCCGCCAGCTCCTGGCCCACCGCGCCGGCATTCCCTCGGTGCCGGACGTGAAACCGCATCCGCAACTGCTGCACGATTGGGATGGCATCGTGCGCCAGCTGTGCGCGGCCCGGCCCCTCGATCCGCGCTTCCGCACCCAGGCCTATCACGCCTTGACCTGCGGATTCGTCGTCGGCGAACTGGTGCGCCGGGTATCCGGCCTGGAGCTGAATCCGGCGCTGCGGCAGTGGTTTGCCGAGCCGCTGGGATGTGAGCACCTGCGCTACGGCGTGGCGCCCGAGTGGCGCGCGCAGGTGCCGCGCAGCGTCCACACCGGGCCGCGGCCGGCGTGGTGGCTGTCGGCCTACGTGCGGCGCGCGATCGGGTTGCCGTTCGCCGAGGCGGTGGCGGCGTCCAACCATCCCGCTTTCCAGACGGCGGTGGTGCCGGCGGGCAACATCTACGCAACGGCCGATGAAGTCAGCCGCGTGTTCCAGATGCTGCTCGACGGCGGCGTGTTCGGCGGCGTGCGCGTGCTCCGGCCTAAGACCATCGCCGAGGCGCTGCGCCCGCTCTCGGCGCTGCGCCTGGACCGCACGCTGCTCGTGCCGCTGCGCTTTTCTGCCGGATTCATGCTCGGCGAGAATCCCTTCGGACTTTTCGGGCCGCGCTGCCGTGAAGCGTTCGGCCATCTGGGCTTCGTCTCGGTGCTGTGCTGGGCGGATCCCCGGCGGCGGATTTCCGTCGCCCTGCTCAACAACGGCAAATCGGTGGCGGCGGACGGCGCACTGCGTCTGGCGCAGGTGCTTACGGCGATCGCGCGCGCGTTTCCGCCGCCTTGACCCGCAGCTGCGGACGCGGATGGGTGCGCCGCTTGCGCAGCGCGCGCTCCATCTCGGTCAGCGCCGCGCCGGTGTAGACCGCGAGCTTCTGCAGGCTGGGGATGGTCTCGCGGCAGCCGGTGAAGCCGACCGCCACGCGGTCGCAGTAGCCGACCAGGGTGATGTTGAGCGCGTAGCCGTCGAACAAGATGGACATCGGATAGAGCGCCTCCAGCGCCGCGCCACGCAGATACAAAGGCGTTTTCGAGGCGACCACGTTGGAGACGGTGACGTTGAACAAGGGCGGCAGGTACGAAAGCACGCCGGCCATCTGCCCGAGGATCAGCGGGGCCAGACCGAGCAGGGCGAACTGCGCCAGAGCCTCCGCCGACATGGCGCGCAACTGTTCCTTGGCCGCCGTGGTCACCTCGTGGATCAGGCGCACGCGCGCGCAGGGGTCGGCTTCCGAGGTGCCGAGCGGACAGACGAACCCGGCCACCGCGTTGCCGGGCTTGCCGTCGGCGCGCGGCAGGCCCAGCGGCACCGAGGCGATCAAGGTCTTTTTCGGCAGCGCTTCGCGTTCCAGCAGGTAGCGACGGATGGCGCCGCCGCACAGCGCGAGACAGACGTCGTTGACCGTGGCGCCCGTGGCTTCCCCGATCGCCTTGATGCGCGCCAGCTCCAGCACCTGGGTGCCCAGCCGCCGCTGCGACGAGATGCGGCGGTTGAACAGGCTGCGCGGCGTGGCCAGCGCGGCGCGCACGCCGCCGGCTTGACCGGGCGCGCTCAGCTTGCGCAGCACGTCGGCCAGTTCACGCGCCGCGCGCCATTGCTGACGTGCGGCGCGCAGCGGATGGCGCAGGGCTTCCGGCCAGGCCTGGGCTTGTTCGTGCGAGCTTCCCCGCGCTTGCCAGGGCGGCGGGCCTTCGCGCACGCCCGGATCCTCCGACAGCCAGCCGCGCACCAGCCGCATGGCGCCCATGCCATCCACGGCGCAATGGTGGGCCTTGAAGTAGAGCGCGAAACGATTGCGCTCCAGGCCTTCGATCAGGTGCAGCTCCCACGGCGGGCGCGTGAGATCCAGCGGATGCGAGTGCAGCCGCGCCACCAGCACGCCGAGCTCGCGCTCGCCGCCGGGGTAGGGCAGCGCCGAGTGGCGGATGTGGTAATCCAGGTCGTGATCGCACTCCACCCAGGCGGGCAGCAGCCGGTGCAGGCCGCGGCGTTCCAGGCGGCTGGTGAACGGCGGCGGCAGGAACGGCGTGGTGCGCAGCTGCGCGAGCAGCTCGCGCAGAAAGCCGCTCGGCGCCGGATCGGGCAGGCGGAAGATCATCAGGCCGCCGACGTGCATCGGCGTGCGCGGCGTTTCCATGCGCAGGAAAGCGGCGTCGATCGGGCTCAGCTCGTGCATGGTCTCCCCTCCGCCCTGCGCGCCGGTGCTCGTCGCCGGCCGCGCTTGGTTTTGCGCATACCTTGCGCCTTTTTCGCCAAGGCCGCCAGCTACTCATTTCGGATGAGGCTGACCCGCGACCCGCGCCCTAAGGTACGCGCATAACACCGGATTCCAAGGCGGGGGGGAGAACCATGCCCATTTCTGCGCGTCAGCGGGCGCTCCGTGGGATTGCGTTGTGCGCATGCCTGGTGGCGGGTGGCGCACGTGCCGGCACGCTCGATCTCGGCGACGACGCGCAGTTGCAGTACAAGCTCACCCTCGGCTACGGCCTGGCCATGCGCACCGGCAACCCCGACGAGGCGCTGATCAACGGTCCGGTGGATCAGTTCCAGTCCTACCTCTTTCCGGTTCAGCAGCCCGGTCAGCCGGCGCAACTGTTCCGCTTCACGCATACCGGCTTGCCGACCACCGTCAACTACGACGACGGCGACCGCAACTTCAAGGCCGGCAGCCTGATCAACAACCGCGTCAGCGGCCTGCTGGAACTGGAGTTCGACTGGAAGAACTTCGGCATCGTCGCCAGCGGCGATGGCTTCTACGACCAGGTTTACCACCATCCCAACGACAACAATTCCCCGCGCACGCTCAACGTCCTCGGCCCCAACGGCGAATATCCCGACCCCACGCCCACGCGCTTCACCGACGGCACGCGGTACTACGACGGCCAGCGCGTGCGCCTGCTCGACGCCTACGTCTTTGCCAACTGGGATCTGGGGCCGCAGACCAGTCTCGATCTGCGCGTGGGCCAGCAGGTCGTCGGCTGGGGCCAGAGCCTGTTTTTCTCCGGCATCGCACTGGCGCAGGGGCGCGCCGACTCGGCCAAGGCATTCGTTCCCGGCGCCGAGGTCAAGAGCATTCTGCTGCCGACCAACCAGGTGTCGTTGCGCCTGAGCATGACCAACGATCTGGCACTGGTGGGCTATTACAAGCTCGACTTCCGCGCCACCGAGCTGTTCCCGGAAGGTGATTATTTCTCGCCTTCGGACGCGGTCGGTCCCGGCGCGACCTTCGTTTACGGTTCGGCCAACCCGCTCGCCGGCTCGGGCTGCCCGGGCTTGCTGACCAACTTCCACATCGGCAACACGCGCGTGGACCTCACGCCGGCGCTGGAGAACCTGGTCTGTAACGTGATTCTGGCGCCGCTCGGCACGGCGACCGACGCCCCGCCCTTCATCAAGGTGGATCGCCGGCCGGACCTGCGGCCTTCCGATTTCGGCCAGTACGGCCTGGGTATCGAATATCAGATCGCCTCGCGCACCAATGTCGCGTTCTATTACCTGCGCTATGACGACGCCAATCCCTCGGTAATACTCAATGTGGACTACGCGCCGTTCACCCTGCGGCCGTTGATCACCACCCAGATCCTCAACCAGCCGGTGCCGACGAGCTATAACATCAAGTACTTCGACGGCATCCACCTCTACGGCCTGGCGTTTTCCACCGTTCTGGGCAAGTTCAACGTCGCCGGCGAGCTCAATTACCGCGATGGTGCCTCGGTGCCGATCGCGGCAAATATTTCCGGCGTGGTCAGCCCGGTGTTCACCCGCGGCAAGGTCACGCAGGCGCTGCTGTCGGGGCTATACGTCACCAACCCGCATCTGTGGTTCGACGACTTCACCTTCACCGGCGAGACCGGCTACGTCTATGTCAACGGCGTGGACCGCGTCGCGCCCTATCCGGGCGTCATCACGCTCGGCAATGGCGACGAGCTGTTCTACAACAAGAATTCCTGGGCGGCGCAGGCGCTGCTGATCCCGACCAAGCACAACGTTTTCAGCGGCTGGGATCTTTCCATGCCGATCGCCATCGGTTCGCTGATCAAGGGCACGCCGTCCATGGCCGGCGCTTTCGGCGCGCTGTACGGCGAAGGCGACACGCGCCTGGGCGTGAGTCTGAACTTCACCTATCTGCAGAACCTGTCGTTCGGGTTCGGCTACAACTTCTTCTTCGGCGATTCCAACAAGCTGATCGGCAACAGCCTGCTGCACGCCAATCCGTACTCCGACCGCGATTACGCCACTTTCAATATCAAGTACGATCTGTAAACCGGTTTTTCGGATAGAGGATCAGGGCGTCTTCCGGTCCGCCGGGGCGCGGTCGTTATCTGCTTATGAGACTTCCTGGGTTAACGCCTGGTCGCGTTCGCGACGCCTCATACCTGCGTCGGCGCTCGACGCTTAGCGCCCAATGCTGCGCGTCGGGGCCCCCCACGCTGCTTTCGCCGCTATGAGCACAGCGTTCGACTCCGCCGCGTTCCGCAAGGCGCTCGGCAGCTTCGCCACTGGCGTCACCATCATCACCTGCCGCGGTGCGGACGGAAAACCGCTGGGCCTGACGGTCAACAGCTTCAACTCGGTTTCTCTCAACCCGCCGCTGGTGCTGTGGAGCCTGGCGCACAACTCCCTGTCGCTGGCGGCGTTCCGCGCCGCGCGCTACTTCGCGGTGCACGTGCTCGCCGCCGATCAGGAAGAACTGTCCGTGCGCTTCGCCCGGCGCGGCGCCGACAAATTCGCCGGCCTTGCGCTCGAGACCGGCATCGGCGAGCTGCCGCTGCTCACCGGCTGCAGCGCGCGCTTCCAGTGCCGCAGCGCCTATCAATACGAGGGCGGCGACCACATCATCTTTCTCGGCGAAGTGCTGTCCTTCGACCGCAGCGACGCGCCGCCGCTGGTGTTCCACGGCGGCCGCTACGCCCACGCCACGCGCCGCGATCCGCCGGGCGTGCGTCCGCGCCGCAGCTGGCTGGCCGGCAGTTTCGGCGAGGATTTCCTCGGCTATCTGCTCGGCCGCAGCCATTTCCGCTTCTTCGCCCAGATCCGGGAATTCCTGCGCGCCGAGCAGCTCGGCGACGAGGAGTTCTACGTGCTGTCCACGCTCACGCTCAAGCCGCTGACCAGCGAGGAAGAGCTGAAAATCGGGCTGGCCGGCGTGCTCGACGGCGAGGCCACGCGCACGCTCGCGCGCTTGACCGAGCGCGGCTACGTGCGCGTGGCGCCGGTCACCGCCGAGGATCCCGGGATCTTCTACGAGCTCACCGACGCTGGCCGCGCCTGTGCGCTGCGCCTGATCTCGGCGGCCAAGGCGGTGGAGGAGAACGTGCTCGAACAGCTCGGCGCCGGCGAGGCGCCGGCGCTCAAGTCCTTGCTGAACCGTTTGCTGGCCGTCATCGATCCGGCCTCGGGCGCGCTGTGGGGAAACGAGCGCGAACGCCGGCCCTGATGCGCGGGCTCAAGGCATGTAGGCCCCGCCGTTGACGTCCAGCGCGGCGCCGGTGACGGCGCTGGCGTAGTCGGAGGCGAGGAACAGCGCGGCGCGCGCGCACTCGTCGTCGGTGGGGATGCGGCCGAGCGGAATGCCCGCGGCGATCTTCGCCTTGATCTGCTCCTCGGATACCTTGCGCTGCTGCGCCTGCCAGGCGACGTAACCGGCCACCGGCGCGCCCCACATCCAGCCCATGTGTACGCTGTTGACGCGCACGCCGTGCGGGCCCAGTTCCTTGGCCAGCCACTTGGAGGCCTGCGCCAGCGCCGCCTTGGAAGTGGCATACGCGGCCTCGCCCAGCGGCGGGATCAGGCGCACGGCCATGGTGTTGATCATCACGATGGCGCCGGCTTTCTGCCGCTGCATCTGCGGGATCACCGCCTGGGTCAGCTTGAGCGTCCCGTAGAGATTGGTGTCGAACACCGGTCGCCAGGCCTCGAGGTCGGCGGTGGAGATGTCATCCATGTCGCCGTGGAAATAAGCGCTGTTGATCAGCGCATCGATGCGCCCGTAACGCGCGACGGTTTCCGCGGCGAGCCGTTCGCACTGCGCGCGGTCGGTGATGTCGCAGCGCTGTTTGAGCACTTCGGTCGGGCCGCCGAGCGCCTGGATGCGCGCTTGGGCGTCGTCGAGTTTCTCCGGCGTGCGCGCCGCGGCCACCACCGCGCGCGCGCCTTCGCGCGCGGCCTCGACGGCGAGCTTGACCCCCAGCCCCGGCCCGATGCCGGAGACGATGACTACCTTGTCCTTGAGCAACACGGCGTCCTCCTGGAAAGCTCAAGCCGAGCGCGCAAAATGCCGCGCCCGATACGCGGCGAAGTCGCGCCGCAACTGTTCCTGGCTCAGACCGTAGTCCTGCGCCCGGTAATCGTGGCCGCCGACGTGGGTTTTCTCGTCCTGCGCCAGCCAGCTCCGCATGGCGGCGCGCGTGGAATCCGGCAGCGGCCAGCCGATGAAGCGATAAATGCGTTCGGCGACTTCCATCGGGCAAGAAATGGTATCGCGGAACTCCACGTCCAGGAACTGCCCGGCGAACTCGGGGCGGTCGCGCACGCGCAGGGTATGCTCCAAGGCGCGGCGCATCAGGGCGCTCCAGCTTCGGCCCGCGCGCTGCGGATCGGCGCGCTCGCTGTAGATGCGCCACAGCGTGTGGATGAAGCTTGCCAGCGAGGGCACGCATTCTTCCGGTTCGCGGTGGGTGAGGATGACCTGCGCGCCGGGAAAGACGCGCAACAACACGTCCATGCGCAGCAGATGATGCGGCGCCTTGAGCAGCCAGCGCTGCGCCTCGATGCCGCGGTGACGTTTCTGCCATTGCAAGAACTGCAGCATGCGCCGCAAATAGCGGTAGGCCGGCGCCTGGTCCTGCGTCTCCAGCCAGCGCTCGTAATCCGGCACGTCGGCGTAGGCGTTGAAGGCCGACAGGAACGAGTGCTCCATCAACATCACTTCCTCGTCGGCCTCCTCGGCATCCATCGGATGGATGGCGAGGAGCCTCGGCATCGCCTGCGTCATCATGGCGCACAGTTCGTGGCCGGCCGCGATGCGCGCGATGGGCCGCTCGAGCGACTCGTCGGTGAAAGGCACCGGGAACTGCGATTCCCAGAACGCCATCCACCAGAAGCGCGGATCGCGGGACAGCAGCCGGTGCAGCTTGGTGGTGCCGGTGCGCGGCAGGCCGACGATGACCAGGGGCGGGGCGATCTCCTCGCGCGCGATTTCGGGATGGCGCGCGAACCAGTCCTCGACGCGCAGGCGATTGCCGAGTTGCGTGACCAGTTTCTGGCGCATCAGCGCGGTGCCGGTGGCCGACAACTGCGCTTGCCCGTCCAGCGCGCGGCACAGCACGTCCAGCCCCGCACGGAAGGAAGGATCCCCGAAATCCGTGAGGCCGTCGTTGGCCGCCCGCGCCTCCTCGAGCAGCGCTTGGGGATCGAAGGCCGCCGTGCGCGCCCGGTTCATGCGGCGAACTCCCGTTTGAGGTCCGCGAGCGGCACCACGCGCGTGCTGGGATGCACCGGCGCGGCGGCGCCGACCCAGCGCAGGCACATCGTGCCGCAGCCGTGCCCGGCGGTGGTGAGCCAGTTGGGATGACCCGGATCCTGGTGCGCGAGCACCATCGTCACCCCGCCATCCGGGTCGCGGCGCGCGCTGTGCTGATTGAGATGGATGCGGTGATGGCGGTAGTCCAGCGACTCCATCCACCAGTTGTTGACCTGGAAATTCCAGAAGCGGCAGTCCGGAATGCGCGCCAGATGGACCACCAGCGCCTCGTGCGGCGCGAGCCGCCAGGCGGAATGGTAGTAGAAGATGTTGGGGTCGCCGCCGGCGCGCTGGCACAGCGCCTGGTCGGCCGGCGGCAGGGCGTTGAGGTGCGCAAGATAACTCTGCGCCCAGTCGGCGAACACCCGCGCGGTGCCCTCCACGAAGCCGGCGGTGCGCGCGAGCGCCGCGCTCAGCCGCTCCGCGGACAGCGGCGCGGGATGCGCCGCACCGCCCAGCCGCTCGATGGCGAGTTGCGCCGGGCGCTCCGTGCGGCGATCGAGGAAGGTCTGGCGCACCAGCACCGCGTTGGTGTCCGGCTCCATGCGCAGCCAGTTGCCGGGCTGCGGTCGTTGCGACAGCACGAGCTCGAAGCGGCCGTCGCCGTCCAGCTTGAGGTCCCGCGCGTCGAGGAAGCCGGTCTGCACCATGCGCCCGTCGCTTTCGTAGCCGCCTTTCTGGGTACCGAAGGACAGATAAGCCACGCTGCCGCGCAGGCCGTGGATGCGGTAGTCGTGGCGGCCGTCGAGCCGCGCCATGAGGTAGAGATTGTCGGGATTGTCGGCGCCGATCTTGGCGGTCTCGTGCGAGGAAGCGAAGAAACCCGGGAACTCCGGATCGGCGTACTCCAGGTGCATCTCCAAGCCGATGCGCAGCAGCCGCGTGAGATAGCGGTAGCCTTCGGCGCGCGTCAACTCGTCGTCCGGCGCTTCCGATCGCAGGATCTGCTGTCCGGCGCGTTTGAGCGCGTCGCAGAACTCCTCCCAGGCGCGGCCGCTCATCAGCGCCTCGCGCGTTTTCGCCGCCGTCATGCGTGTCTTCCTCGTCACGCCAGTGATGCGCAGTAAAAGCGACGCGGGCGCGCCGGGCTTCACCTGTTTGCAGTAGCCCGCGCCGGCAAGGCAGGAATGCCGCGCGACGCGCCCGCGGATCCAGAACGGCGGCGGCTTGACATGCAACCAAAAGGTTGCATAATGAGAACGACGTGAGCAGCATGGACAAAGTGTTCAAGGCCCTCGCCGATGCCGGCCGGCGCAAGCTGCTGGACCAGTTGCGCCTGCGCAATGGCCAGAGCCTGACCGAGTTGTGCGAGCACCTGGACATGACGCGGCAGGCGGTGAGCAAACACTTGCGCCGGCTGGAGGCGGCGAACCTGGTCGTCACGCAGTGGCAGGGGCGTGAAAAGCGCCACTACCTCAACCCAGTGCCGATCCACGACATCTACGAGCGCTGGATCGACAAGTACGAGCGCCACCGCCTGAGCGCGCTGGCGGAACTGAAACGCAGACTCGAAGGAGAAGACCGATGAGCAAATCCCGGTTTGTTTATGTGACCTACATCCGCACCACGCCGGAAAAACTGTGGTCGGCGCTGACCGAAGACGCGGAGTTCATGAAACGGTACTGGTTCGGCGTGCACTGCCAGAGCCAGTGGACGGCCGGCGCTTCGTGGAAAATGGTGCACGCCGACGGCAGCGTCAGCGATGCCGGCGAGATCCTCGAGGCCGATCCGCCGCGACGCCTGGTGATCCGCTGGCGCCACGAGAAGCGTCCGGAACTCAAGGCCGAAGGCGATTCGCTCTGTACGATGGAGATCGAACGCAGCGCAACGGCCGTCAAGCTGACCGTGACACACACCATCGAACGCGAGTCGTCCAAGCTCATCGAGGCGGTCTCCGGCGGCTGGCCCAAGATCCTCTCCAACCTCAAATCCCTGCTCGAGACGGGTTCCGTCGTTCTGCAGGATCCCTATCCCAGCGCTCGCTGAGCGTGGAGGCATCGCAATGACCGCCCATCGGATCGGAACGCGCCAAGAGTGGCTGGTCGCACGGCTGGCCTTGCTCGAAGCGGAAAAGGAGCTCACCCGCAAAAGCGACGAACTGGCGCTGCGCCGGCAGGCGCTGCCCTGGGTGCGCCTCGATAAGACGTACGAGTTCGACACCGACGAAGGCCGAGTCGCGCTGGCAGATTTGTTCCAGGGCCGCTCGCAGTTGCTGATCTACCACCTCATGTTCGGGCCCGACTACAGCGCAGCGTGTCCGTCCTGTTCGGCGATCGCCGACGGATTCGAAGGAGTCTGGATCCACCTGGCACACCACGACGTGATGCTGTGGGCGGTGTCGCGCGCGCCGCTTGCGAAGCTGCGCGCCTACAAGGCGCGGATGGGCTGGACATTCCCCTGGGCCTCTTCCCACGGCAGCGAGTTCAACTTCGATTACGGCGTCGGCTTCACCGAAGCCCAGCAGCGCGAGGAGGGGATCGAATACAACTATCGGCGCGAAGCCGCGCTGCGCCAGCGCGGTGCGGTCCGCGGCCCGTCGGCGCTCGCCGGCGCGAGCGGTCCGGTGGGCTGCTTCGCCGCCACCTGCGGGACGGACGCAGCGACCTATCTCCGCGAGCGGCCGGGGATGAGCGCCTTCGCCATGGAAAATGGCATCGTTTACCACACCTATTCCGCCTACGGACGCGGGCTGGACGCCTTGTGGGGAATGTACGCATGGCTCGATCGCGCCCCGCGGGGTCGCAACGAGGCACAAGGCCCGTGGTGGCGCCGTCACGACGAATACGCTCGATGACCGGCGCCGTCGCACGCGGTCTCGAGAGGACGGTGGACGGGCTCGGCTACGCGGCCACGCCGGTCTTTGCGCTCATGGCGCTATGGACTCTCGCCGCGGGCAGGGAGGCGATGACGCTCTGGTGTTCGGGTGCGCCGCGCGCGACGTTCCTGGGCGGCATGGCGCCGATGTACGGGCTGATGAGCCTTTTTCATTCGGCGCCCTGGTTGAAACACTTTTCGCGACGCCGAGCACGCGCCGGCCCGTCCTGATCCGGGACGCTGGGCAAGGGCCCGCCGGGTTTTCGGCCGCGCGTCTTACGCGCGCCCGCTGGCCCACACGCGCAGGGCGCGGATGCGATCGAGCAGGCCTTTGACCGGCGAGGCCGACGGCGGTTCGACCGCAGGTTCGACTTCGTAGCGCCGATGCAGCTCGGGTTGCTGGGCGAGGCGCTGGTGCTGGCGCAGGGCGGAATGCACCGCGATCTTGCAATGGCCTTCGCGGATCGGCTTGGTGATGAAGCGATAGATTTGGCCTTGGTTGATCAGTTCGATCGCGGCGCCGGCGTCGGCGCGGTCGGTGAGAATGACCGCCACCAGTTCGGGCTGGTGCCGCTTGAGCGTACCGATCAGGGCGACCACCGGCTGGTCCTGCACGCGCGTGTCGGAGATGATCACGCCGACGCGCTCGCGCGCGAGGACATCCACGGCCTGCTCCAGGCCCGTGGCGCCGTGTACACGGTAGCCGGCGCCGAGGATGGCCTGGATTTGCGCGAACACCGCAGGATCGTCGTCGAGTACCAGCACGCCGGCCGACGCCGGCATCTCGGATGTCGGAAGGTCCGGCCGCGCCGAGGCGACGGCCAGGCTGGCGCGCGCCGCTGCGACTGCGCGCGCGACCGTGGCCGTCAGGTCTTCGTTCGACCAGGGCTTGGCGACGAAGCGGAAGATCTCGCCCTCGTTGATCGACCCGATGATGGCGTTGAGATCGGAATAGCCGGTGAGCAGGATGCGCATGGCCGCGGGATTGAGCTCGCGCGCCGCGCGCAGCAGCTCGATGCCGGTCATGCCGGGCATGCGCTGGTCGGACACGATCACGTCCACCGGTTGGCGACGCAACAGCTCCAGTGCCTGCGCGCCGCCTTGCGCGCAATGGATTTCGTACTGGCCGCGGAACAGCATGCGCAGGCTGGTGAGCACGCGCGGTTCGTCATCCACGAATAGCACACGCGGCTTGGCAGTGCCGACGCTGACGGCGGTCGCGGGATTCATGCGGCGACCGCGGTGGAGGTCGTCGCGGGGGCTTCGGGACGCGCTTGGCGCAGCGGCAGGCGGACGATGAACTCGCTGCCCTTGCCAGGCTGGGAACGCACCTCGATGCGCCCGCCGTGATCTTCCACGATGCGGTAAACGATCGACAGACCCAGGCCAGTGCCCTGGCCGACCGGCTTGGTCGTGAAGAAGGGTTCGAAAATGCGCGCGCGCACTTCCTCGCTCATGCCGCAGCCGGTGTCGAGCACACGCACCACCACGCCATCGGCTTCGGCCGCGGTGTGGACGTAAATACGTCCCCGGCCCTCGATCGCTTGCGCCGCGTTGGTGAACAGATTGAGAAACACTTGGTTCAACTGCGAAGGCGAGCACTCGATGTCCGGCAGCTTGCCGTAGGCGCGCACGACCTCGATGCGGTGCTTGAGCTGGTTGTGGCAGATCTTGAGCGCGGCTTCGAGTCCCTCGTTGAGGTTGTACAGATCGGTGCGGCTGCGATCCACGCGCGCAAAGTCCTTGAGGCCGGAGACCAGCTCCCCGATCTGCGACAGGCCGTGCTCGGCGTCCCCGAGCAAGCTGTCGAGATCCTCGGTCAGCGGTTCGGGATCAAGCGATTCCTGGTGCGCAAGCGCGATGGAGAGCGCTTGCGCCACTTCTGCTTCATCGGCATGTTGGTCGTGCAGCAGGCGCAGCGCGCGGGATTGCGCGGCGATCAACGTGCGCAGCTCGGTGAGCGTTTTGCGCACGATGCCGGCGTTGCTGCGCACGTAACCGAGCGGCGTGTTGATCTCGTGCGCGATGCCCGCGACCATCTGTCCGAGCGAGGCCATCTTCTCCGACTGGATGAGCTGAGCCTGCGAGGCGCGCAGCTCGTCGAGCGCGCGTTTGAGATCTCGGGTGCGGACCTCGACCTGTTCTTCCAGGTGCTCGTTGGCGTGGAGCAGTCCGGCGTTGGCGCGGTCGAGTTCGCGGTAGCTACGGCGCAAGCGCAGACCCAGCCAGGCCAGGCCTAGCAGCAGGGCCGCGGCGTAGCTCGCCAGGCCGATGCGGTAGCGGTTGGCCGTATCCACTTGGCCCTGGTGCCAGTCGAGGTAATCCTGCTCCACCGCGCGCAACTCCCGATCGGTGGGACGGCCGAGGAAATCCTTCAGACGGCCGACCAGATCGTTCTTGTCCTCTAGCACCTGGTCGAGCCGGCCGTGGAGCTGGGTCAAGGCTTCGGTATAGCTCGCCGGCGCCTTGGGGACCGCCGCGCCGAGCTGGTCGAGAAGCTGGGCGATCTGCGGCATGTTGCTCGGCGAGGGCGTCACGCCCAGGGTCAGCACTTCGGTCTGCAGGCGCGAGCTCAGGTCGCGTACCGTCTCGCGCTGCGCCGCGGGCGCCGCAGCGGCCAGCGCTTCGATCAGGGCGGGCACCGAGTCGAGGTTCTGGACCAGGCGGTCGTTGAGCTGAACGTTGCGCGCTTGGAAGTCGTAGGCCAGCGCGGACTTTTCGTCCATCGAGTCGATGAAGGTGGCCAGCGCGCGATCGAGCGTCGGCGAAAGCCCGCGCAGCGAACGCGGGCCGTGATCCAGCGCGTCGAGCGCATCGCCGAGCTTGCGGGTAATGACGGTGCCCGCATCGGTCATGCTGTCCAGCGAGCTGACGCGCGCTTCCGACACCAGGCGGTTGAGCTGCACGTCGAGGACGTCCACCGCTTGCAGGCGACGCAGACGTTCGAGGTGAAGCTCGTTGTCCACTTGCGTGCGCGGCAACAGAAACACCAGCACGCCGATTGCCAGGCCGGCGAACGGTACCGGCAGAATCGTCCGCAGCTTCATGCTTGGGCTCCCCTCGCCTCGCTGGCGACCCGGTTGCCGCGGCCGGCCCCGAGCCCGCTGCTATTTTTAGGGTGGCACCGTACGACGAAGGTCTCGCGAAGGCTTCCTCTGTTTGGAGTAGGCCTCAGCCGAACGGGGGATTCGGCGCCGCGAAACCTTCGCTGTACTGGAAAAAAGCGGAGCCGACATGAACCTGGACGAACTGCAACGGCGCTTGCGCGAGCTGGAGGACCGCGAGGCCATCCGCGCGCTCAAGGCGCGGTACTTCTTCTCCTGCGATCGCAAGGATCCGGCCGGCATGCGCGCCTGCTTCGCCGATGGACCGGTGGCGATCGATTACGGCGCGGTGGGCAAGTTCGAGAACGCCGACGCGCTGGTCGAGGTTTTCACCGCGATCGCTTGCCATCCGCACATGGTCGAGCTGCACCACGCCGCCAATCCGCAGATCGAGGTGCTGGACGACAGCCGCGCGCGCGGCCTGTGGAACTTGCACTACCAGCTCATCGACACCCGGCAGCGGCGCCTCACCCAGCTCGCCGGGTTCTACGAGGACGAATACCGCAAGGTGCGCGGCGCGTGGAAGATTTCCGCCACGCGTTTCACGGTGACCTCGACCCTGGTGCTGGCGCTGGACGAGGCGGCCGTCAAGGCCGTCTGCGCCGGCCGTTCGCTGTCGGCGCCGGAGTGATTCGCGCTGCGGCGGTCAGGAGGCGAGCCCCCGATCGCGCAACCCGCGCATCGCGCTAAGCCGCGCTCGAGGTTTCGCGTCTTAAGGTCACCACCAGCACGTCGCGATGCGCCGGCCGTGTCGCATCGAGCGGCACCACGGGCGTGACGCCGTGATACACCCGCGCATCGTCGATCAGCGCCGCGTCGCAGGGATCGGCGAGGGTGAAGCTACCCAGGGACGTGCCGTCTGGCGCGTGGATGGAGGTGACGCCGGCGTCGATGTTGTGTCGGCGCACCATGAGCACCAGCACGTAATCCACCCCGTCGCGGTGCACGCCTTCCGGCGTCGGCTGGCCCGGCGCTTCGGGGTGCGCCTCGATGCGGAACTGGTGTACCTCCGCGTGCCAGCGCGCGACCTGGGGCGCCAGCCGGCCGAAGAAACCCGCGGCGAAGCGCAGCACGGTCGGGAGGCTGTCGCCAAGGTCGAGCTGGTCTTCGATCGGTTCGAACCAGCGTTCGATACCGCCGTAGAGCGGGTTGTAGTCGCGGCTCTGGTAGTGCGGCTGGTGCGGCTGGCGCCGGATTTCTCCTGAGGGGCTCAGCGAATAAACCGCGTAACGCCGCCGCCGGTAGCGTCCGCGGTCGGCGAGATAGCGGTCCACCGGCAGGTGCGCCCAGCTTTGCGCGAAGCGCTCCCAGTCGGCAAGCGCGCCGTGCGTTTCCAGGAGCGGCCGCATCGCCGCGCCGGGCACGAAGGCGTGGCCGCTGCGCGCCACGAGGGTTGCGAGCGCTTCTTCCGAGGCCGTTGCGGGGGTCATGCGTGCTCGGGGCGTGGACGTTCCGTCCGGGCGCGTATTGCAGCCCAAGCGGGCGGCGTGCGCAACGCGCCGGTCGGCGGCGATCGTGGACGCGCTATCATGCGCGCGTTTTGGATTCCGTACCCATGCCATCCGTCATTTCCATCCGCGGGCTCACCAAGACCTATGCCAACGGCTTCCGGGCGCTCAAGGGCATCGATCTCGACATTGAGCGCGGCGAGATCTTCGCCCTGCTCGGCCCCAACGGCGCGGGCAAGACCACGCTGATCCACGTGGTGTGCGGTCTCGTGCGGCCCAGCGCCGGGCGGGTGACCGTGGACGGCCACGACATCATCAGCGACTGGCGCGCGGCGCGCTCGCGGATCGGCCTGGTGCCGCAGGAGCTGCACACCGAGGCGTTCGAGAGCGTGTGGGCGGCGGTCCGCTTTTCGCGCGGCTTGTTCGGCAAGCCGCCGGATGCCGCGCACCTGGAAAAAGTGCTGCGCGACCTGGCGCTGTGGGACAAGCGCGACGAGAAGATCATGACCCTGTCCGGCGGCATGAAGCGGCGGGTGATGATCGCCAAGGCGCTGGCGCACGAGCCCTCGGTGCTGTTCCTCGACGAGCCCACCGCCGGGGTGGACGTCGAGCTGCGTCGCGAGATGTGGGCCCTGGTGCGCCGTCTGCGCGCCGAGGGGGTCACCATCATCCTCACCACGCACTACATCGAGGAAGCCGAGGAGATGGCCGACCGCATCGGCGTGATCCACAAAGGCGAGCTGATCGTGGTGGAAGACAAGCTGGCGCTGATGCGCAAGCTGGGCAAGAAAGAGCTTTCCCTGCAGTTGCAGCAGCCCCTGGCGCGGATTCCGGAGGAACTGGCGAGCCAGCCGCTGGAGCTGTCGGCCGACGGCTGGGTGTTGACCTACCGCTACGACGCGAGCAGCGAGGAGACCGGCATCGCCGCGCTGCTGCGCAGGCTGCACGCGCACGGCATCGACTTCAAGAGCCTGCGGTCCCGCGAGTCCTCGCTGGAGGACATCTTCGTCGATCTGGTGAGGAAGGCCGCCTGATGTCCACCGCCAATTGGTATGCAGTCGCCGCGATCTACCGTTTCGAGATGGCGCGCTGGTTCCGCACGCTGATGCAGAGCGCCGCCGCGCCGGTGCTTTCCACCGCGCTGTACTTCGTGGTTTTCGGTGCCGCCATCGGCGCGCGCGTGGGCGCCATCGGCGAGGTGCCGTACGCCGCTTTCATCATCCCCGGCCTGGTGATGCTGTCGCTGCTGTCCGAGAGCGTGTCCAACGCCTCGTTCGGCATCTACCTGCCGAAGTGGGCCGGCACCATCTACGAGCTGCTGTCGGCGCCGGTGTCGCCCTTCGAGGCGCTGGCCGGCTACGTGGGCGCGGCGGCGACCAAGTCGCTGTTGCTCGGCGCGCTGATCCTCGGCACCGCGCGCCTGTTCGTGGCTTACTCCATCGCGCACCCGGTGTGGATGCTCGCCTTCCTGGTGCTCACCGCGCTGAGCTTCTGCCTGTTCGGGTTCATCCTCGGCATCTGGGCGCAGAACTTCGAGCAGCTCCAGGTGATTCCGCTGATGGTGATCACGCCGCTGACCTTCCTCGGCGGCAGTTTTTATTCGATCAACATGCTGCCGCCGCTGTGGCAGAAGATCGCTCTGCTCAACCCGGTGGTCTATCTGGTGAGCGGTTTTCGCTGGAGTTTCTACGGCAACGCCGACGTGGCGGTGGGCCTGAGTCTCGCCATGATCGTGCTGTTTCTCGTCGTATGCCTGGCCGTGGTGGCCTGGATGTTCAGGACCGGCTACCGCCTGAAGTCCTGAACGTCACCGCCGGTGCGAGGTTCAGGCCGCTGCTTGCGGCTTAAGCCCGCGCTCGCGCGCCATGGTGAGCGCGGTGTCCTCGATCATGTCCTCCTGGCCGCCGACCATCTTCTTGCGGCCCAGCTCGAGCAGGATTTCGCGCGCCGGCACGCCGTATTTCTGTTCCGCGCGCTGGGCGAACAGCAGAAAGCTGGAATAGACCCCGGCGTAGCCCAGCGTGAGCGCGTTGCGGTCGATGCGCACCGGGAAATCCAGAATCGGCGTGACCAGATCCTCGGCCACGTCGGAAGCCTTGAACACGTCGATCCCGGTTTCGATCCCCATGCGGTTGCACACCGCCACGAAGACTTCCAGCGGCGTGTTGCCGGCGCCGGCGCCCATGCCGCCGCAGGCACAGTCGATGCGCCGCGCGCCGGCTTCGACCGCGGCCAGCGAATTGGCCACGCCCATGGAGAGATTGTGATGGCCGTGAAAGCCGATCTCGGTCTCGGGGCGCAGCTTCTCGCGCAGCAGGCCTACGCGCGCGGAGACGTCGTCCGGCAGCATATATCCGGCCGAGTCGGTGACATAGACGCAGTGGGCGCCGTAGGACTCCATCAGGAGCGCCTGTTTGACGAGCGCCTGCGGCTCGATCATGTGCGCCATCATCAGGAAGCCCACCGTGTCCAGGCCCATCTTGCGGCCCAGCGCGATGTGCTGCTCGGCGACGTCGGCCTCGGTGCAGTGCGTGGCCACGCGGATGGTGTGGATGCCGCAGTCGGCGGCCATCTTGAGATCATCGACCGTGCCGATGCCGGGCAAGAGCAGCGCCGAAACCTTGGCGCGCTTGAGCAGGGGGATCACCGCGCGCAGGTATTCCTCGTCGCTGGCTGCCGGAAAGCCGTAGTTCACCGAGGCGCCGCCCAGGCCGTCGCCGTGGGTGACCTCGATCAGCGGCACGCCGGCCTCGTCGAGGCCCTTGGCGATGGCTTTCATCTGCTCCACCGTGATCTGGTGGCGCTTGGGGTGCATGCCGTCGCGCAGCGACATGTCGTGGACTTTGATGCTGATGCCCTTGAGATTCATGGGTGCGCTCCTCAGGCCGCCGCGGGTGCCAGGTTCAAGCGTCCTGCGCACATTTCCTCGGCAAACATCTCCGCGGTGCGCGTGGCCGAGGCGGTCATGATGTCGAGATTGCCGGCGTACTTGGGCAGGTAATCGCCGAGCCCCGCCACCTCGACGAAGATCGTGACGCGGGGGCCGTCGAACACCGGGCCGTTGACCAGCCGGTAGCCCGGCACGTAGCTCTGCACTTCCCGGATCATGTCGTGCACCGACTGCTCGATCTCGGCCCGCCGCGGCGGATCCTCGGTGAGACAGTGGATGGTGTCGCGCATGATGATCGGCGGGTCGGCCGGATTGATGATGATGATCGCCTTGCCGCGGGAGGCGCCGCCCACTTGCTCCACGCCGCTGGCCGTGGTGCGGGTGAATTCGTCGATGTTCTTGCGCGTGCCGGGGCCGACGGATTTGCTCGCCACGGTCGCCACGATCTCGCCGTATTTCACCTTCTGCACGCGCGAGACCGCGTAGACCATGGGGATCGTCGCCTGGCCGCCGCAGGACACCATGTTGACGTTCATCTCGCGCTTGCCGGCGTGCTCCTTCAAGTTCACCGGCGGCACGCAGTACGGGCCGATGGCCGCCGGCGTCAAGTCGATCATCATCACGCCGAGCCTGGTGAGCTTGTCGGAGTTCTCCTTGTGCACATAGGCGCTGGTCGCATCGAAGGCGATCTGCACGCCGTCCTGCTTGACGTGCGGCAGGAGGCCGTCCACGCCCCGGTCGGTGGTTTTCAAGCCGTGCTGGCGCGCGAGCGCCAGGCCTTCGCTCTGCGGGTCGATGCCGACCATCCACACCGGCTCCAGCCAGGCGCTGCGCTTGAGTTTGTACATGAGGTCGGTGCCGATGTTGCCGGAGCCGACGATGGCGCATTTGATCTTCTGCACGTTTCTTGGACCTCGATTCTTCAGCGTTTGGTGAGCGCGCGCACCTGGGCGCCGTCTTCTCCGTCAAAGTAGCCGGCGTTGAGATGTGCATTGGCGACGATGAAGTGCCGCTCGGGCGAAGTGCGCGCACCGGTCTTGGCGGAGTCCGGATAGCCGACGATCTCCGGCAGCTTCAGCGTGGAGATGGCGAGATAGGCCAGCTCCTCGGTGCCGGTGTTGACGAACTGGTGCGCCAGCTCCGGCCCGCCGGCCGGCGTCACCACGTAATCGCCGGGCTTGACCGGATAAGTCTCGGCGCCGAAGCGCAGCATGCCGCTACCGCGCAGGATGAAGAAGTGCTCCTCGTTGCCGTAGTGATGATGGAACGGGAAGGCCGCCTTGCCGGGCGGCACGATCGTCAGGTTGGCGCCGATTTGCGTGGCGCCGATCAGCGGCGCCAGCTCGGCCATGCGGAACTCGAAAGTGTCGCCGTGCGCCATGGTGCGGCTCACCTTCGCATCGGCGACGTTGAGGACGGGTTTCATCGGCATCCGCTCCGGTTCAGGGCTCGAAGGCGATGGTAGCGCCGCCGATGCCTGCGAGCTGCATTTCGAAGCGGTCGCCCGGCGCGATGGGCAGCAGCGGCGCGAGCGAACCGGACAGGATGATCTCGCCGGCCAGGAAGGGGATGCCGAATTTGCCGAGCGTGTTGGCCAGCCACGCCACCGCCGTCGCCGGATGGCCTTGCACCGCGGAGCCGTAACCGGTGACAGCATGCGCACCGTTTTTGCGGAGGTCCATCTTCACCGCGGCGAGATCCAGCGCCTGCGGATCGGCGCGCGCTTCGCCCAGCGCAAACACGCCGCAGGAGGCATTGTCGGCGACGGTGTCCTCAATCTTGATCTGCCAGTCGCGGATGCGCGAATCGACGATTTCGAAGCACGGGCACACGTAGTCGGTGGCCTCCAGCACCTGGGCCTCGGTCACGCCGGGCCCTTGCAGATCGCGCTTGAGCACGAAGGCGATTTCGCCCTCGGCGCGCGGCTGGATCAGCTTGAGCTGCGCCAGGCTGAGCGTGGCGCCGTCGGCCACTTGCATGGCGTCGAGCAGAAATCCGAAGTCCGGCTGATGCACGCCGAGCATGTCCTGCACCGCCTTGCTCGTCACGCCGATCTTCTTGCCGACGACGCGCTCGCCCTGGGCGCAGCGCCGCTCCAGCAGGCGCAGCGAGATGCGGTAGGCGTCGTCGAGGTCGAGCGCCGGCTCGCGTGCGGTCAGCGGCGCGAGCGCGGTGCGCGTGCGCAAGGCGGCGAACAGTTCGTCGCCGAGCGCCTGGATGCGATCGGGAGCGAGCGCCATCAGCCGTTCTTGAGGAAATCCAGCACCAGACGATTGAACAGGTCGCGGTGTTCGATCATCACCCAGTGGCCGCAGTTGGGCACCAGCACCAAGCGCAGGTTCGGCAGTCCTTTGGCCAAGCGCAGGATGCCGCTTTCGGGCATCATCCGATCGTGGATGCCCCAAAGTCCCAGCGCCGGGCATTTGATCTCGCCAAGGCGCTCCACCAAGTTGGGCACCTTCATGGTCTTGATGACCTGCGGATTCTGCAGTTTCATCAATTCGTAGCGCTCGTGGACCAGCGCATCGTCCACGCAGGCCGGATCGACCACGAAAGCCTTGATGAAAAATTCCTTCAGGCGCGCCTCGCTGACCGGCGTGCCCGAGTTGAACAGCCCGAACATCGCTTGCATGCCGGGCATCGCCAGATAATCGGGCAGGTCGTTCAAGCCACCCGGCGCCATCAGCACCAGTCGTTCCACGCTCTGCGGGTGGTCGAGCGCCAGACCCAGCGCGATGGCGCCGCCGAGCGAATTGCCGACCAGCGTGTATTGCTCCACGCCGATCGCGTCCAGCGTCTGCTGCACGCATTCGACGAAGAACGACAGCGCGTATTCCACGTCGGCCGGCTTGTCGGAGTAGCCGTAGCCGATCAGGTCGGGGACGATGCAGCGGTAGCCATTGGCGACCAGATACGGATAGTTGCCCTTGAAGTTGCTGTAGCCGCACGCGCCGTTGCCCGAGCCGTGCAGGAACACGACCACCGGGCCCTGGCCCTCGTCGAGATAGTGGATGCGGTAGCCGTTGGGCAGCGTGGCGTAACGACCTTCGGGAACGGGTTTGGCGCGGCGATCGTCCATGCGTGCATGATGGTCGCCGCGTCGCCGCGCGGCTTCGTCCTTTTGCAGTACGGATGCCCGGGGCGTCTGACCTACGATAGCCATGGCCAGGAAAACGGAAAGGCGCGTGCAAAGCAGAGTGGTCCTCGTCACCGGCGGCGCCAAGGGCGTGGGGCGCGGCATCAGCGAGCGCTTTCTCGCGCGCGGCGACCGCGTGTTCGTCTGCGGCCGTACCCAGCCCGCGCAACTGCCGCACGCGCAAGGGCAGACCGCGGAGTTCATCGCCTGCGACGTGCGCGACGCCGGGCAGATCGAGAAGCTGTTCGCCGAGCTCGAGCGCCGCGCCGGAGCGCTCGACGTGCTGGTCAACAACGCCGGCGGCGCGCCTTACGCGCTCGCCGCCGAGGCCTCGCCGCGGTTCCACGAAAAGATCGTCGCGCTCAACCTGCTGGCGCCGCTGCACCTGGCGCAACAGGCCAACGCCCGCATGCAGCGGCAGGACGCGGGGGGCGTGATCGTGTTCATCGCCAGCGTGAGCGCCTTGCGCCCTTCGCCCGGCAGCGCCGCCTATGGCGCGGCCAAGGCCGGCGTGCTCTCGCTCGTGCAGTCGCTGGCCGTGGAATGGGCGCCGAAAGTGCGGGTGGTGGCGGTCAGCCCCGGGCCGGTGCGCACCGAACAAGCGCACTTGCACTACGGCGACGAAGCCGGCGTCGCGGCGGTGGCGCGCACCATTCCGCTCGGGCGCCTGGCCGAGCCGCGCGACGTGGGCGAGGCCTGCGTCTGGCTCGCTTCGGCGGAAGCCGTTTATGTCTCCGGCAGCAACCTGGTGCTGCACGGCGGCGGCGAGCGGCCGGCGTTTCTGGACGCAGCGAACGTCAACAAAAAAGATCGGGCCGATTGACCGGGCCTAACCACGCGCCGGCCCACGGCGCGGGCAATGAAGGGGAGGAGACCGATGCGAACGTCGGTGCGGCTTCTGTTGGGTGCGGCGTGCGCCGCGCTGCTGTTGTCCGCCTGCGGCCGCAGCACGCCGGTCGCCAGCGGGGGCACAGCCGCGAGCGCGGTGCGCTGCCCCGACTACAACCCGCAGCGCAATCCGTATTTCGGCGACTTGCACGTGCATACCACGTACTCGCTGGACGCCAACGTGCGCGGCACGCTGACCGATGCGCGCGACGCCTACCGTTTCGCCGAAGGTCAGCGCATCGGCTTGCCGCCGTACGATGCTCAAGGCAACCCGTTGCGCACCGCCCAGCTCGCGCGGCCGCTGGATTTCGCCGCGGACACCGACCACGCGGAGTTCTTCGGCGAAACCCGCATCTGCACCGATCCCCAGCAAGCGGGCTACCAGTCGCCCGAATGTCTGCTCTATCGCATTGCGCCCGATCAATCGTTCCTGATCTTCAATTCGCTGCTGGCGCTGCCGGGTCTGCCACAGCTCGACGGGACCACGGCGGTGCCGCGACTGCCGTACTGCGGGCTGGGTGGCGAGCGTTGCCTTGCCGCGGCACAGTCCGTGTGGAGCGACGTGCAGCAGGCCGCGGCACAGTTCGACGACGCCTGCCGCTTCACCACCTTCGTGGCCTACGAATGGACCGGCTCGCCGGGCAGCAAGAACCTGCACCGCAACGTGATCTTCGCGAACGGGAATGTGCCGCCGCTGCCGGTGAGCTATCTCGATGCGGCGAATCCGGAGTCGCTGTGGCAGAAGCTCGACGCCGAGTGCCGCGCACAGGACGGCTGCGACTATCTCACCATTCCGCACAACTCCGATCTTTCCGGCGGGCTGATGTTCACAACACGCGAGAACAACGGCCAGGGGGCGGATTTCACCCCGCAGTACGCCTACGAGAAACAAATGCACGAACCGCTGATCGAAATCTTCCAGCACAAGGGCTCGTCGGAGTGCAATCACAGCGTCGGCCTCGGCGCGCAGGACGAATTGTGCGATTTCGAGAATCTGCCCTACGACAACCTTACCGCCGATCGCTTCGACCGGCTCGCATCGGGCCAGCCGCAGGAAGGCGACTTCGTGCGCTACGGTCTGGAGGAGGGCTTGCTCCAGGAGCAAAAGCTCGGCGTCAATCCGTTCAAGTACGGCTTCATCGCCGACACCGACACTCACGTCTCTACGCCGGGTAACGTCGCCGAATCGAGCTTTCCCGGCCATGGTGGCGACGGCAAGCCGCCGAGCGACGCGGTCGATGGCCTGGCCGATTACGTCGAATACAATCCCGGCGGCTTAGCCGTGCTGTGGGCCGAGCAGAACACGCGCGAGTCCTTGTTCCGGGCGATGGCGCGCCGCGAAGCCTACGGGACCAGCGGACCGCGGATGGTGGTGCGCTTCTTCGGCGGTTGGGAGCTGCCGCAGAACCAGTGCGATGCCGGCGACTTCGCTGCGGTCGGTTACGCACACGGCGTGCCGATGGGAGGCGATCTGCCAGCGGCGCCGGATGCGCGGGCGGCGCCATCCTTCGCCGTGGCGGCTTTGCGCGATCCCGGCGGCGACGGCGATCCCAGCGTGCCGCTGCAGCGCATCCAGATCGTCAAGGGCTGGATCGACGCCGGCCAGAAACGCGAAGCGGTTTACGATGTGGCAGGCGATCCCAACGACGGCGCCAGCGTGGACTTGAGCGATTGCCGGCCGCAGGGACGAGGGTTCTCCAATCTTTGCACCGTGTGGCAGGATCCGAACTTCGATCCCCGGCAACCCGCGTTCTATTACGCGCGCGTGGTGCAGAATCCGAGCTGTCGCTGGTCCACGTACCAGTGTCTGGCCGCGCACATCGACTGCTCGGATCCCAAGAACGTGCCCGGCGGCTACCAGGACTGCTGCAACGCCGACTACCCCAAGACCGTGCAAGAACGCGCCTGGACTTCGCCGATCTGGTATCACCCCGGCGGCCCGCTCCCGGTTTCGCCATGACGATGACGGCGCCGCGTATCGGTCGCGCGCTGGCGCGTAGCGCGCGGCGGCCCTTGGTCCATTTCCTGCTCATCGGGGCAGCGCTGTACGCCGGACAGGATGCCGTCGAGAGACGTGACGTCGCGAGTTCTACGACCATCCGCATCGACGCGGCGCAGCTCGAGGACTTCCGCCGCGACTGGGCGCTGCGCAACGGCGGTCGTCCGCCGGACGCGGCCGCGCTCGGCGCGGCCGTCCGCGGCCTGGCGGACGACGAGATGCTCTACCGCGAAGCGCTACGCCTCGGCCTCGACCGCAGCGATCCGGTGGTGCGCAGCCGCCTGATCGCCAACCTGCGCTTCGTCGAAGCGTTCTCATCCGAAGCGCCGCGCAGCGACGCCGCTCGGTTGCGCGCCGCTTACGCGCTGGGCATGGACCGGCAAGATTACGTGGTGCGCGCCCGTTTGATCGAAGTGATGCGCCAACGGCTGGGCCGCGGCGTGTCGGTGAGTACCTCGCAGGCGCGGCGTTATCTCGCGCAGCATCCGAGCGCAGTTCCCGGCGCACAGGTCCGTTACCGTTTTACGCAAGTCTTCTTCAGCGACGACCGGCGCGGCCGCGCCGCGGAGCGAGACGCGCACGCGGCGCTCGGCGCGCTGCAGTCAGGCGAGCCCGCGCAAGCGGTCGACGGCGACGCGTTCCTGCTCGGCCGTTCGTTCGCAGGCACACGGCGGCAGATCGCCGATCGTTTGGGTCGCAGCTTGGCCGCCGCCGTGGCGCAGGCGCCGATCGGCCGCTGGGACGGACCGGTGCGTTCGGTTTACGGCTGGCACCTGCTGCGCGTCGAGGCGGTGGAGCGGCTGCAGGCAGACCCGGCGGAAGCTTTGCGACGCGCTTACTACGCGGCGCTCGAAGAACGGCGTCAACAGGCGCTGGAACAAGGCCTGCAAGCGCTGCGCCAGCGCTATCGGGTGGTGGTGAGTGGACCGAACTCCGCGGCGATAAGCGTGGCGGCTGCCAGTTCCCGATGAAATCGCTAAAGCTCCTGTGGTGCAGCATCGGTCTATGCGCCGCGACCGTGGCGCATGCCCATCTGCTGGCGCCCGCGTGGTTCGAGTTGGATGCGTTGCCGTCGTCCGACCAAGCGGCGCACTACGCTGTGCGATGGCGGATCTCGGCACGAACGCTGTCCGCGCGAAACTTGCGCCCGCGGTTGCCGGCCGACTGCGCGGTCGAAGGCGCGGTGACCCGCAGCGAGGAAGCCGGCGACGACGTAGTGACGCAGCGCTGGAGGGTGCGCTGCGCGCTGGGCGCGCTGGAAGGGCGCCGCGTGGGCGTGGAGGGACTGCGTGGCAGCGGCGTCAACGTCATTCTGCGTATCCAACCGGCACGCGGGCGTCCCGTCGAGGCGCTCCTCGGTGACGGCCGAGTATCGTATACCGTGCCGTTGCCGGGGCAGCGACCAGCGGTGTTGCCGATGTACCTGCGGCTGGGCGTGACCCATTTGCTGACCGGCGCCGATCACCTGCTGTTTTTGCTTGGCCTCCTTGTGCTGGTCCGGCGCGCCTCGCCGGCGGCGAGCAAGCTGGCGGCGGTCGACACCGCCGTGCTCGATCGCGCGCGTCTCCGAGCGCTGCTGTTCACGGTGACCGCCTTCACCCTCGGCCATAGCGTGACGCTCAGCCTGGCCAGTTTGCAGTGGATCCACGTCCGGCAACCGCTGGCGGAGCTGGGCATCGCCCTGACCATCCTGGCGCTGGCCTGCGAGTTGTCACGTCCGCAAGGCGAGCGGCCGACGCTGCTGGCGCGCAAGCCTTGGGCGATGACGTTCATCTTCGGTTTGCTGCACGGCCTGGGCTTCGCCGGCGCACTGAGCGAGATCGGATTGCCGCAAGGTGAAATTCCGCTGGCCTTGCTGGCGTTCAACCTCGGCATCGAGTGCGGTCAGCTCCTGTTGCTTGGCGCCGCTTTGCTGGCGCTGGCACTGTGGCTCGAGCTACCGCGTCCGCGCGGCCCGGCGTTGCGACTGGCGGAGCGCGTGCTGCCCGTTTACCTGATGGGCTCGCTGGCGATGCTATGGTGTCTGCAGCGCGCGGCGCTATTGCTGGGTTAAGCGGTCAGGCGGGCGCGAGGGCGAGACGGATCTCGGCCTCGAAACCGCCGCCTGCGCGGTTGCGGAAGAAGATTTCGCCGCCGCAGGCCTCCACGCAGCGGCGCACGATGGCCAGCCCGAGGCCGTAGCCGCCGCTGTCGCGGTCGCGCGCGTCGTGCACGCGGAAGAACGGTTCGCCCAGTCGCGCGAGGGCGGATTCCGGCACGCCGGGACCGCGATCGCGCACGTACAGGTGCACCCGGTCGCCGCCGTTCTCGGCCGTGACTGTGGCCCCGCCGCGGTCCGCACAGCCGTAGCGCAAAGCGTTGCGCACAAGATTGGCCAGCGCGCGTTCCAACAGCGCCCGCACCGCGGACACGCGCAGCTCCTCCGCGATCTCGCTTTGCACCGCATGGGCGTTTTCGCGCTGGAGTACGCCGGCGACGAGCGCGCGCAGCGGCAGGATTTCCGCTGCGGCGTCCGCGCCGGCGTGGCCGGCGCGCGAGAACAAAAGCAGCTCGCTCATCATCTCGGAAAGCTGGGCCACGTCCTCGCCGATGCCGTCGAACACGGGCCGAGACGCGGCGTCGATGTGCGGCTGCAGAATGCCGAGCGCGATCTGCACGCGCGCCAGCGGCGAGGCCAGTTCGTGGGCGACATCGGCAAGGAATTGCTTCTGGCCGGAGACCAGGTGGTGCAACTGCTCGGCCATGTGGTTGACCGATTGCGCCAGTTCGCCGAGCTCGTCGCGGCGCCGGGTGCGGATGCGCGCTTCGAAATGGCCTTGCGCGATGCGCTGCGTGGTGTGAGTGAGCTGCACGGCCATGCGCGTGATGCTCCAGACGAAGGGCCACCACAGCAGGGCCGAGGCCAGCACCACCGAGACGACGAACACGATCCAGTCGGTGACGCGCAGGAACTGGAGCAGGGCACGCAGATTCGGAACGACCGCGATCAGTTGCAACAACTGCGGCGGCTGATCCGGCAGCGTCAGCCGCATCGGGATCAGCACCAGGTAAGTGCTGAATTCGCCCAGCCCACCGACGTGTTCCACCTGCACCCACTCGGTCAGCGCTTTGCGCTCGGGCGGTCGTGGCGGAGCCACCGGCAGGCCCGGCCCGGCGAGCGCGAGCGGCGGATGGGCTGTCGAAGGGCGGACTTGTGGAGGAGGGGGTGGCGCGAATTGCTGCAAGCCGAACGCGACGCCGTACTCGGTGCCGTAGTGCTGTAGCACGGCCTCGCGCTGCGCGGGCGGGGCCTGCGCCAGCGCGCGTCCGATGGTTTCGCCGACGCTGATCAGGCGATCGCGCACCGGCTCGGTCAACAGCACGTTCCAGCCCGCGCCGTTGCGGCCTGGAATGGCGGCGTACAGCGCTGCGATCAGCACTAGATTGCCGAGCAGCCACAGCATGAGTTTGCCGTACAGCGGCAACTTCATGAGGTCGTGAGCGGTTCGTCGGGGTCGGCCAGGCGGTAGCCGATGGTGCGCACCGTGCGGATGTAGCGCGGCGTGCGCGGGTCGTCGCCGAGCTTGCGGCGCAGCGCGCAAATGTGGACGTCGATGGCGCGGTTGGAGGCGGCGGACGGACGCTCGCGCAGCACGGCCGAAAGCGTTTCGCGCGAGCGCGCCTGGCCGCGGTGGCTGATGAGGTCGAGCAGCAGATCGAACTCCGCGGGCGTGAGCTCCAGCGCCTGGCCATCGATCCAGGCCAGCCGCGCGGCGGGATTCACCGCCAATCCACCGACGCGTAGCTCGCGCTGCGCCGCCGGTGGCGCATTCAAGGCGACACGGCGCAACAGCGCACGCACCCGCGCCAGCAGCTCGCGCGAGGACGCGGTCTTCGGCAGGTAGTCGTCGGCACCCTGTTCGAGGCCATGGATCCGTTCGTCCTCGTCGCCGCGAGCGGTCAGCATCAACACCGGCACGGGATTGGCTTCGGCACGCAGGCGCGCGAGCACCTGGTGTCCGTCGCAGTGCGGCATCATCACGTCGAGCACCACCAGGTCCCAGGGTTGTGAGCGGGCGCGCTGCAAGCCTTCGTTACCGTCGTACGCGGCCTCGGCCTGCAGGCCGTTGGCGCGCAGGAACTCGATCAGCAGGCCGGTGAGCTTGCGATCGTCGTCGATGATCAGAACTTGCGGGGGAAACTGCACGGGTTCATCAGCCAAAAAACCGTCGCAGGCCGTGGGCGCTGCACGCGTACGTGGCGGTGCGTCGGACCGGGACCGAGCTGCCGCAGGCGGAGGGCCGCCGCACGACCGTCCTTGGACTTGCCGAGGATTTTAGCGTCCCAGGCGGGATTGACGCCAACGGCCAGCGGGTCAATGGCACCGCGCGTCGGCGCGAGTGAGGGAAAAGAGGAAGGTGCGCGGCGGAATGCTCCACGCTGCGGTACCGGTGGGAGTCGGACGATTGCTGCGAAGCACCCCGCCGCGCGCGGCAAAGTATCGCGCGCAGCGTGTTGGCGCGCACGCGCTTTAACCATTGCTTTACAAAATCGGCGCGATGCGCGTCGGCCGTCACCCCTTCCGTCACCCGTTAGGGTGAAGCCGGCAGGCCGCCGGTCTCCCACAATGCCCGAAGAAAAACCGCCGGGGGAGACGATGGGCGAAGCGATTTTTCCGCAGGGTGCGGTGCTGGTGTTCGGCGCCAGCGGCGGTCTGGGCAGCGAGGTGGCGAAGAGTTTCGCGCGCGCGGGCGGCGACTGCGCGCTGGTCTATCGGCGCAAGAAAGACACCGCCGAGAAACTCGCCGCTGAGCTGCGCGCGCTGGGCCGCCGGGTCAGCACGCACGCCGCCGACGTGACCGATCCGGCGCAGGTGCGCGCCGCAGTGGAAGCCGCGTGTGCGGATCACGGGCGCATCCACACCGTGGTGTTCGCCGCCGGACCGGTGGTCGAGCAGTTGACGCTCGCGGAAACGCCGCCGGAGCTGTGGCGCCGTTCGCTGGAGACGGAGAGCCTTGGTTTCTTCAACGTGGTGCAGGCCACGCTGCCGCATCTGCGGCAGCAAGGCGGTTCCTACGTGCACCTGGGCTCCGCCGGCCATCTGTGGTGGCCGCCGAAGGACGGCCTGTCGGTGGTGCCCAAGGCGGCCAACGAGGCGCTGATCCGCGGCATCGCCAAGGAGGAAGGCCGGTTCAAGGTGCGCGCCAATTCCGTGCTGGTCGGCGTGATCGAAGCCGGCATGTTCCTGGAGCTGTCGCGGCGCGGGGTGTTCGACTCGAAGTGGGTCGAGGAGACCCAGAAACTTCTGTGTCTCAAGCGCTGGGGCAAGCCGGAGGAAGTCGGGCAGGCCGCGGTGTTCCTCGCCGCCAATCAATACGTCACCGGCCAGCAGATCAACGTGTCCGGCGGATTCGGCATCTGATTCTCCACGCAAAGGAGCCAACGCGATGTCCCTGGAAGACCTGGAGGCGATCAAGCGCCTCAAGTACCGCTACTGCCGCTGCATCGACACCGCCAACATAAAGGAACTCGCGGAGTTGTTCACCGAGGACGCGAGCATCCGCTACGTCGGGGGCAGCTACGTGTTCGAGGCGGCCGGGCGCGACCGGATCCTGGAAGCGATCGGAAACGCCTTCCACGCCGAGGCCATCGCCTTCCACCACGTCAACCATCCCGAGATCGACCTGGTGGCGCCCGACGAGGCGCGCGGCCAGTGGTATCTCAAGGACTGGTTCCTTGACCTGCGCCACAAGATCATCACCGACGGCAGCGCGCTGTACCGCGATACCTACGTCAAGCGCGACGGCCGCTGGTGGATCCAGCGCGCCACCTACGAGCGCATCTTCGAGATCGTCACGCCCTTCGAGCAGCCGCCCAACATCACCGCGCACTGGCTGGCCCAGCACGGCAAGAAACTGCCGCCGGCGTGAGTTTTTAGCCGAGCGTCAGGACGCTGTTGAGCATCAGTCTGACCAGCATGGTCTGGCGGGTCACGCCGGTCTTGCAGAAGATCGAGCGCAGGTGGGTGCGGGCGGTGTTGCGGCGCACGTCCATCTTTTCCGCGGCTTCGTCCAGCGTGTAGCCCTCGGCCAGCAGCAGCGCGAGCTGCGCTTCCATGCGCGTCAAGCCGAACAGGCGCCGCACCAGTTCCTGCGAGGGCTGGGCGGCGCTGGATTCGGGATCGCGCAGGAACACCGCGACCGCGGGACGCAGCTTGCTCTCGGACCAGTCGCCGGGCGGGATGGAGCGCACCAGCACGCCGAGCTTGGCGCGTCCCGAAGGCCGCGACACCGACATCGCCTCGACCAGGCCCGGCCCGCCGTGGCCGCCGCTGATGCTGTCGGCCAGCGCCTGGCGGATCATGCGCTGCAGCTCGCGGCTTTCCTGGGCGCTCTCCACGCACAGCGTGTTGCCGGACAGCCACAGGCCGTCCTTCTCGGACAGAATGCGGCGCGCTTCCTGATTGGTTTCCAACAGGGTGCCGTTCTGGGCGAAGCTGACGATGCCCAAGAGCAGGCGGTTGACGGTGCCGGCGAAAAGTTGGCGCTCGCACTCCAGATAATCCAGCCGCGCGTGCAACTGGATGGCGCGCTTCAGATGTGGCAACAGAAAACGCACCAGCGCCTTGTCCTCCGCGCTGAACGGCTTCTGGTTGTGACTGCGCGTCACGCGCAACCGGCACTCGATGCCGTCCTGGGTGTAGATGTCGGCGCCGAGCAGATGGCGGATGCCCAAGGGTTTCAGGTATTCCTGATACACCACGCTTTCCAGCCAGGACTTGCCGATCAGCTCCTCGGCGGTGACGACCTCGCCTTCGGGCAGGCGCACGAAAGGGTCGAGCGCGAAGAAGTGCGTTTCGTAGGACTCGATGCCCTGGCGCGTCACCGGGCCGGTGTTGATCATCACGCCGGTGCTGTCGGGCGAGGGCGGGCGCAGCATCAGGGTGACGTGGGCGGCCTTGAGGTTTTCGCGCACCAGCTCCAGCGCCGCGTGCCAGGGCGGGGATTCCATCGGCCCTTCGTAGATCGCCCCGAGCAGGCGGTCCAGGCGCGACAGCTCCGAGACGGACAGCGCCGCGGAGGGCGCCGGGCCGGCGGTCTTGCCGGCGCGAGTGCGGCTGCCGTTGACGAAGCCCGCCGTAGCCGCCATCGACACGCTCTCCTCCTCCGTCGTGAGTCGTCCGGCGCCCGCGGGTTTTTGGTGTTTGTCGTGGCCCGGGAAATCGGGATGAATGCCGGGGAAACGCCGTGCCCGGCGAGTATAGGGGAAGTTTTCCGCCGGTGCATAAAGCGAGCGAAGCCATGACCGGCGTTTCATCCGCGCGGACGATTCCGGTGCGCATTGGCCCGCGCAGAATGCGGGTCGGTTCATTCGGTCAAAAGGAACACTCGCGTGACGGTCAGCGAAGAAACCATGAAGCGGGCGCTGCAGGACTACATCGACCGGTTCAACCGCGCCGATGCCGAGGGCGTCGCGGCGCTGTACGCCGACGACGCCACGGTCGAAGACCCGGTCGGCAGTCCGGTCAAGCGCGGCAAGGCAGAGATCGCGGCGTTCTACAAGATGGCGGTGGCCACCGGCGCCAGGCTCACGCTCGCCGCGCCGATCCGCGGCTCGCACGGCAATGCGGCGGCCATGGCTTTCGACGTGCGCCTGAACCTGCCCCAGGGGCCGAGCCTGATCCGCGTGATCGACGTGATGACCTTCGACGATTCCGGCCGATTCAGCTCGATGCGCGCCTACTGGGGGCCGAGCGACGTCGTGGCGGGTTGACTCTGGAGTCGGGTCCAGAGATTAAACTTATTCGGTCCGAAGCCCTTTGAACCGTCGCCGATGCGCGCCCGCTTGCCAAGGAAGCTCTTCGCAAGGCTGTGCCTGCTGTTGAGCCTGGCGCTGGCGGCGCAGGGCGCATTCGCCGCCAGTGCGATGTGCGGCCTGGCCGGCACCCCAACGCCCGGGTCGCAGGCGCACGCGGCGCACTCCGCGCCGTGCGCGCCAGCGCACGACTGCCGCATGTCCGGTTGCGACTGCGCGCAGATCCATGCGCCGTTCATCGCCTCGCTGCCATCCGCTCCGGTGATCCCGCCGACGTTCCGCGCGAGGTTCGATCCGCCGCGGGCGCCGGTTTTCCTTGGCGTCCTGTCCCTGCCTCTGCGACCGCCCATCACTCGCTCCGCCTGATCGCGTGACCAAGCGCTGCGCCATCGCGCAGCGCCCGATCCTTCGCGGAGGTTTCCATGTTCATGTTTTCCCGCGCCTGGGTGCGCGAAGGTCCGAGCGGCATACGGCCGCTCTTTGGCTCAACATTTCCTCGGAGAATCTCGTCATGAAACGGAACCCATGGCCGCCCGGTGGCGGCCGCGTGACGCGCCGCCGCTTCGTGCAGGGTTTGGCCGCAGGGGCTGCGGTCACCGCGTTCTCACCCTGGCTCACCCGTGACGCCTACGCGGTCGCCCGCCCCGGCCGCTACGGCGTACCGGAGCTATCCGGCACCGAGTTCGATTTGGCGATCGAGCCGACCGCGGTGAACATCACCGGTACGCCGCGCATCGCCACCCTGGTCAACGGCCTGCTGCCGGGCCCGGTGTTGCGCTGGCGTGAGGGCGATGCGGTGACTTTGCGGGTCACCAACCGGCTCAATACCTCGACCTCGATCCACTGGCACGGCATCCTGCTGCCGACCGACATGGACGGCGTGCCGGGGATCAGTTTTGCGGGTATCGCGCCGGGCGAAAGCTTCACCTATCGTTTCCGCGTGCGCCAGAGCGGTACCTTCTGGTATCACAGCCACACCGGCTTTCAGGAGCAGACCGGCTTGTACGGCGCGCTGGTGATCGAACCGCGGGATCCCGATCCGATCCGCGCCGACCGCGACTACGTCGTGATGCTCAGCGACTGGACCGACGAGGATCCGGAGGCGGTCTACTACCATCTCAAAGCGGGCGACGGCTACTACAACTACCACAAGCGCACCGTGGCCGATTTCTTCCACGACGTCTCGGCCAAGGGCTTGGCGGCCACGCTCAAGAACCGCTGGGCCTGGGGCATGATGCGGATGGATCCGCGCGACTTGTCGGACGTCAGCGGTGCGCAGACCGGCGGCACCTACACGTATCTGATCAACGGGCAACCGCCGGCGGCGAACTGGACCGGCCTGTTCAAGCCCGGCGAGCGAGTGCGGTTGCGCTTCATCAACGGCTCGTCGATGACGTTCTTCGACGTTCGCATCCCGGGCCTCAAGATGACCGTGGTCGCCGCCGACGGCAGCAACGTGGAGCCGGTGTCGGTGGACGAATTCCGCATCGGTGTGGCGGAAACCTACGACGTCGTGGTCGAGCCGAAAGACGACGCCTACACGATCTTCGCTCAGGCGCTGGATCGCAGCGGCTACGCGCGCGCGACGCTGGCGGTGCGCGAAGGCCTATCCGCGCCGGTGCCAGAGATGGATCCGATCTACAGCCGCACCATGAGCGACATGGGCATGCCAGGCATGGACGGCGGCGCTATGAGTGGCATGAGCGGCATGGACATGGGCGGCATGCAGGGCATGGACATGTCGCACATGCACGGCATGGACATGAGCGGCATGACACACGGGGGGTGGACACCGCCGCCGCGGCCGAAGCTTCCGCACCCGGCGCCGGCCAACGGCCGCGGTCAGACCGCCTATCCGCAACCGCAAGATGTTCATCTCCAGCTCGGCCCCGCGGTGGAAACCCTCGCCATGATGCCGACCTACCGACTGGACCAGCCCGGCGCCGGCCTCGACGGCAACGGCCGCCGCGTGCTGACTTACGCCGATCTGGTGAGACTGGACCGCGGGCCGCAGAACATCCCGTTCCACGCGCGGGATCCGGACGCCGAAGTGCTGCTGCACTTGACCGGCAGCATGGACCGCTACGTCTTCGGCTTCAACGGCCTGACCTACGACCAGAGTCAGCCGGTGCGTTTCCCTTACGGCCAGCGCATCTGGGTGACCCTGGTCAACGACACCATGATGGAACACCCGATCCACCTGCACGGTATGTTCACCGAGCTGGACAACACCGCCGATTACCGGCGGCGGCCGCTCAAGCACACGGTCATCGTCAAGCCCGGCGAAACGCTGCACTACTACCTGACCGCCGACGAGCGCGGCCGCTGGGCCTATCACTGCCACCTGCTCTACCACATGGAAGCAGGGATGTTCACCACCGCGGAGGTGGCGTGATGGCTACCATGAACCGGACACTCGCCCTCGCGGCGTTTGCCGCAACGCTGCCGCTGACCGCGCTGGCCCAGCAGCAGCTGACCCAAGCGGCTTGGCCGCAGCCGGTAGAAAACAACCGCCCCTTCGGCTTCGCCATTCTCGATCAAAACGAGCTACGCACCGGCAACGGCGACAACACCTATCGCTGGGAAGGGGAAGGCTGGTATGGCGATCACTTGAACCGCGCCCGGTTCAAGACCGAGGGCAAATTGGACACCGGCACCGGCGCGCCCGACGAAGCCGAAGCGCAGGCGTTGTACTCACGCGCCATCTCCCGCTTTTTTAACCTGCAGGCCGGGGCGCGCTACAACTTCAAGCCGAGCCCTTCACGCGGTTGGGGCGCGTTCGGGGTCGAAGGTCTAGCGCCGCTGTTCTGGGAGATCGGTGCCTTCGGTTTCGTCAGTAACGGCGGGCATTACGGAGCGCGCTTGGAAGGGCACTACGACATGTACCTGACCCAGCGGCTGGTGTTACAGCCGCAGTTCGAGCTCAACTTCTACTCCAAGAGCGATCCGCGCCAAGGCATTGGGGCCGGCTTGTCAGATATCGATTCGGGCTTACGCCTGCGCTATGAGATTCGCCGACAGTTCGCGCCCTACGTCGGTGTCACGTATGAGAAAAGATACGGGCAGGCCGCCAGGTTCGCCCGCGTCGAGCGGGCTGCTGTGGAGGATTTGCGCTTGGTCGCCGGTGTCCGAGTATGGTGGTAACCGAGGGAACCCCGAATGAAAACGATCAAAACACTATTTGTACTGTTGATCATCGCGGTCGTGGGCCTGGGCGTCTACGTGTACTCCGGCGCCTACGACATCGGTGCCGACGTGCCGCATACGCGTTTCGTTGATTGGCTCGTGAGCGCGCTGCGCGATCGCTCGATTGCGGCACATGCCCGGGACATCCGGGTGCCGGACTTGAACGACCCGAAGATGATCCTGGAAGGTGCGGGCCAGTACGCCGCGATGTGCTCCACCTGCCATCTCGCGCCGGGATACGACCAGAGCGAAACCTGGGAAGGTTTGTATCCGAGGCCACCGAAGCTCTATCAAGGCACGAGCCTGACCCCCGCCGAGATCTTCTGGGTGATCAAGCACGGCATCAAGCTGAGCGGCATGCCGGCCTGGGGCGCCTCGCACGAGGACGATGAACTCTGGGCGATCACCGCCTTCGTCATGCAGTTGCCCAAGCTCAGTCCGCAGCAATACAAGGACATCGTCGCCCGGGCGCCGATGGACACGGACATGACGATGATGCCGATGCCGCGCGGCGAGTCGCCGGTGCCTCACCACGCGGACGGGAACGCGGTACCGGCGGAATCGCCCGCTCGCGTCGGGCACGGACCGCAGCCTTGAGCGGCAATGAAGCAATGCACGCGCCGGCCGCGCGCCGAGGGCGGCTCGTCGCCGTCCCTCACAGCCGTACCGAGCGCAAGCGTAGCGCGTTGAACACCACCGACACCGAACTGGCGCTCATCGCCAGCGCGGCGATCATCGGCGACAGCCGGAGGCCGAAGAACGGATAGAGCACGCCGGCGGCGACCGGCACGCCGAGCGCGTTGTAGACGAAGGCGAAGAACAGGTTTTCGCGGATGTTGCGCATCGTCGCCCGGCTCAGCACGCGGGCCCGCACCACGCCGGTCAGGTCGCCTTTCACCAGCGTCACGCCGGCGGATTGCATCGCCACCTCCGTGCCGCTGCCCATGGCGATGCCGACATCCGCCTCGGCCAGCGCCGGCGCATCGTTCACGCCGTCGCCGGCCATCGCCACCACCCGCCCTTGGGCGCGCAGCCGGCGCACCACGGCATGCTTCTGGTCGGGCAGCACCTCGGCCACGACCTCGGTAATGCCGAGCTGCCGCGCCACCGCCTCGGCGGTGCGGCGGTGGTCGCCGGTGAGCATGACGACGCGCACGCCTTCTGCACGCAGCGCGGACAGCGCGGCGCGCGCGCTGTCCTTGATCGGATCGGCGACGGCCACGACACCCGCCGGCTTGCCGTCCAGCGCCACGAACAGCACGGTCGCGCCGCCGGCCCGCCAATCGTCGGCGGCGGCGGCGAGCTCGGCGCGCGCGATGCGCTCGGCCTCCATCAGCCTGGCGTTGCCCAGCACCACGCGCCGGCCGGCGATGCGGCCGCGTACGCCCTGGCCGGTGAGCGACTCGAATTCGGCGGGATCGGACAGCGCCATCCCGCGCTCGGTCGCGGCGCGGACGATGGCCGCCGCCAGCGGATGCTCGCTGGCGCGTTCCAGGCTGGCCGCCAGCCGCAGCACCTCCGCTTCGTCGACTCCGGCGGCGGGCAGGATGCGGGTCACGCGCGGCCGGCCCTCGGTGAGCGTGCCGGTCTTGTCGACCACCAGCGTGTCGATTTTCTCCATCCGCTCCAGCGCCTCGGCGGACTTGATCAGCACGCCGGCCGTCGCGCCTTTGCCGACGCCGACCTGGATCGACATCGGCGTGGCCAGGCCCAGCGCGCAGGGGCAGGCGATGATCAGCACGGAGACCGCGGCGAGCAGGCCGTGCGCCAGCGCCGGCGGTGGCCCGAAGAGAGCCCAGCCCGCGAAGGCCAGCCCGGCGACGACGAGCACCGCCGGTACGAACCAGCCGGCGACCACGTCGGCCAGACGCTGGACCGGCGCGCGCGAGCGTTGCGCCTCGGCCACCATGGCCACGATGCGCGCCAGCAGCGTGTCCGCGCCGACTTTTTCGGCGCGCATCACCAACGTACCGGTGCCGTTGACGGTGCCGCCGATCAGGCGCGCGCCCGGCGCCTTGGCGACCGGCAGCGACTCGCCGGTGACCATGCTTTCATCGACCTGGCTTTTGCCTTCAAGGACCACGCCGTCCACCGGCACGGCTTCGCCGGGACGGATGCGCAGCCGGTCGCCGACCTGGACACGGTCGAGCGGGATCTCTTCTTCCGTGCCGTCGCCGCGCAGGCGATGGGTCATCCTGGGCGCCAGCTTGAGCAGCGCGCGGATCGCGCTGCCCGTCTGCTCGCGGGCGCGCAATTCCAGCACCTGGCCCAGCAGCACCAGCACGGTGATCACCGCGGCGGCTTCGAAATAGCGCTCCACCGTGCCGTCGGCGGCGCGGAAGCCGGCCGGGAACAGGCCGGGCGCGAGCGTGGCGACGAGGCTGTAGACATAGGCGGTGCCGACGCCCAGCGCGATCAGGGAGAACATGTTGAGGCGGCGGTTGGTGAGCGCGCGCCAGCCGCGGACGAAAAAGAGCGAGCCGGCCCACAGCACGATCGGCGTGGTCAGGACCAGCTCGATCCAGCCCGACAAGGCCCGCGGCAGCAGGCGCGCGAGCGCTGGCCCCAGCACCGGAACGTCAGCGCCCATGGCCAGCACGACGACCGGTACCGCCAGCATCAGGCCGATCCAGAAGCGCCGCGTCATGTCGCGCAGCTCGGCGTTCCCGCCCGCTTCGGCGCTCGCGCCCACCGGCTCCAGCGCCATGCCGCAGATCGGGCAGGCACCCGGATGGTCCTGGCGGATCTGCGGGTGCATCGGGCAGGTGTAGATCGCACCGGGCCGCGCCGCCGGCGCAGGAACGGCGTGAGCCGCGACGGTCGGAGCTGACGCTCCTCCTATAGTCTGCGGGTTTGCGTTTGGCGGCAGAAGCTGTGCATAGCGGCCCGGGTCGGCCTTGAAGCGGCTCTCGCAGCCCGCGCTGCAGAAGTGGTAGCGGTGCCCGCCGTAATCGAGCCGGCGCGCAGTCGCGGAGTCGACGGTCATGCCGCACACCGGATCGCGCACGCCGCGGCCGGGTTCGGCGGCGTGGGCGTGGTGCGAGTGCTCTCGATTCATGGCAGGTCCTCGTTCAAGGCGGACAGGATGGGGCAGTCCTCCACGCGACCGTGCCCGGAGCAGGCGCGCACCAGCCTGGCCAGGCCGTCGCGGATGCGCGTCAGCTCGGCGATGCGTTGCTCGAGGGCCTCGAGTTTGCGCTGCGCGCCGCGCTTGACCGCCGCCACGTCGCGCCGGCCGGAGAGCGCCAGCAGCTCGGCGATCTCCTCGAGGGTGAAGCCGAGCGCCTTGGCGCGGCGGATGAAGCGCAGGCGCTGGAGCGTCTCCTCGGGATACTGGCGGTAGCCCGAAGGCCGCCGCGGCGGCTCGGCGATCAGCCGGCGGCGCTCGTAGTAGCGGATGGTGTCGATCGGCACTTCGGTGCGGCGAGCGAGTTCGCCGATGGTCAGGCTGGGCATGGGCTGCGCTCCGCGAAATCCGCGGTCACTCTAAACCCTGGACCTCGATCCAGAGTCAAGCTCGTCTGCCTGCGGCCGAGGGCGCTTCGGCGCAGGCGTCTCAAGCGCGGCGTTGCGGGACCCCGCGGCGGTCAGGCCCCCAGCGCCGCCGCCACGCGGCGTGTTCCCGCTCGGGCGCGTACGCGTCGAGATAGTCCTCGAAAGCGCGGGCGACTTCCGCCGCGCTGAGGCCGTAGCGTTCCAGGTCGTGCCCGTGGCTGCGGTAATCGCCGTCGGGGTGGGCGGCGACGAACGCGGCCATCGCCGCCCGCGCCGCGGGCTCGAGCGGCAAGCCGAAATGGGCATAGATGCGGCGCACCGCGTCCAGGGGATCGGTTACCAGGTCGCGGTATTCCAAGTGCAGGACGGTTCCGGAAGCGCTCGCCGTCGCGCGCGCGCGGGCCAGCCGCTGTCCGCCCTCGCTCCAGCGCGCGAGCTGCTCGCGAGCGAGCGCTGCCACATCGATGGCCTCGGCGAACATGCCGCGCAGCGCCGCGGTCAGTCGCACGACCGAGGGGATGACCTGCAAGGGATCCCGATGGGTGAAGATCAAGCGTGCGTCCGGATACTCCGCCAGAAGATCATCCAGCGAGAAGACGTGGTCCGGTGACTTGAGCACCCAGCGTGGCGCGGTCGCGGCGCGTGCCTGCAAAACGCCCAGCACGCGACGGTGGAAGCGATAGGCATCGCGGCTGCCCGCACGGTCGAGCCAGGCGCGATAAGAGGGAATGTCGTACGTGGTGTCGAACCGCAGGCTGCGGAAACTGGCGGCGAAGAGCTCGGTGCATTCCTGCGGCGTGTCGGACGTCAGCGGATGCAAGCCGGCGAGTTCCGGCGCCAGGCGCTCGATGAAAGCGAGTTGGGCGCGCGTGCGTACGCGGCGCAGGTCCGGCCCGTCGCTCGGGGCCAGCGGGTCCAGGGCTTCGAAATGGCGCACCACGCGCTGGGCGGGATCCTGCGCCAGCAGGCGGTGGAGGAAAGTGCTGCCGCTGCGCGGCAGGCCGGTGATGAAGATCGGCGCGGCGAGCGTCTGTCGCTCGCTCTCCGGTGCGCGCCGCAGGGTTTCGTGCAGGCGTCGCCGCAAGCGCAGCAGGCGGCGCAGATCCCGGCGCGTGCTCAGTCTGCCGAAGGCACTCAAGTCGGCCTCGCGCTCGAGCGCCTCGAGCAGCCGCCGGAGCGCTTCGCCCGCCGGCGGCAGATCCAGATCCGCGGCCGCCAGGTCCGCGGCCGGGATCAGGCGCGCGTCGCCCGGCGCGGGCAGCCAGCGGACCAGCCGGTCGAGCGCGCGCTTGAGGCCGCTCACCGCGCACCTCCACGCGCGCGGCGCGGTGCGGCGGGAAGGAGCTCCCCGTCGCAGCGGGCGCGCGCGAAACACGCGCGCACGGATGCGTGCGCCAAACCGCAGGCCATCTCTGGAACGCAAAAAAACCGCCGTCGCCCGGTGGACGGCGGTCGCATTCTATGCGCCGGGCGCGGCGCGATCAAGTCCGCGCCGGCCGGCGGCGCTCAGTTGTCGAAGGCGTGGCGGATCTCGGGCTTGCGCTCGATGCCGTGGTCGATTTCGAAGAAGCGGCGCTGCTTGAGTTCTGCCGGAACCGACGCGGCGTCCATGTAGAACTGCTCGTACCACTGGCGGTTCTGGTACACCGGCCCGTCGCCGTCGCACAGCAGCGGGTTGTCGATGCGCACCTTGTTGTGCCAGATCTCGACGTCCTCGCTGAAGGCTTTGTTGGTCAGGTCCACGTACTGCTTGACCATCGCCTCGCACTGCTCGGCACTCATGCCGGGGAACTTCTTGACCAGCACGCCGAAGCGCAGCTCGAAACGGTTGGGGTCGATCGGCGTGTGCGAGTTCATGAGGATGGACTCCACCGGATGGCCGCCCATCTTCCCGAACATGTGCGTGATCTGGTAAGCCGGACCGTAGTAGCTGGCGATGGTGGTGAGATACTCGCCGCCGCCGAGCCGACGGTTGGCGCCGACCATCACCTGGGTGGCCTTGTGGCCTTCGAACAGGTTGGCGAAGTAAACGACGTTGTCGGAGCCGTGCACCGAGACGAAGTGCGCGACGTCGGCGATGTTGTCGATCAGCTCGCGGCAGTTGTTGTGGATGGTCCATTTCACCAGCGACCAGTCGCTCCACTCCTCGGGCTGGAACACCGGCTCGATGCGCGGGATCTTCTGCGCCGGATCGGGCGGATTGCCTTCGGGGTCGTTCCACACGAACAGCAGCTTGTTTTCGACCAGGGTCGGCCAGGACTTGATGCGCGCCTTGGGCGGAATGCGCTTGGCGTAGGGGATCTCGGTGCAGGCACCGTCGCCGCCCCAGGCCCAGCCGTGGAACTTGCACACCACCGAGTTGCCCTTGACGCAGCCGATGCCGAGATCGGCACCCATGTGCGGACACCAGGCGTCGAGGACGTAGAACTGCTTGTCGTCCTGACCCTGGAACGCCACCAGGCGCGTGCCGAAGATGTCCAGCGCATGCGGCTTGCCGTCGGCGTAATCGGCGGCCAGTCCCAGGCAGTGCCAGCCGCGCGCATAGCGCTGCGGCGGCGGTGCGGCTTCGATCTTGTGGGCGGGCGCCGAAGCGCTCGCGCTGCGAATCACCACGGCCATGTTGCGGCTCCCGGCGAGAATGCGCGCAGTGTGTGCAAAGCGCCTGCAGGCGGCCTCACCCGTTTGAGTGAAAGCCGCATCGTTCCTCGGCGCGCGTTCTCCTCAATTCGGACGAAGCCGCGCGCGCGCTTTTCTGTGACAAAGGCGGACAGCAAAACTCCGGCGTGCCGCGCCGGTGCATCTTTGAGCGAGGAAACGCCGTGCCCAGTCAGACTCAGAAAATCGCCACCACCGCAACCCTGGCGACTCCGCAGGCGCTGATCCAGCGCGCGCGGGAGATGGTACCGGTGCTGGCAAGCCGTGCCCGGCAGTGCGAGGAGGCGCGCTGCGTGCCGGCGGAAACCGTCGCGGAGCTCAAGGACGCGGGTTTCTTCGACGTGCTCAAGCCCAAGCAGTACGGCGGCTACGAGATGGACCCGCGGGTCTTCTACGAGATCTGTATGACGCTGGCGGAAGGCTGCATGTCCACCGCCTGGATCTACGGCGTGATCGGCGTGCACAACTGGCAGATCGCGCTGTTCGATCCGCGCGCCGCCGAGGACGTGTGGGGCAAGGACCGCTCGGTGCTGATCGCCTCGACCTACATGCCCAAGGGCCAAGTCAAGCCCGTGGAGGGTGGCTTCAGATTCTCCGGCCGTTGGGGATTCTCCAGCGGCATCGATCACTGCGACTGGGTGTTCCTCGGCGGGCTCGTCTTCAACGAAGGCCAGCCGCCGGAATACCGCACGTTCCTCGTGCCGCGCCGCGATTTCGAAGTGGTCGACACCTGGCATGTGATGGGGCTCAAGGGCACCGGCTCCAAGGACGTCGTGGTCAAGGACGCCTTCGTGCCGGAGTACCGTACGCACCGAGCCGTGGACGGCTTCGCCGGGACCAATCCCGGCCGTCACGTGTTCACGTCGGATCTCTACAAGCTGCCTTTCGGCCAGATCTTCGTGCGCGCCGTGTCGAGCGCTGCGATCGGCGGCCTGCAGGGGGCGCTGAATCTGTTCATCGAATTCGCCAAGGTGCGCGTCGGCGACATGGGCAACAAGACCGCCGAGCAAGCGCCGGCGCAACTGGCGGCGGCCGAGACCGCGCTGGCCATCGACGAAATGAAGCTGGTGCTCAACCGCAACTTCGAAACGCTGATGAACAAGATTCGCAACGGCGTACCGCTCGACGATGTCCGCGAGCGCCTGCACTTCCGCCACCAGGCGGCCCAGGTGGTGGAGCGCTGCGCGCGCCACGCCTACCAATTGTTCTCGGCCTGCGGCGGGCGCGGCATCTTCACCGACTTTCCGCTGTATCGCTACCTGCTGGACATCTACGCCGCGCGCGCGCACTACGCCAACAACCCGGAGCAGTTCGGGCGCAACTACGGGGGCGTATTGCTCGGACGCGACAACACCGATTTCTTCATCTGAAACCGCGGCGCTCGCGGGATGGCCACCCCGAGGGCGCTGGCGCGAGACGAGGCGGACATGAACGACCAACGAATGGCGGACGCGCAGCGGGAATACGACGTGATCGTGGTCGGCTCGGGCGCCGGCGGCATGACCGCGGCTTTGTGCTGTCGCGCGCAAGGCTTGTCGGTGGTGCTGATCGAGAAGGACCGCGTGTACGGCGGCACCAGCGCGGTGTCCGGCGGCGGCATCTGGATTCCCTGCAACGAGCAGATGGCGGCGGCCGGCGTGCCGGACTCCGAAGAAGAGGCGCTGACTTATCTCAAGCACCTCACCGGCGGCGAGGTGCCGGAAGAAAAGCTTATCGCCTACGTGCGCGGGGCGCGCGCGATGCTGCACTTCATGGAAAGCCGCTACGGCGTGCGCTTTCGCGCGGTGGCCAAGTACCCCGATTATTTCCCCGAGGCGCCGGGCGGCAAACCCGGCGCGCGCACCATGGAGCCGGTGGCGTTCGACGCGCGGCGTCTGGGCGCGGAGTTTTTCCGCCAGCGCGAGCCTTATCGCGGCACGCTGGTCATGGGCCGCGTCAGCATGGACCAGGTCGAGGCGCACACGCTGTTCGCGCGCGGCCCCGGCTGGGTGCGGCTCACCCTCAAGCTCATGGGGCGCTACTGGACGGATTTTTCCTGGCGGCGCAAGACCTGGCGCGACCGCCGGCTGGTGCTGGGCCAGAGCCTGGTGGCCCAACTGCGCCTGGCCATGCTGGAAAACGCCATACCGCTGGAATACGAAACCGCCCTGGAGTCGCTCGTGGAAGAAGACGGCCGCGTGACCGGCGTCGTCGCCGTGCAGGGCGGCCGGCGCCTGCGCCTGCGCGCGCGGCGCGGGGTGATTCTGGCGAGCGGCGGTTTCGAGTCGAACCAGGCGCTGCGCGAGCAGTATCTGCCCCGGCCCACGCGCGCGGAGTGGACCGCCGCTCCCGGCTGCAACACCGGCGACGGTTTGCGCGCCGGCCTGCGGCTTGGCGCGGCGACCCGGTTCATGAACCTCACCTGGGGTGCGCCCACCGTGCCGGTGCCGGGCAGCGCGGTGGCCACCGCGCTGTTCGTGGAGCGCTCGCTGCCCGGCTGCGTGATCGTCAATGGCGCCGGCCGGCGCTTCTTCAACGAAGCGGCGCCTTACACCGAGGCGGTGTACGCCATTTACGCGGAGCAGGCGAGAAGCGGGGCGGCCATTCCCTGCTGGATGGTGTTCGACGCGCGCTTCCGCAAGAACTATCCCTGCGGCCCTCTGTTGCCCGCCAGCCTGCAACCGGACGCCAAGCTGCCGGCGGAATGGAACGGCAAGGTGTACTTCAAAGCCGATACGCTGCAAGCGCTCGCGAAGAAAATCGGCGTGGACGCTGCGGGCCTTGCGGAAACGGTGGCGAACATGAACCGCTACGCCGCGCAAGGACGCGACCCGGAGTTCGGCAAGGGCGGCAACGTCTTCGACCGCTACTACGCCGATCCCAAGATCAAGCCCAATCCCTGTCTCGCCCCGCTCGCACAGGCGCCGTACTACGCCATGCCCCTGTATCCCGGCGAGATCGGCACCAAGGGCGGACTTCTCACCGACGCGCACGCGCGCGTGTTGCGCGAGGACGGCCGCGCCATCCCGGGGTTGTACGCGATCGGCAATTGTTCGGCGGCGGTGATGGGCCGGACCTACGCGGGGCCGGGCGCCACCCTGGGGCCGGCGATGACTTTCGGCTATCTCGCGGCGCAGGACCTGGCCGCGGCGCGCGAAAGCGCCACGCCGCGCGCGGCGGCCGCCGCTTAACAAACGCTCAAAAACTCGAACCCATCGGCTTGGGGTAGGGCGCGCTGCGAAAAGCAGCGCGGAAAACGAGATCGGACGAGGAGGATGAGATGCACATCGCGAAGTGGCTTGCGTCATTGACCCTGGGGATGCTGGTTGCGCCCGCGCTGCCGGCGCAGCAAAGTTCGTCGCCCGACGCCGCGCCGTCGCAGGAACAGAATTCCGCGGCGGGAAGCGAGACGCCGTCGCCTGCGGCGCAGGCGCAGGCCAAGCCGCCGGCGGAAGTGAAAACGCTGGAGACCGTGGTGGTCACCGCGCAAAAGCGCGAACAAAAGCTGCAAGACGTGCCGATCGCCGTCACGGCGCTTTCCCAGAAGCAGATCGAGTCGCGTGGCATCGACAACGTGCTCGACCTCAATGCGCTCGGCCCGGGCCTGCAAGTGAGCAAGACCCCGTCCAACAACACCATCTCGCAGATCGCCATCCGCGGCATCACCGAGATCAATCCCGCGATCTACTGGGATCCCGCGGTCGGCATCTATCTCGACGGCGTGTACATCGGCAAGGCGCAGGGCTCGGTGTTCGACGTGGTCGATCTGGCGCGCATCGAGGTGCTGCGCGGTCCGCAGGGCACGCTCTACGGCCGCAATACCATCGCCGGGGCGATCAACCTCGTCACCCCCAAGCCCAGCGGCGTGTTCGGCGGACAGGCGAGCCTGGAGCTGGGCAACTACAACGAGCTGACCGAAAAAGTCTCGGTGGATTTGCCGAAGTGGGGCATCGCCAGTTTCTCCATCGGCGCGCGCGCCGAGCAGCGCGACGGCTGGGTCACCGGCGCCGCCGGCAGTTCGGCCCAGGCGCTGAACAACCGCAAGAACGCCGGCGTGCGCCTGGCGGGTCTGTTCGAGTTCAGCCCGAACTTCTCCGCCGATTACCGCTTCGATCACTCCGACATCAACCAGAATCCCGCCTACGCCCAGCTCTATCGGGCGGACAACGCGTTTTTCACCTTCGTCGGCTATCCGACCGAGGCGTCCTACGTCTCGCAGCAGCGCCAGACGGTGGCGGACATCAACGCGCCGGTGTTCGAGATCTCGCGGGTGCAGGGCCATTCGCTGACCCTGACCTGGAACGCTACGCCGGAGGATACCTTGAAGTCGATCAGCGCCTACCGCCATCTCGACTGGCGCGACTCGCTGGACCTCGACGGCTCGCCCAACGACATCGCCTTCACCCAGCGCTTCACCAAGTACCGCGAATGGTCGCAGGAACTGCAGTGGGTGGGGCACAAGGGCCGCTTCAATTACGTCGGCGGCCTGTACTACTTCTTCGACGACGGCCGCACCAACAATCCGCAGGAATTCTTCTCCAAGGGCGTGCTCTACGATTCGCAGTACGGTACCGGCACCAAGGCCGGCGCCGCCTACGCTCAGTTGGACTACCGGCCACTCGATCCGCTGACGCTGACCGCCGGCGTTCGCTATACCGAGGAGCGCAAGCGGCTGGATCGCATCTTCGGCTGCAATTCCGCGTTCTATCCGAACTGCATGGCGGCGCCGGGAACGTTCAATTATTTGATCCCTGCCGGCACGCATGGCAGCCGCAGCTTCGAGGCGACCACGCCGGTATTCGCCGCGGCCTGGAAGTTCAGCGAGCAACTCAACGTGTATGCGCGCTACGCCTATGGCTTCAAGTCCGGCGGCTTCAACGGCGAGTTCAGCGACCCCACCCAGTCCTCGGCGGCCAACGTCCAGGAAACGCTGACCCCGTTCAAGCCGGAGAAGCAGAAGTCGCTGGAGCTGGGCGCCAAGAGCAACTTCCTCGACGATCGCGCGCAGCTCAGTCTGGCGTTGTTCCGCAATCAGGCCACCGATCTGCAGGAGTCGGTGTTCGTCGGCAGCGGCGCCGCCGCCACCGTGATCCGCAACGCCGGTCGCGCGACGATCAAGGGTCTCGAGCTGGAAGGCGCCTTCGTGCCGGTGGCCGGCACCACGGTGCGCGCCAACTACGCCTGGCTGGACCCGCGCTACGACCAGTTCATCGACACCGATCCCGGGACCGGCCAGCCGCACGACTACAAGAACGACCGTGCCTTTCCGCACGCGCCGCGCAACAGCTTCAATGTCGTGATCGACAGCGAGCTGGCCCGCTTCGCCTGGGGCCGCGTGCGCGCGCTCGCCGATTACGCTTACACCAGCTCGATCTATACCTATCCCTACCAGCTCGATCCGGCGGGACCCGACTTCAATCCCGCCGCGCAGGTCGCCGCCGATACGCGCGTGAAGGCCTACGGCCTGCTCAATCTGCGTCTGTCCTTGGCGCAGATTCCGCTGGGATCATCCGCCTATGGCGAGCTGGCCTTGTGGTGCCGTAACTGCGCGAACGAGGACGTGGCGGCCAACTTCATCGACTTCGGCCCCGGTTTCGGCCATCTCACCGACGCCTATTTCATCGACCCGGTGACTTACGGCCTCACCGGCATCGTGCGGTGGTGAACGGCGCGCTCGACGGCCGCGTCGGCTTGGTCACCGGCGCCGGCCAGGGCGTGGGCCGCGGCATCGCGCTGGCGCTCGCCGAGGCGGGCGCGTGCGTGGCGCTGGCGGGGCGCAGTCTGCCCAAGCTTCAGGCGGTCGCCGGTGAAATCGCTGCGCGCGGCGGGCAGGCGCTGGCGCTGGCCTGCGACGTGAAGGATGCCGCCGCGCTGGCACAGACGGTGGCGCGCACCGTCGAGCGCTTCGGCGGCTTGCACATCCTGGTCAACAACGCCCAGGAAGTGCCGCTCGGGCCGCTGGCGCGGGTGAGCGATGCATCCTTCGCCGCGGGCTGGGAGTCTGGTCCGCTGGCGACCTTCCGGCTGATGAAGCTCGCCCATCCGCATCTGAAGAAAGAGGGCGGCTGCATCGTCAATCTCGCGAGTCCTGCGGCCAGGCGTTGGGACATGAGCGGCTATGGCGCTTACGCCGCCGTGAAGGAGGCGATTCGCATGCTGACCCGCGCGGCGGCCTGCGAGTGGGGACGCGACGGCATTCGCACCAATGCCATCCTGCCGCTGGCCAACTCGCCGGCGATGGACGGCTGGACGCAGGCGCGGCCGCAGGAGGCCGCGGCCTTCCTCGCCACCGTGCCGCTGGCGCGCGTCGGAGACTGCGAGCGCGACATCGGCCGCTTCGTGGCCGTGCTGTGCTCCGACGACTGCGCCTACGTCAACGGCCAGTCCATCGCGCTGGACGGCGGGCAAGCCTTCCTCGGATGAGTCTCATGGACGCCGAGGCCGCACGCGCGTTCACGCCGCTCACGCTCGGCCCGCTGAGCCTGCGCAACCGCTTCATCAAGTCGGCGACCAACGAAGGCATGGCCAAGGGCGGCGTGCCGTCGAAACTGCTGGTCGAGCATCACCGGCGCATCGCCGCCGGCGGCGTGGGCATGACCACGGTGGCCTACTGCGCGGTGACGGCGGATGGCCGCACTTTCGAGGACCAGGTGCTGATGGACGCGCCCAGCGTGCGCCATCTGCGCGCGCTCACCGAGGCCGTGCACCGCCAAGGCGCTGCCGCCAGCGCCCAGCTCACGCACGGCGGTTGTTTCACTTTCCTGCCGAAACTCTCGACGCAATATCCGCTGTCCGCTTCCGGCGGCTTCAACGCCGCCGGTGTGCTCAGCGGACGGTTGTTCAAGACCGCGATGACGCGTCAGGACATGGAGCGCGTCGCGCAACAGTTCGTCGCCGCGGCGCGGCTGGCGCGCGAAGCGGGGTTCGACGCCGTCGAGCTGCACATGGGCCACGGCTATCTGCTCAGTCAGTTCCTTTCGCCGCGCTACAACCGCCGCCGCGACGCATACGGCGGCGACGCGGCGCAGCGCGCCGCCTATCCGGCCGAAGTGCTCGCGCGCGTGCTCGACGCGGTCGGCCAGACGCTGGCCGTCGGCTGCAAACTCAGCGTGATCGAAGGCTACAAGGGCGGCGCCGGCGCGGAGGAGGCGGCGGCGATCGCCCGCGTTTTGGAGCGCACCGGCGCGCACTTTCTGGTGCTTTCGGGCGGCATGAACGTGGAGGCCCCCTGGGCGATCTTCGGTTCCAACATGCCGGCTGCGGCGGTGGAGACGATCCAGAATCCGGTGGTGAAAATCGCCACCCGCCTGATGCGGCTTGCGGAGCCGAAGCTCAGGTTCCACGAGCTGTACCTGCGCGAGCCCTCGCTGCGCGTGCGCGCGGCGGTGAAACTGCCGCTGGTCTATCTCGGCGGCGCCAAGTCCCTCCAGGGCATCGCCCGGGTCATGGCCGACGGCTTTGACGGCATCGCCTTGGGTCGGGCGCTGATCCACGATCCCGAGTTCGTGAACAAGCTCAAAAACGGCACCGTTTCGGTCTCCGCGTGCACCGCCTGCAACGAGTGCGTGGTCACCATGTATGGCGCGAGCGGAACGCACTGTGTATTGCAGGGTGCGCTGGCCGATGCCGCGCGTCTGAACCGGCAACCGGCTGCCGATTGAGGGCGCGCTGGCGTCAGCGCGTCGCGGGCCGAGTCAGGCGCTGAGTGAAAAAGGCCACGATCGTGCCGAACAGCAGCATCGCCAGCAGGTTCTCGACCAATTCCGCCAGCCCGAAGTGCGGCATCCCCTGTCCGGCCCGGGACAGCGGGACGACCGCGTAGTTCATCACGACGAAAATCACGACCCCGTAAAGCGGGCCCCACAGCTTCCAGCGCTGTAACAGCCAGGACAGGCGGCGGGCGGCGAGCACGTAGATGGCCGCGATCAGCAGCGACATCGCCCATTGCAGCACCAGGCCCAGGATTGCGGTCGGCGCCCCGCCGTAAAAGGAAGCCTGCGGACCGAGCACGCCGGCGGCGATGGCGTGCAGGACGATGACCGGGCTGACGCGATAGATCAGGGCGGCGGCACCGATCTCGAGAGTGCCGGCCACGAAGCCCGCGCTGAGGATGGCGGCGAGTGCGCGGCGTTGCGTTGCGTTCATGACGGTCTGGGCGCGATCGGCGGGGTGCGCTCATGATAGGCCAGGAGGCGGCGGCGGCCAGGCGCGGACTTGGCCTTCGAGCGCGGCCCTAATTTTCCTTCAAACGCCCGGCGCCCCCGGAAAGCCCAGGTAATACTGCCCGCACAGCATGCCACCGTCCACGGCGATCTCGGCGCCGTTGAGATAGCTCGCTTCGTCGCTGGCCAAAAACAGTGACACGCGCGCCACTTCCTCCGGCTCGCCCACGCGCTGCAATGGCACCATGGCATAGCGCTTGTTGACCTCGGCCTTGGGCTCGGCGTAGGGGTTGCCCATCGCGGTGTCGATGCCGCCGGGATGCACCGAGTTGACGCGCACGCCGCGGTGGCCGAACTCCATCGCCGCGACCTTGGTGAAGCCGCGCACCGCCCACTTGCTGGCGCAGTAGGCGCCCAGACCGTTGGCGGCCTTCATGCCGTCCACCGAGGAGACGTTCACGATGGCCCCGCGCCGGCGCGTGACCAGGCGCGCGCCGACCAGCCGCGTGCCGAGGAAACAGCCGATCAAGTTGACGCCGAGCACGCGCTCGAACTCCGCGCGACTGGTCTCGGCGATGGTCTTGAACAGCAGCACGCCGGCGTTGTTGACCAGCACGTCGATCGGACCCAGGCGCGCTTCGACGACTTCGATCAGCCGGCTCCAGCTCGCCTCGTCGCTCACGTCGTGATGCTGGAACAGCGCGCGCGTTCCCAGCTCGCGGGCCAGCCGCTCGCCCGGCTCGTCGAGCACGTCGGCGATCGCCACCTTGGCGCCTTCGGCGACGAACACGCGCGCGGTCGCCGCGCCCATGCCGCGCGCGCCGCCGGTGACGATCGCCACCTTGTCCTGCAAACGGCCCATGGGTTTCCTCTCTATAAGGGCTGATCTATAAGGGCTGAACCTGGATCTGCACGCTCGATGCGCCCGGATCGTTGACGATCTCGAGTTGCGCGCTGCCGGCCGGCGACACGACCTGTCCACCGGCCACGCTCGTGGAATAACCGTTCGGATAGTGGCGGGCGGGCAGGAAGATCACGGTCGGCGCGGTCGCGCCGTTCGGCGTGTAGTCGAGCGCGAAGACTTTCGTCGCGGGGTCGAAGCGCATCGCCGTCGGCGTGCCGGCGATGGCCTGGGCGTAGGGCCGGATCAGGATGTCGGCCTTGCCGGGCTTGAGCGTGGAGAAATCGGCGTCGTCGGCGAACAGACTCTCGGCCTGGCCGCTGCCGGTGGGGTCGCCGAAAGACTTGTAGGCCCAGTAGATCCAGCCGACCCGATGCTGGTCGGCGAGGTCTGCCACGCGGGCGATGTCGGTCAGATCGTCGGAGGCGCCGAATTCGGTGAGCAGCGAAACCGCGCCGAGCTGTTCGACCTGGGCGTCGGCGTTGTTCATGGTGCGCGGTTCGATGATCCCGCAGTCCGGCAGGTTCACCGGCAGACCGCTGGAAGCGGTGAGCGTGGCCGAGCAGTAGTCGTGCCAGGACAGGCCCAGCAGCGGGTCGCTTTCGGCGGCGAAGCCGCTCGGTGCGCCGAAGTCGAAGAGCTGCTGCGGCTCGAAGAAGGCGAAGTGCGCGGTGTCCGCCGCGCGCACGCCGGCGAGCGCGGAGTCGAAGAACTGTTGCAACGTGGCGTCGAACCCGGTGCAGTCGATTTCGAAACAGGTCGGCCAGCGCGTGCCGGGCCAGGGCTCGTTGAACAGGTCGTAACCGAGCAGGTACGGCTGGTTTTTCCAGCGGTTCGCCACCGCCGTCCAGGCCGCGGCGTAGTGCGCCCACACCTGGTTTTTGTTCGCCCACAGATTGTCGTAGGCGGCGTTCAGCGCCACGCTCAGGAATTCGTCGAGCGGAAACCCGTAATGGGCGTCGTTGGGCAGGCCGCCGTCGTCCACCGCCCAGGCGGGAAAGCCTTCGCCCTGGTATTTCTCGTTGAGCTGGTCCTGGTGGAAGTCGAGCAGCACCCAGAGGTGCCGTGCCGCGAGCAGGCGCACCACGCGGTCGATGCGCGCGAGATAGCCTGCGTCGATCTGTCCCGGTTGCGGCATCACGCCGGCGAACAGCACGCCCAGGCGCACGACATTGAAACCCTGGTTCGCCAGAAAGTCCGCGTCCGCCGCGGTGAAGCCCGCGGCGCTGTCCGGCGGGGCATAAGGCGCGAGCTTCCACACCACGTTCACGCCGTGCAGCAGCACGATGCGCCCTCGATCGTCCACCATCCAGCGCCCTTCGCGGTGCAACGCCGCACCGGCCGCAGCGCCGGAATCCGTCGCCGGCAAGCTGCTCGAACCGCAGCCGGCCAGCAGGGCCGTCAGTCCCAGCACGCCGACGAACGCGCGCATCGCCTACTCGACGACCGCCGGATGGCCCGGCGCGGGGCCGCCGAGCAAGGCGCGGTGCGAGGGCGGCTGCTTGCCGCCTTCGTCGGTGATGCCGTACTCCAGCGCGGCTTCGGCGCCGATCAGCACCTGGCCGGATTTCTCCATGCGCTTGTCGTCGCGATAGAGCGCGGCGATCAGGCGCCCTGTGAACTCCGGCGTTTCGGCGATTTCCCAGAAACCGGCGTATTTCTGCGGGTCCTGGTCCATCACCCGGCGCGTGCGCTCGGTCTTGAGCATGCCCATCCAGATCGAGACCGCGGCGACGTGATACGGCCGCAAATCCACCGCCATGTCGCGCGCCAACTTGTCGACGCCGGCTTTCTGCGCGCCGTAGGCGGGACCGTGCATGTAGCAGCTCGCGCCGAACGACGAGGTGAAGGCGATCAGCCCGTTTTTTCTGCGCGCCATGAGCTTGGCCGCGTACCAGCTCGCCACATAGGCCGAACGCAGACCCACCTCGAGGATGTCCACCAGCGCCAGCGGCTTCTTCCAGAACGGTCCTTTGTCGATGAGCCGGTCGTGGATGACGGTGGCGTTGTTGACCAGGATGTCGAGCCGGCCGTCCTGCTCGCGCTTGATCTGCTCGAACAGCGCGCGCACCTGGCGGTCGCGTGCGTGGTCGCAGACCACCGCGATGCCGCGCCCGCCGGCCTGCGTGACCGCCGCGGCGGTCGCGTGGATCGTGCCTGGCAGAGGTGCGTCGCCTTCCTGCTGCGAGCGGCCGGTGACGTAAACCGTCGCACCCTGCGCGCCGAGCGCCAGCGCGATCCCTTTGCCGGCACCGCGCGAAGCGCCGGTGACGACCGCGACCACGCCGTTCAACGGACGGTCCATTTCTCCTCCCGAGCCTTGGCTGTTTTCCCCAGTCTGGCGCGGAAACGCCCGAAAGAAATCGTCCGATTACATGAGTCGTGCAGGACCGAAGGTCGCGCGAAGCCGGCTGTCCGCCAAACCCCCGTGCTGTCCACGCTGTGCGCCGTGCTGCCGTGACGCGCTTGTCTTGGGGTGGAGGACGAGGGGCGCGCAGGCGCCCCTCGTTCGTCATCGCTGTCTCTCGCGCAGGCGGTACTTGAGTACCTTGCCCGAGGCGTTGGTCGGCAAACTCGCCACGAACTCGACGGCGCGCGGCACCTTGTAATTGGCCATGCGCGCTCGCGCCCAGGCGATCAGTTCGTCGGCCGTCAGCCGCGCGCCGGGACGCAGCACCACGTAGGCTTTGCCGACTTCTCCCAGGCGCGCGTCGGGCACGCCGATCACCGCCGTCTGCGCCAGCGCGGGATGCGCGGCGAGCGCCCGCTCGATCTCCGCGGGATAGCAGTTGAAGCCGCCGCAGATGTACATGTCCTTGAGCCGGTCGGTGATGCGCAGATAACCGCGTGCGTCGAGACAGCCCACGTCGCCGGTGTGCAAAAAGCCGTGCGCGTCGATCGCCTCGCGGGTGGCTTGCGGGTCGTCGAGATAGCCCTGCATCACGTTGTAGCCGCGCACCACGATCTCGCCCGCCTCGCCCGGCGGCAGCGGCCGGTTGTCCGCGGAGACGATACGCACTTCCACGTCCGGAATCGGCTTGCCGGAAGTGAACGCCACGGTCTGCGCGTCGTCGCCGGGCTCGCTCAGCGTGACCACGCCGCAAGTCTCGGTCAGGCCGTAGCCGGTCAGCACGATCCCGAAGCCGAGTTCCGCGCGGATGCGCTCGATCAGCGCGGGCGCGACCGCCGCCGCGCCGGTGATGGTGGCGCGCAGCGAGGACAGGTCGGCGCCGGCGCGCGCCGGATCGTCGAGCAGCGACACGAACAGCGTCGGCGGCCCGGGCAGCACCGAGATACGCTCGCGTTCGATGCGCCGGAGGATGACGCGCGCGTCGAACACCGCGTGCGGCCGCACCGTGCAGCCGGCGAGCAGTCCGGCCAGCCAGCCGACCTTGTAGCCAAAAGAATGGAAGAAGGGATTGACCACCAGATACTGGTCTTGGGGGGCGAGGCCCATGACGCGCGACCACTCGGCGATCACGCGCAGGTTCTGGCCGTGGCCGGTGACCACGCCCTTGGGCGCGCCGGTGGTGCCCGAGGTGTAGAGGATGTCCATGCGGTCGGCCGGCGTCAGCGCCCGCACGCGCGCTTCGACCGCTGCGGCAGGTACGCCCGCGGCGCGCGTCAGGAAATCCTGCCAGCCGCATTCGCCGGCGCGCGCGGGACCGAACACGATGCGCTGGGCGAGATTCGGCAGCGCGAAATCCGACAGCAGCGCCGGGTAATCGACGCCGAGGAAGCGCCCGGCGCAGAACAGCACGCGCGCGCCGCTGCGTGCGAGGAGCTCGGCCGCTTCCGCGCCTTTCATGCGCGTGTTGATCGGCACCAGCACCGCGCCCACGGAGTGGATGGCGAGCGCCGCGATCACCCACTCGATGCCGTTGGGCGCCCAGATCGCCACGCGTTCGCCCGCGTGCACGCCCAGCGCGAGCAGCGCGCGCGCCGCCTGCATACGCCGCGCGTCGAGCTCGGCGTAGGACAGGGCGCGGCCGTCTTCGCCGACCAGCGCGGTGCGCGCGGCGTGGCGTGCCGCGCTCGCCGCGAACGCCTGCGGTACGGTGGAGTCCGCCCCGGCGCTCATTGCGGATAGCTGAGCTTCAGCCGCGGGCTTTTGGGGATCGCCTGGCAGGCGAGGATCCAGCCCGCTTTGAGATCGTTGTCGTCGAGCACGTGATTGTGCGCCAGCTCGACGGCGCCTTCCTCGAGCTTGCACATGCAGGCGGCGCAGGCGCCGGCGCGGCAGGAGAACGGCGGCGACAGGCCGGCGCGCTCCAGCGCCTCGATCACCAGTTCGCCGGGATGCGCGCCGAGGCGATGCACGGCGCCGTCGAGCTCGACCTCGATCTCGACGTCTTGGCCGCCCGCCGCCGGCGCCGCCGGCGGCGCTTCGTCGGCGTCCTCGGGCAGCGAGACGAAGCGCTCGATGTGGATCTGCGCGTGCGGCACGTGCAGGGCGTGCAGCGCCGCCTGCGCCGCATCCATGAACGGCGCCGGTCCGCAGAGATAACTTTCGGCGCGCTCCCAGCCGGCGGCGAGCGGCGCGAGCAGCGCGGCGGTCGGCAATCCTTGCAGCGTCTCCAGCCAGTGGATCACCTGCAACCGCTGCGGATGCTCGCGCGCCAGGCGCGCGAGCGCGGCGGCGAAGATCACGCTGCGCTCGTCGCGGTTGGCGTAGATCAACCGCACGCGGCCGCGGCCGCGTGCCAGCACGCTGTTCAGGATGCAATAGACCGGCGTGATGCCGGAACCGGCGGCGAACATCAGGAATTCCCCATCCAGCGAGCGCGGCGTGAACACCCCGGCCGGCGGCGCCACGTCCAGCCGGTCGCCGGGTTTGAGTTCGCTCACCAGCCAGCCGGAAGCGCGGCCGTCCTTGATGCGCTTGACCGTGACCCGCAGCCGGTCGCTTTCTTCCGGCGCTCCGGTCAGCGAGTAACAGCGCGGCAGCGGTGTGGCGGCGCAGGGCACGTGCAACTGCAGGTGCTGGCCCGGCTTGAAGCGGAAGGTCTCGCGCAGCGCCGGCGGCACCGCGAACACCAGGGTGCGCGCGTCCGCGGTCTCCTCGATCACTTCGAGGACTTCCAGCGGGTGGTAGTGCAGGCGGCTCATGTGCTTTTTTGAACGGTCCGCGGCATGGCTGCCGCGGTCTTGTACAGGATGGACTTACGCGGAGGGGTACGCACCGCGCATCAATCCGCCCACATCAGGTAGCCGTTGTCGATGCGCAGCTCGGCGCCGTTGATGAAGCGCGATTCGTCGGAGGCGAGAAACAGCACCAGGTTGGCGATGTCGATCGGCTGGGCGAAGCGCGCCTGCATCTGCTTGGGATCCATCATGCGCACCGCGCTGTGCTTGCCCTTGGGCATGGTCTGGTGCAAGCCCGTGACCATGGGCGTGGCGATGCCGTCGGGGTGGATGGAGTTGCAACGGATCTTGTAGAGGTTCATGCGGCAGTGCGCGGCGATCGAGCGCGTGAGCGCCGCCACCGCGCCCTTGCTCGCCGAGTAGGCGCAGAAGCTGGACACGCCGCCGATGCCCGCCATCGAGGACATGTTGACGATGGACCCCGCGCCGCGCCGCTTCATCGCCGCCAGACCGTAGTGGCAGCCCAGGAAGTAGCCGTCCGAGTTGACGCGCTGGATCTTCTGCCAGGTGGCGTAGTCGGTGTCCTCGATGTTGCCGTAGAGCAGGATCGCCGCGTTGTTGACCAGCACGTCGAGTCCGCCGAACCGCTCCTCGGTGGCGGCGATCACGCGCTTCCAGTCCTCCTCCGAAGCGATGTCGTGCTTCAAGAACAGTGCCGCGTCGCTCCCGTTTTGCGAACAAATCTCCTGGGCGACCGCGCGGCCGGCCTCCTCGTTGATGTCGGTCAGCACCACCTTGGCGCCCTCGCGCGCCAGCAGCCGCGCGTCCTCCGCGCCCACGCCGCTCGCGGCACCGGTGACGATGGCGACCTTGCCTTGTACGCGTCCCATGCTCTTCTCCCATGCACGCCGGCCTTGGTGCCGGCCCCGCCGTCGGGCGCGACCCGACCGGCCATTTCGATCAGGCGACCTTGAGCGCCGCGCTCGCGGCGCCCGCCGCGGCGGCGCCCGCGCGCCGACCCGACCACAGGCAATCGGCGATGGACAGCCCGCTGACGTAGCCGTTGGAGGCGATGCCCACCGCGCAGCGTCCGGCCGCATACAGCCCCACGAGCGCGCGGTTTTGCGTGTCCAGCACCGCGCCGCAGGATTCGTCCACGCGCAGGCCGCCGAGCGTGATCGCTGGACAGGGGAAGCGGCGGTTGCTGACGGAAAGGTCCAGCGCGTAGTACGGCCCGCGGTCCAGCGGCTGCAAGAGTTCCGCGCTCTTGCCCAGCGCGTCGCGTCCGGCGCGTGCGCCCTCGTTGTAGCGCGCCAGGGTCTGCGCCAGCGCCGCGGCGGGCAGGCCGAGCTTGCGCGCGAGATCCTCGATGCGCCGCGCGCGCGGTGCGCCGAGCATCAGCAGGATCGCCGGCACGCTCTGGAACCACCACAGCCCGCCGCAGAGCGCTTCCTTCATCGCCGCGCGGCGCAGAGCGCGATCGAGGATCAGCCAGGCGCGGCCCTCGTGCCGCTCGCACATCGCCACGCCCAGCGTGGCGCCGTAAACCTGTTCGTTGCACAAGCGCGTGCCCTGCGCGTCCACCACGAGGCCGCGCGGCCAGGCGCTGGGCGGATTGATGAAGCGCCAGGCCGAGACTTTGTCCATGCGCGCGACTGCCGCGCCCACGCTTTGTCCGAGTCGGATGCCGGAGCCGTCGCAGCCGGTGGCGCCCAGGCGCATGGCGCGGCGGAACGGCGGCGCGTGGCGCGCGACCATTTCGCGGTTGAAGATGAAGCCGCCGGTGGCCAGCACCACGCCGCGCCGCGCCCGCACGCGCCAGGGCTGCGCCGCGCGTCGCTCCAGCTCGGCGGCTTTGGCGCGCAGGCGGTCGGCGCGGCGCGGGGCGAGATTGTGCAAGCCCTCGGCGCGGCGCATGAGCTTGAGATGCCGGCGCGCGGCCGCCGAACCCGGCGGCAGCCGCCAGAGTTCGGCGCCGAGCACCGCGCCGGTGTGCCGCTCCACGATCAGCCGGCGCGCCGGCGCCTGCGTCAGCACGCGCACGCCGAGCTCGGCCACCCGCGCGCGCAGCAGCTCGAACAGCACCTTGCCGGACATCCAGCGGCCGCGCGTGCGGTGTCCGCGCGGCGCGGGCCTGGCGCTCGCCGCGTAGGCCGGCACCGACTCGTTGCCGGAGTAGTACAGATAAATGCCGTCCTTGGGATAGGAGGTTTTCGGCGCCGGCGCGGCGGAGCTGAAATCCGCGCCGATCGACTCCAGCCACTCGATCAAGGCGCGCGAATCCTCGCAGAAGCGGCGCAGGGTCGCTTCGCTCACCGCGTCGCCGGTTTCCTGGCGCAGGTATTGGTACATCTCCTCCGGCGTGTCCTCGTAGCCCAGCGCGCGCTGCGTGCGCGTGCCGCCGCCGGCATAGACCACGCCGCCGCTCTTGGCGGTGGCGCCGCCGCCTTCGAAGCGCTCGGCGACCAGCACTTGGGCGCCAGCTTCGCGCGCGGCGATGGCCGCGGCGGCGCCGGCCGCGCCGAAGCCCAGCACCAGCACGTCGCAGCGCTCGTCCCAGCTTCCGCCGTCCGCGCGTTCGACGACCAGCGGCGGTTCGACGGACAGCGTGCCGTCATCGTGCATGCGGGGTGCGGACGGGGCGGACATCGCAAGCGGCGCTCGGATCTGGATGCGCGCATTATTTCCAACTGCCGCGCGGCAGCTTCGTCCGATCAGGTGAGGGATCGTGCCTGGCGAGTGCCACCGGCCCTCGCCACGATCCCGAACGTGCGGCCAAGGAGAGCCGGGCCGTGCGGTCGCAGGATTGCGGTCGTCCCGCCATGGATGGCAGTGACGACGCGATTCACGAAAATGCTTCGCCAGTCGTCAAGCGGCGATGGAACGCCGCGAGCCGTTCCTCCACCGGCGCTTCCAGCCGCAGCCCGGCGGTGTTGAGGAACCCGGCGAGCATGCGATAGTGACCGATCAGCAGGAGGATCTCGATGAGCGCCTTCCGATCGTGGCGCTCGGCGAGCAGCGACCAGGTCGCATCGGACAGGCGATCGCCCTGCGTCAGCTCGTCGCAGGCTTGCAGCAGCGCGCGCGAGTGCGCATCGGCGCACGCCGCGGGGCCGCGCGCGGCGCGCAGGATGTCCGCGTCGGTCAGCCCCACGCGCAGGGCGAGATCCACATGCTGCGCCCACTCGTAGCGGCAGCGGCAGTTCCAGGCGGTGCGCAGGATCAGCATCTCCCGCATGCGCGCCGGCAGCCGGCCGCGCGGCATGAGGCGCGAGGCGAACCACAGCCAGGGCCAGAACAGCCGCGGGTGCAGATGCAGCACCGTGAAAACGTCCGGCACCTGGGCGCGGCCGAAAATGCGCGCCGTCCGCGCCAGCGCGCGGAACAACACGCCGCGCGGTTTCGCCGGCGGCGGCAAGCGCAGCGGCGCCTCGCACCAGCCGCCTTGCGGTGCGAGTTCCTGCGGCCGTGGATCGGTGGTATTCCCCATGGCGCATCCTGGCACAAGTTCGGGCTAGCATGCGCGATTCGAGGCTGGGGTGAAACGCACGATGACCAATCTCTCGGGGAAGAAATGCCTCATCACCGGCGCGGCCAGCGGCATCGGCCGCGCTCTCGCGCAAGCCGCCGCGCGGCGCGGCGCCGTGCTGTTTTTGACCGACGTCAACGCCGCGGGACTGGACACGGCGGTTGCGGAAGTCCGCGCCGCCGGTGGCGCGGTGGCCTGGACTGCCGCGCTGGACGTCGCCGATTACGCAGCGGTATGCCGCGCCGCGGACGAGATCCACGCCGCGCACGGCAGCCTGGACGTGCTGATGAACGTGGCCGGCATCGCCGTGTGGGGTACGGTCGAGCGCCTGCGCCACGCGCAGTGGCGACGCGCGATCGAAGTGAACCTGATGGGGCCGATCCACGTCATGGAGTGCTTCCTGCCGGCGATGATCGCCTCCGGCCGCGGCGGTCACCTGGTCAACGTGTCCTCCGCCGCGGGCTTGTTCGGCCTGCCCTGGCATGCGCCCTACAGCGCTTCCAAGTTCGGCCTGCGCGGCGTGAGCGAGGTGTTGCGCTTCGATCTCGAACGCCACGGCATCGGCGTGACCCTGGTCTGTCCCGGCGGCGTGGACACCGGCCTGGTCCACACGGTGGAGATCGAGGGCGTGGACCCGAACGATCCCCGGCTTTCGAAACTCAAGCGGCGCTTCCAGCAACGCGCCGTCACGCCGCAGCGCGCCGCAGCCGCGATCCTCAAAGGGATCGAGCGCAAGCGCTATCTCGTCTTCACCTCGTTCGACGTGCGCCTCGGCTGGTGGGCGCAGCGCTGGTTCCCGCCCGCCTACGAATTCGTCATGCGCCGGCTCAACGACCGGCTGCACACGCTCGCCCGTCCGCCGGCCGCGCGGCGATGATTCGGGCCCTGAGCCGATTTTGCGCTTAATGCGGTTCGGGCCGGCTTTTGATTTTGGAAGATCGCAGACGCGCGGTTTTGACTTAGCTAGGAGCGGTGATTACCGTACTGCTAGTCCAATTCCAGTTCGTGCAGCGCTTGTGCGGGGGCGAATAGGAATGGTGGGGTCCCGTCGAGGCATTGCGCTTCGCGCCGCTCGAATAATGCGGCCGAGGCGTATCGTGACGAGCGCAGCGAGTTCGCCGTCTCGCGACGGATGCGGCTCAAGAATAGAACGTACCCCCTGCGCTCGAGTTCGGTTACCTTGATTTATGATCGGTGTTGTATACCGTAAGTTAGCGGCTAATTTTGTCTCCGCACCTCACACCAGAATTTGCTCGTTGCGCGGCGTTACCGGTGTTCGAAGGTCTTGGAAGTCATCACATCAGATATGCGGTAACTGGTCTTGAAAGCTGAAGATGCAACATTGAGCCCGCGCGACCTTCTGATTCGTTTGGTCGACTACATCGGGGAACAGGCTAAGGAGATCGATCCGCGGGTATTTCGACTAGCCAACATCAAGGGGTTTTTGAAGCGACGCGCAGATTTGATTGGACTGCCTGGCGTTGAATTCGACGTTAGCATTGAGGGCGACCACTACTGGCTGCGCGTACAAAGACTACGCAGCAGACAACCTCCTGCTCTTGAGCAGTTCAAGCAATTCATCCGCGTTACCGATGATCCGAACGGTGCGCCCCCCAGCATCGACGAGATCGCTCTGAAAACGCGCCTTACCTCGGTGTTCGCGAACAAAACCCTGGAAGACCGAGACGAGATAGAGCGTGACATACGTGCAGCGGTTGTGGAGGTGCTACAGGAATACACGTCAGTGTGGGAATCGTGGGCAGAGGAAGAAAAGCTGCGGCGCAAGACCATCGACTTGTATAGCGAGCTCTTCGCCATCAAGCACCAGCTTGAAGCCGAAGAGACGGTTAACCCTGCAGAGCTTGTGTGGGGCATAGGCGTTGCGACCCAGCAGTTGAAGTGGCAGGAATCGCCGGAGAAGGTTTCGACGGTCGATTTTGAGTACCCGCTGCTGACACAGCAGATGGAGATTGGACTCGACGAAAAGACGATGGCCCTCTACCTACGACCTCGCGCCACTGAGACACGCTATGAGGGCGACGCCTTTGCCGTCTGTCTGGGACGCAGTGCGGCCGAGGTCGAACGGGCCGCGCGCGAGCAACTTGCGCGTAGCAACGAACGCCCGGTTACGCCATTCGACCCGGGTACTTACGCCGATGTACTGAAGCTGGCGGCGCGCAATCTGGACAGCCAGGGTACCTATCGGCCGCTGACCGAGGACGACAACACTGTGCCGCCGCCGGGCGAGCACCTCGTTGTCACGGATGCATGGGCGCTGTTTGTGCGTCCGCGGTCGAACAACTACCTGCTTGATGACCTGCACCGCCTCAAGCAGCGACTGGTCGACGGCTGCGATATTCCAGAAGGGCCGGCTGCGCTCGTGACGGTTCCGTCGGATGAGCCGGCGCCGTTTGCCGACATCCAGTTTCGCGGCCTGTCAACCCGCGGCGGTGGAGGCGGTGGTGACGTGCGGGAGCTCTACTTCCCGCTGCCGTACAACCAGGAGCAGGTCACCATCGTCCAGCAACTGGAACAGGCCGAAGGCGTGGTGGTTCAAGGTCCGCCGGGCACCGGCAAGACCCACACGATTGCCAACATCATCTGTCATTACCTGGCCACGGGCCGGCGGGTGCTCGTCACGTCAAAAGGCGAGCGCGCGCTTGAGGTCCTTCAGGACAAGATTCCCGAGGAGGTCCGCCCACTGACGGTGGCGCTGCTGACCAGCGACCGCGAGAGTCTGCGCCAGTTCGAAATCGCCATCAACACGATTCAGGCGAAGGTTTCGCAGCTCAACCCGGAACTGACGCGCCAGCAAATTGAGCGTTGTAGAAGCCAGATAGACCGCGCGCATGCGGAGCTGGAGGACATCGACCGGCGTGTCGATGAAATCGCGCAGGCCCAGCTTGCCGAGGTCGATATCGACGGCCAGCCGCTGCGCGCGCAGCAACTCGCCGAGCTGGTCGTCAGCGGCCAGGCTGAGCACGGCTGGTTCGACGATGCGGTCACGCTCGCACCGGAACACGCGCCGCCACTGTCGGAGGATGAAGCCAGACGCCTGCGGGAGGTGCGGCGCAAGCTCGGCAAGGATCTGGTTTATGTCCAAGCTCGCGTCCCCGCGGCGGATGACCTGCTGCCGCCTCCCGAGGTAGCGCAACTGCACGACGTCCTGCTGCGCATGCACGAAATCGAGCGGCAGGTCGGCGAGGGCAAGCTGCTTCCGTTGAAAGCAGCCACGTCTGATGTGCTCGAAGCGGCGCGGCAGCTGCTCGCGGCCATCAAGTCCGCGCGCAGCGTTCTTGCCGAGATCGACGAGCTGGGCGAACCGTGGGCGCATCAGGTGCGACTGAAGTGCCGGCTCGCGACGTATGATGCTGAGCGTGCCGCGCTGGAAGCACTCTTCGACGAGATAGCAGCGTTGACCGAAGCGCGCACCGCCTTCCTGCAGCGCCCGGTGGAGGTGCCACCGGAGGCGCTCACATCGGGCAAGGTGCGTGAGGCGGTGCAGCGTGCCGCGGGAACAGGCAAGCCGTTCGGGCTCATGTCGTTTGTCAACGGCGACGTCAAGAAAGCGGTCGCTAGGATCAAGGTAGCCGGTCTGCCGCCAGCGGCCGCAGACGATTGGCGGCACGTCAGGCGCTTCCTCGACCTGCATCTGCGACTGACTTCGTTCGTCACGCGCTGGAACCAGTTCGCACCGGCGCTCGGCGCGCCGAAGCTTGAGGGCGGTGTGACCGAACTGCGCCGCATCGAGATGGTGGCCTCGGTCGCGCGCAAGGCCCATCAGCTCGCCACGCACCATGACGTCGTGCTCGTGCGCAAGGCGGAAGAAGTGTTCGCGCAGGTGCCGGTGAAGCATCTCAACGGTACATCGGAGGAATTGGCCAAAGTGCGCGCTCAATTGATGGCGCACTTAACCAAGGCGGACCTGGCGCGCGCGGCAACTCAGCTTTCGACGCTGAGGGCCAAGCTCGCCGGCACATCGGGACCGGTGTCGGAAGCGCTGGTCGCATTCATCGACAAGGCCCTCGGCAAGGAGGGGTTCGCCGCCGAACGCGTGGCCGCAGACTACGCTCGGCTCATTGCCGAGTTGCGCCGCATTCAGGGGCTGAATCCGGAGCTGGCCTTCGTTCATGAAGCGGCCGTTCGGCTCGAACGCGCCGGCGCACCCAGACTGGCGGCACGCGTTCGTTCCGTCGCGGTGCCGCAAAACGGCGAAGACACCGCGTTTCCGGTCAACTGGCGCCGCGCGTGGACGTGGGGCCGGGTGAAGAGCCACCTCGAGCAGATTGAGGCCCGCGAAAAACTCCTGACACTATGGGCACGTCGGCGTGAGCTGGAGCAGCGGCTGTCTAAGCTGTACAAGGAAGTGGTCGCGAGAGCGGCTTGGCTAGAAACCAAGCGCAATGCCTCGCCGCGTGTGTTGCAGGCGCTGCAGGGCTACGCCACGGCCATCCGAAAAATCGGAATGGGCACGGGCCCCAACGCCACGCGTTATCGGCGCGATGCGCGGCACCACATGACCAGCGCCGCCGGTGCAGTGCCATGCTGGATTATGAGTCATGCGAAAGTCTCGGAGTCAATGCCCGCCGACATTGGTGCCTTCGACCTCGTCATCGTAGACGAAGCGAGCCAGTCCGACCTGTGGGCGCTACCCGCCGTCCTGCGAGGCAAGAAGATTCTGGTCGTGGGCGACGACAAGCAGGTCTCGCCCGATGGCGGCTTCATCGCCGCGCAGCGCATACAGGAATTGCGCGACCGCTTCTTGGCAGAGCAACCGTTCAAGGAGGAAATGACACCGGAGAAGTCGCTCTACGACCTTGCGGCACGCGTCTTCGCGGCCCGCCAAGTAATGCTCCGCGAGCATTTCCGATGCGTGCCGCCCATCATTGCGTACTCGAATCGCGTCTTCTACAAAGGTGCTATCCAGCCGCTGCGCATTCCAAAGGGTACCGAGCGCATCGATCCTCCACTGGTGGACGTCTACGTTGAGGACGGACTGCGCGACCGGCGCGATTGCAACCGTGAGGAGGCTGAGTTCATCGCTAACGAAATCGCGGCACTGCTCGACGACGAGCGCTTCGCAGGCCGCACACTCGGGGTGGTGTCTCTGTTGGGGATGGAACAAGCGAAGCTTATCGACTCGCTCGTCCGCAGTAAGTGCGATTCTGCGGAACTGCTGCATCGCCGCTTCGAGTGCGGCGATGCGCGCACCTTTCAGGGCAGCGAGCGTGACATCATGTTCCTGTCGATGGTGGTCGATCCGAACAACTGCAAGGCACTGTCGGGCAATATGTTCGAGCAGCGTCTCAACGTCGCCGCCAGTCGCGCTCGTGATCGAATGTACCTGGTGCGGTCAGTGGAAGTGAAGCACCTCTCCGATAAGGACTTGCGGATGACCCTGCTAAAGCACTTCGACAAACCCATCGTCGCCGAGAAGGAAGAAGCCGAGATTCTTATCGACCGGTGCGAGTCGGGCTTCGAGCGGCAAGTGTACACAGCGCTCGTGGAGCGAGGCTATCGCGTGGTGCCTCAGGTGCAGACGGGTGCTTATCGTATCGACATGGTCGTCGAAGGTGCGGGCGATGTGCGTCTGGCTATCGAGTGCGATGGCGACGAGTGCCATGGGCCCGACCGCTGGGCGCATGACATGGCGCGCCAGCGAGTGCTTGAGCGCGCCGGCTGGACATTTTGGCGATGTTTTGCGTCGACGTGGCAGTTGCGCAAGGATGAAGTGCTCACCGAGCTCATCGAGCGACTGACCGCAATGGGTATTGAGCCCCTTGGTGCCATAGAGCGAGCCCCACAACTTGTTGAGGTTCGTCGCATCAGAACAGTTGATCTGTTGAATGGCGATCAGATGATGCTTCGTGCCCAATCATCCAGAGTTGACAATGTACCTCTACGAGCCGTCTCGAAGCAGGATTATTGAGTCTTTCATAAATGCTTGACACTTTTTGTGGTCGCTGTGGTCTTATCATCGAAGCCAAGGGAGCCGATGATGAGGGCACGACGCATGCGACGGGAGTTGGAACGGCGCCGATTGAAAGCGGGACGCCAATTGTCCAAAGGGGTCAGCCAGGCGGAAGTGGCGCGCAAGGCCGGGGTGAGCCGCGAGGCGGTGCGACGTTGGGCCGACAAGCTGGCGGAGGGTGGGTTGGCGGCACTGAAGAACGCGCCCACGCTGGGACGACCTGCGGGGCTTACGCCGGCGCAGCGCCAGGAGCTGGCCCGCGCGCTGAAAGCCGGAGCGCTGGCCCAGGGATATGCCACCGAACTGTGGACGCTGCCTCGTGTGACGGCACTGATCGAGAAGCGGTTCGGACGGCGATACAGCCAGGTGCAGGTATGGCGCATCCTCGGCCAGCTCGGCTGGAGCTGCCAGCGCCCGACGAGCCGGGCCACGCAACGCGACGAGCGGGCGATCCGGCAGTGGAAGGAAAAGCGCTGGCCGGCTCTAAAAAAAACGCCGCAAGACAAGGACGCACCATCGTCTTCGTAGACGAGTCCGGGCTCTCGGAGCGGCCCTGCCGGGTACGCACCTGGGCGCCCAAGGGCCAGACCCCCGTGCTGCAGTACAGCTTCAGTTGGAAGCAACTCTCGATGATCGCCGGCGTCACGTTCCACGGCTTCTACTTTCGGCTCTTTGAGGGCACGATCAAGAGCCCGCAGGTCGTGGCATTCCTCAAGGCATTGCGCCAGCAGATCCGACGCAAGCTGCTGGTGATCTGGGATGGCCTGGCGGCCCACAAAAGCCGCCTGGTGCGTGACTTCGTCGCTCGCCTCGACGGCGCCATCCAACTCGAACGGCTCCCGGCCTACGCGCCCGAGATCAATCCGGTCGAATACCTCTGGGCGCATCTCAAGCAGCACGAAGTCGGCAACTTCTGCGCGATCCAACTGGCGCAGGTCAGTGACTTCGCCCGGCGTCGATTGAAGTCCATGCAGCGCCGACCAACGCTCGTCACCGCATTCTGGCAGCAGGCTGAACTCGCGCTGTGATCTGTCAACCATTTAGGGAAGGCTCAATAGATACAAGACGGGCGTGCGAGCGGGATGGTATATAGATTGAAGGCTTTCACATGGAACGGCACAGGGGATTGGAATGGGCGCTGGTGGTGGGCGCGCCGCTGTCGTTGGCGATCGTCGAGATCTTTCACCCGCATCCGCACGACCTTTTGCGCCTCGACGTGCGGACGTGGCTCGCGGTGCATTATGCGCAGATCGCGCTGTTTCCGCTGGCGGCGCTGGCGGTGGCCTGGTGGGCCCGGGGGCAGAGCGGCGGCGCCGCGGCGCTGTGCCGCGTGGCGATGTTCGTCTTCGGCGCGAGCTGGACCGCCTGGGATGCGGTGGCCGGCGTGGCGACCGGGATTCTGGTGGGCGCCGCCAATGGCTCGAACGCGCCCGAGGCCTGGCGCGCGATGCTCGACGCGCTGTGGTCGCATCCGGTCATGGGCGGCGGCGTGTCACTGTTCGCCGTGGGCGGCTCGGTCGCCCTTTCCGTGGGCGCGCTGGCGGCAGGAGCGGTGTTGAGGCGCGGCGGTCATTCCTGGGGACCGATCGCGCTGCTGGCGATCTCCAGCTTCGGAATCGCTTTGTTCAAGACCCACGCCTGGCCCGGCGGCCCGCTGACCTTCGGCGGCATCGCCGCGGCGCACGCCTGGCTGCTGTGGGAGCGCGGGCGGCGGGTTTCGTGAAACCGGCCGCGGCGGGCGAATGGCGCCCGCGCCGCGGCGATTCCCGGCCGCGCGAAGCTACGTGGCGACGCGGCGCAGGAAAGGAACGAGGATGTTTTCCACGGCCGCCGGATCGTCCACGAACGGCCAGTGGCCCAGCCCCTCCAGCACGTGCACTTCCGCGCGCGGGAAATAGTCCTTCTGCCGCTGCGCGTAGGCGGCGGGGAGGTAGGGGTCGGCCTCGCCCCAGATCACGCACACCGGCAGGTCTTGCCAGTGCCGGATTTGGGACAGGTCGGGAAAGGCGGCGAGCGGATCGCGCGTGGCGCGGTAGAGCTTGAGCACGGCGCGCCGGTGGCCCCAGTCGGCGAAGCGCGCGATGCGATCGGTGAAGGCGCGCGGCAAGGGGCGCGGATTGTCGCGATTGAGCACCGCGCGCAGGGTGCGCGCGGTGGACAGCCACTGGAACAGCTCGCCGAGGATCGGCGTCTGCCAGATGCGGGCGTAGCGGTGCCAGCGGTAGTTCTCCAGCACGCCGCAGTCGATCAGCGCGAGGCTGGCCAGTTGCCGCGGATGGTCGAGCGCCCAGCGCAGGCCGAAGCCGCCGCCGAAATCGTGCAGCACGAGATGCACGCGTTCGATGCCGCGCGCTTCGATCAGCGCGCCGAGCTGACGCGCATAGCCGCGGATGGTGTAGTCGAAAGCGCGCGGCCGCGCGGCACGGCCGAAGCCGGGCAGATCCAGGGCCAGCACGCGCGCGAAGCCCGCGGCGGCCGGGGCCAGCCGTTCCCAGTCGTCGGCCGGGCCGGGGTTGCCGTGGACGAAGACCACCGCCGCGCGCGCGTCCGCGGGACCGCTGTCGTACACCGCGCAGCGCACGCCGGCGATCGTGTCCGGTTTCAGTTCGAGCATGGCTGCCGCGTGTGCCGTGCGGTCGCGTTCATTCGTAGCAGGGCCCGATCTCGCGCAGCTCCACGCTGGCCCATTCCACCGCCGGGCACGCGGCGGCGAGAGCCAGCGCTTCCTCGCGCGAGGCGCAGTCGAACAGGAAATAGCCGCCGATCATCTCTTTCGCCTCGGTGAAGGGGCCGTCGGTGAGGGTGCGCTTGCCGTCGCGCACGCGGATGCGTACGCCGTGCTCGTCCGAGCGCAGCGAGTCGCAGGACTTGAGCAGGCCGCGCGCTTTCAGCCCCTCGCCGTAGCGGCGCATGCGCGCCTGCAGTTCCCGGCCCTGTTCGGCGGTGCGCGCTTGGCGCTGTCCGCGGGGTTCCATCACCAGCAGCAGGTACGAAGGCATGGGCTCTCCCGAGCTCGGTCCGTTCAAGATGCTTGCGCGGCTTGCGCTTGCGCCGCGGCGCGCGCCCGCAGCAGCTCGCGCTCGCGCGCATTGCGCGCCAGATGCGCGGCGCGTTCGAATTCCGCGCGCGCTTCTTCGTGGCGGCCGAGTCTGGCGAGCAGATCGCCGCGCACGCTCGGCAAAAGATGGTAATTCCGCAGCAGCGGTTCGTCGCGCAGCGCGTCCACCCGCGCCAGCCCTGCGGCGGGGCCGTGAGCCATGGCCTGCGCCACCGCGCGGTTCAATTCCACCACCGGCGAGGGCTGGCACCGGGCCAGCGCGTCGTAGAGCGCGGCGATGCGCGGCCAGTCGGTGTCCTGCGCCCTTGGCGCGCGCGCGTGGCAGGCGGCGATCTCGGCCTGCAGGACATACGGCCCGGGTTCAAAGCCGAGCGCCGTCGCCCGCGCGAGGCGCTCGAGTCCGCGGCGGATCAGCAGCCGGTCCCAGCGCGCGCGGTCCTGGTCGGGCAGCAGGATCGGCTCGCCCGCCGCGTCGGTGCGCGCGGGGATGCGCGAAGCCTGCAACTCCAGCAGCGCGGCCAGGCCCTGCGCTTCCGGCTCGGCGGGCGCCAGCTCGGCGAGCATGCGGCCCAGGCGCAGCGCTTCCTCGCACAGCGCCGGCCGCATCCAGTCCTCGCCCGCGGTGGCGGTGTAGCCTTCGTTGAAGATCAGGTAGATCACTTCCAGCACCGAAGCCAGGCGCGCGCCGAGTTCCGCGCCGCGCGGCGTTTCGAAGGGCACGCGCCGTTCCGCCAGCAAGCGCTTGGCGCGCACGATGCGCTGGGCGATGGTCGGCTCCGGCACGAGAAAGGCGCGCGCGATCTCCTCGGTGCTCAGCCCGCCGAGCAGGCGCAGCGTGAGCGCCACGCGCGCATCGGCCGACAGCAGCGGATGGCAGGCGATGAACATCAGCCGCAGCAGGTCGTCGTCAATTCCTTCGTCCGCCGCCTCCGCCGCGGCGTCCGGGCCGGGCCGGGCGGCGGCGAGCTGCGCCTCCAGCTCCCGGCTCAGCTCCGGTTCCTTGCGGCTGCGCATCTGGTGATGGCGAAGCCAGTCGATGGCGCGACGCTTGGCCGCGGTCATCAGCCAGGCCGCGGGATGGTCGGGCACGCCCTCGAGCGGCCAGCGCTCCAGCGCGGCGAGGTGCGCGTCCTGCGCCAGTTCCTCGGCCAGCCCGACGTCGCGCACCAGGCGCGTGAGGCCGGCGATCAGCTTGGCCTGCTCGATGCGGAACACCGCTTCGATCGCGCGATGAGTGTCGGTCGCCGTCATGGCGACCGATCACAGCATCATCGCCGTCGGTACGCAAGCCGCTCGGTGACCGATGCCATGCCCTGCGCTCAGGGTTTGGGCTTGGCGTGGATCACCATCCACGGCACGCCGAAGCGGTCGGCGAGCATGCCGAAACTGGTGGCGAAGAACGTCGGACCGAGCGGCATGCGCACTTCGCCGCCTTCGGCCAGCGCCTCGAACCAGCGTTTCGCCTGTGCGTCGCTCTCGGCGGACAACGTCAGCGAGAAGCCACCGAACGCGGATTTGCCGCTGCAATGGCCGTCAGAGGCGAGCAACTCGCTGCCACCAGCACGGAAAGCGGCGTGGATGATCTTGCGCTCGCTGCCGGGCGGGCGCTGGTCCGCGGGGATCGGCGCCTCGCCGAAGCGCATCAGCATCGTCACCTCGGCGCCGAGCGCCTTACGGTAGAACTCCAGCGCCTCTTCGCAGCGGCCTTCGAACATCAGATAGGGTTGCACAGCCATGAATCTCTCCTTGCGTTTTTTAGGGCGGTCCGGCAGGCCAACGTGCTCAGCGCGCGCCGCGCCCGGCGTTGTGCGCCGGCAGGTCCGCGAATCCAGCGGCGGCCTTCTGCACGTCCTCGGGGAATTCCGCGAATTCCTGCACCTGGCGCACCTCGATCGTTTCGTGGTCCTGCGCCGGGCAGCGCTTGGCCCATTCGATGGCCTCCGCGCGGGAACGCACCTGGATCATCCAGTAGCCGCCGATCGTTTCCTTGGCCTCGGCGAACGGTCCGTCGCTGACGCGCGGCTTGCCGTTCTGGAACGAGACGCGCGCGCCTTCGGCCGGCGGATGCAGGCCGTCGAGCGCCAGCAGCACGCCGGCTTTGCGCAGCGCCTCGTTGTACTTCATCATCGCCGCGACGTGCTTGGGGTCGGGCATCGTGCCCGGGGCGGCGCTTGCGTAACCCTTGGGAATCATCAGCAGCATGAAGCGCATGGCGGGATCTCCTGGTTGCGGTCAGGCTTGCGGGATGGGCAGGCACTCCATGATTTCGACGCAGTCGCCCGGAAAAATGGTGAAGTGCGGGTGCTGCGCGAACAGCCGCGCCGCGGCATCGTGGGTCGCGGCGCGCACGACGGTATAGCCGGTCAAGGCGTTCCGGATGTCGGCGATGCCGGCTGCCGAGACTCGCTTGGTCTTGCCCAGCGGGCTGCCGCCGTCGACGATGGCGGCCTGGTTGGCTTTCACCCAGTGGTGCCAGGCCTCGATGCCGGCGCGCTCGCGCTCCTGGCGCTGGGCCGCGCTCAGGGAATCCCAGCCGGAGCGTTGCCTCGCCTCGGGGGTGCCGATGAATACGGCGAGAAAGGTTTTCATCCTGCGTTCTCCTGCGGTTGAGGGCTTTCACCGACACGACGAAGCAGGACGCGCGAAATCGACACGGGCCGCCCGACCGGCGCGCGAAAAACACGCAAGCCCTGACTGGCGCAGGAATTATTTTGCCGCGTGGCGCGCGGCGCGGCGGCCGGAGAAGATGCAGTCGGCGTAGGACAGGCCGCTGACGTACACGTTGGAGCACACGCCCACCGCGTTGCGGCCGGCGGCGTAGAGCCCCGCGATGGGCGCTCCGGCGTCGTCGAGCACCAGGCCGCTGTCTTCGTCCACCGCCAGCCCGCCGACCGTCATGATCGGCATCGGCAACCAGCGGCTGTCGATCGAAGCGTCGATCGCGCAATACGGCGGCTGGCTGAGCACCGCGCATTCTTCCGCACGTTTCTCGTAGGGATCGGCCCGTTCGCCACGCGCGATGCAGTTGTACTCCTCGATCGTGCGGCGCAGTGTCGCCACATCCACGCTCAGACGTTCGGCCAGCGCCTCGAGGGTCGGGGCCCGCACGCAGTTGAACCACAGATTGACTCGCGCCACGTCGCGCTGGAAGGGCACGAGCTGCGGATCGCGCGCCTGCCGCAGCGCGGTCTTGCGCAGGGCGCCATCGAGCAGGATCCAGGCGCGGCCGTCGGGCTGCGCCATGATCGCGTCACCCAGGCTCGCGCCGTAGAGCGTTTCGTTGACGAAGCGCTCACCGCGCGCGTTGATCAATAGGCCCTGCGCCCAGGCCCTGGGCGGATTGATGAAGCGCCAGGCGCTGATGCGATCCATCCGTTTCAGGGCGCCGCCGACGGAGGCGCCGAGCAGCAATCCGGCGCCGGTGTCGCCCAGCGTGCCGTTGGGCAGACCGCGCACGTAGCGCGGCGCGTAGTGGGCGAGCATCGCGGTGTTGAGCACGAAGCCGCCGGTGGACAGCACCACGCCGCGCCGCGCGCGGTACCAACGCACGACGCGCGCGCGTGCTTCGATGGCGCGCGCCTTGGCCAGATAACGCCGGCCGATGGCGTAGGTGAGGGCGGCGAGCGGGAAACTGGGCGGCAGGATCTCGAACCATTTTGCCGCGTGCGCGATCGAGCGGGCGAAACGTCGCGCCGCGCTCGTGCCCGCGGGAATCTGCAAGGCTTTCACGCCGATCACGCGGCCGCGGGCGTCGAGCGCGAGCTGGCAGGCTTCGGCATAAGGATGGAACCGCAGGCCGAGCTTGAGCGCGGCTTCGCGCAGCGGCTGATAGATCGCTCCCCCCAGGCCCCAGGCTTTCTTGCCGTTGTAGGCGTAGGCGCGGTGTCCGCGCGCGGCCGGTTTCGCGCGCCGGGCGTAGGGCGCGGCCAGGGAGCTGTCCGGGTGATAGAGAAAATAATCGAGCGGCGGGTAGGAGGTCTTCTCCTTCCACACGCGCGCGTCGAACTTGGCGCCGTGCGCGACCAGCCATTCGAAAGTGGCCGCGCTTTCTTCGCAGAAGCGGCGCAAGGTGCGGTCGGATACCGCGTCGCCGACCTCGAGCTTGAGATAGTGGTACATCGCCTCCGGCGAGTCGTCCTCGCCGGCCTGCCGCTGGATGCTGGTGCCGCCGCCGGCGTAGTACACGCCGCCATTGGCCGCCGACGATCCGCCGCCCTCGTAATGGTCCAGCGCGATCGCGCTCAGGCCGCGCTCGACGGCTTCCAGCGCCGCGGCCACGCCTCCACCGCCCAGGCCGACGATCACCAGGTCCGCGGTCTCGTCCCAAGCCTGCGCGTCGGGGTCCGCCAGGCGCAGCGGCGGTTCGACGTGCAATCCCCATTCGCTGGCGCGTGCCGCGATCTCCTCCATCGCCGGTCCTCTTTTTTCAGAGCGCCCATCTTCGGGAGGCCGGCGCCGCGGCGGCTTCATCCGTTGGGGTGATGAGTCGGCGCGCGCCGGCCCGGATAATTGCGGCACTCAAGAACAAGGCGCAGACGATGTCCAAGATCCAGGCCCTGGCCTACATCGTGGTGCAAAGCGCCGAACCCGCGCGCTGGCGCGAGTTCGGCGAGCGCGTGCTGGGCATGGCGGCCTACGATGCGCCGGATGGCGGCGTGCAGCTCAAGATGGACGAGCGCGCGTTCCGCATCGCGGTGCTGCCGGGCGCCGACGACCGCTATCTGTATTCCGGCTGGGAAGCGACCGACGAGCGCGCGTTCGAGCAGGCGGCGGCGGCGCTGGACCGGGCCGGTGCGTCGCTGCGCATGGGCAGTGCGGACGAGGCGGCGCGGCGCGCTTTCAAGCGCCTGCTGTCCTTCGTCGATCCCTCCGGCAACCGCCACGAGCTGGCCTGGGGGTACAGCGGCGCGCGCGCGCCTTTCGTCTCGCCGCTGGGCGTGTCCGGGTTCAAGACCGGCGCGCAGGGCATGGGCCACACCGTGCTGCCGGCGGCGCAGCACTTCGACGCCACGGTGGCGCTGTTCCGCCAGACCTTGGGCATGGGTTTGTCGGACGTGTTCAATTTCAAGCCCGCGCCGGATGCGCCGGTCATCCGCATCCATTTCCTGCACGGCGCGAGCGGACGCCACCACAGCCTGGCGCTGGCGGAAATGCCCCATCCCGCGGGCTGCGTGCACGCCATGGTGGAAGTGAATTCCATGACCGACGTGGGTCGCGCCTACGACCGGCGCGAGAAGCTGGGCGTCAAGCTCATGGCCACGCTGGGCCAGCACGAGAACGACCGCATGACCTCGTTTTACATGATGACGCCCGGCAATTTCGCGCTGGAATACGGCTGGGGCGGCATCGACGTGGATCCCGCACGCTGGCAGCCCACCGAGACCAAGCAGGTCTCCATCTGGGGCCACGATTTTTCGGTGGGCTTCAGATAAGAGCGCGCATGGCGCTGAACAAGGAAATGAGCGCGGCGCAAGTCGTGGCGCGATTGCGCGACGGCATGACGATCGGCATCGGCGGCTGGGGGCCGCGGCGCAAGCCGATGGCGCTGGTGCGCGAAATCCTGCGCTCGCCGCTCAAGGACCTGACCGTGGTCGGCTACGGCGGGCCGGAGATGGGCATGCTGTGCGCGGCGGGCAAGGTCAAGAAGCTGATCTACGGCTTCGTCTCGCTCGATTTCATTCCGCTCGAGCCCTACTTCCGCAAGGCGCGCGAGGCGGGCGCCGTCGAGGCGATGGAACTGGACGAAGGCCTGCTGCACTGGGGGCTGCGCGCGGCGGCCATGCGCCTGCCCTTTCTGCCCACACGCGTGGGCCTGGGCACCGACTTGATGAAAATCAATCCCGGCCTGCGCACGGTGCGCTCCCCTTACGACGACGGCGAAGAGTTGCTGGCCATGCCGGCGCTCAAGCTCGACGCGGCGCTCTTGCACGTCCACCGCGCGGACCGCTGGGGCAACACGCGCCTGTACGCTCCCGACCCGTTCTTCGACGAATGGTTCGCGCGCGCCGCGCGCGCCTGCTACGTGAGCTGCGAGGAGCTGGTCGAGCGCCTGGAGACCGACGAGGCGGATGCCCAGTGTAATTCCTTCGAACGCAATCTCGTCACCGGCGTGGTGCACGCGCCCGGCGGCGCGCATCCGACCTCCCACGTGTCGATCCACGGTGGAGGCTACGGCTGGGACGCGGCGCATCTGACGCGGTATTGCGCGGGCGCGGAAGCCGACGACGGCTGGCGGCGTTACGCGGAGGAGTTTCTCGCCGGCGACGAGGCAGCCTATCGGCGCGCGGTCGGCGGGCTCGAAAAAATCCTCGCGCTGCCGCGCCAGGTGTTCTGATCGTGAGCGCATCCACCGCCACTCTGGCCGAACTGTTGATCTGCGCCTGCGCCGAGGTGTGGCGCGACGCGGGCGACCCGGGTGGAGAGATTCTGGCCACCGGCATCGGCGTGATCCCGCGTCTGGCTCAGGGCCTGGCCAAGCTCACCCACAGCCCGCAGCTTCTGATCACCGACGGCGAGGCCTACCTCACCGAGACGCCGGTGGCGCTCGGCGCCAAGACTCACGCAGGGCGTGCCTATTCCGGATGGATGCCCTATGCGCGCGTGTTCGATGCCTTGTGGGGCGGCCGCCGCCACGCGCTGGTCATGCCGGTGCAGGTGGATCGCTACGGTCAGGCCAACATCTCCTGCATCGGCGAGTTCGCCCGGCCCAAGCGCCAGATGCTGGGGCTGCGCGGCTTTCCCGGCAACAGCGTCCACCACCTCAATTCCTTCTTCGTGCCCCAGCATTCCCCGCGCGTCTTCGTCGCGGGCGAAGTGGACGTGGTGTGCGCGGCGGGCTATCACCCCGGGCGCTGGCCGGCCGCGGCGCGCGGCAGTTTTCCCGGCGTGCATCGCGTGGTCACCGATTTGTGCGTGATGGATTTCGGCGGTCCGGATCCCTGGGGCGGGCAGGGGCTGCGCGTGGTGAGCCTGCATCCGGGCGTGTCCTTCGAGCAGGTCCAGGCGGCCACCGGCTTTCCGCTGGCTCGCGCGCCCGAGCTCCACGAGACGCCCTTGCCCACGCGCGAACAGCTCGAGATCATCCGACGGCTGGATCCGAACGATCTGCGCGGCCAGCAGCTCAAGGACAATCCTCCGCTCACCCGGAAGGCGGCGTGATGGAAGCCTGCGTGAAAGAACCCTTCCTGCCGGGCTGGTTCACGCTCGACGCGCAAGCGCCGCATCTGATCGGCACGCGCTGCGCCGCCTGCGGCACGTATTACTTTCCCAAAGAGACGCGTTATTGCCGCAATCCAGACTGCCAGAGCACGGACTTCGAACAAGTCCTGTTGTCGCGCACTGGCCGGCTTTGGTCCTACACCGACGCCGCCTATCCGCCGCCGCCGCCTTTCGTCGCCCCCGATCCCTACCGGCCGTTCGCCATCGCCGCGGTGGAACTGGAAAAGGAAAAGATGATCGTGCTCGGGCCGGTCGCGGACGGCGTGGGCGTCGAGGCCTTGCGCGTGGGCATGGCCATGGCGCTGACGCTGGAGCCGCTCGCCGACGGCAAGCTGACCTGGAAGTGGCGGCCGGCATGAACCGCGAGATCGCCATCCTCGGCGTGGGCCTGCATCCCTGGGGCAAGTGGGGCAGGAACTTCGTCGAATACGGGCTCAAGGCGGCGCGCGACGCGCTGGCCGACGCCGGCGTGGACTGGCGCAGCGTGCCGTTCGTCTCCGGCGCGGCGACCATGCGCTGCGGCTATCCCGGTTATGTGGCCGGCGCGACCTTCGCCCAGGCGCTGGGCTGGCAGGGCGCGGAAGTCAACACCAGCTACGCGGCCTGCGCCTCCGGCGCGCAGGCGCTGGCGGCCGCGCGCGCCAAGATCCTCTCCGGCGCATGCGAAGTCGCCTTGGTGGTCGGCGCCGACACCACGCCCAAGGGCTTTCTCGCGCCACAGCCGGGCGAGCGCCCGGACGATCCGGACTGGGTGCGCTTCCGCATTGGTCTCACCAACCCGACCTATTTCGCGCTCTACGCGCGCCGGCGCATGGCCTTGTATGGCGACACGCCGGAGGACTTCGCCGCGGTCAAGATCAAGAACGCCGCGCACGGCGCGGAAAATCCCAACGCGCGCTACCGCCGGCGCTTCACGCGCGAGGAGGTCGCCGCCTCGCCGATGGTGGCCGATCCGCTGCGGCTCTTGGACGTGTGCGCGACCTCCGACGGGGGCGCGGCGCTGGTGGTGTCCTCGCTGGCCTACGCCAGGAAAATCGGCAAGACGAACGCACCGCGCATCGTGGCGATTTCCACGGTGACGCCGACCTTTCCCAATGCGCTGGTGGAAATGCCGGACCTCGCCACCGATTCCGCCGCCGCGCGCGAAGCGCAGCCCTTCCGCGCAGCCCTGCCGCGAAAAGCTTACGAAGAGGCGGGCATCGGACCCGAAGACGTGGACGTGGCCGAAGTCTATGACCTCTCCACCGCGCTGGAGCTGGACTGGATCGAAGACTTGCAACTGTGCGCGCGCGGCGCGGCGGCCAAGCTCACGCGCGAAGGTGCGACCAGGATCGGCGGACGCATCCCGGTCAATCCTTCGGGCGGGCTCGCCTGCTTCGGCGAGGCGGTGCCGGCGCAGGCGCTCGCCCAGGTGTGCGAACTCGTTTGGCAGTTGCGCGGGCAGGCCGGCGCGCGCCAGGTGCAGAACGCCAAGGTGGGCATCACCGCCAATCAGGGCTTGTTCGGCCACGGCTCTTCGGTGATCGTGAAGCGATGAACGCCGCCACGCCAAAGCGTCCGCCGCGGCGCCGTCCGCTGCGGTTTGCCGGGCGCGTCCCGCAGCGCGCGGAGCGCAACGCAGGATGAACGCGCTCGAAACGCCGCTGACGCGGCTGCTCGGCTGCCGCTGGCCCATCGTGCAGACGGCCATGGGCTGGGTGGCCGATGCCCGGCTGGTGGCGGCGACGTGCAACGCCGGCGGCTTCGGCTTTCTCGCCGCAGCGACGATGTCGACCGAAGAGCTCGCGCGCCAGATCGACGCCGTGCGCGGCGCCACGCGCGAGGGGTTCGGCGTCAACTTCCACATGTTCCAGCCCAACGCGCGCGAGGTGGTCGCGCTGATCCTGCGCCACCGCGACCGCGTGCGCGCGGTGTCCTACGGCCGCGGACCGGATGCCGCGACCATCCGCCGTTTCAAGGACGCCGGCGTGCTGTGCATGCCCACGGTCGGCGCGGTGAAGCACGCGGTGAAAGCCGTGCAGCTCGGCGCGGACCTGGTGACGGTGCAGGGCGCGGAAGGCGGCGGCCACACCGGCGCCGTGCCGACCACGCTGCTCCTGCCGCAGGTGCTGGACGCGGTGCGCGTGCCGGTGGTCGCCGCCGGCGGTTTCTACGACGGGCGCGGGCTCGCCGCGGCGCTCGCCTTCGGCGCCGCGGGCGTGGCCATGGGCACGCGCTTTTTGCTGACTCAGGAATCGCCGGTGCCGCGCGCCACCTTGCAGCGCTATCTGGAGGTTTCCGACCCCGCGCGGATCCGCGCCTCCAAAGCGGTGGACGGCCTGCCGCAGCGCATGATCGACAATCCGCTGCTCGTGCGGCTGGAGCGCGGCGGGCGGCTGCATCGCCTGCTCGTCGCTCTGGGCAGCGCCTGGCGCTGGCGCGCGCACACTGGCATGTCCCTGGCGCAGATGATGCGCACCTTTTTCGCCGCGCTTGCCGAGGGCGATTCCGCCATCCACACGCTCATGGCCGCCAACGCGCCGATGCTGATCCGGCGCGCGATGGTGGACGGCCGGCCCGACGAAGGCGTGCTGCCCGCCGGGCAGGTCGCGGCGCTGATCCAGGATCTGCCCGCGGTGGCCGAGCTGGTGGCGCGCATCGTGCGCGAGGCCGAGCAGCGCCTGGCCGCGCTCGCGGCGAATCCGCAGGCGTCAACGAACCCCTTGCTCAAGGTGGTCCCATGAGACTTCCCTTCAAAACCGCGCTCGCCGACGGCATCGCCGAACTGGTGCTGGACCATCCGCCGGTGAACGCGCTCGACTGCGCCGGCTGGCAGGCGCTGGCCGCGGAGATCGAGCGCCTCGGTCGCGAACCGGCGGCGCGCGTCATCGTGATCCGCGCCGAGGGCCGCGGTTTCTGCGCCGGCGTGGACATCAAGGAGCTGGCCGCGCAGCCCGAGAAGATCGTGGCCGTGAACCGGGGCAACTACGACACCTTCCGCGCCATCCACCGCAATCCGCTGCCGGTGATCGCCGCGGTGCACGGCTTCGTGCTGGGCGGCGGCATCGGCATCGCCGGGGCCGCGGACATCGTGGTCGCCGCCGAGGACGCGACGTTCGGCGTGCCGGAAGTGGATCGCGGGGCGATGGGCGGCGGCGCGCACCTGCAGCGCCTGTTCCCGGTGCAGAAAGTGCGCATGATGTATTTCACCGGCGAACCCATCACGGCCGCCGAAGCGTATCGCCTGGGCGCGGTGGAGCGCGTGGTGCCGCGCGCGGAGCTGCGCGAGGCGGCGCTGGCCATCGCGCGCAAGATCGCCGCCAAGAGTGGCGCGATGCTGCGGCTCGCCAAGGAGTCGTTGAACGGGATCGAGGACGGCAATCTCGAAGACAAATACCGCTGGGAGCAGGGCTTCACGCTCCAGGCTTACCGCGAGGCGGATTCCGCCGAGACGCGCCGCGCCTTCGTCGAGAAGCGCGCGGCCCGGTTCGAGGACCAGCAATGATCGCCCGAGGTTTGTTTGCCAAGTCCGCGCCAGGGACAGTCCGGGCGCCTGCAGGACGCATCCGATGAGATTGGAATACACGGAAAAACAAAAACGCTTCCGCGCGGAAATCCGCGCCTGGCTTGCCGCGCACGTGCCCAAGAAGCCGCTCAAGAGCTTCGACACGGAGGAGGGGTTCGAGCAGCATCGCGCCTGGGAAGCCAAGCTGCACGAAGGCCGCTGGAGCATGGTCACCTGGCCGCAGGAACTGGGCGGGCGCGGCTGCGACCTGATCGAATGGCTGATCTTCGAGGAGGAATACTGGGCCGCGGGCGCGCCGCTGCGCGTCAACCAGAACGGCATCTTCCTGCTCGGCCCCACCTTGATGGAGTTCGGCACCGAAGCGCAAAAAAAGAAATTCCTGCCGCGCATGGCGAGCGGCGCCGACATCTGGGCGCAGGGCTGGAGCGAGCCCAACGCCGGTTCGGACATGGCCGCGATCCGCGCCAGGGCCACGCGCGTCGGCGATCACTACGTGCTCAGCGGCCAGAAGATCTGGACCACGCGCGCGGTGTGGGCGGACTGGCTGTTCGGCCTGTTCCGCAGCGATCCGAATTCGCAGCGCCATCACGGCCTGTCCTTTCTCCTGGTGCCCTTGAAATCCAAGGGCATCACCATCCGCCCGATCAAGCAGCTCAACGGCCTGACCGGCTTCGCGGAAGTCTTCTTCGACGACGTGAAAGTGCCGGCCGAGAACCTGGTCGGCGAGGAAGGCCAGGGCTGGCACATCGCCATGGCCACCGCCGGCTTCGAGCGTGGATTGATGCTGCGCTCGCCGGCCCGCTTCCAGAAGACCGCGCGCGATCTGGTCGCGCTCTACCAGCGCCACCGCGAGCGGGCCGACCGCGATCCGGCCATCCGCGACGCCGTGCTGAAAAGCTGGATGGGCGCGGAGGCCTACGCGCTGGCCACCTACCGCACCGCCTGCCGGCTCGCGCGCGGCGGCCAGATCGGCGCGGAGGCTTCCACCAACAAGATTTTCTGGTCGGAACTGGACGTGCTGATGCACGAGACCGCCATGCGCATCCTCGGCCCGCGCGCCGAGCTCATGCCGGATGCGCCGGAAGCCGGCGACGCGGATCGCTGGCTGGACGGTTTTTTGTTCTCGCTCGCCGGACCGATCTACGCCGGCACCAACGAGATCCAGAAGAACATCATCGCCGAGCGCATGCTGGGTCTGCCGCGCGCTTGAGGACGCACAGCCATGGACTTCACCTTCGACGAATCACAGCTCGCCTTCCGCGACGCGGTGCGCAAATTCCTCCTGGTCGAGGCGGCGCCCGAATACCTGCGCGAGATCTGGGAGACCGAGCGCGGGCGCTCCGACAGCTTGCGCGCCAGGCTCGCCGACCAGGGGCTCACCGCGATCTCGGTGCCCGAGGCCTACGGCGGCATCGGCGGCGACGATCTGGACTGGGTGCTGATCCAGCAGGAGCTGGGCTATTTCGCCATTCCCGATTCGCTCACCGCCAGCGCCTATCTCGCCCCCTGGCTGCTCACCCAGCTCGCCGACGAGGGGCTAAAGCGCGAGTGGCTGCCGAACATCGTCAAGGGTCACGCCCGCATCGCGCTGGGCCATCCGATCAATCCGCTGGTGGCGGATGCGCGCAACGCCGGTCTGCTGCTGCTGGCGCACCAGGACGAGGTGCACGCGCTGACCCCGACGCAGGTGCGGCTGCATCCCAATCCGAGCATCGATCAGTCGCGGCGGCTGTGCAAAGTGGAATGGACGCCGTCCGCCGCCACGCGCGTGTGCGAGGCCGCACGCGGCGCGCGGCTGTGGGCCGGCGTGATCGACCGCGCCGGGCTGGCCATCGCCGCGCAGCTTCTGGGGCTCGCCCAGCGCATGCTGGATCTCGGCGTGGACCACGCCGCGCAGCGCAAGCAGTTCGGCAAGCCGATCGGCGCGTTCCAGGCGGTCAAGCACCATCTCGCGGAAGTCGCGGTGGCCATCGAGTTCGCCGAACCCGTCGTGCATCGCGCGGCCTACGCGCTGGCGCGCGGCGAGGCGCATGCCTCGATCCACGTCTCGCACGCGCGGCTGGCGGCCGGCGAGGCCGCCTGGCTCGCCGCCCGCAAGAGCCTGCAAGTGCACGGCGCGATGGGCTACACCTGGGAAGCGGACCTGCAGATGTTCATGAAACGCGCATGGGCGCTGGACGCCACCTGGGGCGACCGCGCTTTCCACAAGACACGCATTGCCGAATGCCTCCTCGCCGAAGGCGCGGCCCTCGGGCCGGGGCAGACGTTCGACCCCGGCGCGCCGCGCACCGTCGAACCGCAACGGCGGCTCGCTCATGCGTGAAGGCAGCGGTTCTTGACTGCGCCGGCAGGAGCTGCGCCGCGCGCCCGCCAGACTCAATAGAATTCGACGTCCCATCCCACTGGAACTGACATGGCCGAAGCCTACATCGTCGACGCCCTGCGCACGCCCACCGGCAAGCGCAAGGGCAGTCTCGCCCACCTGCACGGCGCCGATCTCGGCGCGCACGCGATCAAGACGCTCGTCGAGCGCAACCCCATCCCCGCCGAGGATTACGACGACGTGATCTTCGGCTGCCTCGACGCCATCGGCCCGCTGGCCGGCAACATCGCGCGCAGCTGCTGGCTCGCCGCCGGCCTGCCGCTGCACGTGCCGGGCGTGACCATCGACCGCCAGTGCGGCAGCTCGCAGCAGGCGGTGCACTTCGCCGCGCAGGCGGTGATGTCCGGCACCCAGGACGTGGTCATCGCCGGCGGCGTGCAGACCATGACCCAGATCCCGATCGGCTCGGCGATGCTCGCGGCCAAGCCGCTCGGGTTCAACGATCCGTTTTCGGGCTCCAAGGGCTGGGTGGCGCGTTTCGGCAACGCGCCGGTGTCGCAGTTCCACGGCGCCCAGCTCATCGCCGACAAGTGGCAGCTCTCGCGCGAGGAACTGGAGGTCTTCGCGCTGGAGTCGCACCGGCGCGCGCGCCAGGCGCAGAAGGAAGGCCGCTTCGATCGCGAGCTGATCGAGACCGCGGGTTTGAAGCACGACGAGACGGTGCGCGACACCTCGCTGGAGCAGATGGCCAAGCTGGAGCCGCTGGCGCCGGAGTATCCCAAGATCACCGCCGCCGTGTCTTCGCAAACCGGCGATGCCGCCGCCGCGATCCTGATCGTCTCCGAGCGCGCGCTCAAGCGCTACCACTTGAAGCCGCGCGCCCGCATCCATCACCTGAGCGTGTATTCCGACGATCCGATCTTCATGCTCACCGCGCCCATCCCCGCCACGCGCGTCGCGCTGCAGAAGGCCGGCATGAAGCTCGAGGACATCGATCTGGTGGAGATCAACGAGGCCTTCGCGCCGGTGGTCCTGGCCTGGCTCAAGGAAACCGGCTACCCGCACGAGCGCACCAACGTCAACGGCGGCGCCATCGCGCTGGCCCATCCGCTGGGCGCCACCGGCGCCAAACTCATGACCACGCTGCTGCACGAGCTGGAGCGCACCAACCAACGCTACGGCCTGCAGACCATGTGCGAAGGCGGCGGCGTGGCCAACGTCACCATCATCGAGAGGCTGTGATGGGCATTTGCGAACGGCGCACCGTCATCGTCACCGGCGCGGGTCGCGGGCTGGGGCGCGCGCACGCGCGCGCGCTCGCCGCGGAAGGCGCGGCGGTGCTGGTCAACGACATCGACTCCGCGGCGGCGCAACGGGTCGCCGCGGAGATCCAGCAGGACGGCGGCCAGGCGCTGGCCAACAGCGACGACATCACCACCCTGGCCGGCGCGCACAAGATCGTGGAGGCCGCGCTCGGCGCCTTCGGCGAGGTGCACGCGCTGGTCAACAACGCCGGCATCGTGCGCGACAAGATGTTCGTCAATCTCACCGAGCAGGACTGGGACGAGGTGATCCGCGTGCATCTGCGCGGGCACTTCTGCATCGCCAGCCTGCTGGTGCGCCGCTGGCGCGACCAGGTCAAGGCCAGCGGCCAGAAAGTCGATGCGCGCATCGTCAACACCACCTCCGGCGCCGGCTTGCAGGGCAGCGTGGGCCAGGGCAACTATGCCGCGGCCAAAGGCGGCATCGCCTCCTTGACGCTGGTGCAGGCCGCGGAGCTGGCGCGCTACGGCATCACCGCCAACGCGCTGGCGCCCGCCGCGCGCACCGGCATGACCGAGCCGGTGTTCGGTGAGATCATGAAGAAGCCGGACGATCCGAACGCCTTCGACCACTACGCGCCGGAGAACGTCTCGCCCCTGGTCGTGTGGCTGTGCAGCCCGCTGTCCGCCCACGTCACCGGGCGGGTCTTCGAAGTCGAAGGCGGCAAGATCTCGGTGGCCACCGGCTGGCGCACCGGCCCCGGGCGCGACAAGAAGGCGCGCTGGAATCCCGCCGAGCTGACCGAAGTGGTGAACGAACTGCTCGCCGAGGCGCCCAAGCCGCAGAAGGTGTACGGTACCTAGCCCGCATCCGTCACGAGGTCGCCCGAAAATCGGACACCGAGCTTGATGGAATCTGCGCTGGTTGGCAGTTCCACTCTGGGACAACCCGTTCTCCGGATTTTCGGGCTGATCGGCTCTGGCCTGTCTGCGGGGCCGCCGGCTGGGGCTTCACTCAACCGATGGGAGCACCATCGGTTTCGTTCCAGCCCGGCGCCGGCGACCTCCTCAAGCGACGGCCAGCGCTCGATCCCCTCATGACGGATGCGGGCTCGCCCGCATCCGTCACGAGGTCGCCCGAAAATCGGACGCCGAGCTTGATGGAATCTGCGCTGGCTGGCAGTTCCACTCTGGGACAACCCGTTCTCCGGATTTTCGGGCTGAGCGGGTCTGACCGGTCTGCGAGTCCGCCTCGAGCGTTTGCAAGACTTGCCGCCTTCCCCCGCGCGGCGCATGCTCATCGCATGACTCACGATCCCGATCTCGTCACTGCGCGCAGCGCCGCGATTTATCGCGCGATGACGCCCGCACAACGTCTCGAGCAGGCTTTGCGCCTGCGTCGCCAGATGCTCTCGCTCATGGATGCGGGCTTGCGTGCCGAGCATCCCGAGTGGACCGAGGAGCAGCGGCAGCGCGAAATCGCGCGGCGCATCCTGGTTGCCGATGGCGGATGAAGTCGCGCTGTTCGCGACGAGCGGAATCGGCGATCCCTGCGTGGCGGCGCAGGGTCATTGCAAAGAAAAAGGCCGCGGCAGTTGCGCCGCGGCCTCGTCCGACAGGTTCGAACCGAACTTCAGAGCGGCTGGATGCGCGTCGCCTGCATGCCTTTGGGGCCGCGTTGGGCGATGTACTCCACTTTCTGACCCTCGGTCAGCGACTTGAAGCTGCCGCCGCCCTGGATCTCCTTGAAGTGCGCGAACAAGTCTTCGCCGCCGTTGCTGGGCGTGATGAAGCCGAAGCCTTTCGCGTCGTTGAACCATTTGACCGTTCCGGTCTGCTTTTCACTCATGACAGTTTCCATAGTAGAAGAAAATTTCAGCGCCGCGCGAACGCGGGCCGACTGCAGCGGGCAAGGAAGAAAAGTAGCGGGGAAGTGACGAGGCGCCGCGTGGCGGGCCGACGACTGACCGGAAACGATTCTCGATTTGAGTTGCAGCGAGGACAGCATACGCGGCTCGAGGCGGATTGTCCAACTTTTGTCGGACGGTCCCGGACCGCCGGGCGGTTCGCGCTTGGTTTTCGGCGCGCGGAACGCCGCTGCGAAAAGCCTCCGCGGTCCGCGTGTCGTCCCAATGGGTGAAGCTGCGCCGGCGCGGGCTCCGAATAATGCCCGCGGCTTTCCCGTCCTGCCGCGATGAAGCTTGCGCTCACCGAAGACCAGGCGCTGATCCGCGCGACCGCCGAGCGCGTGCTGGCCGAAGCCAGCACCTCGGCCGCGGTGCGCCGCGCCATGGACAGCGCCGCCGGTTACGACACGGATCTCTGGCGGCGCATCGGCGCGGAGCTGGGCTGGTGTGCGCTGGCCTTGCCGGAAGCGCAGGGTGGCCTGGGGCTTTCCGCCTTCGAGCAGGTCTTGCTGCTGGAGCAGATGGGTCGGAGGCTTGCCTGCCTGCCGTATTTCGCCACGGTATGCCTGGCGGGCCAGCTGCTCGCGCAAGCGGGCCGCGAGTCCGCTCGTGCGCGCTGGCTGCCGCCGATCGCCGCGGGCCAGTTGCGCGCCACCGCGAGCTTCGAGGCGCCGCTTGCGGCGCGCCGCGCCGGGGACGGCTGGCAGGTGAGCGGCCGCATCGCGCAGGTGCTCGACGGCGCTTCGGCGGACACGGTGTTCGCGCTGGCGCGCATCGAAGGCGAGGATGCGCTGGCGTTGTTCGCGGTCCCGGCGGATGCGCCGGGCCTGCGGCGCACCGCCTTGCAGACCTGGGATCTCACCCGCCGCTACGCCGCGCTCGTGTTCGAGGACGTGACGCTGGACGCCGCCGCGCGCGTGGACGACCCGGCGCGGCTCGCCGAAGGCTTGCGCCGCGCCCAGGCTTACGCGCGCTTGTCGCTGGCCGCCGAACAGCTCGGCGGCGCGCAGGCCTGTCTGGAGCTGACGCTCGCCTACACCCAGAACCGCAAGCAATTCGGGCGCGCCATCGCCTCCTTCCAGGCGGTCAAGCACCGCTGCGCCGAGATGATGGTGAAAATCGAGGCCACGCGCTCGATGGTCTATGGCGCCGCTGCCGGCGCCGCCGCCGGCGCGCCGACAGCCGTGCTGGCCTGCGAATGCGACGCGGCCAAGGCGCTGGCCAGCGAAACCTATTTCTGGTGCGCCGGCGAGGCGCTCCAGCTCCACGGCGGCGTGGGTTTCACCTGGGACTACGATCCGCAGCTGCACTTCAAGCGCGCACACGCCGGCCGCCACTGGCTGGGCGCGCCGGAGCGGCTGCGCGAGGCGCTCGCGGCGCACCTCTTGGAGCCAGCGCCATGAACGCGGCCGCGGCGAACGACGAAGCCGCTTTCCGCGCCGAAGTGGCGGGCTGGATGCGCGCGCACCTCGCCGGCCGCTTCGCGAAGCTGCGCCATCGCGGCGGGCCGGGCGACGAGGATTTCGAGCCGGCGCTGCGCAAGGAATGGGAGCGCGAGCTCGCCCGCGGCGGCTGGACCGGTCTCGGCTGGCCAAAAGCCTACGGCGGGCGCGGACTGTCCCTCGAGCGGCAGGTGATCTTCCACGAGGAATACGCGCGCGCCGGCGGGCCGGGCCGCATGGGTCACATCGGCGAAACCCTGCTCGGTCCCACGCTGATCGCCTACGGCAGCGAGGCGCAGAAGCGGCGTTTCCTGCCGCGCATCCTCGACGGCAGCGAGTATTGGGCGCAGGGCTATTCCGAGCCGAATGCCGGGTCCGATCTCGCCAACGTGCAGACGCGCTGCCGGCTCGACGAAGCGCGCGGCGAGTGGATCGTGGACGGGCAGAAGGTGTGGACTTCGCTGGCGCACGAGTCGGACTGGATCTTCGTGCTCGCCCGCTGCGAGCCGGGATCGAAGGGCAGCAAGGGCCTCGCCTTCCTGCTCGTGCCGCTCAAGCAGCCGGGCGTGAGCATCCGGCCCATCCGCCAGTTGACCGGTAGCTGCGAGTTCAACGAAGTGTTTTTTGACGGCGCGCGCACCGCGGCGGACCACATCGTGGGGCGCCCGGGCGAGGGCTGGGCCATCGCCATGGCGCTGCTGGGCTTTGAGCGCGGCATCTCCACGCTCGGCCAGCAGATGCACTTTGGGCACGAACTGGAACTGGTCGTCGCGCAAGCCCGCGCCAGCGGCGCGGCGGACGATCCGGCGATCCGCCAGCGCCTGGCACAGAGCTGGATCGGTTTGCGCGTGATGCGCTACAACGCCCTGCGCATGCTCGCCGACGCCGAGGACGGTCGCCTGCGGCCGGAGGCGCTGATCTACAAATACTACTGGTCCAACTGGCACCGGGCGCTGGGCGAGCTGGCGATAGACGTGTTGGGCGAGGAAGGCCGGCTCGTGCACCAGGACGAGGCGCGCCGCCGCTTGCAGCAGGTATTCTTCTTCTCGCGCGCGGATACCATCTACGCCGGCACCAACGAGATCCAGTTGAACCTCATCGCCGAGCGCGCGCTGGGCCTGCCGCGCGAACCCCGAGGATGAGCCGCGAAGCGGCGAACGCCCGGCCACGAGCGGCCGGGCCGGCGTTTATCCAAGGCACGACCTCGCACCGGGGATGGCAGCATTGAACGCAAGACCATGAGCAAAATTCCAGACTACGTTCCGGCCCACGGCCTGTTGTCGGGCAAGTCCGTGCTCGTCACCGCCGCCGCCGGCGCGGGTATCGGTTACGCCACGGCGCGGCGCTGCGCCGAGGAAGGCTGCCGTGCCCTGTTGATCTCGGACATCCATGCGCGCCGCCTCGAGGACGCCGTGGCCAGGCTGAAACACGAAACCGGACTTCCCCGCATCTACGGACGGCTCGCCGACGTGACCAACGAAGCCCAGGTGCAGGCGCTGGTGGAGGAGGCCGAGGAACGGCTCGAAGGCACCGACGTCCTGGTCAACAACGCCGGCCTGGGCGGCAGCCGGCGCGTGGTGGAGATGAGCGACGAGGAGTGGCACAAGGTGCTGGACGTGACGCTCACCGGCACCTTCCGCATGACGCGCGCCATGCTCAAGAAAATGCAGCCGCGCGGGCGCGGCGCCATCGTCAACAACGCCTCGGTGCTGGGTTGGCGCGCGCAGAAAGAGCAGGCGCACTACGCGGCGGCCAAGGCCGGCGTGATGGCGCTCACGCGCTGCGCCGCGCTGGAGGCTGCCGAGCACGGCGTGCGCATCAACGCGGTGGCACCTTCCATCGCCTTCCACGATTTCCTGCGCAAGACCGCGCCGGCCGAGCTGCTCGAGCAGCTCGCCGCGCGCGAGGCCTTCGGTCGCGCCGCGGAAGTGTGGGAGATCGCCAACGTGATCGTATTCCTCGCCTCCGACTACGCCTCCTACCTGGTCGGAGAAGTCGTTTCCGCCTCGAGCCAACACCCATGAGCACCGTGTTCAATTCCCCAGAGGAAATCCTCGCCGCGGTCGGCAAACCGCTCGGCACCAGCGAGTGGCTGACGATGACGCAGGCGCGCATCGATCGTTTCGCCGACGCCACCGACGACCACCAGTGGATCCACGTGGACCCCCAGCGCGCCCAGGCCGGGCCGTTCGGCGCGACCATCGCCCATGGCTGGCTGACGCTGTCGCTGGTCGCGCGCTTCCTGCCGCAGATCGTGGAGGTGCGCGGCATGAGGATGGGCGTCAACTACGGTGCCGACAAGGTGCGTTTTCCCGCGCCGGTGCGGGTGGGCAGCCGCATCCGCGGCCGCGGCGAGCTGATCGCGGCGCAGCCGACCCAGGACGGCGCGGTGCAGGCGACCATCCGCGTGACCGTGGAGATCGAGGGCCAGGCCAAGCCCGCCTGCGTGGCGGACGTCCTTTCGCGCTACTACTTTTGAATGAAGCGCCGCCGGCGGCGCCTGGCGTAGTTTAGGCACACCGCATCCGCCGGGCGCTTGCCGAGGGCGCCGGAGAATCTATGAACCGCAGTCGATCGCGCCGAACCGTCGGCGAGCGTCCGTGAACGAGGCTGTCATCGTCGCCGCCGCGCGCACCGCCATCGGCAAGGCTTACCGCGGCGCGTTCAACGATACCGAAGCGCCGGTGCTGGGCGGTCACGTGGTGCGCGAGGCCCTGGCGCGCGCGCGCGTGGCGCCGGACGAGGTGGACGACGTGATTCTCGGCTGCGCCGCGCAGCAGGGCACCCAGGCCTACAACCTGGGCCGCCTGTGCGCGTATACCGCGGGCCTGCCCGACCGCGTGCCGGGCATGACGCTCGATCGTCAGTGTTCCTCGGGCCTGCAAGCCATCGCGCTGGCGGCCAGGAACGTGATGAGCGGCGAACAGGACATCGTCGTCGCCGGCGGGCTGGAATCCATCTCGCTGGTGCAGAACGAGCACAAGAACAACTACCGCTTCGTGTCCGAGGCGGTGCTCGCCGCGCAGCCGGCGGCCTACATCGCCATGATCGAGACCGCCGAGATCGTGGCCGAACGCTACGGCATCTCCCGCGCACGGCAGGACGAATACGCGCTGCACAGCCAGCGCCGCACCGCCGCCGCGCAGGCGGCCGGGAAGTTCGACGAGGAGATCGTGCCGATCACGGTCGCCAAGCGGCTCTACGACCAGGACGGCAAGCCCGCCGGCCAGCAGACCGTCACCCTCGCCCGCGACGAAGGCAACCGGCCCGATACCACGCTGGAAGCCTTGGCCGCGCTCAAGCCGGTGTGGAAGAACGGCAAGTTCGTCGCGCAGGGCCGACACATCACCGCCGGCAACGCCAGCCAGCTTTCCGACGGCGCCGCGGCGGTGGTGGTGATGCGCGCCGAGCAGGCGCGCCGCCGCGGCCTGCAGCCGCTGGGCATCTATCGCGGCTACGCGGTGGCCGGCTGCAAGCCGGACGAGATGGGCATCGGCCCGGTGTTCGCGGTGCCCAAGCTGCTCGCGCGGCACCAGCTCGCGGTGTCCGACATCGGCCTGTGGGAATTGAACGAGGCCTTCGCCTGCCAGGTGATCTACTGCCGGGAGCGGCTCGGCATCCCGGACGAGCGCCTCAACGTCAACGGCGGCGCCATCGCCATCGGTCATCCCTACGGCATGTCCGGGGCGCGGATGGCCATGCACGCGCTGATCGAAGGCCGCCGGCGTGGCGTGCGCTATGTCGTGGTCACGATGTGCATCGGCGGCGGCATGGGCGCGGCCGGCTTGTTCGAAATCCCGGGAGCGTGATGAGCGTCTTGCGGCCGCCGGGCCAGGCCGAACCGGCCGCGGCATCGACACGATAAACGGCGCGCGGTCGCGCAACCGCGGGCGGGCAGGAGGAGGACAGCCGCATGAATCATTCCCTCGATGAAGTGGCCGGTCGCGCGGCGGTCGCGCCGCTGGCGTCACGCCGCGAATCGGCGGCCGTGCGTGCCTGGCCGGCGTGGCTGTTCGCCGCACTGGTGCTGGGCGCGGCGGGCTACGCCTTCTCGCCGCGTTCGATCCCGCCGTTCCCGCCCAGCGTTCTGCACACCGATCGCCTCTTGGTGACCGGTCTCGCGCGCAGCGGTTCGCGCATCCTCGCCACGGCCGAGCTGGGCCATATCCTGGTCGCCGACCGTCCGCACGGTCCCTGGCGCGAGGCACGCGTGGAACCCGAGCGCGGTTCCACGTTGACGCGCATCGCCTTCGTCGGGCCGCGGCTCGCGCTCGCGGTGGGCCAGGACAGCTGGATTTTGCGCAGCACCGACGACGGACAGAGCTGGCGCGAGGTGCACTTCGATCCGGCGCGGTCCGAGCCGCTTTTGGGCGTCGCCGGGCCTTACGACGGCAAGCTCTACGCCTTCGGCAGCTTCGGCCAGATGCTGGTCTCCAGCGACGAGGGCCAGACCTGGACCGAGGCGCCGCTCGACATCCTTCCCGTCGCCGGCACCCCGCCGGCGAAACCTCAGCCCGCCGACGCCGACAATCCTTTCGCCGCGTTCTCGGCGAATTCGGGCGGCAACGATCTCGCCGGCCGGCATCTCTACGCCATGACGCGCGCGGCGGACGGTGCGCTGTGGCTGGTGGGCGAGCGCGGTCTCTTGCTGCGCTCGGACGACGGCGGCGCGCGCTGGCAGGCGCAGCCCACGATCTACCAGGGTTCGTTCTACGGCGTGCTGGCGCTGCCGGACCGGACGCTGGTGGTGTTCGGCATGCGCGGCCACGCCTACTACAGCCGCGACCTCGGCAAAAGCTGGCGCGAGAGCGAGGTTCCGGTCCCCGATTCGCTGTTCGGCGGCGCGGTGGACGCGCGCGGCCGGCCCATCCTGGTCGGCGACGACAACAGCGTGCTGCGATCCGACGACGGCGGTGCGCACTTCTTCCTCGCCGCGCAGGCCGCGCATCATGGCCTGGTTGCGGGGCTGGCCGCGGTGCTGCCGCTGCCCGACGGCGAGGCGCTGACCGCCGGCGACGAGGGGATCGCGGTGCGCAAGCTGGCCGACCCGAGCGCCGCGCTCGTAGCGACGCCGACCGGAGCCCAGCCATGAGGCCGATCGAGCGGGTCGTCGACCGCATCTCCGGCTTCCTCATCGGCCGGCGCCACCCGCTGGCGCTGCTGTTCGCGCTGGTCACCGCGTTCTTCGCCTGGAGCGCCACGCGGGTCGCGCTCGATCCGGGCTTTCTCAAACTGATCCCGGTGCGCCATCCCTACATGCGCACCATGATGGATTACCTCAAGGATTTCTCCGGCGCCAACACCATCCTGGTGAACCTGCGCTGGACAGGGCCGGGCGACATCTACAACAAGGAGTTCATGACCGCCTTGCAGAAGGCGACCGACGACGTCTTCTTCATTCCCGGCATCGATCGCACCCACGTGTCCTCGCTGTTCACGCCCGATACCTGGTACATCGAGATCACCGAGGACGGCTTCAAGGGCGAACCGGTGGTGCCGGCGCGGTTCACCGCCACTCCCGAGGAGCTGGCGCGCGTGCGTCACAACGTGGGCCTGTCCGGCCAGATCGGCCTGATCGTGGCCAACGACCAGAAGGCCGCGCTGATCCGCGCCAACCTCCAGGAAGTGGACACCGGCGATCCCGCCAAGGCCGAGGTGTTCTACCGGCGCGTGATGACCAGGCTCGCCGACATCCGCGGGCACTTCGAAAGCCCCAAGAAGTACGTTTACACGCTCACCCGCGACGTCGGCCCGTTCAAGGCCGGGACGCAGCCGGTGGAGGGCTACACCGACTACGGGTGGATGCGGCGTTTCCAGACGTTTTACGTGCCGCCGCCGGGCGGCGGCGCGGCGGTGGCGATCCCCGGCAGCGCGCTGAAAGTGAAGGCGGAGCCGAACCCGGATTACAACCCTCATCTCGAAGTCAACATCATCGGCTTCGCGCAGTTGCTGGCCGACGTGATCGACGGCCTGGTCGGGGTGTTCGCGTTCTTCCTGCTCGCCTTCGTCGTCACCGCGGTGTTGCTGTACGCCTACACCCGCTCGCTACGCATCACCGCGGTCGCGCTGGTGGTGGCGCTGCTGCCGGTGCTGTGGCTGATCGGCTTGCTGCCACTGATTGGCTTCGGCATCGATCCCATGTCGATCCTGGTGCCGTTCTTGATCTTCTCCATCGGCGTGTCGCACGCGGTGCAGATGACCAACGCCTGGCGCATGGAAGTCTGCGCCGGCGCTTCTTCTATCGAGGCCGCGCGCCGCGCCTTCTGCAAGCTGTTCATCCCCGGCTCGGTGGCGCTGCTCACCAACGCGCTGGGCTTCGCGGTGATCATGCTGATCGATATCCCGATCGTGCACGAGCTGGGCATCACCGCCTGTCTCGGCGTGCTGCTGATGATCGTCACCAACAAGATGATCCTGCCGATCCTGCTCACTCACCTCAGGCTGGAGGATCGCAGCCGCCGCTTCGCGACGCGGCCGGAAAGCCGCCTGCGCGCCGCGCTGTGGCGGGCGGTCGCCAGATGCGCCGAGCCGCGCTGCGCGCTGTACGCTTTCGGCGTGTGCCTGGTGCTGCTGGCCGGCACCACGTTTCTGTCGCGCGGCCTGGTGATCGGCGACTCCGGCACCGGCGCGCCCGAGCTGCGGCCGGATTCGCGCTACAACCGAGACGACCGCGCGATCGCCTCGTCCTACAACATCGGCACCGACGTGCTCTCGGTGATCGCCGAGGCGAAGAATTTCCAGGGCGATTCCTGCCTGCACTATCCGGTGGTCCACCTGATCGACCAGTTCGACCTGTTCCTGCGCGGCGTCGCCGGGGTGCACTCGGTGACCAGCGTGGCGGGCATCGGCCGACTGGTGATCTCCGCCTTCAACGAAGGCAACCCGCGCTGGCGCGCGCTGCCGCGCACCGAGGACGGGCTGTCGGTGGGCTCGCGCGCCTTCGATCCGCAGCTCGGGCTCAACACCGAGAGCTGCCGCGCGATCCAGACCTTGATCTTCACCGACAACCACGAGGGCGCGACCATCGCCCACGTCGTCGCCGAGATCAAGCGCTTCATCGCCACGCACCCGGTGGAGGGCGTGACCCTGCGCCTGGCCAGCGGCAACGTCGGCGTGATGGCGGCCACCAACGAGGCGGTCGGCGCCGCCGAGGACAAGATGCTGCTGGCGATCTTCGGCGCGCTCGCGCTGTTGTGCCTGATCACTTTCCGTTCCGTCACCGCGGTGTTCTGCGTGATCGTGCCGCTGACCATGGTGTCGATCTTCTGCAACGCGCTGATGGCCAGCCTCGGCATCGGGCTGAAGGTGGCGACGCTGCCGGTGGTGGCGCTGGGCGTGGGCGTGGGCGTGGACTACGGCATCTACCTGTTCGAACGCATCCAGCACGAGATGCGCGACCGCGGCCTGACGTTCGCCGAGGCCTTCCACGAAGCCATGCGCCAGCGCGGCAGCGCAGCGGTGTTCACCGCCGTGACCATGGCCATCGGCGTGGGTACGTGGACGCTGTCGGCGCTCAAGTACCAGGCCGACATGGGGCTGCTGCTGTCCTTCATGTTCCTGGTCAACATGCTCGGCGCGATCTGCCTGCTGCCGGCGCTGGGGGCGTGGTTCTACCGGCCGCGGGCGGGCGAGGGCCCGGCACCGGTCGCGGCGGCGGCGCAGTGAACGAGCGGGTCCGGAGGAATCCTTCCAGGCGCGATCTCACTCGTTTGCAGCAGGCGCCGCGGCGCGCTCGCGCGCAAAGTGCAGCGGTGCGCCCGAAGCGTTGGAGGAAGCCATGAACGACGCCGCTCTCGCCACCGAACGCCTGGTTTCCGTGGACTCCCACGTCCACTTCACCGACGCCTGGATCAAGGCGCGGCTGCGGCGCGAGCTGCACGCGGTATGGGACGAGGCGAACAAGACCGCGGAAGAATATGCCGCCCGTGTCCTGCGCGGCGGGCAGAAGAATCTGGAGCTGGAAGACTTCGTCGATCCCGAGGCGGCCAAGGATCCCGGCCATTTCGAGCCGCACGCCAAGCTTGCGGCCATGGACCGCGACGGGGTTTATGCGGAAGTGATCTTTCCCGAGATCTCCGGCGCCAAGATCGTCAATCCGCAGCTCATGGGCCACCACTGGAAGGAAGTGTTCCGGGGGTACAACGATGCGATGGCGGATTTCGCCGCGGTCGATCCCGTGCGACTGATGACCGCCTACCAGTTGCCGCTGTACGACATCGACTTCGCGGTGGCCGAAGTGCAGCGGCTGGCGCGCGACAAGCGAGCGCGCTGCGTGCAGATCACGCCGTTTCCTTCGGATTACGGGCTGCCCGACGTCCACGATCCGCGCTACGCCCCGCTGTGGTCGGTGATCCAGGAGGCAGGCATCACGATCCTCAACCATCTCGACGTGCGCGCCCAGTTGTGGGACGTGTTCCGGCGCGATCCCACGCCGCAGAAGGGCATTTTCACCGGACTGCCGTGGGCGCCGCTGGCCGAGTCGATCGCCTTCTGGATTTTGACCGGCACCCTGGAACGCTACCCGAAGCTGAAAGTCATCCTGGTCGAGCCCGGCCTGGGCTGGCTGCCTTGGTATTTCGAAACCGTGCTGGACGCGCGCATGCACCAGCACTACGAGTTCCCCGGCGTCAAGCTTCTGCCCTCCGAATACTTCAAGCGACAGATGGGCGCCACCTTCATGTACGAACCGCGCGGGTTGAAGGCGGCCTACGACTATTTCGGTCCCGATTGCCTGTACTGGTCCACCGATTTCCCGCATCCGGCGACCTGCTGGCCCAACTCGCGTCGGCAAGTCGTCAGCCAGTTCCGCGAGGCGGGCATTCCCGAGGCCGACCGCGTCAAGATCACCTCCACCAACGGTCTGCGGACCTTCGGGCTGCAATAAAACAAGGAGCGACATGGCAGGCGTATTGAACGGCATCCGCGTCCTCGATCTGTCCTGGGGCATCGCCGGCCCCATGGCCACGATGTTGCTCGCCGATCACGGCGCGGAGGTCATCAAGATCGAGCCGCCGGGCGGCGATCCTTTCCGCTTCCAGCTCGGCTACAAGGTCTGGCAGCGCGGCAAGAAATCCGCGGTGTTCGATCTCAAGGATCCCGCCGAGCGCGCGCAGTTCGACGCGCTGGTCGAGACCGCCGACGTGCTGGTCGAGAGTTACGCGCCGCGGACGGCAGAAAAGCTGGGGGTCACCGCCGAACGCCTGCGCGCGCTCAACCCGCGGCTGATCTTTTGTTCGATCACCGGCTACGGCCGGGACAACGCGCATGCCGACCGGCCCGCCTACGACGCCCTGGTCCAGGCGCGCACGGGTTTGATGTGGGAGCAGCGCGGCTGGCCGGAAGGCGCGCTCAACCATCTCGCCGGCCGGCCCGATCCGTTCCCCGATCTGGAGATTCCGGACGACTGGCTGCAGGGCGCGCCGCGTCCGGGGCCGCTGTTCGTGGCGTCTCATTGGCCGAGCTTGGGCGCTTGTTTCAATGCAGTCCTGGGCATTTCCGCCGCGCTGCGCGCGCGCGAACTGACCGGACGCGGGCAGACGGTGGAAACGTCCTTGCTGCAGGGCGCGCTGGCCGGCGCCGCCGGCGTGTGGCAGCGCGCCGAGAACATCGACGCGCCGGGTTTCGATTCCTGGATCCTCGGCAGCCGTTCGCCGAAAGGACACTTCCAGTGCAAGGACGGCCGCTGGATCCACAACTGGGTGCCCAATCCGCGCTTCATCCTGCAAGCCTCGGCGGGTGCGACCCTCAATGCCACGCCCGATCTCACCGTGCAGAACGATCCCGACCGCTTCGGCACCGGCCCCGAGGAAATCCTGGTGATGGCGCACTACCAGCCGATCCTCGCCGAGGCGGTCAAGAAGTTCACCGCGCAGGAATGGACCGAGGCCGCCGCGATCGCCGAGGTCACCATGCAGCCGGTGCGCTCGCTGGAGGAATCGCTCAACGATCCCTTGTTCCTTCAGGACGGCTGCGTGATCGAGACGCAGGATCCCGAGCTGGGCCGCATTCGCACGGTAGGGCAGACCTATCGGCTCTCCGCCTGTCCGAACACCATCGATCCGCGCACGCCGGCGGTCGGCGAGCATACGGCGCAGGTGAAAGCCGCCGCGGCGCGGGCGGTGCCGGCCGCCAGGTCCAGGTCCGCCGGCGGCAGGAACCTCGCAACGCCGCTGGACGGCATCACCGTGCTCGACCTGGGGCTGGCCATCGCCGGGCCGTTCGGCACGCAACTGTTGTCCGACTTGGGCGCGCGCGTCATCAAGATCAATGGGCTTTACGACCTCTTCTGGCACCGCGTGCACATCGCCTACATGGCCAACCGCGGCAAGCAGTCCATCACGCTCAACCTGAAAGACCCGCGCGCGATGGAGATCTTCTTGAAGCTCGTCGAGCGCGCCGACGTCGTGCACCACAACATGCGCTACGACGCCGCCGAGCGGCTCAAGATCGACTACGAATCGCTCAAGAAGATCAAGCCCGACCTGATCTACTGCCACACGCGCGGCTTCGAGACCGGAGCGCGTTCGCGGCTGCCGGGCAACGATCAGACCGGCGCCTGCCTGTCGGGCATCCAGTACGAGGACGGCGGCATGGCGCGCGGCGGCAAGCCGCTGTGGAGCTTCACGTCCTTCGGCGACACCGGCAACGGTTTTCTGTCCGCCATCGCCGTGATCCAGGCGCTGTACCACCGCGACCGCACCGGTCAAGGGCAGTTCGTGGACACCTCCATCATCAATGCCGCGTTGCTCAACACCTCTTACGCGGTGGCGCGCGCGGATGGCCGGCCCGTGCCGCGGCCCCAGATCGACGGCCTGCAGTACGGCTACTCCGCCGGTCATCGGATCTACCCAACGAAACAGGGCTGGCTGTGCCTGCTGCTGCTCACCCAGGAGCACTGGGACGCGCTGTGCGCCGTGCTCGGCGTGCCCGAACTGGTGCGCGATCCGCGCTTCGCCGATGCCGACGCGCGCAGTCGCAACGACGCGGCGCTGGCCGCCATCCTGGAAGAGCGCTTCATGCGCGCCGCGGCCGCGGAGTGGTTCGCGCCGCTGGATGCCGCCGGCGTGCCGGTGGAGATCGTCTCCGAGGATTTCTCGCGCAAACTCCACGACGATCCGGAATTCCGCAAGCGCCGCTGGGTGGTGTCCTATCCGCATCCGGTGGTCGGCAAGCTCGACCAGATCGGTTTGCTGGTGGATTTGTCGGACACCCCGGGCGTGATCCAGGGCCGGCCGCTCGTCGTCGGCGAGCACACCCAGGAACTCCTGCGCGGCCTGGGTTACGACGACGAGCAGATCAAGATGCTGGAGGAACAGATGGCGATCGGCTTCGCCGGTCCGCCGCGCATGCCGCCCAGACCCGCGGCCGCTCAGGCTGGCGCGCCCAAGCCGGGCATGGCCGGCATGCTGGAGAAAGAGGCGGCCAGGAAATAGCCGCCGCAAAGCGGCCCGCCGCGGGCCCGATCAGCCGCCCGCGCCGGCGATGACGCCCGCTTGCGCCAGCGCCGCGCGCAGCGCGGCGACGCGTTTGCGGTTGACGCCGAAATCGTAATAGCCGACGCGCGAGGAAGAGCGGACATCCACCCGTCCGTCCGCAGCGCGCAGCAATTCGAGATCGTCGGTGAACAGGTGCGAGGGGCTCAACACCTCGGCGTGCAGATAATGCCCATCCTGGGCGACGATGCGAGTGCGCGGCTGGGCGGCGACCAGGGCGATCACGCGCGCCCAGCCTTGCGCCGGATCTCGTAGCTGCCAAGGGTCCACGGCGTGCGCTGGGTCGGTGGCCTGGCTGGAGACGCAATGCGGTCCGGGCGAGCAGGGCGGCAGACGGCCGTTCACCAGACCGGCCGGCGGGGAGCTGAGGCTGGCGCATGCGGCCAGCAACAAGACCGGCCCGGAGGCGGCGAATCTTGGGAGCGCGCTCGAGAGATTCATATCCGTCCTTTACGGCGCCGCGCGCGGGTCGGATGCACGCCCCAATACACACCCCAATACACACCCCAATACACACCCCAATACACGCCGCGTTCGGAAGCCGAAGCGCCGGCGCTCGCGGAGTCGGGGAGGTTTCAATGACGCCCCGGCGCGCCGCGCGTGCGCGGCACCGGCAGATACTCCACGCCGCCCTGCGCGCGCACCGGCTGGGGGTAGAGCGTCATCAGCTCCAGGATGTCGGCGGGCATGTCGGTGCGCACCGGCAGGCCCAGCGCCTTGGCTTCCTCGGCCGAGATCGGGTAGTCGTGGGTCCAGGTGCCGGAGGCCAGTTTGTCGGCCAGCGCCGCCGCGGCCTCCGGAGGCATGCGTTTGCCGAGCAGATGGGTCGCGACGTCCTTGAGCTGGGCGATCGCCTTGCGCGCCACGTCGGCCAGCGCCAGGGTTTGATCCTCGATCTCGGCGATGGGTTTTTGCTCCACGACCTTGAGCAGCGAGGCGGCGGGCGTCTGCCCGAGCTGCGGATCGATGGGACCGAGCACCGAGTGCGGGCACATCACGATCTCGTCGGCGGCGAGCGCGATCAAGGTGCCGCCGGACATGGCGTGGTGCGGCACGAAGACCGTCACTTTGCCCTTGCGGGCGCGCAAGGCGCGCGCGATCTGCACGGCGGCGAGCACCAGACCGCCGGGCGTGTGCAGCACGAGATCCAGCGGCACTTCGTCGTCGGTGAGCTGGATGGCGCGCAGCACTTCCTCGGAGTCGTTGACGTCGATGTAGCGCATCACGGGGAAGCCCAACAGGCGCATGGTTTCCAAGCGATGCACCAGCAGGATCACGCGCGAGTCGCGTTTTTTCTCGATCTGGGCGATCTTGCGCGTGCGCATGGCCTCGAGCAGGCGCCGCTGCAGCACCGGCTGCAAGGCCGAGAACATGAAGAACAACCAGAACAAATCGAGCAGGTTCATCGCCAAGGCCTCCGATCGCGGCGTCCGTCGGGCAGGAAGCCGAAGATCCCTTCGTCGTCGTAGTAGCGCCGGCGCGTGCGGCCGGTGCGCACCAGCCAGGGCGTGGCCAGCCAGCCCGCCGCGAAACCGCCGATGTGCGCCCACCAGGCGATGCCGCCCGCGGGCTGCTCCATGGCCAGGGACAGAAGCCCCGGCAGCATTTGCATCAAAAACCACAGCGCGGCGAACACCAGCGCCGGCACTTCGAAGAAGAACGGAAAGAACAGGATCGGCACGACCAGCAAGAGCCGCGCGAAAGGGAACAGCCGCGCGTAGCAGCCGATCACGCCGGCGATGGCGCCCGAGGCGCCCAGGGCCGGCACGGTGGACGTGGCGTTGAAAAACGCATGGGTGACCGAGGCCGCGAGCGCCGCGCCCAGGTAAAAACTCAGGAAGCGGGCGGCACCCAGGCGGTCCTCCACGGCTGGCGCGAACAGCCACAGCGTCCACAGGTTGAAGATCAGGTGCAGCCAGCCGCCGTGCAGGAACGCGTTGGTCAGGAAAGGGTAGTAGTCCAGCGGGTGCGTGAAAAAACTTCCGGCGTGCGCGTAGTCGGCGGGGACCAGGGCGTAGATGCGCAAAAACAAGGCGCGTGCCGGCGGCGGCAGGGCCAGCTCGTGCAGGAAGACCAGCACGTTGATCGCGATCAGCGCCCAGGTGACGAACGGCGGCTGACGGCGGGCCACGCTATCGCTCAGCGGGAGCATGGCGGGCTCGGGATGGCGCGGCGCAAGGCAGGCGGCATGAAGGAAATTATCGCAAGCCGCCGGGCCGGCCGCACGCGCCGCGGGATGCGCCACGCGCGCGGGGCTCACTCGTTTGCAGCAGGCCGCGCCGGCCGCCTCCCGGATATGCTGGGCGCGGAATCGAGGCGGCCCATCCTGGCCCGCCGAACGCGAACCGAGCTCAAACGCGCATGAAGACGACCCCCGATCCCGCAGCCGCCCAGCCGATGCGGCTGGCGCCGATCGTCACGCCCGACGCCAAGTTTTTCTGGGATGCCGCCGATCGCGGCGAGCTGGTCGGCCAGCGCTGCGGCGCCTGCCAGCGCTTCCGCTTTCCGCCGCGGCCGATGTGTCCGCATTGTCACAGCCTCGAGCGCGAGGTCGTGCCGCTGTCCGGCCGTGGGCGGGTGTATAGCTGGATCCGCCCCGTGCACCCCCAGCCGTTCGGTTTCGCCGAGCCGCCGATCGTGGCCTTGATCGAGCTCGCCGAAGGCTTCCGCATCGTGTCCAATCTGGTGGGGATCGCCTTCGAGGACGTGCGCGCCGAGCTGCCGGTGGCCGTGGAGTTCGAAGCCACCCAAGGCGGCCATCGCGTGCCGGTGTTCCGGCCGGTGTCTGCGTCATGACCCGCCGTTTGCGTCAAGCCGCCGTGGCCGGCATCGGGGCCACGGAGTTTTCCAAGAACTCCGGGCGCAGCGAGCTGCAGCTCGCCGCCGAGTGCAGCAAGGCGGCGCTGGACGATGCCGGCCTCCATCCGGCGGACGTGGACGGCATGATCACGTTCACGCTGGACGGCAGCGACGAGATCAACCTCGCGCGCTGCCTGGGGGTGAAGGATCTCGCCTACACCACGCGCATCCCCGGCGGTGGCGCGGCCGCGGCGGCCACGCTGTATCAAGCCATGGCGGTGGTGGAGGCGGGGTTGTGCGAGGTGGTGCTGATCTGGCGCGCGATGAACGAGCGCAGCCAGTACCGCTTCGGCCAGCCGCACACCCAGGCGGCGGGCTTCCAGGCCGGCAACGGCACGGGGTCGCTGTTCTGGTGCATGCCCTTCGGCGCCCAGACGCCGGCCTCCTGGGAGGCTCTGGCGGCGCAGCGCTACATGCAGCGCTACGGTGTCACCAACGAGGATTTCGGTCGCGTGTCGGTGGTGCAGCGCCGGCACGCGGCGACCAATCCCGCGGCCTGGTTCTATCGCAAGCCGATCACGCTCGAGGAACACCAGAGCTCCAAATGGATCGTCGCGCCGGTGCTGCGCCTGCTCGACTGCTGCCAGGAGTCCGACGGCGGCGTGGCGCTGGTGGTGACGAGCCTTTCGCGCGCGCGCGATCTCAAACAGCCCCCGGTGCGCATCGCCGGCGCCTGCCAGTCCATTCCCTACAACGTGGAAGTGATTTCCAATTACTACCACGCCGATCTCGCCACCATGCCGGAGGCCGAAGGCACCGCGCGCCGGCTGTGGGCGCAGACCGGCCTGAAACCGGCCGACATGCAGTGCGCGATGATCTACGACGCCTTCACGCCGCAGGTGTTCAAGCAGCTCGAAGCCTTCGGGTTCTGCGGCCGCGGCGAGGCCAGGGAGTTCGTCAAGGACGGCCACATCGCGCTCGGCGGAAGGCTGCCGATCAACACCAACGGCGGCCTCATCGGCGAGGCCTACATCCACGGCATGAACAACATCGCCGAAGGCGTGCGCCAGGTGCGCGGCACTTCGGTGAACCCGGTCCCGGACGTCGAGCACGTGCTGGTGTCTTCGGGCATGGCCGCGGCGGTGCTCGCCAAAGACCGATGAACGCGGACGCCGCCACGATTCCGCCAACCCGCCGCGCCACGCTGCGCGTGCCCGCCGGCGTGCGGCTTCCCGGCGAGCCGGAAATGTCTCTGGCGCTGGACGTGCACTGGCCGCCGTCACTGCCGCAGCGACCCTTGGTCTGGGTGTGCCTGCCGGGCGGGGCGATGAACCGCCATTACTTCGATCTGCTTCCGCCTCGCGAGCGAGGCGGTGGCGATCTGATCCCGCCCCGCGCAGACGGCGGCGATGCTGCGGCGGAGACGCCGGAGGCGCAGGACGGCAGCTACAGCTTCGCGCGGCAGATGACCGCCCGCGGCTTTCTGGTCGTGGCCCTCGATCCGCTCGGGGTGGGCGACAGCCACCGCCCGGCCGACGGTTACGCGCTCACGCCCGAAGTGGTCAGCCGCGCCAACGCCGCGGCCACCGAACGAGTGCTGGCCGCGTTGCGCGCGGGGCATCTGGATGCTGCCCTGCCGCCGCTGCCGGGGCTGGTCGCGCTCGGGCTGGGCCATTCCATGGGCGCGATGCTCACCGTCCTGCAGCAGGCGGAGTTCCGCACCTACCGCGGCATCGCCCTGCTGGGGTTTTCCACCCGCGGCTTGCCGGAGCACCTGCCGCCCGCGGCGCGCGCGCTGGCCGACGATCCCGCGGCCTTGCGCGCCAGGCTGCCGGAGCTGGCGCGCGCCCAGTTCGTGGAACCGTATCCGCTGCTTCGCCCCAGTCCGCGCGCCAGCGCGATCTACGGCGGCGAGACCGCGGAGGCCGCCGGCATTCTGGCGCTCAAACGGGCGCGCGACCGGCTGTTGCCGGTGCCCGCGTTCGCCTCCATGCTGCCGGGCAACGTCGCCGCCGAGGCCGCGCGCATCGACGTGCCCGTTTTCCTGGGCTTGGGCGAGCGTGACATGGCCGGCCCGCCGCACGAGATTCCCGCGGCGTTTCCGGCGAGCCAGGAGGTGAGCCTGTGCGTGCTGCGGGAGGCCGGCCATGCGCATTTCCTGTTCGCCAGCCGGACGCGGTTGTTCGCGCGGCTCGCGCAATGGGCGAACACGATGGTTCTGGATTGAAACGGAGACGAGGAGATGGCGATGCTGAAACCGGGTGCGCGCTTCAAGAGCGCGGTGTGCGAAACCCAGGTGATGGTGGTCAAATCGCCGCCCGGCGAGCACGACCTGCGCTGCGGCGGCGTGCCCATGATCGGCGCCAACGATCCTGCGCCGGCGAACGTTCAGGCCGATGCCGCGTTCGCCGGCGGCAGCCTGATCGGCAAGCGCTACGTGAACGCCGACGAATCGCTGGAACTGCTGTGCACCAGGGGCGGCGCGGGTACGCTGTCGCTGGGCGCCACACCGCTTAAGGTCAAGCAGGCCAAGCAGTTGCCCTCGTCGGATTGAAACGCTCCGCGCGCGATGAACATCGCCACGATTCTGGACATGGCCGCCGAAGCCTACGGCCCGCGCACCGCGCTGGCCTGCGGCGGAGAGCGGCTGTCCTATGACGAACTGCGCCGCCGCGCGCAGGCCGCGGCGGCGGCGGTGCGCGCCAGTGGCGCCGCATCTCTGGCGCTGCTGGACGTCAACGGCCCGGCGGCCGCGGTGGCGGTGTTCGCCGCGGCTTATGCGGGCGTGCCTTACGTGCCGCTCAACTACCGCTTGACGAAGGACGAACTCGGCGAGCTGCTCACGCGCGTGACGCCGGCCTATGTGGTGTACGGCCCGGAGTACCGCGGAGTGCTCGAAGCCTGCGCGGGCGGGGCCGCGGTGGGAGGCGAGGCTTTTCTGCGCCTGCCCGCGCCCAGCGCGCCACCCGAGCCGGCGGAAGATCCGCAGGCCGTGGCGGTGCTGCTGTTCACCAGCGGCACCACCGGCAAACCCAAGGCCGCCATTCTGCGCCACGAGAACCTGATGAGCTACATCGTCGGCACGGTGGAGTTCGCCGCCGCCGCCGAGGACGAGGCGATCCTGGTCGCGGTTCCGCCCTACCACATCGCCGGCATCTCCGCGGTGCTGTCTTCGACCTACGCCGGCCGGCGCATGGTGCAACTGCCGCGCTTCGAGCCGGCGCTGTGGCTGGAGGCCGCGCGGTGCGAGCGCGCGACGCACGCTTTCCTGGTGCCGACCATGCTCGCGCGCATCGTCGAACACCTGGAGACGAGCGGCCGCGCCGCGCCGGAGACCTTGCGGGCCATCGCTTATGGTGGCGGCAAGATGCCGCTGCCCGTGGTGGAGAAGGCGATGCGCCTGTTTGCCGGCGTGGATTTCACCAATGCCTACGGTCTCACCGAGACCAGTTCCACCATCGCCGTGCTCGGTCCCGAAGATCACCGCGCCGCCGCCGCCAGCGACGATCCCAAGATCCGCCGCCGGCTCGGCTCGGTCGGCCGCGCCACCGGCGCGGTGGAGATCGCAGTGCGCGACGAAGCCGGCCGCGTGCTCGGGCCGGAGCAGTCCGGGCTGGTTTACGTGCGCGGCGCGCAAGTGTCCGGCGAATATCGGGCCTTGGGCGCGCAGCGCGATGCGGACGGCTGGTTCTGCACCCGCGACCGCGGGTTCCTCGACGCCGAGGGCTACCTGTTTCTCGAAGGCCGCGCCGACGACGTGATCGTGCGGGGCGGCGAGAACATCTCGCCGGGCGAGATCGAGGAGGTGCTGCTCGCGCATCCGGCGATCGCGGACGCGGCGGTGGTGGCGATGCCGGACGAACAATGGGGCGAGGCGGTGGCCGCGGCGGTGGTGCTCAAGCCGCAGGCTCAGGTTTGCGCCGCCGAGCTGCAAGCCTGGGTCAAGACGCGACTGCGGTCTTCGCGCGTGCCGCAGGAGATCGTGTTCAAGGACGCGCTTCCATACAACGAGACCGGCAAACTCCTGCGCCGCTTAATCCGCGAAGAATTCGCCGCCGCCGAGAGGCACGCCGCCTGATGCGCGGGTTCGTGCTCGATCACCGCCGCGACATCGCCGCGCCGGCCGCCGTGGTGTGGGAAGTGATCGCGGACCTGCCGCGCTACGCGGAATGGAATCCGTTCTGCATCGAATGCCGCTCCACGCTCAAGCCCGGCGATCCCATCGATATGGTCGTGCGGCTGCGCGCCAGGCCGCAGCGCCAGCGCGAATGGATCAAGGAGTGCAGTGAAGGCCATGGATTTGCCTACGCGATGAAGCCGGTGCCGCTGGGCGCGCTGTCCAGCCTGCGCCGTCACCGGATCGAGGCGCTGGGACCCGAGCGCACGCGCTACGATTCGCATTTCGAATTGCGCGGCTGGCTTACGCCGCTGGTTCTGGCATTGTTCCGCCCGGCGCTCACGCAGGGCTTCGCCGACATGAGCGCGGCGCTGCAGCGGCGCGCCGAAACGCTATGGCTCCAGCGCAAGAGTGCCGCGCCACGCTGAGCGCCCGGCCTGAGGAAACCGCGGCGGTCTACGCGCGCCGCCTGCTGGCGAGTCTCGATCTGGACCCCGCACGGCCGCTCGAACCGCCCGCCCAGCATCCTGCGCAGGCCTGGGCCGAGAGTGGCCTGATGGCGCTCACCGGTCTGCCCGACGGCGCACCGCAGATGTGCCCCGCGCCGCTGGCCGCCTGCGCCGATGGTGCGCTGGCGGCGCTCGCCGCCATCGCTCCTCCAGACGCATTCACCGGCTTGCGCGGCGCAACCCTGCTTGGCGAACGCGCGGCGATCCGCCATCTGACCCGCAGCGGCGCGGCCTCCCCCAGCGGTGGCTGCCGCCTGCTTGCGACGCGCGACGGCGCCATCGCCGTGAGCCTGGTGCGCGACGACGATTGGGCGCTGCTTCCCGCCTGGCTGGAATGCGAGGCCGTGGGCGACTGGGAAGCGGTGCGCACGCGCGTCGCGCACGCCGGCCTGCACGACCTGGTCGAGCGCGGGCGCGAGCTCGGGTTGGCCGTGGCGCCCGACGTGCCGGTGCCGACGCCCGCCGTGCCCTGGCTGCGGGCCGACCCTCCGTTTTCCCGGCGCCAGCGCGTGGCGGCCGCGCCGCGGCGCGCGCCGTGCGTGGTGGATCTGTCCTCGCTGTGGGCCGGGCCGCTGTGCGCGCAGCTGCTGCAGCGCTGCGGCGCGCGGGTGATCAAGGTGGAAAGCCTGCGCCGGCCGGACGGCGCGCGGCGCGGCCCGGCGGCCTTTTTCGATCTGCTCAACGCCGGCAAGCAAAGCGTGGCGCTGGATTTTTCCGACGCGCGGGACCGCGCGCGGCTGCGTGCGCTGCTGGCGCGTGCGGACCTCGTGATCGAGGCTTCGCGGCCGCGCGCGCTGCGCCAGCTCGGCATACGCGTGCCGGAACTGCTCGACGAAAATCCGCGCTTGACCTGGGTGACGATCACCGGCTACGGCCTGGGCGAGCCGCAGGAAAACTGGATCGCCTACGGCGACGACGCGGCGGTCAACGCCGGCCTTTCTTACCTGATGCGCCAGGCCACGGGCCTGCGGCTGATCGCGGGCGACGCCATCGCCGATCCTCTGACCGGGCTGCACGCGGCGCTGGCGGCCTGGGCGAGCTGGATGGGCGGCGGTGGCCGGCGCCTCTCGCTCGCGCTGTGCGACGTGGTGCGGCATGGCCTGCAGTTCGACCGGCCGGACTCGGTGGCAGCGCTGCGCGCGCGCCAACGGGAATGGACGGCGCGCATCGCGCCGGAGGCGGTTCGTCCGCCGCAAGCGCGCGCTCCCGCCGGACGGGCACAGGCGCTGGGCGCCGACACCGCCGCGGTGATGGCGGCGTTCAATCTTGCCTGATCTCACTCAAGCGGCTTAAGCAGCCCGCGGCGGATTCTGCGAAGCTTTCGATCGCTGCGACCCAACCCGAGGAGTTCCATGAACAAGTGGATCTGCACCATCTGCGGCTTCATCTACGACGAGGAAAAGGGTCTGCCCGACCAGGGCATCGCGCCCGGCACGCGCTTCGAGGATCTGCCGGAGGACTGGACCTGCCCGGAGTGCAGCTCGCCCAAGGCTTCGTTCGAGCCGTACACGGGTTGAATCGCGCTTCACCGGCCATCGCGAACGCCGCGCCACGGAAGGGCGCGGCAGGGCCTGGGAGATTCGCGCCGTCACCACGGACGGCGGGCGCGGCATCGTAGGGGAAAGGGGTATGAAACACGAAATGCAGGCGCGTTATCCGGCGCCGGCGGCGGCGGTGGTCAAGATGTTCGCCGACCGGGATTTCCACGTGCGCCGCCTCGAGGCGCTGGGCTACGCCGGCAAGTACCGCGTGCTGGCGCACCGCTTCGACGGCAAGGACTTCAGCATCCGCATCGAGCGCAAGGTGCCGGTGCAGATGCCGGGCGTCAAGAAAGCCGCGGGCGAGACTACCGTGGTCAACGAGGAGACCTGGAACCTGCGGTCGAAGACCGGGAAGGTGACGGTGGAGGCGCAGGGCATGCCGCTGTCGATGTCCTGCGAAACGGCGATCCGCGACGACGGCGACGCATGCGTGGTGAACTACCGCTGGGACGTGCGCGCCAGGATCCCGCTGGTCGGGGGAGCGCTGGAGAAGTTCGCCATCGCCGACATGGAGCGCCGCGCCGCCGAGGAGACGCGCGTGGGCATCGAACTGCTCGCCGATTATCGCTGAATCGCGCCTCCATTTCGGCTACTCGGTTCGGACGATGCGGGGGTCCTCGGCGCGGCTAACATGCGCTGACGTGCGCTGGAGGGCGAACAGAATCATGACCAAATCGACGGTGGCGGTGGTTTCCTTCCTGCTGGTCTGCGGGTTCGGTGCGGCGCTGCACGGCGCCCAGGCGAAGGTGTCGGAGCAGATGGCGGCGCAGCTCGACGGCCCCAAATACACCTGCCAGGGCGCGATCCGGGCCGGCAGCGCCGACGGCGTGGCGGCTTACACCGGCAAATGGAACGCGAGCTGGCCGGGCATGAAGCATCCCTACGGCTACGAGCCGGGTCCGTACGCCGACGAAAAGCCGCTGTTCACCATCACCGCGCAGAACATGGCGCAGTACGCCGACAAGCTCACGGAGGGCGAGAAGGCGCTGCTCAAGAAGTATCCGAACGACTACCGCATGAACGTCTATCCCAGCCACCGGGATTTCGCCTTCGATCCCTGGGTTTGCGCGGTGGTGAAGAAGAACGCGGTGACTTCCGAGGTGATCCACGACGGCAAGGGCATCACCGGCATCGCCGGCGGCATCCCCTTTCCCTTCCCGCAGTCCGGCCTGGAAGCGATCTGGAATGCGATCAACCCCCATCGCGCCTGGACCGAAGAGGTGACTTATGACGTGGCCGACGTTTACAACAACGGCAGCGTCGCCTGGGGCAAGAACCACTTCAAGACCATGAACCCCGGGAACAACAACAAGGACATGAAGCTCAGCTACCAGGACAAGTACAACGCATTCTTCTACACCGCCTACCTGCTGCCGGAGCGCCAGAAGGGCTTCGTCGCGGTCGGCTATCAGCCCAACGATTTCACCAACGACGCCACCCAGTCCTGGCAGTACCTGCCCGGCATCCGCCGCGTGCGCGAGGCCCCCGAGGTCGGCTTCGACTACCCGGTGCCGCCCGCCGGCATGCGCACCGTGGACGACGACTACGGCTTCAACGGTTCGCCCGAGCGCTACACCTGGAAGCTGATCGGCAAGAAGGAGATGTACGTTCCCTACAACAACTTCAAGATCAACGACCCCGCGATCAAGCTGACCCAGCTCACCACGCCGCACACCATCAACCCCGACGATGAGCGCTACGAGCTGCACCGGGTGTGGGTCATCGAAGGCGACCTCAAGCCCGGCGTGCGCCACATCTACCACAAACGACTCATTTACTGCGACGAAGACACCTGGTTGACGCTGTGGGCCGACAACTACGACGCGCGTGGCCAGCTGTATCGCGTGACCCTGGTCAATTATTTCTGGTCGCAGGAGTCGCACACCTACCATCGCAGCACCACGGTCTATCACGACCTGAGCTCGGGCGCGTACGAAGCCACGTACATGCCCAACGCGGCCGGCGACAACTGGTGGCGCATCAACCAGCCGATGACGGTGGGCGAGTTCAGCCCACAGGCGGCAGCGCGCGGCGGACATTGATGCAGGTCCTCTACAAGAGGGCGTCCTCCCTGGCGCCGAGGGTTCGAAAAAGCACTTTGCGCGATCGGCGATGAACACCGCCTTCATCACCGGCGCCAACGTCGGCCAGGCCAAGCTGCGGGCCCAGGCGTGCCGACGGACCCCAAGAGCGGCGACGAACCGCTCGATCCCCTCATGACGGACGCGGGCTGACTCGGCAGATTCGGGCTGGCGTTTCGCGCCGCTCAATCCGCAGGAAAAGGGCGAGCATCAAGGTGACGAGTGCCATGAACGCGATCCTGAAAGAGTCCATCCCTGATCTCACCGCGCTGTTCGAACGTCTGGCGGCCAAGGCGCCGGCGCTGCGCGAGACCACCGCCGAGCAGCGTGCCGACAAGATCCGCAGGCTGCTCGCCGCGACGCTGGCTGCGCGGCCGGCGATCCTGGAGGCGGCGAGGAAGGAGCTGCGCCTGCAGGACACCGACGTGGACGCCCAGCTGCTGATGGTCAAGACGGAGGCCGAGTTCATCGCCGCGCACCTCGCCGAATGGATGCGGCCGCAGCCGGTGCAGGGCACGCTGATGACCCTGGGCAAGAAGTGCTACGTGCAATACGAGCCCAAGGGCGTGGTGCTCAACCTCGCCACCTGGAACGCGCCCATCGCCATCGGCTTGGTGCCGCTTCTGGGCGCCATCGCCGCGGGTAATGCCTGCCTGCTCAAACCGTCCGAGCTCGCGCCGCACTCCGCGCGGGTGCTGGCGGACATCGTCGGGCAGGTCTTTCCGGAAGACGAATTCGCGGTGGTGCAGGGCGGGCCGGAAGTGGCCCAGGAAGTGCTCAGGCTGCCGTTCAACCACATCTTCTTCATCGGCGGTCACGCGGTCGGCCGGCTGGTGATGCGCGCCGCCGCCGAGCACTTCGCCTCGGTCACCCTGGAGATGGGCGGCAAGAATCCGGCGATCATCGACCGCAGTGCCGATCTGCGCGATGCCGCGAAGAAGATCGCCTGGGGGCGGGTGGCCAACTGCGGGCAGGTGTGCCTGGCGCCGGATTACGCGCTGGTGCACGAAACCGTGCAGCGCGCCTTCATCGACGAACTCGGCAAGGCGCTGAAGGCCATGTACGACGCCGCCGGCGCGGGTTTTCGCCACTCGCCCGAGCTGCCGCGCATCGTCAACCGCCGGCATTTCGATCGCATCAAGGGACTGCTCGACGACGCCCTGGCCCAGGGCGCGACGCTCGAGTTCGGCGGCGAGACCGAAGCGGAGGATCTTTATATTTCGCCGACCCTCCTGTCGAACGTCAACGATGGCATGCGCATCATGCAGGAGGAGATCTTCGGCCCGATCCTGTGCGTGCTGCCGTTCCGCGAGCGCGAGGACGTGGTGCGCGAGATCCGCAAGCGGCCCAAGCCGCTAGGGCTGTATCTGTTCGCCCGCGACCGCGAATTCATCGACTGGGTTCTGGCCCACACCACCTCGGGCAGCACGGTGGTCAATCACAATCTCATCCAGTCCGGCACCAATCCTCATCTGCCGTTCGGCGGCGTCAATCACAGCGGCATCGGCCGCATCGGCGGGCGCTATAGTTTTCTGGAGTGCTCCAATCCGCGCGCCGTGGTGGAGGACGGCCCCGGGATCGGCGATCCGGACCTGATGTTCCCGCCGTATTCCGACAAGTACAAGCAGGCCATCGCCTGGATGCTGGGCAAGCGCCCGAACGTGCCCGACGCGGTGATCAATGCCCTCGGCGGGCTGTTGCGGTTGCGCCGCATTTTTGCATCGCGCTGAAAGGTTTGCGGCTTCCTCGCCGGCGCCGCGCAAGGAGTGCAAAAAAACTGTCAATTGCGTCCCGTATCCTTGCTGGGAGTTCCTGCTGTTGGCCCTCCTTTCCCAACCGATACGGGAGAATCATCGTGAACCTCAAGAAGGCATTGTTGCGACCCTGGGTGTTGGCCGCAGCCGCGGCGGCGAGCGTCCCGGCGGCATTGGCCGGCGACATCTCCGGCGCCGGCGCCACCTTCCCCTATCCGATCTACTCGAAGTGGGCGGACGCCTACAAGAAGGAGACCGGGATCGGCTTGAACTACCAGTCCATCGGGTCCGGCGGAGGCATCAAGCAGATCGAGGCGCGGACCGTCACCTTCGGCGCTTCCGACAAGCCGCTGAAACCCGAGGATCTCGAGAAGAAAGGCCTCACTCAGTGGCCGATGGTCATGGGCGGCGAAGTGGCCGCGATCAATCTACCTGGCATCAAGCCGGGCGAGCTGGTCATCGACGGACCGACCCTGGCCGACATCTATCTGGGCAAGATCACCCAATGGGATGATCCGGCACTCAAAAAACTCAATCCCGGCGTCAAGCTGCCGTCCAAGCCGATCGTGGTGGTGCATCGTTCCGACGGCTCGGGGACCACTTTCATTTTCACCGACTACCTGTCCAAGGTGAGTCCGGCATGGAAGGACAAGGTGGGCTCCGACACCTCCGTGGAGTGGCCGGTGGGCGTGGGCGCCAAGGGTAACGAGGGCGTGTCCGGCAATGTCGCGCAGTTCGAGGGCGCGATCGGCTATGTCGAGTACGCCTACGCCAAGCAAAACAAGCTCACTTACATGAAGATGATCAACAAGGCCGGCAAGGTCCTGGAGCCAGGTACCGAGACCTTCCAGGCCGCCGCCGCCAACGCAGACTGGGAAAATGCCCCCGGCTTCTACCAGATCCTGACCGACCAGCCCGGGGCGAAGAGCTGGCCGATCACCGGGGCCACCTTCATCTTGATGCCCAAGCAAGTTCCCAACGCGCAGGACGCCTTGGAAGCGCTCAAGTTCTTCGCCTGGGCCTACAAGAACGGCGCCAAGATGGCCGAGGAACTGGATTACATCCCGATGCCCGAGAATGTCGTGAAACTGGTCGAGCAGTCCTGGAAAAACAACATCAAGGACAGCGCGGGCCAGCCGATCTGGAAGTAAAGCCAAAGCACCGGGGGGTCGGCATACGGTCGCCGACCCCCCGCGCTTTCAAGTAGAGTAGGGCTTCCTCACGTGAATCACATCGCCTCGGTGTCCATTCGCTCTTCCACCGCGGCACTGGACGTTCCGGCCGCCGCTTTGCGCTGGCACAACCTGCGCGACGTCGCCTTGCGCGAAGCGACCCGACTGTCCGCGATCTTGGTGCTCGTGCTTCTTGGCGGGGTCATCGTCTCGCTGATCTACGGCGCGGCCCCCGTGTTGCGCTCCGAGGGCTTGAGCTTCTTCACTACCGAAGCCTGGAACCCGGTGACCGAGAAATTCGGGGCGCTGGGGCCGATCTACGGGACTTTGGTGACCTCTTTCATCGCCATGTTGATCGGCATTCCGGTCAGCATCGGCGTGGCGATCTTCATCACCGAACTGTGCCCGCGGCCGCTCAAGCGACCGATCGGCACGGCCATCGAGCTCTTGGCCGGCATTCCCAGCATCATCTATGGCATCTGGGGTTTGTTCGTCTTGGCGCCCTTCCTGCAGAAGGAGGTGCAACCCCTGATCATTTCCGTTTTCTCCGGCGTGCCGGTTTTCTCCCGGCTTTTCGCCGGTCCGCCTTATGGCATCGGCGTGCTCACCGCCGGCATCATCCTCAGCATCATGGTGGTGCCCTATATCACCTCGGTGACCCGCGACGTATTCGAAACCGTTCCGGCGGTGTTGAAGGAATCGGCCTACGGCCTCGGCTGTACCACCTGGGAGGTGGTGCGCAACGTGGTGATGCCCTATACCCGCACCGGCGTGATCGGGGGCATCATGCTGGGCTTGGGCCGCGCGCTGGGCGAAACCATGGCGGTGACCTTCGTCATCGGCAACGCCCACCGGATCGCGCCCTCGCTCCTCGCGCCCGGCACGACGATTTCGGCGGCGATCGCCAACGAGTTTACCGAGGCCACCGGCGCGCTCTATACCTCGGCACTGATCGCCCTCGGTTTGATCCTGTTCCTCATCACTTTCCTCGTGCTGGCGGCCGCGCGTTACCTGCTGCTGCAACTCGAACGCCGCGCGGGCAAGTAGGGATAAAGTTCGATGAATGCCGCGATTTACCGCCGTCGCCGCTGGCGCAACCGCGCCGTCATGACGCTGGCCTCGGCCGCCGCGATGTCGGGTTTGTTGGTGTTGTTCCTGATTCTCGGCACCCTGCTGGTGAAAGGCGTTGGCAGCCTGTCGCCCGCGGTGTTCACGCAGATGACGCCGCCGCCCGGCAGCGCCGGCGGCTTGCTCAACGCGATCTACGGCAGTATCGTCGTGACCCTGGTCGGGACCCTCCTGGGCGCGCCGGTCGGGATCCTCGCCGGCACTTACCTCGCCGAATTCGGCCGCGACACCCGCCTGGCCACGGTGGTGCGATTCATCAACGACGTGCTGCTGTCGGCGCCCTCCATCGTGATCGGTCTATTCGTCTATACGGTAATGGTGGTGCGCATGGGGCATTTTTCGGCCTGGGCGGGCGGTGTGGCGCTGGCCTTACTGGTTTTGCCCGTGGTGGTGCGCACCAGCGAGGACATGCTGCGCCTCGTGCCGGACAGCATGCGCGAGGCTTCCGCAGCCCTGGGTTCGCCGCGCTGGGTCGTGATCCTCAAGGTCGCCTATCGAGCGGCACGCGCCGGCATCATCACGGGGGTGCTCCTCGCGGTCGCGCGCATCGCCGGCGAGACCGCGCCTCTGCTGTTCACCATGCTCAACAATCAGTTCATGAGCACCGACATGAACGCCCCGATGGCCAACTTGCCGGTGGTCATTTTCCAGTTCGCGCTGTCGCCCTACAAGGATTGGCAGGCGCTGGCCTGGTGCGGAGCACTGATCATCACTGCGGCGGTGCTGGCGCTGAATATCGTCGCGCGCGCCTTGTCGGTCGCGCGCACTGGGAGTGAGTCATGAACGAGCGGACCGCCGCGCTCGGCGGCGTGGCGCTGAAAAAGCCGACCATCGAGGCTCAGGAGTCTCACGGGACGGAAGCCGCCGCGCTGCCGGAGAAAATCTCCGTGCGCAACCTGCATTTCTATTACGGCGAGTCATTGGCACTCAAGAACATCGCGCTGCCGGTGTACGAGAAGAAGGTCACCGCTTTGATCGGACCCTCGGGATGCGGCAAGTCCACCCTGCTGCGCGTGTTCAACCGCATGTACGATCTCTATCCCAAGCAGCGCGCCGAAGGGGAAGTGTGGTTCGACGGCGAGAACATTCTGGCGCAGCGGCAGGACCTCAACCTGCTGCGGGCCCGCATCGGGATGGTTTTCCAGAAACCGACTCCCTTTCCGATGTCGATCTACGACAACATCGCCTTCGGCATCCGCCTCTACGAACGACTGCCCAAGTCGGAGATGGACGATCGGGTGGAAAGCTCGCTCAAGCGCGCCGCGCTGTGGGACGAGGTCAAGGACAAGCTGCACTCCAGCGGCCTGGGCCTGTCCGGCGGCCAGCAGCAGCGGCTGTGCATCGCGCGCACCATCGCCGTACGGCCGGAGGTCGTGCTGCTCGACGAGCCGACGTCCGCACTCGATCCCATTGCTACGGCGAAGATCGAGGAGCTGATCTACCAGCTCAAGAGCGATTACACCATCGTCATCGTCACCCACAACATGCAGCAGGCGGCGCGGGTCGCGGATTACACCGCCTTCATGTACCTGGGCGAGCTGGTCGAGTTCGGCCAGACCCAGCAGGTCTTCACGCGGCCGAAGGAAACGCGCACCGAGGACTACATCACGGGGCGGTTTGGGTGAAGCCTCGCGTCACGGCGCCGACGCTCAAGGCACAGCGGAGTTCGGAACCCATCAACGCGACACGGAGTGAGCCGGCCGGCCATGGTTGAGACCGCACCCCATACCTTGAGCGTCTATGACGCCCATCTTCGGGAACTGATTCGGCGCGTCGAAGACATGGGCGCCAGCGCGCGGGCGCAGTTGGCGCGACTGCTGGCGGCGGTGCGCCACGGCGACGGCGAGGAGTTCGCCGCGGTGATCGCCGCGGATGACCGGATCGATGCGCAGCGCGGCGACATCGACCGCGAAGCGCTCGAACTGATCGCCCGCTTGCAGCCGGTGGCGCGCGATCTGCGGGTGATCGTCGCCGCGCAGCGTGTGAGCCGCGAGCTGGAACGAATCGGCGACCATGTCAAGCGCATGGCCAAACGGCTGCGCGAGCAGCACCTGCCGCTGCCGGCGGAGATCGTCGGCCGCCTGCTGTGGATCGGCGGCCAGGCTCAGACGCTGTTGGCGCAAGCGGTCGAGGCCTTCGTCGGTGCCGACGCTTCCGCCTCCGAGCGCGCCTGGCTCGACGATGCCGAGCTGGATCGCATGTACCACGGTTTGATCGGCGAGCTGCTGGCGCGCATGCGGGAGGCGCCGGAGTGGATCGAAACCGGCGTCAGCCTGGTGACGGTGGCCAAGAGCCTGGAGCGCATCGGCGACCACGCCACCAACATCGCCGAGGAAGCACGTTTCGTCGTCAGCGGCGAGCTGCCGCCCTTGCACCGATCCGTCTGAAAGACGCGCCACGCGGGGCGCGGGCCTGCCGCCGCGGTCCCACGCTGGGCCGAAATCCGCGATAATAGGCGCGCCGCCAGACGCCGCCGACCATGAGCTCCCAGCGACTCTACCGCGTGACCTTCCACAATCAGGGGCAGGTTTACGAGATCTACGCGCGCGGCGTCAGCCACGGTGGCCTGCTCGGTTTCGTCGAGGTGGAAAAGCTGGTGTTCGGCGAAAAAGGCGGGGTGCTGGTCGATCCCACCGAGGAAAAGCTCAAGACCGAGTTCGCCAACGTGGTGCGCACCTATCTGCCGGTGCATGCCATCGTGCGTATCGACGAGGTCAGCAAGCAGGGCGCGGCGCGCATCCTCGCCGGAGGGGAATCGGCCAAGGTGATGCCGTTTCCGCTCTTTACCAGCGGAGGCGAGCATAAGAAGTAAGCCCGCAGCGGGGCGGGCCGCAGCGGGACGGCGGCCGGGCGCAGGCCTCGCGCCATGATCCGTTTCGCCATGCTGGGTTCGGGCAGCAAGGGCAATTCCGCCGTGATCGGCGCGGGCCGCACGCGCGTGCTGCTCGACTGCGGCCTGCCGCTGGCGGAAACCGAAGCCCGTCTGCAGCGATTGGGCTTGGCCGCCGAGGACCTGGACGCCGTCGTGGTGACCCACGAACATGCCGATCACTTGAGCGGCGTGGCGCGGCTGGCGCAGCGCTACCGCCTGCCGGTGTGGCTGACGCCCGGCACGCGCAAATCCTGGCGCGAGGCGCCGGATGCCGACCTGCTGCGCCACTTCAGCCCGCACCAGCCCTTCGCCATCGGCGATCTGGCGGTCGAACCGTTCCCGGTGCCGCACGACGCGCGCGAGCCCTGCCAGTACGTGTTCGGCGACGGAGCGTTCCGCGTCGGCGTATTGTCGGACGCCGGCAGCGTGACTCCGCACATGCGGGCGGTGCTTTCCGGCTGTCACGCGCTGCTCGTGGAGTTCAACCACGATGGGGAGATGCTCGCCCGCGGGCCGTATCCCGCCGCGCTCAAGCGCCGCGTCGCCGGCGACCGCGGTCACCTGAGCAACGCCCAGGCCGCCGCGCTGCTCGCCGCGATCGACTGTTCGCGCCTGCGGCACCTGGTGCTGATCCATCTGTCGGAGATCAACAACACGCCGGAGCTGGCGCGCCGCGCGGCCGCGGCGGCCTTGAACTGCACGCCGGATTGGATCGCCTGCGCGCATCAAGAGCGGGGGCTGGACTGGTGCGAAGTGAAGTGAAACCGGACCTCGTCACGGCGGCGGTCAGTCCGCCGGATTTCCGCGCGCGCCGCTTGTTCGAACGCCTGCGCGCCGCGCAACCCGCGCTGCGCGCGCTACGCGTGCAGGAGTTCTTCCTGATCGAGCACCGCGGCGTGCCGCGCGCCCAGCTTGCGCGTCTGCTCGGCGCGGACGGGACTCATTTCGCGCCGGCCGACGCCGCGCTCTACGTGGTGCCGCGGTTGGGCACGGTGTCGCCGTGGTCGTCCAAGGCCACCGACATCGCGCGCGTCTGCGGTCTGGCCGCCGTCGAGCGCATCGAGCGCGGTCGCGCGTACCTGTGCGACGGCGTCGGCGAACTGCCGCCCGCACTGTGGGGCGAGCTGCACGATCCCATGACCGAGAGCGTGCTCGGCGAGCCCGCGCGGCTGGCGGAGATCTTCGCGCATCCGCCGGCGCGCGGGCTGCGCACGGTGGACGTGCTGGGCGGCGGCCGGGCCGCGCTGGAAAGCGTGAACCGCGCCTGGGGGCTGGCGCTGTCGGACCCGGAGATCGAATACCTGTGCGCGTATTTCGCGCAGGCCGGCCGCAACCCGACCGACGCCGAGCTGATGATGTTCGCGCAGATCAACTCCGAGCACTGCCGGCACAAGATCTTCAACGCGCGCTTCGTCATCGACGGCGAGGTCCAGCCGCAGTCGCCCTTCGAGCTGATCAAGCGTTCCTACGCCGCCGCGCCGCATGGCGTGCTGTCCGCCTACCGCGACAACGCGGCGGTGGTGGCGGGACCGAAGGCGGCGCGCTTCTTCGCCGCGGCGGATCGCCGCTACGCGCTGCACGAAGAGGCGGTGCATCTGTTGATGAAAGTGGAGACGCACAACCATCCCACCGGCATCAGTCCGCATCCGGGCGCGGGCACCGGCGCGGGCGGCGAGATCCGCGACGAGGCGGCGACCGGCTGCGGCGCGCAGCCCAAGGCCGGCTTGTGCGGTTTCACCGTCTCGCACCTGCGCATTCCGGGATTCGAGCAACCCTGGGAACTCGCCACCGCCGACGTCGGCCGGCCCGCGCACATGGCCTCGGCCCTGCAGATCATGCTGGAAGGGCCGATCGGCGCCGCCGCCTACAACAACGAGTTCGGCCGGCCCAATCTCGCCGGCTATTTCCGCAGCTTCGAGTGCCGGCAGCCGGACGGTCGCCTGCGCGGCTATCACAAACCGGTGATGGTCGCCGGCGGCTACGGCAACATCCGCGCGCCGCACGTGCACAAGCGCGCCGTGCCGGTTGGCGCCAAGCTGGTGGTGCTCGGCGGGCCGGCGCTGCTGATCGGCCTGGGCGGCGGCGCCGCCTCCTCGAAAGCCACCGGTGTCTCCGACCAGGCGCTCGACTTCGCCTCGGTGCAACGCGCCAATCCCGAGCTGCAGCGGCGCTGCCAGGAAGTGATCGCCGCCTGCTGGGCGCTGGGGGAAGACAATCCCATCCTCTCCATCCACGATGTCGGAGCGGGGGGCTTGTCCAACGCCCTGCCGGAGCTGGTGCACGCCGATGGCCGCGGCGCGGCGATCCGTTTGCGTGCCATCCAGTCCGCCGATCCCTCGCTGTCGCCGATGGAGATCTGGTGCAACGAGGCCCAGGAGCGCTATGTGCTGGCCGTGGCGGCGCAGGCGCTGCCCAGCCTGGCGCGGATCTGCGCGCGCGAACGCTGTCCCTGGGCCGTGGTGGGCGAGGCGACCGCCGAGCCGCTGCTGCGGGTGCGGGACGAATCCCCGCCGAGCGCCGCCGGCGAAGCGGGCGGCAGCCTCGCAGGCCCCCCGGTCGTCGAACTGCCGATGGACGTGCTGTTCGGCAAACCGCCGCGCTTGACGCGCGAAACGCGCCGCCAGTGCGGCGCGAACACGCCCTTCGCCGATGCAGGCCTGGACTTCAAGGAAGCGGCGGAGCGCGTGCTGCGGCTGCCGGCGGTCGCCGCCAAGACGTTCCTCATCACGATCGGCGATCGCACCGTCGGCGGGCTGACGGTGCGCGACCAGATGGTCGGTCCCTGGCAGGTGCCGGTGGCCGATTGCGCCGTCACGGCCACCGGCTTCGAAGCGGTCACCGGTGAGGCGATGGCGCTCGGCGAGCGACCGCTGCTGGCGCTGCTGGATGCGCCAGCCTCGGCGCGCATGGCGGTGGGCGAGGCGCTGACCAACCTCGCCGCCGCGCCGATCGAGAAGCTGTCCGACGTGCGCCTGTCGGCCAACTGGATGGCGGCGGCGGGCTGCGACGACGAGGACGCGCGGCTGTACGACGCGGTGCGCGCGGTGGGCGCGCACTTGTGTCCGCAGCTGGGCATCGCCATTCCGGTCGGCAAGGATTCGCTGTCCATGCGCACGGTCTGGGAGCAGAACGGCGTCGCGCGCACGCAGACCAGTCCGCTGACGCTGGTGATCTCCGCCTTCGCGCCGGTCGCCGACGTGCGCCGTGTGCTCACGCCGCAGCTGCGCCTGGATTGCGGCGCCACGCGGCTTTTGCTGGTCGATCTCGGCGCGGGCCGCAACCGGCTCGGGGGCAGCGCGCTGGCGCAGGTCTATGGCGCGTTCGGCGAGGCGGTCCCGGATCTCGACGATCCCGCACAATTCAAAGCGGCCTTCGAGCTGATCCAGCGGCTGAGCGCCGAAGGCCGGCTGCTCGCCTACCACGACCGCAGCGACGGCGGACTGTTCGTCACCTTGTGCGAAATGGCTTTCGCCGGGCACTGCGGGTTGGACATCGAGGTGCCGGAACGGGAGCCGGCGGCGCTTGCGGCATTGTTCAGCGAGGAACTGGGCATGGTGCTGCAGGTGCGCGCGGAAGACAGCGCGGCCCTGCTCGGGCGCTTGCATGCGGCGGGCTTGAGCGCACACGACATCGGCGCGCCGCGCGCGGACGATCGCATCGCGTTTTCGGCCAGCGGGCGCGAGATTTACCGCGCGTCGCGCGAGCGGCTGCATCGGCTGTGGGCCGAAACCAGTTATCGTCTGGCGGCGCTGCGCGACGATCCCGATTGCGCGCGCGAGGAGTTCGAGTCGACCGGCCGGGCCGACGATCCGGGCCTCAGCCTCCATCTGACTTACCCGCTGGACGGTGCGCCGTCCTTCGTGCGGCGCCCGCGCGTGGCCATCCTGCGCGAGCAGGGCGTCAACGGTCATGTGGAGATGGCTTACGCCTTCCACGCCGCCGGTTTCGAGGCGGTGGACGTGCACATGACCGATCTCCTCGAAGGTCGCGTCTCGCTCGAGGAGTTCGCCGGGCTGGTGGCGGGCGGCGGGTTTTCCTACGGCGACGTGTTCGGTGCCGGCCAGGGCTGGGCCAAATCCATCCTGTTCAACGAACGCGCGCGCGCGCAGTTTCGCGCTTTCCTGGAACGACCGGATCGCTTCGCCCTGGGCGTGTGCAACGGCTGCCAGATGTTCGCCGCGTTGAAGGAATTGGTGCCCGGCGCCGAGCGCTGGCCGGCGTTCCGGCGCAACCGCTCGGAGCAGTTCGAGGCGCGCTGGTCGCAGGTAGAAATCCTGAAAAGCCGTTCGCTGTTCTTCGCCGGCATGGAAGGCTCGCGGCTGCCGGTCGCCGTGGCGCACGGCGAAGGCCGCGCCGAATTCGCCGGCGCCGGCGACCTGGACGCGCTGCTGCGCGAAGGCCAGGTCGCGATGCGTTATATCGATTCTCGCGGCCGACCCGCGGCGCGCTACCCGGAAAATCCCAACGGTTCGCCCGGCGGCGTGACGGCGCTGTGCAACGCCGATGGCCGCGTCACCATCTTGATGCCGCATCCGGAAAGGACCATCGCCGGCACCACGGGATCCTGGTGGCCGCAGCGCTGGGAAGACAAGACGCCGTGGTTCCGGATGTTCCAGAACGCGCGCGCGTGGGTGGGCTGAAACGCCTCGACGTTCTCAGCGGTTCTGCGGCGGTCGCGTGGCGTCGTCGCCCTGGTCGAGGCCGTAGTCCTCGGGCGGCGGATTGCCGTCGTAAACCAGGCTCTGACGGCGCTGCAAATAGGCGGTGCGAACGAACAGATAGGGATCGAACTGTTCGCGCAGCAGGCTGTCGGCCGGTAACAGATTGGCGCGCAGGTTGACCAGGTTGAGCGCGGTGGCCGAGTAGTTGTAAACGTCATAACGGCCGGGGAGGTAGCGCGTCGGCACGGTGTAGAGATCCACGCCCATGCCGATGGCGTCGCGGCCGTCGCTGGGTCCGAGCAGCGGCAGCATCAGGAACCAGCCTTCGCCCACACCCCAGCGGCCCAGGGTCTGGCCGAAGTCCTCGTCGTGCTTGGCCAGGCCCACGCGGCTGCCCACGTCGATCAGGCCGCCCACGCCGTACACGCTGTTGACCAGGAACCGCGCGAGGTCCGACACGCCGCGCTTGAACTTGGCCTGCAGGAAGTCGTTGACGATGGTCTTGGGATAGGCGAGGTTGTCGAAGAAGTTGGTCACGCCCTCGCGCACCACGCCGGGAGTGACCTTCACGTAGCCCTGGGCCACCGGGCGCAGCACGTAGCGGTCGGCGGTGTCGTTGAACTTGTACACCGCGCGGTTGACCGGTTCCAGCGGATCGGCCGGATCGTCGGCCGGATGGTGGGCGCAGCCGGCCGTCGCCAGCAGCGCGAACAGCGCCGCGCACCGCGTCGTTTTCATGTTCACTCCGCCTCCAAGCGCAGAATCGGTTCCAGCCCGAAGAACGCGGCGAGGCGCCGCACCTGTTCGCCGGCGCCACGGATCTTGAGCGGCGCGCCGCGCGCGCGGCTCAAGCGGTCCAGTTCCAGCAGCAGTGCCAGGCCGGCGCTGTCGACGCGGCTCACGGCGCTCAAGTCCAGCGTGCCGGCGGCGACCAGCCGCTCGGCCTGCTTTAGCCAGCCCGGCACGGTGGCGAAGCACAGTTCTCCTTCCAGCCGCGCGGCAGTCGCGTCCATCGGGGTTTATGGCTCGGACGCGTTTTGCGACTGCGGCCGCGATTGCACCGGACTGGATTTGAACTCGCCTTTCTCCATGCGCGCGATGACGTCGTCCAGGCTGGTGCGCTTGATCTCGGCGTTGATCTGGGCGCGGAAGTTGGTTACCAGCGAAATGTTCTCGATGTTGAGGTCGTAGATCTTCCAGTCGCCGTTGACCAGATGCACGCGGAAGCCGATGGTGTAGACCTGACCGTTGTCGCGCGTGAGCGTGCTGACCACGGTGGCGTCGTCGGCGCCGGGCGCCAGGCGCGCCGGCTGCCAGGCGATCTTGACCGAATTGTAATTGTCCAGCATCGCGTTGGCGTAGGAGCGCACCAGCATGTCCTTGAACGCCTGCGCGAAGCGCGCGCGCTGCTCCGGCGTCGCCGTACGCCAGTTGCGGGCGAGCACGAGTTGCGCGATGTAGGGCACGTCGAAGTGCGGCACGACCACCTGGTCGATCGCCTGGTAGAACTTGGCCTGATCGGCGCGGTACTCGGCGTAGTGATCGCGGATCATGCCGCGCACCTCCTCGGTCGCGTTGCGCAACGCGGCGTCGGGTGCCGGCGGCGCGCCGGCGGCCAATGCGGCACCGGCGAGGCTCAGGCTCAAGGCGAGGCAAGTGACGAGTGATTTGAACATGGAGATGCTCTCCGTTGCTTACTTGCCGGGCGGCGCCGGCGCGCTGCCGCCGCCGTTGTCGTTGGCAGGGGCTTTTTGCGACTGCGTCATATTGACCAGAAACTGGCCGATGATGTTCTCCAGCACGAAGGCCGATTGGGTGAACTTGATCTCGTCGCCGTCCTTGAGCGATTGCTCGGCGCCGCCCGGATCGATGCTCACGTACTGCTCGCCGAGCAGTCCGGCGGTCAGGATTTTGGCCCCGGAATCGCGCGGAATGTTGTCGTAGTGGCTATCGATCTGAAGCCGGACCACGGCCTGGAAGGTGTTGGGATCGATGCCGATGCTGCGCACGCGGCCGATCTTGACCCCGGCGAGCTTGACCGAAGCGCCCGGGGCGAGACTGCCGATGGTGTCGAACTTGGCGGTCACGGTGTAACTACTCCCGCTGGGCCCCACGGTGTTGAGACTGGCGACGCGGAAGGTGAGCACGAACACCGCGGCCACGCCCAGGCAGACGAAGAAACCGACCAGGATTTCCAGCGCTCTCGATTGCATGTTGCCTCCGTCTTGCCTTGTTTTCGCTGAACCGCGCGTGAATCAGCTCCGGAACATGAAGGCGGTCAATACGAAATCCAGCGCCAGGATCGCCAGCGAGGACACCACCACGGTAGAAGTGGTCGCGCGCGACACGCCTTCCGAAGTCGGCGCCGCGTGATAGCCCTGATACACCGCGATCCAGTTCACCGCGGTGCCGAACACCAGGCTCTTGATGAGGCTTTCGACGACGTCGTGCGGATGCAGACTCTGGTGAATCTGCGACCAGTACGCGCCGTCGTCCACGCCCAGCACGATCACGCCCATCAGATGCGCGCCGCCGTAGCCGATCGCCATCAGCGAAAAGATCGCGGCGAGCAGCGGCATGGCGAAAAAGCCGGCCAAAAAGCGCGGCGCCACCACGCGCCGGATCGGGTCCACCGCCATCATCTCCATGCCGGCGAGCTGGTCGGTGGCCTTCATCAAGCCGATTTCCGCCGCCAGCGCCGAGCCCGCGCGCCCGGCGAACAGCAGCGCCGTGACCACCGGCCCCAGCTCCCGCACCACCGAGAACACCACCAGCACGCCCAGCGAGCCAGCGGCGCCGAAATTGGTCAGCGTGCGGTAACCCTGCAGGGCCAGCACCATGCCGATGAAGGAACCCGAGATCACGATGATGACCAGCGACAACACGCCGATCATGTAGAGCTGCTGCACGATCAGCCGCGGCCGCAGCAGCGCCGCCGGCAGCGCGGCGAGGATGGCGAAGAAGAACAGCGTGGCCTCGCCCAGCCGGCGCAGGAATCCGGAGACGATTTGAAGCGGGGCGTTCACGGAGCGACCGCCCCCAGTTCTTCGGCGTAGCTGCGCGCCGCAGGATAGTGGAACGGCACCGGTCCGTCGGGCGCGCCCTGCAGGAACTGCTGCACCCAGGGCGAACGGCTGGCGCGGATCGCCTCCGGCGTGCCGTGGTCCTGCACCTTGCCGCCGGAGACCACATAGGCGTAGTCGGCGATCGACAGCACCTCGGCCACGTCGTGCGAAACCACGATCGAAGTCAGGCCCAGCGTCTGGTTGAGCGTGTGGATCAGGCGCATGAGCACGCCCAGGCTGATCGGATCCTGGCCGGTGAAGGGTTCGTCGTACATCACCAGCTGCGGCTCCAGAGCGATGGCGCGCGCCAGCGCCACGCGCCGCGCCATGCCGCCGGAAATCTGCTCGGGATAGAGCGACGCCGCGCCGCGCAGGCCCACCGCTTCCAGCTTCATGAGCACGATGTCGCGGATCAAGCGTTCCGGCAGGCCGCTGTGCTCGCGCAGCGGAAAAGCCACGTTGTCGAACACCGTCAGGTCGGTGAGCAGCGCGCCTTGCTGGAACAGCAGGCCCATGCGCTTGCGCAGCTCGAACAACCCGCGCCGCGGAAGCTTGTGCACGTCGGTGCCGTCGAACTCGATGGTTCCCGCCTGCGGGCGCCACTGCCCGCCGATCAGGCGCAGCAGCGTGGTCTTGCCGGTGCCGGAGGGCCCCAGGATCGCGGTGAGCTTGCCGCGCGCGATGTCGAGGTCCACGCCGTCGTAGATCCGGCGCGAGCCGAAGGCGAAGCGCAAGCCGCGCACGCGCACCAGCACATCGTCGGTTGCCGCGGAGGTCATGCGTCGGGAAAGCCTAGAAGTGGGCTTCAAAGGCAGCCCAGGTATTTTACGCGATCAATCCGATCACCGATGCACCTTGGCTTTCTTCACTCGGCCCTGGCGCACAGCCGCAGCAAATGCGCTTCCAGTCGGCGGGCCACTGGCTCGAGTTCGCGCGGACCGCCGAGGTCCGCCACCTGGGTCACGCGCATCCCGCGCAGGCCGCAGGGTTCGATGCGCGAGAACGGCTCCAGGTCCATGTTCACATTGAGCGCCAGGCCGTGATAACTGCAGCCGCGCGACACGCGCAGGCCCAGCGAGCCGATCTTGCGCTGCTCGGTTCGGCCGCCGCCGTCCGGCCAGTCGGCGCGCTCGACATAAACGCCCGGCGCGTCGGCGCGCGCCCGCGCGGCGATGCCGAAATCCGCGAGTGTGGCGATCATCGCCCGCTCCAGCCGCCGCACCAGGTCGCGCGGGCCGTAGCCCAGCCGGCGCAGATCGAGCAGCAGGTAAGCCACGATCTGCCCGGGGCCGTGATAAGTGACCTGGCCGCCGCGATTGGATTGCACCACGGGGATGTCGCCCGGCGCGAGCAGATGCTCGGCGCGGCTGGCTTGCCCCAGCGTGAACACCGGCGGATGCTCCAGCAGCCAGAGTTCGTCCGGCGTGTCGGGGTCGCGCGTGGCGGTGAACTCGCGCATGGCGGCGTAGGTCGCTTCATAAGCGCGCCGCCCCAGCCGCCGCACGCGGATCGCGCTCGCGGCGGCAGTCGCGTTCATGACGGACTCACCAGCCCAGCCACAAGCGGATCGTGTCGATCAGCCGCCGCCAGAAGCCGCCGGCGGCGACGTCGCGCAACGCGACCAGCGGCACGGTCTTGATCGGCTTGCCGGCGAGCAGGATGGTCGCCTGACCCAAAGACTGTCCGGCGGAAAGCGGCGCGATCGCTTTTTGCGTGATCTGCGGCTGCACCGCGAGCTGGGCGCGGCTGCCGGCGGGCAGCGCCAGATACACCGGCGCCAGCGTGCCGACCCCGACTTGCGTCGTCGCGCCCTTGTAGGCGCGCACCGTGGCCACCGGCGCCTCGGGGCCGAGCACGCGGTCGGTTTCGTAGAAGCGGAAGCCGTAGTTGAGCAGCTCCAGGCTCGCGGATTCACGGTAGGCCCAGCTCTTGGTGCCCATCACGGCGGCGATCAGCCGGCGGCCGTCGCGGATCGCCGAGGACAGCAGACAATAGCCGGCGGATTCGGTGTGGCCGGTCTTGATGCCGTCCACGCTGGGATCCTTCCACAGCAGGCCGTTGCGATTGTCCTGGTGGATCTTGTGCCAGGTGAAATCGCGCTCGGCGAACATCTTGTACTCGGCGGGAAAGTTGCGGATCAGCGCGCGTGCCAGGATCACCAGGTCGCGCGCGCTGGTGTAGTGGTTGGCGTCGGGCATGCCGTTGACGTCGGCGAAATGGGTGTCGGTCAGCCCTAGCGTCTTGGCGTACTGGTTCATGAGATCCACGAACGCCGCCTGGCTGCCGGCGATGTGCTCGGCGAGCGCGATGCAGGCGTCGTTGCCCGACTGCACGATGATGCCGCGCAACAGGTCCGAAACCTTCACCCGGCTGCCCACGTCGAGAAACATGCGCGACTCGTCGCGGTCCATGCTCACGCGCCAGGCGTTCTCGCTGATCAGCACCGGGTCGTCCAGGTGCAAGCGGCCCTGGCGGATCTCGTCGAAAGCCACATAGACCGTCATCACCTTGGTGAGACTGGCGGGCTCGACGTGCAGGTCCGGGTTGAGACTGGCGATCAGCTCGCCGCTGTCGTAGTCGAGCAGGGCATAGCTCTTGGCGTCGATCGCCGGCGGCGCGGGTACCGCCTGTGCCGACGCCACGACGGGAATTCCGAGGCCGGAAAAGAGAACGAAAAATACCAATGCGCGGAGTGTGGGGCTCATCCTGATCGATCGCTGGGGGGTTGATGCGGGAGCGTTGCGCGCGGAATCTTAGCAGCTTGCGGCGCGCTACCGGGCCACCGGCAGGGTCGGCAGGCGCAGCGCGGCGAGCTTCTTGCGCATCGCCTCGAGCGCCGCGGCATCCGCGTAGGGGCCGATCAGCACGCGGTGCACGTAAGCCGCGCCGCGCGCCTCGCTCCTCAGGATCACGTTGACGATGCCCAGCGCCAGCAACTGTTCGCGCAGCGTGGCGGCGTTGACGGGATCGCTGAAGAGCCCGGCCTGCAGGTACTGCGCGCCGTGCGCGCCTGGCGGCGAACCGTTCGCCGGCACCGGAGCGGGTGCTGGATTCTGCGGGGATGCCGCGATCGGAGCAGCGCCGGGCGCGACGGACGGGGAGGACGACGGTTCCTGGGCTTGCGGCTCAAGCCGCGTGGCGAGCTGCAGTTTGGGCACCGTCGCCGGCGGCGGTGGCGGGTCATTCGCCGCGATCATGCTCGCCGGTGCCGACGGCGGCGGATCGAGGGCTTCGATCTCCACCGGCGTCGAGCCCTTGCCCAGCATGCCGAGCCGGGCGGCCGCGGCGTAAGACAGATCGATGATGCGATTGGAATGGAACGGCCCGCGGTCGTTGACGCGCACCACCACCTGGCGGCCGTTGTCGAGATTGGTCACGCGCACGTAGCAGGGGATGGGCAGGGTCTTGTGCGCGGCGGTCATCTTGAACATGTCGTAAGGTTCGCCGCTGGAGGTGCGCTGGCCCTGGAATTTCCGGCCGTACCACGAGGCGTAGCCGCGCTGTTTGAAGCCATGGGCGCGGTCCAGGACGTAGTAGCGATCGCCATAGACCACATAGGAATCGGGATTGCCGGTCGCGCTTTTCGGTTCGGCTTTCGGGACCGCGTCGGGGATCGAGGCGAGGTCCGGCGGAATCTCCTCCGGCGCAGGCGGCCCGTCTTGTGCCGGTTGCGGTTGCACCGGCCCATTGGCCGGCGGCTGCGCCGGCGCGGCGGGCGCCGAAGACGCGCGGCCGGCGCGCGCGACCGGGGACGCAGGATGCGCAGGGTATTGGGACGGCACGCTGGCGCAGCCAGCCAGCAGCGCGCTGGCGCACCAGGCCGCCGTGCCGGCCTTCATCGCGCGGCGCTCTCGAGGGCGCCCGGGGGCGCGGACTGCGCCTGCTTGAGCGCCGCGGCCAGTTCGGTCACCGCCATGGCATAGAACACGCGCGGGTTGTAGGCCATCACCGCATAGAAGTTCGGCAGCGCGATCCAGTATTCGGGCCCGTCCGCACGCTCGAGCTCGACCAGCCCCACCGGCTGCGCGTCCGGGAACCAGGCCTCAGTGTCGATGCCGTCTTTGCGGAGCTGCGCGAAGCGGTAGGTGGCGTACTTGAGATTGGGCGTGAGCGTCGCTGGCCGCGCGGAGGGAGCGCTCGCGGTGGCCAGCAGCGGCTCGCCGCGCTGCCAGGCGCGCTGCGGGTCGTAGCTCACCAGATAGTTGGCGACGCTGCCGATGGCGTCTGGTGCCGACCACAGATCGACGCGGCCGTCGCCGTCGAAGTCCACCGCCAATCGGCGCCAGGCGCTGGGCATGAACTGCGCCTCGCCCATGGCGCCGGCGTAAGAGCCCAGCGGTCGGGTGGGGTCGAGGTGCTGGTCGCGGCACAGCACGAAGAACTGCGCGAGCTGGTCGAAGAAGAAAGCCGCGCGCGTGGGGTGGTCGAAGCCCTGCGTGGCGAGCGCGTCGAGCACGCGCACGCGGCCGGTGTAGGCGCCGTACTTGGTTTCCACGCCGAGCAGCGCCGCGATCACTTCCGGCGGCACGCCGTACTGCGCCTCGGCGCGCGCCAGCCAGAGCTTCTGTTCGTCGAGGAAGCGCAGGCCGTTGGCGATGTTGGCGGCGTTGACGTGCAGCGCGCGGTATTCGTCCCAGGACAGCGTGCGTTCCTTGCTGTTGCGCTCGGCGTCGATGAGCTGCGGCAAGGGTTGCGCCTGCTTGAGCGCCGCCTTCACGACGTCCAGATCAGCTGCGGTGAACTCGTACTGCGTCTGCAAGAGGCTCAGAAGCCGCGCCGCTTCGGGGCGGTCCAGATAGTCGGCGCGGGCGGCGCAGAGCGGGAGCAGGGCGGCGGCGAGGAGTAGGCGCATCAGCTGGCCAACAGCTTGCGGTGGGTGTGGATCGACATGAGGATGCCAAAACCCGCCAGCAAACTCACCATGGAGGTGCCGCCGTAGGACATCAGCGGCAGCGGCACCCCCACCACCGGCAGCAGGCCGATGACCATGCCGATATTGATGAACACGTACACGAAGAACGTCAGGGCCAGACTGCCGGCGAGCAGGCGCTGGAACGTATCCTGACCGCGCATGGCGATCACCAGGCAGCGGCCGACGATGGCGGCGTAAAGCGCCAGCAGCAGCAACACGCCGATCAGTCCCAGCTCCTCGGCGTAGACCGCGAAGATGAAATCGGTGTGCGCCTCGGGCAGGAAATCGAGCTTGGCCTGGGTGCCGGCGAGCCAGCCTTTGCCGAACAGTCCGCCGGAGCCGATCGCGATCTTGCTCTGGGTGATGTGGTAGCCGGCGCCGAGCGGGTCGCGCGAGGGATCGAGAAAAGTGAGCAGGCGCTCGCGCTGGTAGTCGTGCAGCTTGTACCAGGCCAGCGGCGCGGCGGCGGCGGCAGCGGCGAGCGCGAGCGCGAGGTAGCGCGGCTTGAGTCCGCCGAAGTAGAGCGCCAGCAGTCCGGAGACCAGCACCAGCAGGGCGGTGCCCAGGTCCGGCTGCAGCGCGATCAGCGCGGTCGGGACGGCGATCAGCCCCAGACTGGCCAGCACGGTCGGCAAGCTGGGCGGCAGCGGACGGCTCTGCAGATAAGCGGCGACCGCGATCGGCGTGGCGAGCTTCATCAGCTCCGAGGGCTGGAAGCGCATGAAGCCCAGGTCGAGCCAGCGCTGCGCGCCCTTGGCGTGCGCGCCCAGCAGCGCGCAGGCGATCAGCAACACCAGCGCGAGGCCGTAGAACCACGGCGCGGCGGCGCGGTAGAAGTCGGGCGGTGCATTGGCCAGCATCAGCATTGTGCCCAGGCCGAGCGCCAGGCGCTCGGCCTGGCTCACCACCATCGCGACGGACTCGCCGGTCGCGGAGTAGAGGATGAACAGGCCCAGCGCGCACACCGCCAGCACCAGCACGGACAGCCACAGGTCGAGATGCCAGCGCTCCAGGCGCTCGCTCCAGTTGAGGATCGGCTTGGGCGCGGCGGTGATGACGGTGACGTTCATTGCGGCGGTACCGCTGGTTCTTCCGGCGCGTCGTTCGGATTCTGCGCCGGTGGCGATTCGTCCGGCAGCGGCCCGCCTTCGTCCCCGTCGTCGTTGTCAGGCGCGGGCAGGACCGTGGCGGACGCCGGCGGCGCGTGGTACAGCACCTTGCCGAGCAGGTACTGGTCCATGACCATGCGCGCCACCGGCGCGGCGGCGAGCGCCCCTTCGGCGCCGTGCTCGGCCACCACCGCCACCGCGATGCGCGGCGCGTCGGCCGGCGCGAAGGCGATGAACAAGGCGTTGTCGCGCAGCTTCAGTTCGATGTTGCGCTGAGCGCCCTGGTAGCCGACGTTCTGCGCCACGCCGACTACCTGCGCCGAACCGGTCTTGCCGGCGATGGCGTAGGGCGCGTCGGCGCCGATGCCGTAGGCGGTACCGCGCGGGCTCTGAGTGACCTGCTCCATGCCGGCGATGACGCGATCCCAGATCGTGGCGTCCTTGACGGTGATCGGCGGCAGTCTTTGCGGCGCCACTTCGGTGATGCGGCCGCCGACCGGATCGCCGATGGCGTGCACCAGATGCGGCAGATAGCCGTCGCCGCGCATGGCGATGCGCGACACCGCCAGGGCGAGCTGCATGGGCGTGACCGTCAGATAGCCCTGGCCGATGCCGACGTTGAGCGTTTCGCCGGGAAACCAGGCCTGATGCAAGCTGCGCCGCTTCCACTCGCGCGTCGGCAACAAGCCGCTGCGTTCGCCGCCGATGTCCAGCCCGGTGACGTGGCCGAAGCCGAAGGCGCCCAGCGCCTGGTCGATGCGGTCGATGCCCAGCGCCAGCGCGACGTTGTAGAAATACACGTCGCAGGACTGCGCGATGGCGCGTTCGAGCGTGAGCTCGCCGTGGCCGCTGCGCTTCCAGCAGCGGTAGCGGCGGCTGGAGCCGGGCAGGTTGAGATAACCCGGACAGTACACCGGCTTGTCGGGATCGAGCGTGCCCTCCTCCAGCCCGGCGAAGGCCATGAACGGCTTGATCGTCGAGCCCGGTGGATAAATGCCGAGCAGCGCGCGGTTGTACAGCGGCCGATGCGGATCGTCGAGCAGCGCATGGTAGGTGGCGTTGTCCACGCCGTTGGCGAAGAGATCGGGATCGAAGCCGGGCTTGGACACCAGCGCCAGCACTTCGCCGTTGCGCGGGTCCAGCGCCACGACCGCGCCGTCGAGCTCGCCCAGCGCCTGCTCGGCTACGTGCTGCAGCCTGGCGTCGATGGTGAGATAAAGGTTCTGGCCGGGGCTGCCGGCGTGGTAGTTCAGCTCGCGCAGCGGACGTCCGGCGGCGTTGGCCTCGATGATCTTGGTGCCGGGCAGGCCGCGCAGCTGGTCCTCGTGGCTTTTCTCCACGCCGACCTTGCCGATCTGGTCGAGACCCTGGTATTGGTCGGCGTCGATGCGCGCGAGGTCGGCATCGGTGATGCCGCCGACGTAGCCCACCACGTGAGAGGCTTCTGCGCCCAGCGGATAATCGCGCACCAGGCTGGCGTCCACCGTCACGCCGGGAAAGTCGTAGCGGTCCACTTCGTAGCGCGCCACTTCCTCGGGCGACAGATTGGTGCGCAGCGTCACCGGCCGGTAGCGCGGCGTCTTGCGCAACCGCTCCCGGAACCGCGCGACATCCTGGTCGGAAAGATTCACGATCCTGCGCAACCGCGCCAGGGTGGCATCGAGATCGTCCACCTGTTCCGGCACGATTTGCAGTACGAAGGAGGGCAGGTTCTGCGCCAGCAGCGCGCCGTTGCGGTCGTAGATCAGGCCGCGCACCGGCGGCACCGGCACCAGACGCATGCGGTTGTCGTCGGCGCGGGTCCGGTAATAATCGTGCTGGACGACCTGGAGCTGGATCAGGCGAGCGGTCAGCGTCAAGATCAGCAGCACGCTCATCAAGGCGCCGAAATACCCGCGGCGAGTGAAGGAGCGCTTCTCCTCCCAGAGGTCCTTGATTGCGTCGTAGCTGCTCACGAGCCGGGCGTCGGGGGCGAGGTCTTACGGCAGCACGGCGCGACGGTGACTGCGGCGCGCGGACAGGCCGGAAAGCAGCGTCGCCGCCAGCGGCCAGAGCAGCGTGGTCGTGAGCAGCGGCAGCCAGCGCGCGGCAAGGTCGGCGGGATGATCGGAAAGCCCGTCGATCCAGAACATGAGGAACACGTACAGCGCCCAGACCGGGGCCAGCAGCAAGGTCGCCTGCCACAGCGGGAACACGATCAAAGTCCCGCGCAGTTTGCGCACGGCATACACCACCGTCACCAGGCCCAGGGCGTGCTGACCCAGCGGCGCGTCGTACAACACGTCGCAGCACAGCCCCGTCAACCAGGCCAGCGGCAGGATCGGCTGGGAAGTGGAGGACAAGGCCCAATAGCCCAGCGTCATGGCCAGCCACAGCGGGCGCAGGGCGGCGACCGCGTCCGGCAGCTCGACCAGTTGCAGCACCAGCGCCGCAGCCAGGCTGACGACCAGCATGAAGAAACTACCGCCGCGGCTCACGGCTCGTTTCCTTGGCGCGGGCGGGGGAACGGGGTTTGGCCTTGGCTTTGGCCTGCGCGACCGGCGGCGGCTGCGGTGCGAGTTCCGCCGCCGGCGGCGGGCGTTCGTTCCAGACCAGCAGGGCTTGGCGACCCTGATCGAGCCGGGCGGTGGGATAGGCGATGGCTTCCATGAAGCTTTCGCCGGCCGGATGGCGCAGTTCGTGGACCGTGGCCACCGGGTAGCCGGCAGGGAAGCGGCCGCCGAGTCCGGAGGAAACCAGCAGATCGCCGACTTTCACGTCCGCGTTGCCGGGCAGATAGGGCAGCGACAAGGCCTGGCCGTCGCCGCGGCCGAGGGCGACCGTTTGCAAACCAGTGCGGTTGACTTCCACCGGAATGCCGTGGTCCGGGTCGGTGATCAGCAGGGCCACGCTGGTGCTGGGATTGACCTGGATCACCTGGCCCAGGATGCCGCCGGCATCGACCAGGGCCTGGCCCTTGTAAACGCCGTCGCGGCTGCCTTTGTTCAAGACGATCTGGTGCCGATAAGGATCCTGGTCGATGGCGAGGATTTCCGCGATCAGCACGCGCCGGTCGAGCGTAGTGGCCGAGGCGAGCAGCGCGCGGATGCGCTCGTTTTCGGCCTCCAGGGATTCCATCCGCAACAGCCGCCCCTGCAGTTCGAGCTGTTGGCGTTTGAGTTTTTCGTTTTCGGCGATGAGGCTTTCGCGGCTTCGGAAGTGCTGCGCCAGTTCGGCGACTTCGCGCGGCAAGTCCGCGGCCCACAACACCGGCTGCAGCGCCCAGGAAGCCCATTGGCGCAGCGGCTGAAGGCGCTCGCCATGAGTGTCGGCGACCATCAGCGCGATCGACAGCGCAGCGAAGAGGAGGAACTTGAGCCCCAAGGCGGGGCCGCGCGGAAACAGCGGCTTTCGGCTGGCTTCGGCGATCGTGTTCAAGAACCTGTCGGAACCCCGTGAAACCCCTGGCGCTTGCGGCGCCCATATCCGCCAAAGCATACGGCGCCGTACGCCCGGCGACAACCGGTGTTCGCGGGGCTTTTTAGCTCAGAAGACCGGTGGCGGGATCCGCGGTCTCGGATCGATCGATTGCCGAGCGCGTCGGCCTTCAATCCATCAATTCAATCCATCAAATAGATGTCGCCCTGCCGGTCGAGCATGTCCAGCAGCATGCCGCCGCCGCGCGCCACGCAGGTCAGCGGATCGTCGGCGATGATGACCGGCAGGCCGGTTTCCTCGGACAGCAGCTTGTCGATGTCGCGCAGCAGGGCGCCGCCGCCGGTCAGCACGATGCCGCGCTCGGCCACGTCCGAGCCCAGTTCCGGAGGCGTGCGCTCCAGCGCCTGCTTGACCGCCTTGACGATGCCCGCCAGCGGTTCCTGCAGGGCGTCGAGGATCTCGTTGGAGTTCATGGTGAAATTGCGCGGCACGCCGGCGGCCAGATGCCGGCCCACCACGTCGATCTCCTGCACCTCGGGGCCGGGGAAGGCGGTGCCGATCTCCTGCTTGATGCGCTCGGCGGTGGCCTCGCCGATCAGCATGTTGTACTGGCGGCGCACGTAGGAGACGATCGCCTCGTCGAACTTGTCGCCGCCGATGCGCACGCTCTCGGCATAGACGATGCCGTTCAAGGAGATCACCGCGACTTCCGAGGTGCCGCCGCCGATGTCCACCACCATCGAGCCGCGCGCCTCGGAGATCGGGATGCCGGCGCCGAGCGCGGCGGCGATCGGCTCCTCGATGACGAACACCTTGCGCGCGCCGGCGTTTTCCACCGATTCGCGGATGGCGCGGCGCTCGACCTGGGTGGAGCCGAAGGGCACGCACACCACCACGCGTGTCATGGGCCGCATGACGCGGCCTTTCTGCACCTTGCGGATGAAGTGCTGGAGCATCTTCTCCGTCACGGTGTAGTCGGCGATCACGCCGTCGCGCAGCGGGCGGATGGTGGAGATGTTGTTGGGCGTGCGGCCGAGCATGCGCTTGGCGTCCAGACCCACGGCCTCGATCTTCTTGCTGCCGCGCGAGTCCAGACGGATGGCGACCACCGAGGGCTCGTTGAGCACGATGCCTTCGTCGCGCACGTAGACCAGGGTGTTGGCGGTGCCCAGGTCGATGGAAAGGTCGTTGACGAACAAACGGCGGACGGCGTCGAACATCGTTCGGCTCGAGTGCGGTAGCGAAAACGAGGGGGGATTTTCGGTCACGGTCGCGGCAATCGGTTGGCTGGACGGGCGGTTGGCTGGCGCTGGCGGCGTTCCGGCACGCGGGAATCGTTTATCATGAGATCATAGCCTATTTCCGGTCGCGCAAGTCGGTTTTCGCGTCGTTTTTTGCCGTCTTTCGGCGCGAGAAACGGCGGCGTGACGTCGCCGCTTCCGCACCATGAGCCTGAGTCCCGAACAAGTCCAGAAGATCGCCCATCTCGCCCGCTTGGAACTCAAGCCGGAGCAGGAAGGCGCTTACGCCCGCCAGCTTTCTGACATCCTGGAGATGGTTGGCGCGCTCGCCCGCGCCGATACCGAGCGGATCGCGCCGATGGCCCATCCCCTGGACATGGTGCAGCGCCTGCGAGCGGATGTCGTCACCGATCCGGTGGGCGCGGAGGGCCGCGCGGCGTTTCAGGCGATCGCGCCGGCGGTCCAGGACGGGCTTTATCTGGTGCCCAAGGTGATCGAATGAGTGCCGGCACTCGCGGTCCGGGGGCCGGAAGCGGGGAAGCGCTGCACCGGCTGTCGATCCGGCAGCTCGCCGAGGGATTGCGCGCGCGCCGCTTCTCCAGCCGCGAACTGGCGCAGCATTTCTTGCAGCGCATCGAGGCGCACGACAAAACGCTCAACAGCTTCGTCACCGTGACCGCCGAACGGGCTTTGGCGCAAGCCGCGGCCGCCGACGCCCGACTGGCCCAGGGCGCGGGTGGCCCGCTGACCGGCATCCCCATCGCGCAAAAGGACATCTTCTGCACGCAAGGCGTGAAGACCTCCTGCGGCTCGCGCATGCTGGATTCTTACGTCGCACCCTACGACGCCACCATCGTGCGCAAACTGCACGCGGAGGCCGGCGCGGTGATGCTGGGCAAGTGCAACATGGACGAGTTCGCCATGGGCTCGTCCAACGAGACGAGCTGGTACGGCCCGGTGAGAAATCCCTGGGATTTGGAACGCGTGCCGGGGGGCAGCTCCGGCGGCTCGGTCGCTGCCGTTGCGGCCGGTTTGGCCCCGGCGGCCACCGCCACCGATACCGGCGGCTCCATCCGCCAGCCGGCGGCGCTCACCGGCTTGACCGGCATCAAGCCCACTTACGGCCGGGTGTCGCGCTACGGCATGGTGGCGTTCGCTTCCTCGCTCGACCAGGCGGGCGTGGTGGCGCACTCCGCCGAGGATGCGGCCTATGTTCTTCAGGCCATGGCGGGCTTCGATCCGCTGGATTCCACCAGCGTGGACCGGCCGGTGGACGACTATTGCGCGGCCCTCGATCGTCCGATCGAGGGGCTGCGCATCGGCCTGCCCAAGGAATACTTCGCCGAAGGCTTGGACCCCGCCTGCCGGGCCGCCATCGAGACCGCCATCGGCCAGTTCGAGCGGCTCGGCGCCCGGATTTGCGAGATCCGTCTTCCGCATGCGCCGTTGTCGGTGCCGACCTACTACGTGGTGGCGCCCGCGGAGGCCTCGTCCAATCTCGCGCGTTACGACGGCGTGCGCTACGGTCACCGCGCCGACGGCGCGAGAACCCTCGAGGAACTGTACAAGAAGAGTCGCGGCGAGGGTTTCGGCGCCGAGGTGCAGCGCCGCATCATGATCGGCACCTACGTACTCAGCCACGGCTACTACGACGCCTATTACCTCAAGGCGCAGAAAGTCCGGCGCTTGATCTACGACGACTTCAAGCGTGCTTTCGAAACGGTGGATCTGGTCGTCGGTCCGACGGCGCAGAACGTGGCCTTCAAGCTCGGCGACAAGCTCGACGATCCGGTGGCGATGTACTTGAACGACATCTACACCATCGCCGCCAACCTCGCCGGCATTCCGGCGCTGTCCATCCCCTGCGGCTTCGTGAACGGTCTGCCGGTCGGCCTGCAGCTCATGGGCAACTTCTTCGACGAAGCGCGCCTGCTCAACGCCGCGCATCAGTACCAGCTCGCGACCGACTGGCATCTGAGGAGGCCGCATGGTTTCGAGTGAAGCGAAAACGGGGCTGAAGACTCCCGACGCGGAATGGGCGGAGAAATGGGAAGCGGTGATCGGGCTGGAAGTGCACGTCCAGCTCCTGACCCGATCCAAGATCTTTTCCGGCGCGCCGACCGCCTACGGCGCCGCGCCGAATACCCAGGCCAGCGCCATCGACCTCGGCCTGCCCGGCGTGCTGCCGGTATTGAATGGCGAAGCGCTGCGCATGGCGGTGATGTTCGGCCTGGCGATCGACGCGCACATCGCGCCGCGCTGCGTGTTCGCGCGCAAGCATTACTTTTATCCCGACCTGCCCAAGGGCTACCAGATCTCCCAATACGAGCTGCCCATCGTGAGCCAGGGGCATCTCGACATCGAAGTCGAGGGGCAGGCCAGGCGCATCGGCATCACCCGCGCACACCTGGAAGAAGACGCCGGCAAGTCCCTGCACGAAGGCTTCGGCGATCAGAGCGGCATCGACCTCAACCGCGCCGGCACGCCGCTTCTGGAGATCGTCTCGGAACCGGATCTGCGCTCGCCTGCCGAGGCGGTGGCGTATCTGAAGAAGCTGCACCAGTTGGTCGTCTACCTCGGCATCTGCGACGGCAACATGCAAGAGGGCTCGTTCCGCTGTGACGCCAATGTCTCGGTGCGGCGCAAAGGCGAGCACAAATTCGGCACGCGCACCGAGACCAAGAACGTCAACTCCTTCCGCTTCGTGGAGAAGGCCATCGCCTACGAGATCGAGCGCCAGATCGAAGTCCTGGAGTCCGGCGGCGCGGTGGTGCAGGAAACGCGCCTGTTCGATCCCGACCGCGGCGAGACCCGCGCCATGCGCAGCAAGGAAGAAGCGATGGACTATCGCTACTTCCCGGATCCCGATCTATTGCCGGTGGTCTGTACGCAGGAGTACATCGAAGGCATTCGCCGCCAGTTACCGGAGTTGCCGGAGGCCAAAAAAGCGCGCTTCATGGACCACTACGGCCTGCCCGCCTACGACGCCGGCGTGCTGACCGCCGAACGCGCGCTCGCCGATTATTACGAGGCGGTGGTCGAGTCTTCCGGCGCGGACCCCAAGTTGTGCGCGAACTGGGTCATCACCGACCTGCTCGGTGGCCTCAACAAGCTCGGCTGCGAGCTCGCCGCCTCGCCGGTGTCGGCCGGCGCGCTCGCCGGTCTGCTCAAGCGCATCGTGGACAAAACCGTTTCCGGCAAGCTGGCCAAGGAAGTCTTCGAGGCGATGCTCGCCGGCGAGGGGTCCGCCGACCAGATCATCGCGGCCCGGGGCCTGGTGCAGATCACCGATGAGGCGGCGATCGTCGCGGCGATCGAAGCGGTGATGGCCAAGAACCCGTCGCAGCTCGCCGAGTATCGCGCCGGCAAGGACAAGCTGTTCGGTTTCTTCGTCGGCCAGGTGATGAAAGCCACTCAGGGCAAGGCCAATCCCGAGGCGGTCAACAAGCTGCTCAAGGAAAAACTCGCGTCGCCGTAACCCGCGCAGCGGAATCGGCGGTCAGCCGCCCGGTGCGGGCGTGTCGTCCTCCTGCGGACGGGCGATGAGCAGCCGGATGCCGCCGGGCGGAGCCCCGGCCGCCTCTGGCGCTTCGGGGCTGATGGCCACCTCGACCTCGATGCGCTCTTCGTCCACGCCGCGGCCGAGCAGGTAATCCTTCACCGCGGCGGCGCGTTTTTGCGCGCGCCCGTATTCGAGCTCGCCCTCGCCGTAAGCGGCGAGGGCGACGCGCCGCTCGCGCGCCTGGGCGAGGAAGTCCGCCACCAGGTCGAGCCGGGTTTCCGCTTCGGGTTTGAGCGCGCCGCTTGAGGCCGCGAACAG
>JADGHB010000024.1 GCA_019689635.1 Nevskia sp. | reverse complement strand
AGCACCGCAGCAGGTTTGCCGCCGATTGCCAAAAGCTTCACGATCGGAAAGCCGCTTGGGCGCTGGCAGCGCCTCGACCGTGGTATGTTGCCGCTCTGGAAGCCAGGGGCGGCTTATGGATGCAACCGTCGATCCGGCACTCTTCGTCAATTTCATTCCGCTCAACGCGCTGCGGCTGGAAAGCCAGCAGCAGCTCGCTCGCAAATCCGTGATGCGCGAAGCGCGCGCCGGTGAATACCTGTTCAAGTGCGGCGATCCCGCGGAAGCGGCGATGTTTCTGGTTTCCGGGCAAGTCCAACTCGAAGACGGCGAAGGCAAGCCGCTGGCAGTGGTCCGCGCCGGCGAGCCGGGTTCCTTCCACCGTCTCGCCCACCAGTCGCCGCGCAAAGTCTCCGCGCACTGCCTGCGAGATACCCGCTATCTGTTGGTCGACGCCGGCCTGCTCGACGTCATGCTCACCTGGGATCAAAGCGGGCGCTTCGAGGTCGGCGAACTTTCCGCCGGAGTCGCCAGCCATGACGGCGACTGGATGACGCGGCTGCTGCAGATGCGGGTGTTTCAGTTGGTACCGCCGTCGAGTCTGCAGGCGATGTTCCTGCGCATGCAGGAGCAACGGACGGAACCCGGTCAGGTGGTGATTCGCCAGGGCGAAACCGGCGATTTCTTCTACGTCATCATGGAAGGCCGCTGCATGGTGACGCGCGAAGTACCCAACGGCAAGCCGATCCGTCTGGCCGAGCTGGATGCGGGGTCCTGTTTCGGCGAGGAAGCGCTGATTTCCGAGGAGCCGCGCAACGCGACCGTCACCATGCTCACGCGCGGCCGGCTGATGCGCCTGTCCCGGCAGGACTTTCGCGCCTTGCTCAACGAACCGCTGACGCGCCGCATCGGGCTGGCGGAAGCGCAAAAGCGGATCGCATCCGGCCAGGCGCAGTGGCTGGACGTGCGCCTGCCCAGCGAGTTCCAGCACGCCCACCTGCCCGGCAGTCTCAACATTCCGCTGTACATGCTGCGCATGAAGCTCGCCCTGCTCGATCGCGGCAAGACCTACATCGCGGTGTGCGACACCGGTCGCCGCAGTTCGGTGGCCGTGTTCGTGCTCAGCGAAAAAGGCTACGACGCCTATGTGCTCGAAGGAGGATTGCCGGCAAAGCTCTGAATGTGCCGCCCGGCACTACAGGGTGTGGGTCGGTCGCTCGACGTTCATGCCGGCGAGCAGCGCCTCGATCTTCTTCTGCGTCTGACCGCCGTCCTGGCTGCTGAACTGCACGCCGATGCCCTGCTGGCGCTTGCCCTGGGCTGCGCGTGGCGTCAGCCAGACCACCTTGCCGGCCACCGGCAGGCGCTCGGCGCCATCCATCAGCGTGAGCAGGATGAACACCTCGTCGCCGAGGCGATATTCCTTGTTGGTGGGAATGAACAATCCCCCGTTTTTGACGAACGGCATGTAGGACATGTAAAGCGCGTACTTGTCCTTGATGTTCAGCGTGAGGATGCCCGGCGCAGTGCCCCCGCCGGGACGCATGTTGGCGCTCATCGCCTCGCTTCGCTTGGTTGTGCCTTCATCTGGGCCCGATTGTGGACAAACCGCTCAGCGCCTGGCAAGCAGGTCCTGCCAGCGGATGAGCAGGGATTCCAGCAGCCAGAGTGGGCGCGCATTGCTCTCCAACCGGCGTAGATCTCCGATCAGTTCGTCGGCGAGGGCTGCGGCGGCGCTCACCGGCAAGGCCCGCGCCAGCCATTCTAGGTCGGCGTCGCCACCGCCCAACGTGCGTAGCCGCAGCAAGTTCGCGAGCGTGGCGAAGAACCAGCGCAGGAACGCGGGCGCCTGTTCCTCGCCGATCGCTTGCGCGGCGCGCACCGGGTCGTCTCGACCCGCGGCCAGATCCAGCATCGCCTTACGCCAGGCGATTTGCCGGTCCAGGCCGCCGTCGTTCAGCAGCGCCAGTGCGTCCAGCGGCGCGCCGTGCGCCGCACTCAGCGCGGTTTCCACCGCCGCGCCCGCGGGCGCATGCGCGCGCAGCCAGTTCGTCGCTTGCTCGACCGAGGGCGGCGGAAACCGGAGCTGCTGGCACCGGCTGCGCAGCGTCGCCGGTAAGGCCAGCGGTCGCTGAGCCAACAGCAGCAAATGGCTGTGCGCCGGGGGCTCTTCGACCGTCTTGAGCAGCGCATTGACGCTATTGCGGTTCAGTGCATCGGCGGGGTCGATCAAGGCAAGCTGGGCGCGTCCGTCGTGGCTGGTCATCGCCAGTCGCTGGCACAGCTCGCGCACGGCTTCGATAGGGATGTCGCGCTTACCTTCCTCGACCTGCAGGGTCTGTAAGTTAGGATGCGTCTGCGCTCTCACCTGTCGGCAGTCAGGACAGATCCCACAAGGGCTGCGGTCGGCCGCCGGCGCCCGGCACCACAGCGCCGCGGCAAAGACCTGCGCAAATTCCCGTGTGCCGCAGCCCGCCGGCCCGCTGAACAGCCAGGCGTGGGCGAGCCGCTGTTGTTTCAGCGCTTGCGTGAGCTGACGCCATTGCGAGGTGTGCCAGGGCAGGATCTGCCATTCGGCGCTCACAAACAGGCCTCCACTGCAGCCTGCAGTTCGGCCGCGACCGCTTGCAACGGCTGGCTGGCATCGACGATCACATAGCGCCGTGGATCGCGCCGCGCGCGTTCAAGATAGGCTGCCCGCACGCGCCGCATGAACTCCAGGGACTCCGTCTCGAAGCGATTCTCGACCCCGCGCGTCTTGGCGCGCGCGAGACCCAGCTCCGGAGCGAGATCGAGGACCAGCACCCGGTCCGGTTGCAAACCTTGCAAGGTGAAACGCTCCAGCGCCGCGATGCGCTCGGCGGGCAGTCCGCGGCCAGCTCCCTGATAAGCATAGCTGGCGTCCACGAAGCGATCGCAGATGACGTCCTTGCCCGCTTCGAGCGCTGGCCGGATCAATCCATGCAGATGTGCGGCGCGCGCGGCGAACATCAGCAGCGCCTCCGTGGCCGCGTCCATGCCCTCCGGCCAATCGCGCAGGATCAGTCCACGGACGGCCTCGGCCAGCGGAGTTCCGCCCGGCTCGCGGGTGAGCACCACCGAACGACCGCGGGCGGCGAGCCAGTCGCGCAGACGGCGGGCGTGGGTCGACTTGCCGGCGCCCTCCCCGCCCTCCAGCACCACGAACAGCCCGCGTTTATTCATGGCGATGATGAGGTTCGATCTGGTAGCGGCGCACGGCGGCGTCGTGCGCCTCCAGCGTGTCGGAGAACTGGTGGCTGCCGTCGCCACGCGCAACGAAGTACAAGGCGTTACCGCCGTCGGGATGAAGCGCGGCGTGTATGGACTCGCGCCCCGCCAGGCATATCGGCGTCGGCGGCAGGCCGGCGCGGGTATAGGTGTTGTACGGCGTGTCGCGCCGCAGGTCTTGGGTGCGCAGATTGCCATCGAACGCGCTGCCCAGACCGTAGATAACCGAAGGATCGGTTTGTAGCCGCATCCCGAGCATCAGGCGGCGCACGAACACGCCGGCGATCTCCGGTCTTTCCTTTGCAAGCGCCGTTTCTTTTTCCACCAGAGAAGCGAGGATCAAGGCTTGCGCCGGCGTGTCATAAGTCAGGTTCGCTGCGCGTACCGCCCATTCTTCCGCGAGAACCTTTTGCATGGCCTGATAAGCTTGCCGCAGAAAATCCGCGTCCGTGGTGCCCTTGGGGAACCGATAGGTGTCGGGAAAGAACTGACCTTCCGGATCGCCCGCTGGCAAGCCCAGCGCCCGCATCAACTCGCCGCGCCCCACGCCGCCGAGCGTATGCGCAAGGTTCGCATCGGACTGGATCGCTTGCCAGGCCTGGTCGAAACGCCAGCCTTCGATCAGGCGCAGCTCATGCAGCACGGGCTTGCCCGCGAGTAGTTCGCGCAACAGAGCGAGCGGCGTCGTGCCCGGAGTCAAAGCGTACTCGCCGGCACGCAAGCGACTGTCGGCACGGCTCCAGCGCGCGTAGAGCGCCAAGTAAAACGGCTGGCGGCGGTTCCGGAATCGGCCGGCGCCATCCAGCTCGCGCAGCAAGGCCTCGAACGCTTGCCGCGGGCGCAACTCGAAAGTCGTCGGCTGGACGACGTTCAGAGGAGCGTGCAGCTGGCGCCAGGCATCCATCGCCACTAGCCCGGTGACGCCGAGCAGAGCCAATCCCAGCGCGCGCCGCAGACCAGACCCTCGGCGCTTTCGGCTATCCGAGCGCATACGCAAGGGATCCCGCTTCGGCGCGAATCAACATCGGCAAGCGCTCCTTACCGTGCAGCGAGCTTTGCGGACTCATCCTCGAACCCGCTGCGGGGCCCGGGATCGGCGTATAAATCGTCGGCCTATCGCAGCCGCCGAAATGCAAGCGTGCCGTTGGTGCCACCGAAGCCGAAGGAGTTGGACAGCACGACGTCCAGGCGGGCCTGGCGTGCCGTGTGCGGCACGTAGTCGAGGTCGCAACCTTCGCCGGGATGATCCAGGTTGATGGTCGGCGGAATGACCTGGTCGCGCAAGGCCAGTACCGAGAAGATCGCCTCCACGCCACCCGCCGCCCCGAGCAAATGACCGGTCATGGACTTGGTGGAGCTGACCGCCAGTTTCCGCGCGTGATCGCCGAAAGCGGCCTTGATCGCCACGGTTTCGGCGAGATCGCCGGCCGGGGTCGAAGTGCCGTGCGCGTTGATGTAGTTCACGTCCTCGGGATTGAGCTGCGCATCCTTGAGCGCGTTCTGCATGCTGCGTCGCGCACCATGGCCATCTTCGGGAGGCAGCGTGATATGCGAAGCGTCACCCGACATGCCCAGGCCGATCAGCTCGGCGTAGATGCGCGCACCGCGCGCCTTGGCGTGTTCGTATTCCTCCAGCACCAGCACACCGGCACCGTCGCCGAGGACGAAGCCGTCGCGGTCGCGGTCGAATGGGCGGCTGGCTTTTTCCGGCGCGTCGTTGCGGGTGGACAGCGCGCGCGCCTGGCAGAAGCCGGCCAGGCCGGCCGGGCTGGAGCCCGCTTCGGCGCCGCCGGCGATGAAGACTTCGGCGTCGCCGTACTGGATCATGCGCAAGGCGGCGCCGATGGCGTGGACCGAGGTGGTGCAGGCGCTGACCGCGGCGAAGTTGGGGCCGGTGATGCCGAGATCGATCGAAATGTAGCCCGACACCATGTTGATGATGCTGGACGGCACGAAGAAGGGCGAGACCCGGCCCGGCCCTTTTTCGTGCAGCTTGCGACATTCTTCCTCGATGGTGCCGATGCCTCCGATGCCGGAACCCACGCAGACGCCGATGCGGTCGCGGTTGGCGTCGGTGATCGTCAGGCCAGCGTCGCGCACGGCTTGCTTGGCGGCGGCCACTCCGTAATGAATGAAGCGATCGGTCTTGCGGATTTCCTTGGGACCCATCCAGTCCTCGGCGCGGAAGCCCGTGACCAGACCGGCGAAGCGCGTGGTATAGGCCGAGACGTCGTAGGCCGTGATCGGTGCGATCCCGCTCTTGCCGGCGAGCAATGCCGCCCAGGCGACTTCCGTCTCGCTGCCAAGGGGCGAAACGATGCCCAGGCCGGTGACGACCACGCGGCGCTTACTCATGACGGAAAGTGATGCAGTGCGGAGCGACGCCTCTCGCTGACCGTCGACGGCTCAGGAGGCTTGGTTGGTGTGCGACTTGATGTAGTTGAGGACGTCCTGGAAGGTCACGATCTTTTCGGCTTCTTCGTCCGGAATGTCGATCTCGAACTCCTCTTCCAGGGCCATCACCAGTTCGACGGTGTCGAGCGAATCGGCGCCGAGGTCTTCGACGAACGAGGCTTCCGGTGTGATCTGATCCTCGCTGACGGAAAGCTGTTCGGCAATGATCTTCTTGACCTTCTCTTCCAAGCTGCTCATGAGGCTCCCTCACGAAGGGGTTGGGGAAAATACGGCGAGGCGTAGTGTAAGAGATTCGCCGCAGGCATCGCCAGCGAATCCCGCCGCCGAAGCTAAATCATATACATGCCGCCGTTGACGTGCAGCGTTTCGCCGGTCACGTAGCCCGCTTCACGCGAGGCGAGGAAGGCCACGGCCGCCGCGATGTCGGCGGGCAGGCCCAGACGTTTGACCGCGGTCTGTTCGAGCAGCGCCGCACGCACCTCTTCCTTGAGCGTGCGCGTCATGTCGGTTTCGATGAAGCCCGGCGCCACCACGTTGACGGTGATGCCGCGGCTGCCGATCTCCCGCGCCAGCGACTTGGAGAAGCCCACCAGCCCGGCCTTGGCCGCGGCATAGTTGGCCTGCCCCGCGTTGCCCATCGTGCCGATCACCGAGCCGATGCTCACGATGCGCCCGTAGCGCGCTTTCATCATGCCCGGCAAGCAGGCGCGGGAAAGCCGGAACACCGCGGTGAGATCGGTCTCCAGCACCGCGGCCCAGTCCTCGTCTTTCATGCGCAGCAGCAGACCGTCGCGGGTCACGCCAGCGTTGTTGACCAGGATGCTGACCGGGCCATGGGTCTTGGCGATGTCCGCCACCAGACTGTCGATGGCCGCAGGATCGCGGACGTCCAGCGCCCGCCCGCCCCCGCCCTGGGGCGCGAGCCAGGCGTCGATCGCCTGGGCGCCTTCGACGGTCGTCGCGGTGCCGATCACGCGTGCGCCCTCGGCCGTCAGACGCTCGGCAATCGCGCGCCCGATGCCGCGACTGGCGCCGGTAACCAGCGCCACCGCGTTTTCTCCGAAGCGGCACTTGGCAGCTTCGCCGTTCATCATTCCCTCCCGGCGCTCAAACCGAATCCCGCAGCAAGGCCGCGGCCTTGGCCATACCGTCCGGCTCCTCCAGGGCGACGAAATGGCCCGCCTCGAGGATGCGCTTGTTGAGGTTGGTCAATACCCGTCCGGGTCCGCATTCGAAAAAAGCCTGCACGCCCGACGCGCTCAGGGCGCGCACGGTCTGCGCCCAGCGCACCGAATGATGGAGCTGGCCGATTAGCGCGTCGCGAATTTCATCCGGGCTGGATCGCGGCCGGGCATCGAGGTTATGCAGCACCGGCAGCTTGGGCATTTTCACCTCGACTTCCATCAAGGCCTGAGCGAGCCGCGCCGCCGCTTCGCGCATCAACGAGCAGTGCGAGGGCACGGACATGGCGATCGGCACCAGCTTGCGAATGCCCAGCCTCGGCGCTTCGGCTTGCAACCAGTTTAGCGCCGCGCGGTGCCCGGCGACCACCACCTGCCCCGGCGCGTTGTAGTTGGCCGGCTCGAGCACGCCGGGATTTTCCACCGCGTCGCGATAGGCCGCGCAGATCTTCTCCACTTCCGCGTCGGACAGACCGAGGATGGCGGCCATGGCGCCCTCGCCTGGGGGCACTGCGTTCTGCATGAGTTCGCCGCGCAAGGCCACCAGCTTGAGTGCGGCTTCGAAGCCGATCGATTCGGCCGCGACCAGCGCGCTGTATTCGCCCAGACTGTGTCCGGCCAAGGCCGCCGGCGGCGGCAGTCCGCGTGCGCACCACACCCGCCAGACCGCGATGCCGGCAGCCAGCAGCGCCGGCTGGGTGTACTGCGTCAGATTGAGCCGATCCTCCGGCCCTTCGCGCACGAGTTTCAACACGTCGTAACCGAGCGCCGTCGAGGCCGCGCGGAACGTCTCGTCCACCACCGGCTCCACAGCGGCGAGCTGCGCCAGCATGCCCACGGCCTGCGAACCCTGGCCCGGGAACAACACCGCGTACTTCATCCCTCTTTCACTCCTGTCGGACGCAGATCGCCGCGGACCAGTCCGTAGACGATGGCACTGGCGATCCCGTACAAATGCGATTCGGCGACCACGCCGCCGCCCATCAACCGCGCTTCCCAGGCCGGCGTCCCGAGCACCAGCTCCTCGCCGACGCGGAACGCCAGGAACGCCAGGCAGGCCATGGCGATGCGATCGCGCTCCTGTACCGCCTGGCGGCCGAGCCCCAGCGCGAACAAGCCATAGATCACGCCGGACAGGCCCACATAGGTCGCCAATTGCGGAGCCAGGAAATACAGCCCCAGGCTCATGCCCAGGCCCAGGATGCCCAAGCGCCGCAGCCATTCCGCCGCGCTCAGGCGCTCCGGGCACAGCAGGACCAGCAGCACCAGACTCAAGGCGTTGAACAGCCAGTGCCAGAACCCCAAGTGGACGAAGCTGCCGCTGAGCAGCCGCCACCACTGCCCCGCCGTGACTGCCGCGCGATCATAGCGCAGCGCCCGCTGCCAGCCCTCTCCGCCCAGCAGCAATGCCCCGGTCACGGCGGACAGCACCAGCGGCGCGGTCCACTGCTGCAGGGAACTCGCAAGGGGCTTTGCTATCATAACGGCATCTTCTTTGCGGGATCGCATCGTCCGTTCATGAATACTTCCCCTCCCCGCCGCCCGCGCGGCTTCACGCTCATCGAAGTCATGGTGGTGGTGGTGATCCTCGGCATTCTCGCCGCCATCGTCGTGCCGCGGATCATGGATGCGCCGGACAAGGCCCGCGTCGCCAAGGCCAAGCAGGACATCGCCGCGCTGCAATCGGCTCTGAATATGTACAAGCTCGACAACTTCGTCTATCCCAGCACCCAGCAAGGCCTGGAAGCCCTGGTCGCGCCCCCGCAAGGCGATCCGCCGGCGCGTAACTGGAAGCCCGGCGGATACATCGAGCACCTTCCGAAAGATCCCTGGGGCAATCCCTATCAGTATCTCAACCCCGGCACCCACGGCGAAATCGACATCTTCACTTACGGCGCCGACGGCAAGCCAGGCGGCGACGGCATCAATGCCGACATCGGCAACTGGAACATGAACGATTGAGACGCGCGCTTCGCCCGCTTTTCCCTCCGCAGCGCGTCCGCCGGCGCCCACGGGGCGGCGGCTCCGAATGTTTCCGATCTTGAGCGCTGGCCGGCGGGTGCGCCGCTTTAGCGGTTTCACGCTCATCGAGGTGATGGTGGTGACGATCATCATCGCCCTGCTCGCCACGCTGGTCACGCTGTCGATCGGCAACCGCGATCTCGACGAGCGCATGACGCTGGAAGCCCAGCGTTTGGAACAACTGCTCAAGTTGGCGCAGGACGAAGCGGCGCTCAAAGGGATCGCCATCGGCGTGCGCTTCGACGCCGACGGCTACCGATTTCTCGCCATGGACGACAAACGGCAGTGGGACGACTACGACAAGGAGGGCGTCCTGCGCCCGCGCCGGCTGCCTGCGCCCTTGTATCTGGTGCTGCAGGTGGAGGGTCAGCCGGTACCTGCGCCGGACGCGCAAAAACCGCCGTCGGCCTCGGGCCCGCCGAATGCCGGCGGCGCGGCGACGACCCCCGCGCCCCAGGTACTCATCCTGCCCGGCGGGGAAAGCACGGCCTTCGCCGTGGAGCTGCGCGCGCCCGGCGATTCGCTGTACTACCGTCTGGAAAGCGATGACCTCGGTCGCCTCAAGAACGAAACGCACCGGCAGGCCGGTTGAAGTGCCAGGCGCTCCGCCACGCACTCGGTTCCCGGCAGCGGGCGGGTTCACGCTCCTGGAAGTGCTGGTGACCGTGGCGGTACTCGCCATCGCCCTGGGGGCGATCATCGTGGGCGCGGCCAACTACGCCAAGAGCGCAGCCTACCTGCGCGACAAGACCCTGGCGCTGTGGGTCGCTCACAATCGTCTCACCGAGATCGAGTTGCAGCCGGTATGGCCGGACCTGGGCAAAAGCGACGACGACGTGAAGATGGGCAACCAGGACTGGACCTGGCATGCCGAAGTCGTGAAAACCCCCGACGACAATCTGCGGCGCGTGATCCTCAAAGTGGAGAAAAAGGGCGATCCGAGCAAGACGGTCTATGCCGAGCTCAACGGCTTCGTCTCCAAGATCGGACGCAAGACCTCGCCATGAAAGCCTGCCGGCGCCCGGTGGCGGGCTTCACGCTGCTGGAGATGATCGTGGTGGTCGGCATCTTCGCGCTGCTCGCGGCGATGGCCTACGGCGGCCTCGACGCCGTGCTCAACTTGCGCCGGCACGTCGAAGGCTCGCTCGACCGCGTGGAGGAATACCAGAAGGCCTATCTGCGCCTGCGCGAGGATTTCGCCAACGCCGCCGCGCGCACGGTGCGCGATGTGGATGGCAGCCCGCTGCCGGTCTTCATGTACGACGGCTATACCCGGCGCATCGAGTTCACGCGCGGCGGCTGGAGCAATCCGGCGCTGCTGCCGCGGGCCACGCTGGAGCGCGTCAGCTATCTGTTCGACGACACCCGGCCCGGGGACAAAAAGCTGGTGCGCCGGAGCTGGCGCGTGCTCGACCGCGCGCCGCGCACCGAGCCGGTGGACACGCCACTGCTGGAGCAGGTGGAAGAGATCCAGTGGCGCTTTCTCGATCCCAATCTGCAGTGGCAGGATGGCTGGCCGCCGCCCACTCTGAGCACCGCGGTCAACCCCGCCGCGAATCCGGCGGCGTTCGCCACCGCGCCGCCGCCGCTGGCGGTCGAACTAAAGATGCGCACGCGCGACTGGGGCGAGATCCGCCTGCTCTTCCGTTTCGGCGCGGAAGGACTCGCGCGAACCTTGGCCGCGGCTCCCGCACCGTCCTTGCCATGAACCACCGTCGCCAGCAACGCGGCATCGCCCTGATCACCGCGATCTTCGTGGTGGCGCTGGCCAGCATCGCCGCGGTGGCGATGTTCGAGGCCACCGCCATCGCGGTCCGTCGCACCACTTTTCTCTCCGAGTCGGAGGCCGAATGGTGGTTCGCCGACGGCATCGAGTCCTGGGTCAAGGAAGTGCTGATCCTCGACGAGCAACAAAACCAGACCGACGGTCTCGGTGACCTCTGGGCGCAACCGGTCCCCGGACTGCCGATCGGCGACGAGAAAGGCAACATCGGCAACGCGAGCGGCTACATCGAGGATTTGCAGGGGCGTTTCAACCTGAACAACCTCGGCACCACCAACCCGCAGCAATTGCAGCTCTACCTCAGCCAGTTCCAGCGCCTGCTCGACAACCTGCCAAACTTCGACGCCTCCGACTATCGGGGCGTGGGCACCGCCATCCACGACTGGATCGACGCCGATTCCGAGCCCAGCGGCCCCGGCGGCGCCGAGGATGTCGATTACCTCTCGCTGGATCCCCCCTACCGCGCGGCCAACCAGCCGCTGCACAGCACCAGCGAGCTGTTGCTGATCAAGGGCGTGACGCCGCAGCTTTTCAACGCGCTCGCACCTTACGTCACCGCGCTGCCGGCGACCGCCACGGGCACCCCGATCAACGTCAACACCGCGCCCGAACCGGTGCTGCGCGCCCTGGCGCCGGATCTCAATGGCGCGGCGCTGGAAAAATTCCTGCAGGCGCGCAAGCTCAAACCGGCGACCGACGTCGCCCAGTTGCTGACGACCGGCGATTACGCGTTCTTGCCGGCGGCACCGGGCGGGACGGCGACCGGAGTCAGCCTGAAAAGCGAGCTCGCCGTCAAGACCAGCTACTTCGAGCTGCACGCGGAAATCTCCGTTGGCAGCGGCCGGCTCAGGCTGTACAGTGTCTACGATCGCTCGGGCGGCACGCCGATCGTGATCGCCCACAGCACCAACACCGACTGAACGCCGTCGTGCGCGAAACCCTTTTCCTCCGCTTGCGCGAGCCTGCGCTGGACGTTCCCTGCGTCCACGCGCTCGGCGGCCTCGACGGCCTCCTGCAAGTGCGGGAAGCGCCGCTGCGGGAAGCGCTGGCGCTGGCCGCGGGTCGTCGCCTGGTGGTGTTCGTGCCTGGCGCCGAAGTGCGGCTCACCCAGGTCAAGGTGCCCTCGCGTCAGCCGGCGAAAGTCTTGCAGGCTGCGCCGTATCTGCTCGAGGACCAGTTCGCCGAAGACGTCGAGACCTTGCACTTCGCGCTCGGCCCGCGCGCCGGCGACGGGACTTATCCGATCGCGGCGGTGTCGAAATCGCACATGGAGCGCTGGCTGGCGCCGTTCCGCGAGCACCACCTGATGCCGGACTGGCTGCTGCCGGAGACCCTGGCCCTGCCCTGGGACGAAAGCGCGGCGTGGGCGGTGCTGGCGGAGCCGGCGCAAATCACCGCGCGCACCGGTGCCTACGCCGGCTTCAGTTGTCTGCCGCAGGATTTCGAACTGTTCCTGCAACTCGCCGAGGGCGGCACGCCGCACGCGCTGCGCATCCTGGTCATCCAGGGCGCCAGCGCGGACTACACGGCGTTGCAGCGGCCGCTGGAGCTGCTGCCCGGTTACGCGCATCCGCTGGAGGCCTTGGCGCGTCACTGGCGCCCGGCGCGTTCGATCAATCTGCTGCAAGGTCCCTACTCGCCGCGCGAAACCCTGCAGCGCTATTGGCGGCAATGGCGCGTGGCCGCCGCCCTGCTCGCCGCCGCGTTCCTGCTCGGCATCGCCGTCAACGGCGTCGAGGCCGTCCGCCTGAAACGCGCGGCCGCGGCTCAGGAAGCCGCCAACGAGGCGCGCTTCCACCAGTTGTTCCCCAGCGAAGTGCGCGTGGTCGATCTGCAGGCGCAGGCCGAACAGCAGCTCGCCCTGACGCGGGGTGCCGGCGCGGGCAACACCCTGTTCCTGCTCCTGCAGCAGACCGCCGAAAGCCTCTCCGCCACGCCAGGTCTCACGCTCAAGAATCTGGAATTCCGCGACGGCGCCTTGCTGCTCGATCTCGCCGGCAACGACCTTCAGGTGCTGGAAAAACTGCGCGGCTGGTTCGCCACTCATCCGGGCGTGAACCTGGAGGTGCAGTCGGCCGACGCCGGCGAGAACGGGGTGCAGATCCGCCTCAAGCTGTCGGTGGCCAAAAGCGCATGAAGAACTACCGCGCCCGATTGGAAGCGGAGCTCAACCGCCAGCTTGCACCGCTGCGCGCGCGCTACGAGGCGCTGCCGCAGCGCGAACAGCGTCTGGTCGTGGCGGCCGGGGCGGCGCTCGCGTTGTTTCTGCTGTACCTGGTGCTGTGGGAGCCCCCGGCCCTGCTGCGCGCGCATCACGAGCAGGAGCTGGCCCGCGCGCGGGCTTTCGCGCAACGGCTGGAGGAAATCGGCGCGCAAGTGCAGCAGGCGCGGCCGGCCGGCGCGTCGGCCGCGCGGCGCGACGTTTCGCTGCTCACCGCCGTCGATCAGGCGACCAAGGACGGCACCTTGGGCAAGCCGCCCTCGCGCATGCAGCCGGACGGCGACACGCAGGTGCGTGTGTGGTTCGAGGGCGTGCCTTTCGACAGCCTGTTGCGCTGGATTTACGACCTGCAGAGCCGTTACGGCATCCGCGTCGATAGCCTGGACGTCGAGCGTCAGCCGACCGCGGGCGTGGTCAACGCGCGCCTGACCCTGGTGCGTGGCTCGTGAAACGTAGCCGACTGTTGTTGATCGGGGTGCTGATCTTCAGCTGGTTCTTGCTGATGCGCGCGCCGGCGGCCACGCTGTACGCCTGGTTCGCGCCAAAGTCCACCCCGGTGCAGCTCTACGGCCTGGAAGGCAGCCTCGCCCAGGGTCATGCCGCAGCGGTCGCGCTCAACGGCAAGCCACTGCTGCAGGACCTCGGATGGCGGTTCCGGCCCTGGTGGCTGCCGCTGCTGCGCGCGGCATTCCAGCTCGAGGGCGGCGGTGCGTCGCTGAAGTTTTCGGGCCTGCTTTCCCTGACGCCCACGGGGATCGGTTTGCGCCACGTGAGCCTGGACGGCGGCATCAAAGCGATCCTCGGCGCCGCCGGCTACGGCTTCGCGCCGGTGGATGGCGCGGCACGCTTTGATCTCGCCAGCGCCGAGCTGCGCAAGGGGTTCCCGGTGGCGGCCGAAGGCAGCGCCGAGTTGCGCGGCCTGGCCTGGACCCTGCTCAAGGATCCGCTGCCGCTGGGCAGCTACCGGATCGCCGTGCACACCGAGCAGGACGCGATCACGGCCAGGATCGACCCCGAATCCGGGCCGCTGCTCGTCGAAGGGCAAGCGCGGCTGCAAAGCGACCACGGTTACGATTACGACCTGCGGCTCAAGGCGCGCGACGCCACCGACACCGCCTTGCAGAACCTGCTGCACGCCCTCGGCCAGCCCGATCCCCAGGGGCAGTATCATCTGCGCGGCAAGGGCAAGCTTGCGGGTCAGCCATGACTGCCTATCGCATGCCGCATGTGACCGTGGCCACGGTGGTGGAACGCGACGGCCGCTATCTCGTGGTCGAAGAGCGCGTCGATGCCTTTGGGCCGACCGTGATCAACCAGCCCGCCGGACACTGGGACGAAGGCGAGACGCTGTTCGCCGCCGCCGTGCGCGAGACGCTGGAAGAAACGGCCTGGGACGTGGAACTCGAAGCCCTGCTTGGCGTTTACGAATATCAACCGCCGGCGCTGGACTACGGGTTTCTGCGCTTCGCCTTCGCCGCACGCGCGCTGCGGCACCGGCCGCAGCACGCCCTGGACCGCGGCATCGAGCGTGCCCTGTGGCTGACGCGCGAGGAGCTGGACGCCTGCCGCGCCCGCCACCGCAGCCCCATGGTCCTGCGCTGCGTGGACGATCACCGCGCCGGACGGCGCCTGCCGCTGGACGCGATCGCGCATCTTGCGCCGCGCACCTGACGAGACGGCCTGGCACGCAACCCCGGAGCATGGAGCAAAGCCGCGCTGCGTTTTCCTCATCGCGTCTGCGCGTGAAGCGCTTTGATCCCGCGTAACCGGACATGGCGACGCCGTGCGTCATCGTGGGCCTGTCCGGCGGCGTGGATTCCGCGGTTTCCGCCTGGCTCCTGAAGGAACAGGGTTACCGGGTCGCTGGCCTGTTCATGGTCAACTGGACCGAGGACGAGCAGGGCTACTGCACCAGCGCAGAGGATTTCCAAGCGGCGCGTGCGGTGGCCGAAGAGCTGGCCATTCCCCTGCACCGCGTGGACTTTTCCGTCGAATACCGGGCACGGGTGTTCGAGCGGTTCCTGGCCGATTACGCGGCCGGCAAAACGCCGAACCCCGACATCCTGTGCAATCGCGAGGTGAAATTCCAGCCGTTCCGGGAGCACGCCCTGCGACTCGGTGCGGACTTCGTCGCCACCGGCCACTATGCGCGCCTCGAGCAAGGCCCGGACGGAGCGCGGCTGCTGCGCGCGGCGGACGAGAACAAGGACCAGACCTATTTTCTCGCCACCGTCGCGCGCGAACATTTCGAGCGCGTCCTGTTCCCGATCGGCGGCCTGACCAAGCCCATGGTGCGCGAGCTGGCGCGCCGCGCCGGCCTGCCCAACCATCGCCGCCGCGATTCCACCGGCATCTGCTTCATCGGCGAACGCGAATTCCGCGCCTTCCTCGCGCGTTATCTCGAGCCGGATCCGGGGCCGATCGAAGACGAATACGGCCGCCGACTCGGCGCGCATCGGGGATTGATGTACTACACGATCGGGCAACGGCGCGGACTGGCAATCGGCGGCCGCCGCGACGCCCGGCAAGCGCCCTGGTACGTGATCGCCAAGCTGCCGGAGCGCAAGGCCCTGGTCGTCGCGCAAGACGCGCAGCACCCTCGCCTGATGTCCAAGGTCGTGCGCACCGGTCGCTTTCACTGGATCCGCCGGCCGCTGCCCTTGCCGGATTCCTTGCACGCGCGCATCCGGCATCGCCAGCCGCTGCAGGCGTGCCGCGTCATGCCGCTGGCTGACGGCGGCCTCGAGGTGCGCTTCGAATCCCCGCAGCGCGCCGCCGTGCCCGGGCAGTACCTGGTGCTCTATCTGGGCTGCGAATGCTTAGGCGGCGGGGAGATTGCCGAAGCTTTGGGGTCCACCGGCTGAAGCGCCCGCCGCTGGTATAATCGCGCGCCGCACGCTCCCGCATTCATTCCCTCCGGAGAAAACGAAATGACGGACAGCTTCCGGGCCAAGTCCACGCTCAAGATCGGTTCCCAGTCTTACGCTTACTACAGCCTCAAAGTCCTGGAACCGAAATTCCCCATCGCCCGCCTGCCCTATTCGTACAAGATCCTGCTCGAAAACCTTCTGCGTCACGAAGACGGCGTCAACGTCACGCGCGCGGACATCGAGGCGCTGGCGGGCGCCGACCTCAAGAAACTGCCGCAGAAGGAAATCGCCTTCATGCCGGCGCGCGTGGTGCTGCAGGATTTCACCGGCGTGCCCTGCGTGGTCGATCTCGCGGCGATGCGCGACGCGATGAAGGCCCTCGGCGGCGACCCGAAAAAGATCAACCCGCGCTGTCCCGCCGAGCTGGTCATCGACCACTCGGTGATGGTGGACCACTACGGAACCAAGGACGCTTTCGAGCTCAACGCCAGGCTCGAATTCCAGCGCAACAAGGAGCGCTATGCCTTCCTGCGCTGGGGTCAGGAAGCCTTCGACAACTTCAAGGTGGTGCCCCCCGACACCGGCATCGTGCACCAGGTCAACATCGAGTATCTGGCGCGCGTGGTGTTCGAGCGCGACGGTGTGCTCTACCCTGACTCCTGCTTCGGCACCGACTCGCACACCACTATGGTCAACGGCATCGGCGTGCTCGGCTGGGGCGTGGGCGGCATCGAGGCCGAGGCGGCGATGCTGGGCGAGGCCTCCTCGATGCTGATTCCCGAAGTCATCGGCGTGCGCCTGACCGGCAAGCTGGCTGAAGGCGCCACCGCCACCGATCTGGTGCTCACCGTCACCGAGCTGCTGCGCAAGCGCGGCGTGGTGGAAAAGTTCGTGGAATTTTTCGGTCCTGGCCTTGCCAGCCTGCCGGTCGCCGACCGCTGCACCATCGGCAACATGGCGCCGGAGTACGGGGCGACCTGCGGCATTTTCCCGATCGATCAGGAAACGCTCTCCTATCTGCGCCTGACCGGCCGCAGCGAGGAGCAGGTCGCGCGCGTGGAGGCCTATGCCAAGGCCCAGGGCCTGTGGTGGACGCCGGACGCGCCGGAAGCCGAATACACCGACGTGCTGCATCTCGATCTCGGTTCCATCCAGCCTTCGCTGGCCGGTCCCAAACGTCCGCAGGACCGCGTCCTGCTGTCCGGCGTCCAGGGGAACTTCAGGAAAGCCTTCGAGGCCGAACAAAAACTTCGCCCCTCGAAGGGGCCAGCCACGGTCACGAATCGCGGCCGCACGTTCCAGCTCAAGGATGGCGCCGTGGTCATCGCGGCGATCACCTCCTGCACCAACACGTCCAATCCGGCGGTCTTGATCGGCGCAGGTTTGCTGGCGCGCAAAGCGCGGGAGAAGGGCCTGTCGGTACAGCCCTGGGTCAAGACCTCGCTGGCGCCCGGTTCCAAGGTGGTGACCGCTTATCTGGAAAAAGCGGGGCTGATGGCGGACCTCGAAGCCGTAGGGTTCAACCTGGTCGGCTACGGCTGCACCACCTGCATCGGCAATTCCGGCCCGCTCGACGAGCCGATCAGCCAGGCGATCAACGAGCACCAACTGTCCGTGGCGGCGGTGCTGTCCGGCAACCGCAATTTCGAGGGGCGCATCCATCAGGATGTGCGCATGAACTATCTCGCCAGCCCGCCGCTGGTGGTGGCCTACGCCTTCGCCGGCACCGTGGACATCGACTTGAGCAAAGACCCGCTCGGCACGGGCAAGGATGGCCGCCCGGTGTATCTCAAGGACCTCTGGCCGAGCCAGAAGGAAATCCAGGAGACCATCGCCCGCTCGCTCTCCTCCGAGATGTTCAAGCAGAGCTACGGGGAAGTGTTCAAGGGCGACGAGCGCTGGCGCTCGATCAGCGTCGCCAAGAGCGAGACCTATCCTTGGGACGCGCGCAGCACTTACATCCAGAATCCGCCGTACTTCGTCGGCATGACGAAAACGCCGCCAAAAATCCAGCCGATTCGCGGTGCGCGCTGCCTGGCCCTGCTCGGCGATTCCATCACCACCGACCACATCTCCCCGGCCGGCGAGATCAAGCCGGACGGCCCGGCGGGCAAGTACCTGCTGGCACATGGCGTGCAGAAGGCGGATTTCAACAGCTTCGGGTCGCGTCGCGGCAACCACGAGGTGATGATGCGCGGCACCTTCGCCAACACCCGCATCAAGAACGCGCTGACGCCCGGCGTGGAAGGCGGCGTTTCCCGCCACATCGACGGCGGCGTCGGTCCGGTAGAACCGATTTACGACGTGGCCATGAAGTACAAGAGCGAGGGCGTGCCGCTGGTGGTCCTCGCCGGCAAGGAATACGGCACCGGGTCCTCACGCGACTGGGCGGCCAAGGGCACCCTGCTGCTAGGCGTGAAGGCGGTCATCGCGGAAAGCTTCGAGCGCATCCATCGCTCCAACCTGGTCGGCATGGGCGTTTTGCCGCTGACCTTCACGGGCGGCCAGAACGCCTCGGCGCTGGGTCTCGACGGCACGGAGGTGTTCGACATCGAAGGGCTGGCGCGCGGCGTCCGCGAGGTGACGGTCAAGGCGCGCAAGGCCGATGGCAAGACCGTTTCTTTCCAGGCCGCGGTGCGCATCAACACGCCGCGCGAGTGGGACTACTACGAGCACGGCGGCGTACTGCCCTACGTGCTGCGCGATCTCGCCGCGTAGACGCAGACCGATCAGGGTCCGCGGTAGAGGCGGGCGAACACTCCGCGGCCGTCGCCGTCCTGCAGCCAGTTCTGCCAGACGACGACGAAGTCCCCGGTCCCGTCGACGCCGACGCCGGCGTTGAACTGGGTGTTGTGGGTCGTGGACTGGTTGACGTGGATCTCGTCGCCCAGGGCCTGGCCGTCGGCGGCGTAGCGTTGCGCATAAATGCCGTCGCCGTGGCCGGCGATGACGAAGCTGCCCGCGGGGCTCATCGCCACGGCGGGGCGCCGCTGCATGGCGTTCCCGACCTTGAACGGTGCGCCTTGCGGCCGGGCCGCCGCGTTGTAGCGCCGCGCGAAGATTCCGGCCGGGGTCAGGTCGAGGTGCAGTCCTTCCCAAGCGATCACGAAATCGCCGGCGGCGTCGATGGCGACCCGCGGCAGGTCGAGTATGGTCTGAGGGTCGTACGGGTTGACCGTGAAGCTCAAGGTCAATGCGTTCGCGCCGGTGCCTGGAGGGAAGCGCCGCGCCATCACCCCGGCGCCCAGACCGCCGGGGCCGTTGGCGATCTGGCCGCGCGGCGTCGAGCGCCAGGTCACGACATAAGCGCCGCTGTCGTTCATCGCGATGGCCGGTGCGCGGTAATAGTCGGCCGTGGTCGCAGAAACCGGGAACGACTTGCCCAGCGCCGTGCCGTCCGCGGCGAAACGGCGGGCCATGATCGCGTTGAGTTTGAGGAGCTGGCTGCCGAGATAGAGGTCGCGCTCCAGCCACACCACGACGAAGTTGCCGGCACCGTCCATCCCCACGCCGACCTGCGCAGCGACGTCGCGCCCGGAGTCATTGACGTGGATCTCGCCGGTCCGCGGCGTGCCGTCGGATGCATAGGCGCGCACGTACACGTCCACGCCGCTGCGCGCCTGGCCGTTGCTCTGCCAGGCGACGACGAAATCGCCGCTTGCGTTCATCGCCACCGCGGGCGCGAACTGAGCGTTGAGCCCGGTCTGGTTGACCTGGAATTCGGCGCCCAGCGGATGGCCCAACGCGTCGTAGCGCTGGGCGAAGATCCCGTCCAGGCTGCCGTCTTCGCCGACGCTGTCCCAGACCACGACGAAGCCGCCGGAAGCGGAACGCGCCACCGCCGGCGTCTGCTGGTCGCCTGCCGTGTCGGTGTTGACCTGGAACTCGTCGGTGAGCGGATCGCCCGCTGCCGCGGCGGCGGCCAGCGGCAGCGCCATCGCGGCAGCGAGCAAGGCCTGGATCAGGCCGCGCAGCCAGCATCGTAGGCTCATGGCGGTGGCCTCAGGGTCGCGAGAGGGTTTTGAAAAAATCCCACATCGCGCGGGTCGCGTCGAGATTCTGGGTCACGATGCCGAGCACGCCTGAAAATTCGTAGGTGCCCGGCCAGGCGTGGCCGCCGCCGTCGATGGTGTACTGGAGGATCGGCCCGCCACCGCTGCAGCCGCCGTAGGTATCGAGATGAACGGTGGTGCCATCGTCGATCGACGGCGGCAGATCGGTACCGCTCGGGGTCGTGCTGCAGCCGGAAAGCCCCGCCCAGAACCGGGCGACTTGAGGGGCGCTGGGCCCAAGCGCAATGCCATCCTCCTGGGCGCCGTTGTAAGGTGCTTGAGCGTCGGCGGTACCGTTGAAGAAGACCATCGGCGTGCCCAGGCTGGGCCGGCAGGCGTTCATGTCCGAGTTGTGAATGGTGGCCGCCACCACCGCCCCGCCGGCGATGCGGTCGGGAAACTGGCAGGCAAAGGTTTCCGTCATCAGCGCGCCGTCGGAGAAGCCGGCCATGTACACGCGGTGGGGGTCGATCGGATACTGCGCTGCGGCCTGGTCGATCAGCGCCGCGAAGAACGCCGCATCGTCGGTGAATTTCTTGCTGGTGATGCCGTAGTTCCAGGTGCCCTGCTGTTGCTCCGGCACGAACACCCAGATGCCGTAGTCGCGCACCAGCCGCGCGATACCGGTGAAATCGCTCATGTCCTGGGGTGTGCCGTTCAAATAGGACAGCAGCACCAGCGCCGGCACGCGGCCGCTGGTGGTCGGAACGATCGGCTTGAGGATCAGCACGTGGCGGATGACGGTGCCCAGTGTGATCGTCATGCCCCCCGGCAGCGTGATCGGCGGCAGCGGCGGCAGAGTGACGCGCGGCAGGCCGGTGGTGCCGCCGTAGGCCGCCTGCACCGGTACGTCGACGTAGTAACCGACGACGTTCTCGTAGGCATTCAAGTCGTGAGCGGACGCGGCACCGCAACCAACGGCTAGCGCAAGCGCAGCGCACGCCGCTACCCGCCGTACCAGACGCTTCCCTGGCCTCATGCCCGCTCCGGCTCTCTTGCCGCGGGCCGACGTATAGCCTGTCTTCTCGCCCGCGGTCAATACCGCGGCCGCGCCATTGCCGGCGTCGGCGACGATTTCCGTGCAACTTTCAAGCGATAATCTGGACTCCTTCCAGACCCTGCGGCGGAGCCCTCATGATTCGGCGAGTGGTGTTCAACCAGAAAGGCGGCGTGGGCAAGACCACCATCGTCTGCAACCTCGCGGCGATCGCTGCCGCGCGCGGGCTGCGTACCCTGGTGGTGGACCTCGACGCCCAGGGTAATGCCACGCAATACCTGCTGGGGGAGCGAGCGGCTCAGGCCGACCGCAGCATCGCCGATTTTTTCGAGGCGACGCTGGGTTTCACGCTGCAGCTTCCACCGTTCGTGAGTTTCGCCACCAACACGCCCTTCGAGAACCTCGACGTGGTGGTCGCCGACCGCCGCCTGGAAGATCTCCAGGTCAAGCTCGAAACCAAGCAGAAGGTGCACAAGCTGCGTCAGGCACTGGAACGTCTGCGCGGCTACGACGCGGTCTTCATCGACACGCCGCCGGCGCTCAATTTCTACAGCCGCGCGGCGCTGATCGCGGCGCAGCGCTGCCTGATCCCCTTCGACTGCGACGAGTTCTCGCGCCAGGCGCTGTACCTGTTGCTGGAAAACCTGCGCGAGCTGCGCGCGGACCACAACGAGGAACTCGAACTCGAAGGCATCGTGGTCAACCAATTCCAGCCGCGCGCCAAGCTCCCGGCGCGGGTGGTGGAGGAACTACGGCAGGAGGGCCAGCCGGTGCTGGAACAGACTTTATCCAGCTCGGTGCGCGTCAAGGAATCGCACGAGCGTCATCGCCCCCTGATCCATCTGGACCCGAGTCATCGCGTGACGCGCGAATACCTCGCGCTGTACGAAGCCCTCGAAACTTGAACGGGGATCGAACGATCATTCGAATTCATGCTCGGGGGCGCAAAAGCCGAAGGACAGCGCGCCCTCGCCCACGTTGATGCCGCCGGTAATACTCATCACGCTGACCAGGACCTCCACGCCGTGTTCGCGCGCCACGGTGCGCATTTCCTCGTAGCCCGGCAGTCGTTGCAACCGTTCCAGTTCGCCGCCGAAGGACAGGCACAGCGTGGGCGCCAGCAAGCCCTCGCGGATGCGCCGCACGATGAACTGGAAACAGCGCTGCGCTCCCTTGTCGAAATGATGCAGGCTGGCGACCGGTGCGGTCTCGTTGCGGTGACCGCGGATCAGCGGCTTGATGTCCAGGGCGCTGCCCACCGCGTATTTGAACCAGCCCACGCTCTTGTCGCCTTTCTTGTGGGCGCGGGCGCGCAAATGATAGAGGTCGTTGGGAAGACCGTAGAGATAAAGATGGGGGATCAGACCGTCGAGGCGTTCGCGGATGCGGTTGGGAGGTGCGCCCTCGGCGATCATGCGCGCCGCCTCCGCGGCGAGCACGCCTTGCGCGGCGAACAAGTTCTGGCTGTCGATCACGCGCAGCGCGAAGGGTCCCTGCACGCCGGCCTGGGCGCGCACCGGTTTGTACTGCGACAAGATCGCCAGCGAGGCCTGGGTCGCGTTTTCGAAGATCGGGCTGCGCGAGCTGGCGATGGTCAGGCAGAAGACGAAGTCGTAGTCGATCACCAAGCGCTCGAGGAACAGGCGCTTGATCTGCTCGACGCTGAAGGGCGCGGTTTCGCCTTCCGCGGCGTTGGCCAGGTGGTCGCGGTAAAACGCCAGCGTGGCTTGCGGGTCGCGCCGGTCGACGAACTCCCGTTCGCCGATGCGGATGGTGATGGGCAAGACTGCGATCCGGTGCTTCTCGATGAACTCCGGCGGCAGATCGCACGCCGAGTCCACTACCAAGCCGATTCTCATGCTGCTCCTCCCCGAAGGCGCGCGAATTTCTTTAGTGCTTTATCAAGATCGCGCTTTAACTTTTTGAATTCTAATCCGATGTTGTCCGCTTCTCCAAGGCTTTGGCTTCTTGCCACAGCGCTTCCATCCGCGCCAGCCGCCGCGTATCGCCGCGCGGCGGCAACTGCGAGCGGCGCTCCAGAATATAGCAATAGCGGCGGCGAAACTTGGCCGTGGCCGCGCTCAGCGCCGCCGTCGGCTCGACGCCGAGATGGCGTGCCAGGTTGACGACCATGAACAGCAGATCGCCCAGTTCTTCCCTGCGCGCCGCCGCGTCGCCCGCGCGCCGCAGCTCCTCGATTTCCTCGGCGAGTTTCTGCCACAGGCCCTCGTTGTCGTTCCAGTCGAACCCCTCCGCGGCCGCCTCGCATTGAAGTTCCAGCGCCTGCGCGAGCGCATCGGGGACGTTTCCGGAGTCTCGCGCGACGACCATTTCAGCACTCGTTCAAGAGCCGACACCGCAGGTTCCACAGAATGCCGGCGGTGGCGCCCCAGATGCGATGACCGCCGTGGTGCAGCTCGTAGAACGGCAGGCGCAAACCGTCGCGCAGCAGCGTCTGCCGCGCGAAAGCGCCCTCTTCCAGGAGGCGCGCCAGCGGCAGCTCGAACACCTCCGCGACTTCGGCGGGATCGATGCGCGGTTCGAAGGGCCCGCTCACCCGCCCCACCACCGGCGTGATGCGGTAGCCGGTCAGGGTCGGATAGTCTTCGAGATAGCCCAGCACTTCCACCGCCGAGGGCTCGATCCCCACTTCCTCCTGCGCTTCGCGCAGGGCGGCGGCGGTGAAATCGCGGTCCGTTTCGTCGCGGCGACCGCCGGGGAAACTGATCTGCCCGCTGTGGCTGCGCAGCGTGTCGGCGCGGCGCGTGAGCAGGATGGTCGGCGCCGGCGCGCGTTCGATCAGCGGTACCAGCACGGCGGCCGGGCGCAGGCGAGCGAGCCCTCCCGCGTACAAAAGCCGCTCCAGGACCCGCGGCAACTCCAGGCGCGACATCGGCCGCGGACCCTCTTCGGCGGTACCGGCCAGCGCGCGGCGCAAGCGCAGCCATGGATCGGAAACCGCCGCGACGTCGCTCATGGCCAAAGCTTAGCGCAGCCCGCGCGCGAGGTCGGCGATGAGGTCTTCCACGTCTTCCAGACCGACCGCCACGCGCAGCAGACCTTCGGTGACGCCGGCCGCGGCGCGCGCCTGCGCCGAGATGCGGCCGTGGGTGGTGCTCGCCGGATGGGTGATGGTGCTGCGCGTATCGCCGAGGTTGGCGGTGATCGAGATCATGCGCACGGCATCGATCACGCGCCAGGCCGCCTCGCGTCCGCCGCGCACCTCGAAGGACACGATGCCGCCGAAGCTCCAGGTGGCCTGCGCACCACGGCCCCAAGGCACGAGCTGGCTCTTCGCCAGTTCGTGTTGCGGATGATCCGGCAGCCCCGGGTAATACACCCGTTCAACCTGCGGCTGCGTTTGCAACCACTGCGCGAGTCGCAAGGCGTTCTCGCTGTGCGCTCGCATGCGCAGGGCGAGCGTTTCCATGCCCTTCAAGAACACCCAGGCGTTGAAGGGGCTCATGCACGGCCCCGCGGTACGCATGAACCCGAACACGTCTTTGCCCACGCGTTCGGCATCGCCGACCACCGCGCCGCCCACGCAACGCCCTTGCCCGTCGAGATACTTGGTGGCGGAATGGATCACCAGGTCCGCGCCGAGCTTGAGCGGCTGCTGCAAAACCGGCGTCAGGAAACAGTTGTCGATGGCCAGCCAGGCACCGGCCCGGTGCGCGATCTCGGCCAGCGCGCGGATGTCCACCATGTCGCCGAGCGGATTGTTGGGCGTTTCCGCGAACAGCAGCCGCGTATTCGGACGCAGTGCGGCGCGCCAGGCTGCGGGATCGGCCGCGTCCACATAGGTGGTCTCCACTCCGAACTTGGCCAGCACGTTGTTGAACAGGTTGATGGTGGAACCGAACAGCGTGCGCGCCGTGACGATATGGTCGCCGGATTTGAGCAGCGCCAGACACATGGAGAGGATCGCCGCCATGCCGCTGGCGGTGGCCACGCAGGATGCTCCGCCTTCCAGCGCGGCGAGCCGGCGTTCGAAGGCCTGCACCGTCGGATTGGTGAAGCGCGAGTAGATGTTGCCCGCCTCCTCGCCGGCGAACACCGCCGCCGCTTGCGCGGCGCTCTGGTACACGAAGGAGGACGTCAGATACAGCGCGGCGGAGTGCTCGCGCTCCGCGCCGCGCGGCTCGGCCGCGCGCACGCCCAGCGTAGCCGCGCCCCAGTTTGGATCCGCGAATTCGCTCATGGTCTTGCCCTCGGGCAGCAAAAAAGCCCGCCAGCATTTGCTAAACGGGCTTTCGCTGCCCTTTTAGCGGAATTTGTCCTGCGCCCCGCAAGCCGGCTCCAAATCGGCGCAGGCCGCAGTGTACGTGGGTTCCGGGCGCGGCTCAAATTCCCGAGGCGCAGCGAGCTAGCGCTTGGGCAGCAGGGGCAGCGGATCCACCGGCCGGCCCTTGTCGCGGATCTCGAAGTGCAGCAGCGGTTTCTGCTGGGGCCCCATGCCCAGTTCGGCGATGGGCTGGCCGGCGGCGACCCATTCGCCCTCCTGCACCAGGCGGCGGCGGTTGTAGCCGTAGGCAGAAAGATAGTCCTCGTCGTGCTTGACGATGATCAGCTCGCCGTAGCCCTTAAGCGCGCTGCCGGAATACACCACCTTGCCCGCCGCGGCGGCGACCACGATCTGGCCGTAATCGCCGGCGATGTCGATCCCCTTGGCGCCGTCGGCGGGATCGAAGCCGCGTGCCACCGTGCCGCGCGTGGGCCACTCCCACTGCCGGGCACTGAAAGACGGAGCGCTGGCAACCACCGGCGCGGGCGGCGCCGTCGGCTTGGGCGTCTGGCGCTCCGGCGTGTCCGGTACGCGGTTGGTGGCCGGCGAAGCGGACGCCTCGGCCACGGAGCGATAAGCCTGCGGCGGTGACAGCCGTAACACCTGGCCGGGATAAATCGTGTAATCCGAACCGATGCCATTCCAGGCGGCGAGTTCGCGGTAATCGAGCTGCGTCCGGAACGCGATGGAATACAGCGTGTCGCCGCGCCGCACGGTGTAGCGATCGCCGTTCACCGGCCCGCTGGCATGCGCGCTGCGTGCGTGCGGCGCGGGGGCGGACCAATTGAGCAGACCGGCGCAGCCGGTTTGCAGCACGGCGAGCCAGACGAGCGCCGCGCGCTTCAGCGATGGCTGAACCACAGAAAGCCGCCGACCAGCAAGGCCAGGAACACCCAGCCGACGTAGTCGATGTAGCGCGCGATCCACGGTTCCACCGCCGGGCCGGCGAGTCCCAGCAAGCCGGCGACCAGATAGAAACGCAGGCCGCGGCCGATGAACGAAGCGGCGACGAAGGCCGGCAGGGGCATCGCCACGGCGCCGGCGGTGATGGTGACGATCTTGTACGGAATCGGCGTGAGCCCTTTGAGGATGATCGCCCAGAAACCGTACTTGGCGAAGAATACGCGGGTGGCTTCATAGGCCGGGGAATACCCCAGGCGCTCGAGCCACGGCAGCAGCTGCACGATGAGGTAATGCCCCAGCAGCCAGCCGCCGATGCCGCCGATCACCGACGCCAGCGTGCAGATCGTCGCCAGCCGGAACCAGGCGCGCGGCTGTTCCAGCGCCATCGGCGCCAGCATCACGTCCGGCGGCACGGGAAAAAACGAAGCTTCCGCCGCGCTGATCGCCGCCAGCCACCAGGCCGCGCGCCGGTGGCGCGCCGCGCGCTGCATCCAGGCATAGAGCCTTGCGAAGAGACTCGTCCGCGGCGGTTCGTCCGCGACCGGCCGGCGCATCACGCGCGCCCTTCCAGCAAGGGCACGAAGCTGACCGGGGCGAGGTCGCGGCTTTCGTAGCGGCCGTTGCGATCGATCACGCGCAGCATCTGGTGGTGCGGCGGTCCGACCGGAATCACCAGGCGGCCGCCGCGCTCGAGCTGATCGAGCAAGGCCTTGGGCACGCTTTCCGCTGCCGCGGTCACGAGAATGCCGTCGTAGGGTGCGTGCGCGGCCCAGCCCTGGCTGCCGTCGGCGTAACCGAAGTGGATGTTGCGATAACCGAGCTGACGCAGGCGTGCGCGCGCCTGCTCGGACAGGCCCTTGAGCCGCTCCACGGTGAACACGTTGGGCACCAGCTCGGCCAGCACCGCGGTCTGATAACCGGAGCCGGTGCCGATCTCCAGCACGCGCTTGCGCGGTCCACGCTGGAGCAGCCACTGCGTCATCAGCGCCACGATGTAGGGCTGGGAAATGGTCTGCGCCTGGCCGATCGGCAGCGGCCGGTTCTTGTAGGCCTCCCCGCGCCAGGCCTCCTCGACGAATTCGTGGCGCGGAACCTTGGCCAGCGCCGCCAGGACGCGCTCGTCCTCGATGCCCTCGGCGCGCAGCTCGGCGATCAGGCGCGCGCGCGCGGCCGGCGAAGTGAGGCCCAACCCCTGGCGATGCGGATGTTCCCCGCCGTTGCGCGGCATGTATTTCATGGGCCCGCTCACAGCTCGCGCGCCCAGGCCGCCAAGGGCTCCAGGGCGCTGTGGCGCGTCAGATCCACCTGCAGCGGCGTGATCGACACGCACCCGCGCTGCACCGCGTAAAAATCGGTGCCCGGACCACAGTCCTGCTCGGGCCCCGCGGCACCGATCCAGTAGATGCGCCGGCCGCGCGGATCCTGCGCCTCGATCACGGGTTCGGCGCGGTGGCGGTTGCCCAGCCGCGTGACTTCGTAGCCGGCCAGTGACTCGTACGGTACGTCCGGCACGTTGACGTTGAGGATGGTGGCGCCGGCGATCGGTTGCTGCTGCAGGCGCTCGATGAGCCGCAAGGTGACCCGCGCGGCGGTATCGTAGTGTCTCGGGCTGATCGCCACGCAGGACACCGCGATCGCCGGGAACCCCAGATGACGGCCTTCCATCGCCGCCGCCACGGTGCCGGAATACAGGGTATCGTCGCCGAGATTGGCGCCGGCATTGATGCCCGAGATCACCATGTCCTGGGGTTCTTTCAGGAAGCCGGTCAGCGCCAGATGCACGCAGTCGGTGGGTGTACCGTCCACGCACCAGACGCCGTCGGCATGCCGCTGCACGCGCAGCGGGTTGAGGATGGTCAGGGAGTTGGAGGCCCCGCTGCGATTGCGGTCGGGCGCCACGATCTCGATTTGGTGATGCGGCCGCAGAAAGTCGGCCAGACAGCGCAGGCCGGGAGCCGTGCAGCCGTCGTCGTTGGAAAGGAGGATGCGCATGCCAAGCACTAGCGGGTCAGTCGTTAGTGTACTGCCTGAGCCGGTATGATGCGGCCATGAACGAAGAACGCGACGAGGCCGCCGAGCTGTTCCGCCGGGCGATGGCGGGTGTGCGCCGGCATCCGGATTCCGACCGGCTGCCGCCGCCGCGCCGGCTGCCGCCGCCGCGGCCCCGCTCGCAGGAGGCCGACCAGCGTGCGGTGCTCGCCGAGCTCTTGCATGGCGATCCGCTGCCCGAAACGCTGGAAAGCGGCGACGCTTTGGCCTACCGCGCCCCCGGCCTGCAGGACGCGGTGTGGCGGCGGCTGCGCCGCGGCGGCTACCGCATCGTCGCCGAACTCGACCTGCACGGCTTGAACCGGCAACAGGCCCAGCAAGCCGTGCAAGACTTTCTGGCCGATTGCCAGGCGCGCGGTCGGCGCAGCCTGCGCATCATCCACGGCAAGGGCCGCGGCTCGCCCAACAGCGGGCCGGTGATCAAGACGCTGCTCGACGCCTGGCTGCGGCGCCGACGCGACGTGCTGGCCTTCTGTTCCGCGCGGCCCCACGACGGCGGGACCGGCGCGGTTTACGTCTTGCTCAAAGCGTCACAAAACCTTCCGCCGGCGAGCTAGACGCGGCCGCACAAGCTGTGTAGCTTGAGTGCGCGCGCAAGCGCGATCACTTGGGAGTCCATCATGCTGCATACCCTGCGCAACAGCTTGAAGGCCGCGGCGATGGCGGCCACGCCCTTCCTGCTCGCCGCCTGCGGCGAAGACACCAACAGCCCGCAGCAGAAGTTCGAGATCCTGTGGCTGCCGTTGCTGTTCTTCACCGTCTCACTGGCCCACGACTGGCTCAAAGAGCGGCGCAGCCGAGCCGCGGTCCGCGCCTGAACCGAGCCCGCTGCAGCCGGTCGCGCCGTCCGGCGCGGCCGGCTGCAAGGTTTCGCCGACCAGGCGCCAGGGCACGCGGCAACCCAGGATCGCCGCGAGCGATGCCGGGGTCCGCGTCTCCAGGCGCAGCCGCGACAGGCGGATCGAGCCGTCGATCGAACCGCTGAGCACCCAGCGGCCATCCGGGCTGAAGGCTGCGGCGGAGAACGGCACCTCCGGTAGCTGGCGCGCATGCTCGGCGACGACGTCCAGCGGCTGGCCGTCCGAGGCGTCCCACACTCTGACGGTGCCATCCGCGCCTGAGGTGAGCACGAAGTTCCCATCCGGCGAAAAGCTCGCGGTGAGCACCACGCCCGCGTGCCCGCGCAACACGCGCACCGCGCCGTCGTCCAGGCGCCACAGGAAGGCCAGGCCGTTGCGGTCGGCGAATACCGCCCGAGTGCCGGTGCGGTCGAAGTCCGCATCGTCGATCTGGCTGGCGGAAGCCTCGCGCAAGCGCTGTACAACCTGCCCATCGCGGGCATCGAGCACCACGGCCTGGCGACCGAAATCGGCGGCGAGCACGCGCCGCCCATCGGCACTGAAACGCAAGGCGCTCACGTCGGCCGCCGTCCGTGCGTCTTGCGGCAGCGGCATGGACCACACGAAACGCGCCTGCGTCAGATCCCACAGCTTGACGGCGCCGCCGACGCCGAGGACGTAATAACGCCCGTCCGGGCTGTAAGCGCCGGCGCGCGCCTCGTCGCGCGCAAAGGCCGCGAGCTGCGCGCCCCCGTCCAGCGTCCAGATGCGCGTGCTGCCGCCGCTGAGCGCCGCGGCCAGCGTGCGTCCATCGCCGCCGAATTCCAGCGTCAGCACCCGGCGGCCGCCGCAGTCGAAGGTCCGGAGCAGCCGGCCGCTGGCGGCGTCCCAGATTTTCACGCCGGAGACCTCGCCGCCGCTGGCGAGCCAGCGGGCGTCGGGGCTGAACGCCAGCACATTGACCGAGCGCGGATCGGCCGCGAGGCTGTAGATCAACCGGTGGCTGCCGGCGTCCCATAGTTTCAGGCGGCCGTCGCCGCCGCCGGTGGCGATGAGCCTGCCCGTGGGATCGAACACCGCGGCCACGCCCGGCGGGCGCGCGGCTTCGGCCCAAGGCGCCGAATCGACGGCGTGGCGGAATTCGAAATCGGCGGCGGGCAGCGCGTCCCAGATCACCACGCGGCCGTCGCCGCCGCCGGTGGCGATCTCGCGATCGTCCTCGCTGATGTCGCGTCCCGCCGGCTGCGCGTCGTGGCCCTCCAGGCCATAGAGCGGCATGCCGGAATCCGCATCGGTGATCAAAAGCTGCGAGCCGCTGCCGGTCATGACCCAGTGACCCAAGGGGCTCACGTCGAAGCGATTGCTGGCGGCGCCGGCGAATTTCTGCTCATACACCAGAGCGCCGCTGTCCAAGTCCCAGATGCGCGCGCCGTCCGCGGCGTGGGTCAGCAACCGCGCGCCGTCCATGGTGAAGACCAGCAGCGGATTCGGCGCGGGGTGCCCCGCCACCAATCGCAGCGCCCCGTCTGCGGTCTGCCACACGCGCACCGCGCCGTCGCTGGCCGAAGCCGCGATCAGGCGGCCATCCGCCGTGTCGTCGAGCGCGACCACCGCCCTGCGCAGGCCGCGGAAGCGGTGCAGGACAAAACGGCCCGCCGCGTCCCAGATGCGTACTTCGCCGTCCGCGCCGCCGGTGAGCAGGCGCTGTCCGTCGCGGCTATAGCCGGCCACGCTGTAGCGGCCCGGCAGCAGCCGGACTGGCCGGCCGCGGTCGAGATCGTAGATCGCCACCCTGCGTTCCGGCGTCACGTACGCGATGCGTGTGCCGCCGGCCCCGATGGGGGTGAAGGAATGATCCACGCTGCGCCGGGTCGGCAGCAGGACGAGCTGCCGCCCGCGATCCGCATCCCACACCGCGAGGAAGCCGGTGTCGGCACGGTCGGCCACCCCGCCGAAATAGACGCGCCGGCCATCGCGCGAGAAGCGCGGGCCATATCCCGCCGCCCACGGCGGGACCTCGAACTGCGCCAGCCGCTTGCCGTCGCGCGCGTCCCACAGACGCACGCGGTTGTCGCTGCCTAGGGTCGCCAGCCGACGCGCGTCCGGACTGAAGGCGAGCCGCATCACCGGCGCGCCCGTGGCGAAGGCCAGCCGCTGCGCGTCGACCACACGCATCGCGCGCGCCAGCATGAAGCGCAGCGCCGGGGTGTCCACGCCGAGACGGTAGGCCTCTTGGAGATAGAGCGCCGCGCGCGCTTGTTCGTGGCGCAGTAGAGCGTCCCGGCCTTTTTCGTAGAGCGTGCCCAGGCGCGCTCGCAAAGCCTGCTGAGCGAGCGCCTCCTGCTGGCGGCGCTGCTGGACCTGCCAGCCGAGCGCCGCGGCCAGGGTCAGCAGCGCTGCGGCCGCGCCGTAGCCCAGCGCGCGCAGCATGCGCCGCCGGCGTTCGCGTCGGCGCAGCTCGTCGAGCCCCACGCCGAGGACGCCGGCGACGAGCTTGAGCCGCGCGGCCGCCTTGCCGTCGCCGCCCGGGCGCAAATCGGCCGCGATCGGTTCGCTGCACTGCGCGCGCAGCGCCGGAGGCAGACATTCGAGCTGCCCGAGCGCGGGATGGCGCGCGGCATGCGGTTCGCCATCGACGATCAGGCACAGGATGCGCGCGCCGCGCCCGAGCTGGCGGAAGCGAACGATCTCCTCATCCACCCAGCGCGAAACCGCCGCGTGCGGCGAGGCGATCACGATCAGGCTGCGCGAGGCTTGCAGGGCCGCGTCGATCGCCGCGCTTAAGTCCGCCGAGCTGGGCAGCTCCTCGCGGTCGCGAAACACCGGATACAAGCGCCGCGGCAGCGGTCCGAACGCACCGCGTTTGCCGACCAGCCGGCGCGGGACGCGGTAACTCTCCAGGGCATGGTGCAGCCATTCCGCGCAGGCGCGGTCGCGATGGCTGTAGGAGATGAACGCCCAGTATTTGAACCGGGACTCGGGCTCGGGAATCGTTTCGACGTCAGTGGTCACGAGTCTTGAGTCCCGAACATCCGCGGGTTCGCTTCAACGCGCGTATTGGCGGCGCGAAAGCCAGAACTCCGCCAAGGGCAAATCTTCGGGATAGGTCACCTTGAGATTGCTCTCGCGGCCGCGCACCAGCCGCGGCCGGCGGCCGGCTTGTTCCATCGCCGCGGATTCGTCTTCCGGCGCCAGACCGCGCGCCTGCGCCTGCTCCAAGGCGGCGCGCAGGAGATCGAGGCGGAACAACTGCGGCGACTGCGCGCGCCACAGCTCGCCGCGCTCCAGCGTGCGTTCGGCGCGTTCGCGTTCGCCCTGTTTGAGCGCATCGACCACCGGCAGGGCCAGCAGTCCGCCGTTTTCGTCGCTGGCTTCGTCGCGCAGTGCTTCGACGTCTTCCACCGTCAGGCAGGGCCGCGCGGCATCATGGACCAATACGTAAACCGGCGCGTCCAGCGCGCGACTGCGTTCGGCGACGGCGCGCAGGCCGGCCAGCACGGATTCGGTGCGCGAAGCACCGCCCGTCACCACGCCGATGCGCGGATGACCGGCCAGCGGCAGACGCGCGAATTCGGCATCTCCGCGCGCCAGCACCAGCACCACGCCGTCGATCCAGCCGGCGTCCAGAAAAGGAGCCAGGCTCCATTCCAACAGCGTGCGACCGCATAGCGGCAGGTATTGCTTGGGCTTGCCCAGGCCCATCCGCGCGCCGCCGCCGGCGGAGGCGATCACCGCCCAGTATCGTGCGTTTTTCACAGACGCATGCGGGCTAGCGGCTGGGTTCCACCACCAGGTAGAACGTCTCGCCCTTGCGGATCATGCCGAGCTCGGTGCGCGCGTGGGCTTCGATGGCGGCGCCGCCCTGGCGCAGATCGGCGACCTCCGCTTCCAGGCGGCTGTTGCGCCGTTGCAGTTCGGCGTTTTCGTCCTCCTGCCGCTGCACGCTCTGCTCCAGTCGCCGGTTGTCGAGCAGGCCACCGTCGGCCAGCCACAGCCGGTATTGCAGTCCGGCCAGCAGCAGGAGCAACACGGCGGTGGCGAGCCGGCGGCGCACGTCAGATCGATCGGCGGGAGAAGGCGGCGGCGCCGGGATAGCGCGCGCGGGCCCCAAGCAGGCGCTCGATGCGCAGCAGCCGGTTGTATTTGGCCACGCGATCGGAACGGCACAGCGAGCCGGTCTTGATCTGCGTGGCGGCCGTGCCGACCGCCAGATCGGCGATGGTGGCATCCTCGGTCTCGCCGGACCGATGCGAGACCACGGCGCTGTAGCCGGCGTCGGTGGCCATGCGGATGGCCTCGAGCGTCTCGGTGAGCGTGCCGATCTGGTTGGGTTTGATGAGGATGGAATTGGCGATGCCTTTGCGGATGCCTTCGGCCAGAATCGCGGTGTTGGTCACGAAAACGTCGTCGCCGACCAGCTGCACCTTGCCGCCGAGCTTGCGGGTCAGCAAAGCCCAGCCGTCCCAATCGTCCTCGGCGCAGCCGTCCTCGATCGAGACGATGGGATAGCGCGCACACAGGTCGGCGAGATAGTCCGCGAACTCGGCGGCGGAATATTCCTTGCCCTCGCCCGCGAGCCGGTATTTGCCGTTCTTGTAGAACTCGCTGGCGGCCGCGTCCAGGCCGAGCGCGATGTCCTTGCCCGGCCGGTAGCCGGCCTGTTCGATCGCCTCGGTCAGGCAGGCCAGCGCCGCTTCGTTGGACGGCAGGTTCGGCGCGAAGCCGCCCTCGTCGCCGACCGAAGTGGAGAGCTTGCGCGCTTTGAGCACCTGCTTGAGCGCATGGAAGGTTTCGGCGCCATAGCGCAGCGCCTCGGCGAAATTCGGCGCGCCCAGCGGCAGGATCATGAACTCCTGGAGGTCCACGTTGTTGTCGGCATGCGCGCCGCCGTTGATCACGTTCATCATCGGCACCGGCAGAGTATCGGCCTGGATGCCGCCCAGATGCCGGAACAGCGGCTGACGGTTTTCCGCGGCCGCCGCATGGGCGTTGGCCAGCGAGACCGCGAGCAGGGCGTTGGCGCCCAGACGCGACTTGTTCTCGGTCCCATCGAGCTCGATCAACGCACGGTCCAGCGCCGCCTGCTCCTGGGCTTCGCGTCCGCGCACGAACGCGGCGATCTCGGTTTCGATGTGGTTCACCGCCTTGCGCACGCCCTTGCCGCCGTAGCGCGCGCCTTTCTTCGCTCCACCGTCGCGCAGCTCCACCGCCTCGCGCGTGCCGGTGGACGCGCCGGAAGGCACGGCGGCGCGGCCGATGGCCCCAGACTCCAGCCACACTTCCGCTTCCACCGTGGGATTGCCGCGCGAATCGAGGATTTCCAGAGCCTTGAGTTGGGCGATTTTCGACATGAGCTTGCGTCAGGAGAGCATCAGGAAACCAGTTTGTTTTCCAGCAGTCCGCGGCGCTTGACCGTACGGTCGAGCTCGACCAGGGTTTCGAGCAGCTCCGCGAGGTGCGCCAGCGGCAGGGAGTTGGGGCCATCGCATAGCGCCGCGTCCGGGTTGGGATGCGTCTCCATGAACAGGCCGGAGACGCCCGCCGCCACCGCTGCCCGCGCCAGCACCGGGATGAACTCGCGCCGCCCGCCGGAGGCGCGGCCCATGCCGCCCGGCAGTTGCACCGTGTGCGTGGCATCGAACACCACGGGGGCGTAGGCGCGCATCACCGCCAGCCCGCGCATGTCGGCCACGAGATTGTTGTAGCCGAAGGAGAAGCCGCGTTCGCACAGCAGGAAAGGCGCCCGCTCCACGTGCTGCGCCGGCACCACGGCCTTCATCTTGTCGATGACGTTGCCCATCTCCCAGGGGGACATGAACTGGCCTTTCTTGACGTTGACGGGTTTGCCCTGGCGCGCGACGTTCTGCATGAAATTGGTCTGCCGGCACAGGAAGGCCGGCGTCTGGATCACGTCCACCACCGCGGCGACTTCGGACAGCGGCGTGTCCTCGTGCACGTCGGTCAATACGGGCACGCCGATGTGCTTCTTCACCGCTTCCAGGATGCGCAGCCCCGCGGCCAAACCCGGCCCCCGGTAAGATTCGTGCGAGGAGCGGTTGGCCTTGTCGTAGCTGCCCTTGAAAACGTAGAGCACGCCCAGGCGCTCGGCGATGGGTTTGATGTGGCCGGCCACCTCCAGCGCCAGCGCCTCCGATTCCAGGGTATCGGGGCCGGCGATCAGGAACAGCGGCTGGTCGATACCGATGGCGCGACCGCAGAGTTTCATGCGGCGCGGGCCTGATGGGCGAGATGCTGCTCGCGCGCGGCGCGGATGAACCCGCTGAACAGGGGATGTCCGTCTCGCGGAGTCGAGGTGAACTCGGGATGGAACTGGCAGCCGATGAACCAGGGATGGTCCGGCAGTTCGATCATCTCGACCAGCTGGTCTTCGACCGTCTCGCCGGCGATGACCAAGCCTTTTGCCTCCAGCAAGGCGCGGTAGTTGTTGTTGAACTCGTAGCGATGGCGGTGGCGCTCGCTGATCAACTCGGCGTTGTAGAGCGCCCGGCAGCGGGTACCCGCCTTCAGCCGCGACACCTGGGCGCCCAGGCGCATGGTGCCCCCCTTGTAGGAGGCCAGGCTGCGGCGCTGCACCGCGCCGCTGGGATCGTGCCACTCGGTCACCAGGGCGATCACCGGATGCGGCGTATTGGGCTGCATCTCGGTGCTGTGCGCGCCCTCCAGGCCGCACACGTGACGGGCGAACTCGATCACCGCCACCTGCATGCCCAGGCAAATCCCCAGATAGGGAATCTTGTTTTCCCGCGCGTAACGCGCCGCGGCGATCTTGCCCTCGATGCCGCGCTCGCCGAAGCCGCCCGGTACCAGGATCGCGTCCATGCCCTGCAGCACGCGCGTCCCCTGCGAGGTTTCCAGCGCCTCGGACTCCACGTAATGGATCTTGACCTTGGTGCCGGTGTGCAGGCCGGCGTGCGACAGCGCCTCGTTGAGGGATTTGTAGGCGTCGGCCAGATCGACGTATTTGCCGACCATCGCCACCTGCACTTCCACGTCCTGCTTGTGGCGCGCGTCGACGAGCCGCTCCCAGGCCGACAGGTCGGCCGCGCGGCAGTCGAGCCCGAAATGCTCCACGGCCAGCTCGTCCAGGCCCTGCTGGTGCAGCCACAGCGGGATCTTGTAGATGTCGTCGAGATCGATCGCCGAAATCACCGCCCGGTAGGGCACGTTGGTGAACAGCGCGATCTTGCGCTTCTCCGCTTCCGGGATCGGTTTTTCCGAACGGCACAACAGGATGTCCGGCTGGATGCCGATGGAGCGCAACTCCTTGACGCTGTGCTGGGTCGGCTTGGTCTTGAGCTCCCCGGAGGAGCGCACGAAGGGCAGCAGCGTCAAATGCACGAACAGCGTGCGGCGGCGCCCCAGCTCCACGGCCATCTGGCGGATCGCCTCCAGGAATGGCAGCGATTCGATGTCGCCCACGGTGCCGCCGATTTCCACCATGCACAGATCGGCGCCTTGCGCACCCTCGCGGATGCGCGCCTGGATCTCGTCGGTGATGTGCGGAATGACCTGCACGGTGCGCCCGAGATAATCGCCGCGCCGTTCCTTCTCCAGCACGTTGCGATAAATCTGGCCGGTGGTGACGTTGCTGTGGCGGCTGGTCTTGCCGCGCAGGAAGCGCTCGTAATGGCCGAGATCGAGGTCGGTCTCCGCGCCGTCCTCGGTCACGAACACCTCGCCGTGCTGGAACGGGCTCATGGTCCCCGCATCGACGTTGATGTAGGGATCGAGCTTGATCATGCGGATTTTCAGTCCGCGCGATTCCAGGATCGCGCCGAGGCTGGCGGCGGCGATGCCCTTGCCCAGCGAAGACACCACGCCGCCGGTGATGAAGATGTAGCGGGGAGCGTCGGTCGGGTTGGCGGCGCTGGACTGCGCGACGTCGGGCATGCCGGTGCCTGAGGCAGGTTTAAGGGATTTTACGGGAACGCCGGCACGCCGACAATGCGCGCCGCTTGCGATCGGCCTGCCGGACTCAGTTCGCCGGGATGAGTTCGCTGAAGGGCCGTCCCCAAGCGATGGCGCGCCCCTGCGCCCAATCCACGCCGATCTCGCGCAGCGGGACGAGCAGCGCCGCGCTCTCCACGTGTTCGGCCACGGTCTTGAGACCGAACTCGTGACCGATGCGGTTGATCGACTCGACCATGCCGCGGTCGGCGTGGCTGGCGAGCATGGCGCGCACGAAGCTGCCGTCGATCTTGAGGATGTGCACCGGGAAGTTCTTGAGATAAGAGAACGAGGCCATGCCGGCGCCGAAATCGTCGAGCGCGAAGCGGCAACCTCCCTCCGCCACCCGTCGGATGAAGCGCACTGCTTCGGTCAGGCGCGAAACCGCGGCGGTCTCGGTGATTTCGAAGCACAAGCGTCCCGGATCGACGCCGGAAGCGCCGATTTCGGAAAGCACGAAGTCGAGGAACTTGTCGTTGGACAGCGACTGGCCGGAGAGGTTGATCGCGTAGATCACCTCGTCCGGCGGCAGCCGCGCGATGCCGGCCAGGGCATGTCGCAGCACCCAGCGGTCCAGCGCGGTCATCAGCGAATAACGTTCGGCGGCCTGAATGAAGGCCCCGGGCGTGTGCAAGCGACCGTCCTCGTCGCGCATGCGCACCAAGAGTTCGCGGTAAACCACCCGCCGCGGTTCTGCGGTCGCCACCACGTCCTCGTAGTGCAGCAGGAAGCGGTCCTCGTCGAGCGATTTCCCGATCTTGCCGATCAGGCTCATCTGCACGTAGCGCCGCGCCAATTCATCGTCCTGACCGGCGATGCGCACGCGGTCGCGGCCGGCATCCTTGGCCACGAAGCAGGCCGCGTCGGCCAGGCTCATGGCGCGCGACACCGACTCGCTCGACCCGTCGATCAGCGCCACGCCCACGCTCGCGGTCACCGCGTAGCTCTGGCCGTTCCAGGAATAACGGAAGCGGCGCACCGCCTCGACCAGGCGATCCACCGTCTCGCGCGCGGTGGTGAGGTCGCGTCGGGGCAGCAGCACGCCGAACTCGTCTCCGCCCAGGCGGGCCAGCGCGTCGTCGGGCTCCAGTTGCGAGCGCAGCTCGACGGCGAGCTGGCGCAGGAGGCCGTCGCCGGCGTCGTGACCCAGCGTGTCGTTGATGACCTTGAACTGGTCGAGGTCGAGGTAGCACAGCACCGCGGTCTGTCCGTTCTCGCGCGCCTGCTGGTGCAGAGCGCGGGCGCGGGCATCGAACTCCTCGCGGTTGAGCAAGCCGGTGAGGGCGTCGTGACTGGCGCGGTAGGCGAGCTCCTCGGTCAGCAGATTGAACTCGCTCACGTCGCTGAACACGATCAGCGCGCCGCCCCCCGGCATCGGGCGCAGCCGCAGGGTGAGCGCGTAGCGTCGGCCGTCGCGCGTCTGAAGCTGCAGGTCGTTGCGATCGGCCGAGGTGCCCTGCCCGTGCAAGGCCGCTTCCACAGGGTGCGGACGCCCGCTGGACGGCACGCCCCCGTACAGGGGGAAGATCTCGCTGTGGTGGCGGCCGAGCGCGGATTCGCGGCGTGTGCCGCAAAGCCGTTCCGCCGCGGGATTGATCTCGATCACTCGCCCTTCGCGGTCGAGCAGGATCACGCCCTCGGACAGCGCGCGCAGCACCACGTCCACGGGGTGTTCGCGCGCAGGCGGGCGCGGGGGGGGGGGGGGGGGGGGGGGGGGGGGGGGGGGGGCCGGCCCGGGGGGGGGGGGGGGGGGGGGGGGCGGGGGGGGGGGGCCCG
>JADGHB010000058.1 GCA_019689635.1 Nevskia sp. | reverse complement strand
CGCGCCCATTGGTCATTCCGCAAACTTCTTCGTGCCATTGATCCAACTCCGTCAACGAGTTGGATCAATAGTCTAAACCTAAATGTCAACAGACCCTAAAACCGTGAACCTCATCCGCTACGCGTCGGTTTGCCTGCTGGCTCTGGCCTGGGGGCCCGCCATGGCTTGTGAGAACTTGGCGGTCCGGGATGCCTGGATCGCGCAGGCGCCGCCGCAGGCGATGGCGCTGGCCGGCTACGCCACGTTGGAAAACCGCGGCGACCGCGCCTTGCGGATCGACGCGGTGAGCGGCGCGGACTTCGGCGAAGCGATGATCCACGCCACGCGCGAAGAAAACGGCATGATGCAGATGCGCATGCTGGATCATCTCGACGTCCCCGCGCATGCGACCGTGACGCTCGCGCCCGGCGGAATGCATTTGATGCTGATGCAACCCAGCCGCAGGCTCAAGGCCGGCGACACCACGATTCTGGAATTCCACTGCGGCAAACAGACCACCGCTGCGACCTTCACGGTTCGCCCTGCACGATGAGCGCAACGCAGCCGCTGGTGCGCGCGGCCGGCCTCGGCGATCGTCTGTTCGCCGCCTTTCAGGCCGGTCTGCCCACGCGCGCGTTGTCGCGCACCGCGTTCTCCATCGCGCAAATCCGCGCACCGCGCTTCAAAAACGCCTTGATCCGCTGGTTCGTGCGTCGCTACCGCGTGGATCTCACCGAGGCGGAGCGCTCCCGGATCGACGACTACGAGCACTTCAACGCCTTTTTCACTCGCGCGCTGCGAGCCGGCGCCCGGCCGCAGCCCGAAGATCCGCGCGCCTTCGCCAGTCCGGTGGATGGCAGCCTCAGCCAGATCGGCTCGATCCATGCCGGCCTGCTCCTGCAGGCCAAGGGCCATCGCTATGGCAGCGCCGAGCTGCTGGGCGATCCGCAACTGGCCGCGGAGTTCCGCGACGGCAGCTTCTGCACGCTGTACCTTTCGCCGCGCCACTACCACCGCGTCCACATGCCCGCCAGCGGACGGCTGCGGCGCTGGGGCTACGTGCCGGGCCGCTTGTTCTCGGTCAACCCGGCGACGGCGCGCGCCATGCCGCGCTTGTACGCGCGCAACGAGCGCATGGTGGCGATCTTCGACTGCGCCTTCGGTCCGCTCGCGGTGGTGATGGTCGGTGCCTTGCTGGTCGGCGGCATCGAACTGGTCTGGCATGGCCGACTGACCCCGCCGCACCGGCGCGAGGCCGCGCCCTCGTTCTATGAACCGATGCAGCCCCTGTTCCTCCCGCGCGGCGTCGAGTTGGGGCGTTTCCATCTCGGCTCCACGGTGATCCTGCTGGCGCCGGCCGGCGCGCTGAACTGGGACGGCGAACTGGCGCCCGGCCGGGAGGTGCGCGTGGGCCAGCCGCTGGCTACGATGGCGCGATGGCAGACTCCCGAGGCGATCTGAACGGCAGCCTCCAGAAGGCGCTGGCGGCGCTCTCGCGCATCGTGCTCGGCAAGGAGCACCCCTTGCGCCTGGCGCTGGCCTGCCTGCTGGCGCGCGGCCACCTGCTGATCGAGGACATCCCCGGCGTGGGCAAGACCACGCTGGCGCTCGCGCTGGCGAAAGTCTTCGGCCTGCATTTCCAGCGCGTGCAGTTCACCAGCGATCTGCTGCCGGCGGACATCCTGGGCGTCTCGATCTTCGAGCCGGCGAACGGAGGCTTCCGCTTCCATCCCGGACCGATCTTCGCGCAGGTGGTGCTGGCCGACGAGGTCAACCGCGCCAGCCCCAAGACCCAAAGCGCGCTGCTGGAGGCGATGGAAGAACGCCAGGTCACCAGCGAGGGTGTGACCCGCCCGCTGCCACAGCCCTTCTTCGTGGTGGCCACGCAGAACCCCGATGAGCAGGTGGGGACTTTCCCCTTGCCGGAATCGCAGCTCGACCGCTTCCTGATGCGTATCGGTCTGGGTTATCCGTCCGCCTCGGCGGAGCGCACGCTGCTGCAGGAGCGCGAACGTCGCGACCTGCTGGCGGAGCTGTCCCCCGCGCTGACGCCCCCGCAGGTGCTGGCGCTGCAGCGAGAAGTCGCGGAAGTGCGCGTGGCGCCCGCCTTGCTCGACTACCTGATGGCGCTGGTGCAGGCGACCCGCGCGCATCCGGCGCTGCGCCAAGGCTTGTCGCCGCGCGCGGCGCTGGCGCTGCGCCGCAGCGCTCAGGCCTGGGCGCTGATCGAGGGTCGCGGCGGCGTGATCCCCGAAGACGTGCAGGCGGTTTTCACCGCGGTCGCCGGCCATCGCTTGCACGCCCGGGAAAACGAGGCGCAGCGACCGCTGGCCGAGGAAATCCTCGCCTCGGTCCCGATTCCGTAGGCGCATGGACATCGCGACGCCGTTACGCGCTTCGGGCGAGCGCTTCGCCCTGATCTTGACCCACCCGTTCCAGACGATCCGCCGCCGCATCGACGCCTGGATCTTCACCCGCATCAAGCGCGTGCCGGGTCCGGTGCAGGTCAACCGCCGCCGCGTCTACATCCTGCCCACGCGCTACGGCTACGGCTATGCCCTGCTGCTGCTGGCGATGTTGCTCGGCGCGATGAACTACAGCAACAGCATGGCCTTCGCGCTGACTTTTCTGCTCGCCGGGCTCGGTCTGGTCGCGCTCCACCATACCCATGCCAACCTGGTGAACATCGAAGTGCGCGGCCTGCGCGCGCCGCCGGTCTTTGCGGGCGGCAGCGCCCGCTTCTCACTGGAACTCGCCAATCCCGCGCGCGGGGGGCGTTATGCCCTGGCCGCGGCCTGGAGCGATCGCGACGCGCCGGCGAGCCTGGTCGATCTGCCGCCGCAAGGCGTCGCCACGCTCACGCTGTCGCTGCCCGCGGCACGGCGTGGCTGGCTGCCCGCCCCGCGTTTTTCCGTCTTCACCGAATTTCCGCTCGGCCTGTTTCACGCCTGGACCTGGGTCGAACTCGATCTGGACTGCCTGGTCTATCCGCGCCCGGCGCCTGCGGGCGGCCCGCCGCCCGCCGCGCAGGGCGGCAGCGGCGCGCGCCCCGGCTCGCGCAGCGGCGACGAGGAATTCGCCGGTTTGCGCGCCTACCAGCGCGGCGATGCGCCGCGTTCGATCCACTGGAAGAGCGTGCCCAAGAGCATCACGCCGCAGGTCAAGCAGTTCGCCGAAACCCTGGAACGCGAACTGTGGCTGGACTGGAACGCGCTGCCGGAGCATTGGGATGTCGAGCGGCGTCTGTCCCAGCTCACGCGCTGGGTGCTCGACGCCGAGACCGCCGGGCGCCACTACGGTCTGCGGCTGCCCGGCTGGCAACGCACGCCCGCGCGCGGCGAGCTTCATCGCCACGAGTGCCTGAAGGCGCTGGCGCTGTTCGGAAAAACCTCATGAGCGCCCCCGTGTCGCTGAAAGCCGTGCAGGCCGACATCACCCGCCTGTCCGTCGATGCGATCGTCAACGCCGCGAACGAAACCCTGCTCGGCGGCGGCGGCGTGGACGGCGCCATCCATCGTGCCGCCGGTCCGCAACTGCTCGCCGCCTGCCGCGCCGTGTCCGAAGTGCGTCCGGGCGTACGCTGCCCCACCGGGGAGGCGCGCCTGACGCCGGGATTCCGCCTGCCGGCGCGCTACGTCATCCACACGGTCGGCCCGGTCTGGCAGGGCGGCCAGCGCGGCGAGCCCGAACGTCTGGCCGCCTGTTACCGCAATGCCCTGCGCCTGGCGCAGGAGCACGCGCTGGCGAGCATCGCATTTCCGGCCATCAGTTGCGGCGTGTACGGCTATCCCATCGAACAGGCCGTCGAGATCGCGGTGCGCACGGTGCGCGCCAGCCTGCCGCAAACGCCCGCCGTGCGCGAAGTGGTCTTCGCCTGCTTCGGCGAGGAAATCCTCGCCGCTTACCGCGCCGCCCTGCAAGGCACATGAACCCGGCGTCGCCGACGGAATACTCGTCGCAGCGGATGCTGCTGCACATGCTGGCGGTGCTGGGCGTGGTGCTCGGGCCGCATCTCGCACGCCTGCCCTTGTGGGAAGACCTCTTCGTGGCGACGGTTGCGGGCTGGCGGCTGCTCGCCACGCTGCGCGGCTGGCGGCCGCTGCCCGCGCTGGTTCGCACGCTGCTCGCGGTGGCGGCGCTGGCTGGCGTCTATGCCAGCTACGGCCGCTTCAGCAGCCAGGTGGCGGGCGTCGCCCTGCTGGTGGCGATGGCGGCGCTCAAGCTCACCGAGCTCAAGGCGCGGCGCGACGTGATGGTGATGGTCCTGCTGATGTATTTCGTGCTCGTCACCCATTTCCTGTTCTCGCAGGAGATCTGGACCATCGCCTACCTGCTGGGCTGCACCGTGCTGGTCACCGCGCTGCTCATCGAAGCCAACCATACCGCCGCTGCGCTGCCGCTGCCGGTGACGCTGCGCCGCAGCGGCGCGATGATCGTCCAATCGCTGCCGCTGATGGTGCTGCTGTTCGTCTTGTTTCCGCGCATTCCCGGTCCGCTGTGGGGCTTGCCGGCGGATTCGGGCGCGGCGCGCTCGGGGCTGTCCGACAGCATGGCGCCGGGAGATTTCGATCGCCTGGTCGAATCCGACGCGGTCGCCTTCCGGGTGCGCTTCGACGGGCCCGCGCCGCCCATGCGCAGCCGCTACTGGCGCGGACCGGTGCTCAGCCATTTCGACGGCCGCCGCTGGACCGTGGACCGCCGCCCGGACAACGGCGCGGCCGCGATCCTGAAAGGCAAGGGATCCCCTTACCGCTACGAGATCACCTTGGAGCCGCAGCGCCGCCGCTGGCTGTTCGCGCTCGAGCTGCCCGATCCCGCGTTCTTGCCGCCGGACGCCAGGCTCGATGCCGAGGGCCAGTTGGTGGCGCGCGCCCCGGTGCGCGAACGGCGCGCCTATCGGCTGGTGTCCTACACCGATGGCCGCTTGCAACCGGATTTGCCGGCCGCATTGGTCCGGGCCTTTCTGCAACTGCCGCACGGCTACAACCCGCGCACGCTGGCGCTGGCGCGGCGCTGGCGCGCCGAGGGTCTGGATGACCGCGCGCTGATCGCCAGGGCGCTGACGATGTTCCGCGAGCAGGATTTCGTTTATACCCTGCACCCGCCGCTGCTGGGACGCGACAGCATCGACGAATTCCTGTTCGATACGCGCAAAGGATTTTGCGAACACTACGCCGCCGCCTTCACCGTGCTGATGCGCGCGGCGGGTGTGCCGGCACGGGTGGTCACCGGCTACCAAGGCGGGGAAAAGAACGAGTTCGGCGACTATTACGTCGTGCGTCAGTCGGACGCCCACGCCTGGAGCGAGGTGTGGCTACCGGATTCCGGCTGGCTGAGGGTCGATCCGACGGCCGCCGTGGCGCCCAGCCGGATCGAGAACGGCCTCGGCGTGGCGCTGCGCGGCACCGGCGAGCTGCCGGCGTTTCTCGACCCCGGCCGCCGCGGCTATCGCTGGCGCTACGAGCTGGCGGCGCGCTGGGACTGGATCAACGCGCAGTGGAATCGTTGGGTGCTGGGCTATGGGCCGGACCTCCAGCAGGCGTTCATGCGTCGGCTGGGTCTCGTGGACTGGACGCGGATGATTCTGGCCCTGACCTTCTCCACGACGGCGGTGCTCGCCGGCTTGGGCCTGTTGCTGCTGCGCGAATACGCGCCGCGGCCGGAGCGCGATCCCGCGCTGCGGGAATGGCGGCGCATGCAGCGGCGTCTGGCGCGCGCGGGCCTGGTCCAGCGCCCGAACGAAGGACCGCGCGACTTCGCGCGGCGCGTGGCCGCCACGCATCCCGAATGGGCCGCCGACTTGCAACGCGCCCTGGAGCTGTATCTGTCGCAGCGCTACCTGCAAGCGCCCGATGCGCAACGGCAACGAGCGCTGCGTCGCGCGGTGGCCGCTTGCCTGGCCGCGTTCAAAGCCGGTCGCGGATTTCCCAGAGATCGGGAAACAGCGGCTTGAACAGCGTCTGGCGCAGATAAGGCGCGCCGGCCGAGCCGCCGGTGCCGGGCTTGGCGCCGATGGTGCGTTCCACCATCTTGACGTGGCGATAACGCCATTCCTGCAAGCCTTCGTCGAGATCGACCAGGCGCTCGCACAACTGCGCCTGTACCGGCCGGCCGCGGTACACCGTGAGCAAGGCTTCCTGCACCCTGGAATCGGGAGCGGTCGGCAGCCGCGGATCGCGCGCCAGCGCCGCGGCCGGGATCGCTGCGCCGTTGGCCTGCAGATAATGCAGGAAAGCGGCGTAAATCGAAGGCTCGGCCAGCAGCTTCTCCAGCTCCACGCGCCCGGCGCTGCCGGCCGGATAGTCGGCGAGAACGCGTTCGCGCTTATGGCCGAGGAGGAACTCCACCGCGCGGAACTGCCAGGACTGAAAACCGCTGGCCGCCTCCAGCCGCGCACGGAAGCCCGAGAAGGATAGCGGCGTCATGGTCTCCAGGATGTCCACCTGCGCCACTAGCGTCTTGAGAATGGTCAGCACCCGCTTGAGCGTGGCGGCGGCGGCCGGCGTGTCATTGGCAAACAGCGAGCGGCGTAGATGAAGCAGCTCGTGCCGCAATTGTTTGAACCACAGCTCGTAGACCTGGTGGATGACGATGAACAGCAATTCGTCGTGCTCCGCCGACAGCGGCTGCTGTTGTGCGAGCAGGGTATCGAGCCGTAGATAGTTCGCGTAAGTCAGCGCTTTTTCGTGCGTCATGCGAACCTCCCCACCTGGGTCGCGAGCGTACGCTCCCGCACTCGCGACAGCAGCCAGCCACCGAGCGCGAAAGACACGATGAGCGGAAAAATCGACAGGCGCTGATTGCCGCTGAACACCGCCACCGCCCCGACCACCAAGGGGCCGATCACCGCCGCAAACTTGCCGATGAAATTGTAGAAACCGAAATACTCCCCGGATTTCTCGCGCGGGATCAGGCGCGAAAAGTACGAGCGCGACAGCGATTGCACCCCGCCCTGCACCAGACCGACCAGAGAAGCCATGGCATAGAACTGCCGCTCGGTGTGCAGAAAATAGGACCAGCCGCTGACCACGACGAGGCCGGCGAGTCCCAGATAGATCGCGCGCCGCGTGCCGATGCGGTCGGCGAGCCAGCCGAAACCCAGCGCGGCAGGAAAACTGATGAACTGCACCAGCAGCAAGGCCTGGATCAGCGCGCTGCTGGAAAAGCCCAGCTTGGCCCCGAAGTCCACGGCCATCTGCTGCAAGGTGCCCAGCGCGTCGATGTAGATCCAGTAGCCGAGCAGAAAAGTGCGCACCGGCGGATCGCGGGCGATGGTGCGCATCGTGTGCCACAATTCGCGCCAGCCGGCCGCTTCGGACGTGGGCTGCGCTTCGGGCACGTAGCGGAACAGCGGCCAGGCGAACAGCGCCCACCACAGCGCAACGCTCAGGAAGGCCGCACGCGTGGCGGCCACCGCGTCCGCCAGCCCGAACCAGGCCGGATGCAGCACCAGCAGCACGTCGAACAGAAAGATCAGGCCGCCGCCCAGATAGCCCATGGCGTAGCCGAAGGCCGAAACCCGATCCGATTCCTCCGGACGCGCCACCTCCACCAGCAGCGCGTCGAAGAAGGAAAAACTGCCGAAGAAGCCGATCGAAGACAGGCCGAAGACCGCCAGCGCGAGTTGCCACTGGCCTTCGCCGATCAGCGCCAGCGCGGCGCTGGCGACGACGCCGAGCGCGGTGAACAGTCCCAGGAAACGCTTCTTCCAGCCCCGGCGGTCGGCGACCGCGCCGAGCCAAGGGGCCAGTACCATCACCACTGCGCCGGCGCAGCCGTTGGCCAGTCCCAGATAGCCGGTCGAAACCGTGCCCGGAAGATCCTTCGCCCAGTATTTGTCGAAAAAGATCGGAAAGAACGCGACCAGCACGGTGGTCGCATAGGCGTGGTTGGCCCAGCCGTTGAGCGACCAGGCCCATTGCGCGCGGCGAGCAGTCATTCAGACGATGTCGAGCCCCAGCACCAGCGCGTCCTCGCGGCCGCCTTCGGCCGGATAATAGCCGCGACGCAGGCCGATGCGCTGGAAACCGCATGATTCATAGAGCCGGATCGCTGCCTTGTTCGACTTGCGCACTTCCAGCAGCACGATGGTGGCATTGCTCGCTCGCGCCAGTTTCATCAGGTGCTCGAGCATGAAACGCCCGAGCCCCTGGCGCTGGCAGGCCGGATCGACGCACAGGTTGAGCACGTGCGCTTCGTCCACCGCCAGGCTCATCAAGGCGTAGCCGAGCACGGCATCGTTTTCATCGCACAGTACCCAGCCGCTGTAACCGGCCCTGAGACAATCGCGGAAGATGCCTTCGGTCCAGGGGAACGCATAAGCCTGGCGTTCGATGGCCAGCACCTGCGGCAGATGGCCCGCATTCATCGGCAGCAGGCGGTGGCTCGGCTGCGGCTGGGCGCTCATGGCGAAGGCGAACTCAGCAGGCGATGCACGCGCTTCAAATCCTGCCAGCTCTTCGCCTTCTCGCTCGGCGAACGCAGCAGGTAGGCCGGATGATAGCTGACCAGCACCGGCGTGTGGTCGGGTCCGTATTCGTAGAGTGGACCGCGCAGTTTCGACAGCGGCGCATCGGTGGACAGCAGGCGCTGTGCGGCGACACGGCCGAGCGCCAGAATCAAGCGGGGCCGCAACCAACGAATCTGCAGATCGAGGTAGGGCCGGCAGGCCTCGACCTCGTCGGGCTGGGGCTCGCGGTTGCCCGGCGGCCGGCACTTGACCACGTTAGCGATGTAAACCGACCGATCGGGCGACGACTCGCGCCGCGACCGGCCGATGGCGCGCAGCATTTCATCGAGCAGCTTGCCGGCGCGGCCGACGAAAGGTTCGCCCTGGGCATCCTCGTCCGCGCCCGGACCTTCGCCGATCACCATCAGCGGGGCATCGCGCGCGCCCACGCCGAACACGGTGTGCGAGCGCGTCTTGCACAGCTTGCACAAAGTGCAGCCCGCGACCGCGGCGGCCAGTCCATCCCAGTCCTGCGGCCGCTCGCGCGCGGACGGAATGAGCGCCGCCTGCGCCGGCGGCGCGGAAACGGCTTGCGGCGCGAGGGTCGCGGCCACGGGCGCGGGCGCGTTCGCAGGCGTGGCTTCGCGGAGCGCAATTCCGGTTTGCACCGCGCGGGAGGAAATACCGCGCCGCTGCCAGGTTTCGATACCCAGCGCGGCGAGCGCGCGGCGACGGACGAGCGAGCGGTTCATCGCTCCTCACTTTAGCAGCTTGCGCTTGCGTTTCGTTCTGGGCCGCGATGCCGCGCTGGCCCGACGATCGCAAGCGCTGCTGGCGTTCAGTCGGCGCTCAGGCAAGCGCGCAGACAATCCGTCGGAAGGCGTCATGGAAACACGACCGCCCCGTTCAGCGGTGAAGCACGCGCTGTCAACGGGATCACCGATTCCAACGGCCTCGATACCTCGATCAGCAATATCCAAATCGCCAGCAACACACCCTTTGGCTCTGCAACGGGGATCAACAGCCCGATCCCGGAAGGCAGTTACAAAGCCCAGCTCACCAGCAATAGCGTGACGTTTACGGTCGACAACGTCAGCATCGACCACAACCACGTCACGACCGTTTTTGCCGCCGGCCAGATCGGCAACGGCAGCGAAACCGGTTTCGCGGCCGAGGAAGCCTTGAACGCGCCGACCAACGGCCAGGCCGTGGTGCAGCCCGTCAACGCCGCGTTGCAGGCGACGGGCAAGAGCGGCAGCCTGACGTTTCGCTTCGTGCCCACCAGCAATCCTTCTTCCGCGACGTCGCTGACCGCGCAGTACGGAACTTCGCCCGCTTCGACTGCCCTGACCGGCGGCACTTACGAAATCATCGTCAGCGATGGGACGACCACGCTCTTCGACAGCGGTCCGCAGGGCATCGCATTGCCTTCCAGCAATGGCGGCAATGTGTTCCAGGTGGCCGCCATCGACGCCGGCAGCTCGAACCAATCGAAGTACGGTTCGTCCATCGCCGTGCTGCTGATGGACGACAAGGGACAGAACACCCCGCTCTACAACCTTCAGCACTGATTCTGTTCTGCATGAACTGAAAGCACTCGGCCGCGGTTGAATCCGCGGCCGAGGGTCGCATCCACGGTTACGGCGTCGGCTCGAACGAATACTGAGGGTGGGTGCGCTCGATCGGCAGCCGCAGCCGGTTGATGGCGTTGACGTAGGCCTTGGCCGAGGCGATGACGATGTCGGTGTCCGCGCCCAAGCCGTTGACCACGCGTCCGTCGAGCGCCAGGCGCACGGTGACTTCGCCCTGCGCATCGGTGCCGCTGGTGATGTTGTTGACCGAGTAGAGCAGCAGTTTGGCGCCGCTGCCGATCAGTTTCTCGATCGCGGCAAACACCGCGTCCACCGGTCCGTCGCCCTGGGCCTGGGCCTCGCGGATCTCACCGTCCAGGCTCAAGGCGACTTTGGCCACCGGCCGGGTGCCGGTGCGCGAAGTTGCTTCCAGCCAGCTCAGTTGCACGCGCTCCTCCGCGCGCGCGGACTCGGTTTGGGTGACCAGCGCCTGCAGGTCTTCGTCGAAGATCTCGTGCTTCTTGTCGGCCAGCTCCTTGAAGCGCGCGAAGGCCTCCGCCAGCTCGGACTCGGATTTGAACTTGTAGCCCAGTTCCTCCAGCCGCGCGCGGAAGGCGTTGCGCCCGGACAGCTTGCCCAGCGTGAGCTTGTTGGAGGACCAGCCCACGTCCTCGGCGCGCATGATCTCGTAGGTCTGGCGGTGCTTGAGCACGCCGTCCTGGTGGATGCCGGACTCGTGGGCGAAGGCGTTGGCGCCGACGATGGCCTTGTTGGGCTGCACCGGATAGCCGGTGACGTTCGACACCAGCCGCGAGCAAGGCAGGATCTGGGTGGTGTCGATGCGCGTGGACAGGCCGAATACGTCCGCGCGCGTCTTGACCGCCATGACGATCTCTTCCAAGGCCGCGTTGCCGGCGCGCTCGCCCAGGCCGTTGATGGTGCACTCGACCTGACGCGCGCCGTTCTGCAGCGCGGCCAGCGAGTTCGCCACCGCCATGCCGAGGTCGTTGTGGCAGTGGGTGGACCAAACGACTTTGTCGGCGTTCGGAACGCGCTCGATCAGGAGCCGGAAACGCTCGCCCCACTGCTGGGGCACGCTGTAGCCGACGGTGTCCGGCACGTTGATGGTGGTGGCCCCGGCCTTGATCGCGGCTTCGAAGATGCGGCACAGAAAGTCGAGGTCGGAGCGCACCGCGTCCTCGGCGGAGAACTCCACGTCGTCGGTGAACTGCCGCGCCAGCTTGACCGCGCCCACCGCCGCGTCCAGCACTTGCTCCGGCGACATGCGCAGCTTCTTCTCCATGTGGATGGGCGAAGTCGCGATGAAGGTATGGATGCGCGCGTGCCGCGCCGGCTTGAGCGCTGCGGCGGCTTGGTGGATGTCGCCGGCGTTGGCGCGCGCCAGCGAACACACGGTGCACTCCGTGATCTCGCGCGCGATCGCCTGCACGGCGGCGAAATCGCCCGGGCTGGCGGCGGCGAAGCCGGCCTCGATCACGTCCACGCGCAGGCGCTGGAGCGCCTGGGCGATGCGCAGCTTCTCGTCCTGGTTCATGGCCGCGCCCGGCGACTGTTCGCCGTCGCGCAAGGTGGTGTCGAAAAC
>JADGHB010000005.1 GCA_019689635.1 Nevskia sp. | reverse complement strand
GCGTTTGGCAATGAACGGTTCCGATCGTGCGGCAGCGTGAGGTTCTGCCCTCACCCCTGCCCCTCTCCCGCTTGCGGGAGAGGGGAACTGAAAAGATTTTCCCCGCCCCAACCCTCTCCCAGAAGGAGAGGGGGAATCCGAAGTCATTATTTTGCGTGTCGACCGGCATCCAATGCCATGGCGACAAAAGCAAGAGCTACTGCGACAACGAGAATGGCAACGATGATATGCATTGTTACAGTCCTCTGAGCGATTCAATGCGGCGCTCAATCCGCCGATGAATGAAGAAAACGCCGACAGTTGTGATGATCGCAGCCAGAATACCCGCAACCAGTAACACCGGGCGGGCCCCAGCGAGGTTAGAGGCAAGCCATCCCAAGAGGCTGATGTCGGTCACCACAAGGATGCCCAGCCAAACCTTGAGGTAGGCAATTTGCTCTTTGGCGACATCAAGCTCTGACACGGATCAGATCCTTGCTGGCGACGGTCTGTAAGGATATGTTTTGACGACTCGTAGAGCTAACTCAGGAATATGTCAAGCCGCACAGCGGGCACTGGGTTTTGCCCTCACCCCAACCCTCTCCCAGCGGGAGAGGGAGAAGACGCGGCGGTTTCCTTCCGCCCCAGCCAGACCTCGCAGCCGCCGCGCGGGTTGGGTTCGTAGACCCAGCGCCCGTTGCGGCGCAGGGCGACGGTGGGACCGTAGGGATTGGCGGTGCCGACGAACAGCCCGTACGGCGTGGACGCCAGCGTGCGCCCGCCCCAGTTGTAGGGATTGCCGAAGCCGTTGCGCGTCACCGGCAACCAGTGCACGCCGTCCGCGGTGCGCCACAGGTCGAAGCCGCCGTAGCGATAGGCGATCGCGTCCGCGCCCCAGCGCTCGACCAGGGCGATCATGTTTTCGGACCACAGGTGCGACGGCAGGTAAGGCAGGCTTTGCGCCCAAGTAAAAGTGCTGACGTAGAGATGGCCGTCATGGACGCAGGCGCGCCACATGTAGCCGTTGAACAGGGTGTCGAAGCCCGGCGCGAAACCGGACAGCGGATACTTGAGTCCCTGGGGCGTGACGCGGGACTCGCCGACGATCAGATCCCAGCTATCGTCAGGCCACAGCCGCAGCAGTTCCGGAGCCGCGGGACCGAGCTTGTAGGCGCGGTGGAAGCCGCCATTGGCCACACCGGTGCCCACGTAAAGCGCGCCGTGGAACTCCGCAAACGTACCCGCCGCCTCGTTCAAGGGCCCGCGCCAGGCGCCGCGCTCCAGCACCTTGGTCCAGCGGTAGGGCGGTTCGCCGCCCGCGGTCTTCCATACCTCGAAACCGTGACGCGCGTTGATCGTGCCCGCATAGAGGTGGCCGTTGAACACGGCCATGTCGAACACGGTGAGATTGTCGGGATCGCCAAAACCCGTGGCGCCCACCGGCACCCACTCGCCGCGGCGCGGATCGCGGCTCGCGTAGATCGTCGGATCGTCGCTGACGCTGTCCTGCGACTTGCCGACTTCCAGTCCGGACGCGACCGCGGTGGTGTGCACGCGGCCCTGGAAGGCCTGTAGCGTGCGCGCGGCGCGGGCGCTCGGGCCCCAGGGTGGATGCGGGATGGCTTCGAAATGTTCGCCATCCGCGCTGCGCAGGATTTGCGCGGGGCCGGCGACCTGCGGTACCCAGGTAGTGACGTAGAGGCAGGGTTTGGAATCGCTCGCCCCCTGGAACACGGTCATGCCGCGATAAGAAACGTACAGCGGCACCGTGCGGCCGTCGCGCCCTTTGGTCCAAGGGGCGAGGAAGACGCGCCGCCAGGTCGCCGTCTCCGGCGTGTACTGCCAGATCTCCGCACGGCGATCGATGGTATCGATGTTGGGCGGCGTATCCACCGGCCAGGGCTTCAGGTCCGGCACCGGCTGGTTGCGCTTGAGAAACGCCATGGTCGCCATCGTGGTGCCCACGTAGAGCTTGCCCTCGAACCAGGCCATGCTGTGGGCGTAGTGGTTCCAGCCATTGCCGAAACCGCTGGGTGCGGTGAGGCGGAAGTCCGCCTCCTCCAGCGCCGCGGCTGCGCCGTTTGCCTTCACGGGATCCAGGACCACAGCTCGACCAGGAAGAAGCGCACCACCGGACGCGTGTACGCGGCGATCAGCAGGTGCCAGCGGCCGCGCAGCTTGCTGTAGCCGGTCAGCTCCGGCCGCAGGCGCGGATCGCTTTGGTCGAGATTGACCGTGACACGCACGATCTTGCCGTACTCCCCGTTTTCGGCCGAAGGCGCGATCGCGGCCACCGTGCCGCGGAAGGACGTGCCGGGCAGACTCCAGACCTTGACCCAGGCCTTATTGCCCACGCTGATCTCGCCGATGTCGTCCTCGGGAATCTTGACCTCCACCTGGACGTGATCCGAATCCACGATGGTCGCGAGCTTGTCGCCGACGTGCAGGAAATCGCCCACCGCAAACTGCAGCGAGCCGGACAGCACGCGCCCGGCGACCGGCGCGCGGATCTGGGTGTTCTCGAGTTGCTGCTTGTGGTAGTCGAGCTGCGCCTGGGCGGCGGCGAGCTGGGCGTCAATTTCTTCGATTTTCTCGGGCCGCCCCGGGCTGCTGACGAGATCCAGCCGACGCTGGGCTTCCAGCAATTGCTGCCGGTCGACTTCCGCCTGCGACAGAAACTGCTGGTACTGTTGCTCGCTGACGGCGTGGCGGAGATACGCCGCCTGCTGGCGTCGCGCCTCGGCGGAGGAAAAATCGTAACGTTTCTGCGCCGTGGCCACGGCCTGGCGGGCGACCTCGACTTCCTCGGGTCGCGCACCCTGTTGCACCAGCTTGCGTTCGGCCGTGAGCCGTGCCACCTCGGCCTCGCCGCTGGCCACCGCGGCGCGTTCCTGGGCGTCGTCGAGCTTGGCGATCACCTGACCGGCCTTGACCGCGTCGCCTTCCTTGACCAGCACCTCGCGCACCTGGCCGGCGATCTGCGCGCGCACGTCGCCGCGCGCGTAGGGCAGCACCACCGACGTGCCGCTGGGATCGTAGGGGTACGGCAGCAGGCACAGGATGACGAAGGCGATTTCGAGATAGCGCTGCCACGGGCGGTCTTTCGGCCACAGATTCCGGACCAGCCAGGCCCAGGCGCTCTTGAACCAGGCCTTGACTTCGCCGACCAGTACGTCGAACTGGGATGCGTTCACGTCTGCCTTCTCCCTGATGGTGGCGCGATCCGAAGACATGCGGTTTACGATCGCGTAGATGAAATAAGCGAGGATGCCGATCACCAGCAGCGCGCCGATCGGCCCCCAGCGGACCTTGAGGAAGGGCGCGGGAAAAATCAGCCAGGTCAGCGGAATCCACAACAAGTACAGCGCCACCAGCGTGAGATACAGGAACAGCAGCGCGTACGGCGGCCGGCGGGTGATGTCCCAGGGATTGCTGTAGCCCATCAGCACCATCATCGCCTGCTCGCGCAGGTCGCCGATGCGCAGCCACTGCGCCAGCAGCGTGTAGCCCTCGCGCTTGACCAGCGGGTTGAGGTGAACCAGCGACAGCACGGCGCTGACCGCGCCCAGCTCCAGCGCCAGCGGCGCGAGATAGGAACCGCCGCGGTGAAACATCAGCCACAGCCACAGCGCGAACAGGAACAGCGCCAGCTCCGCGGCCGGCACGGAGGCCACGATGCGCATGCGCGCGCCGTAAGGCGCGAGTTCCGCGTGGCCCGCGGTCTCGGTCAAGAAATAGGGAATGCCGACGGTGCCGCGCGTCAGGCCGAAGCGCGGGCGGCTGCGGGCGTAGCGCGCGATCGCCGCCGCGCGTGCGGTCTGCGCCAGCCAGTTGACCAGATAGCCGGTGGCGGACAGTCCCAAAACCAGCGGCAGCGCCGGCCCCAGCCGCAGCAGGTCGCGGCCGATCTCGTAACGGTGGTTGACGATCACCGCGATCGCGCCGACCGTCAGCGCCACGACCAGCGTGCCGGTCGCGGCATTGGCGAGCGGCCAGTTGAGCAGCCGGCCGAGCCACAAGGCAAACGGACGCAGCTCCAGAGCGACCCCGGTGGCCGCGCCGCGCCGCGGGCCCCACAAGCCGGCCAGCGCCCCGCTGAGGTTGGGCACCGCCAGCGTGCCGGGCAGCGCCGAGGGCAGCGGCAGCGCGGTGTGAGGCGCGATCGCCGGTTCGGCGCCGGTACGAGCGGCGTCAGCCGCGACGGTCGGGGCTAAGACCCCTCCTGCAGTGAGCCCATCGGGGATCGGCACCGGCAGCGGTTCGCGCCAACCGGCCTGCAACACGCCGGCCTGGCCGAGCTTGGTGGCCAAGCGCAGCAGCGCCGCCCGATCCAGCTCCGCGTGCCCGAGCTCGGCGTGCGCGCGGCGCAGCACCTCGGCGAGCGGACGTTGGCCGTCGAAAAGCCGCGCGAGGGCGTACTCGGACGCATCGAGCGTGATGGCAGGGCCGCCGACGCCGGAGGACAGCCATACGCCGTCGCCTTCGGGCGCGGTCTCCGCCGGCGCCAGGCGCAGGTAAGGCGAGGCCGGCGGCGCGAGCCGCCGTTCGGTCTGCGGGTCTGGCGAGACGGGGTCGCTCATCGCTTCACTGCAACCATTTGTTGACCGCGAGCATGTCGGCGTGGTTGAGCGTGCCCGAGGCCTGCTTCAGTTTGAGGAAGTTGAGCAGATAGTCGTAGCGCGCCTGGGCGTAGTCGCGCTCCGCTTGATAGCGGCTGCGCACCGCGAGCAGCACGTCGGTATAAGTCCGGGTCCCGACGTCGTAGCCCGTCCTGGCCGCATCCTCCGCCGCGATCGCCGAGCTCAGCGCCTGCTTCAAGGCCTCGATGCGCGACAGGCCGGCGATGGCGTTGAGGAAAGCGACCTGGGTGTCGCGCGTGGCGTCGTCGCGCGCGGCCTGCTCTTCCATCTGCGCGCGATCGACGCCGGCGACCGCCGCGCGGATCGCGGAGGTGACGGCGCCGCCGCTGAAGATCGGCAGCTTGAGCAACAGATAGGCGCGCTCATCGAGCTCGTGGTTGTCGCCGGCGGCGATGCCGCGGCTGACGCCGCCGTCGGCATAGCTGTAGAAGCGCTGCGCATTGAGATCCAGGGTCGGCAGGCGCACCGCCCGCGCGCGTTCCAGTTCCTTTTGCGCGATCCGCGTCTGGTAACGCTTCTCCTGCAACGCCAGGTTCTGGGTGTTGGCCTTGTCCACCCAGACCTGCATGCGGTCGGGATCCGGCGGCTCGGGCCGGTATTGCGCCGCCAGCCCGCGCACGTGCAGATAGCGGCGTCCGCCGGAGAGCAGCTGCAGGCGGGTGAGACTCACTTCCATCAGATTGCGCGCCTGGATCAGATCGGCGTTGGCGAGATCGAAGTCGGCTTGGGCCTGTTTGACGTCGACCTCGGTCACCAGGCCCGACTCGTACTTGGTCTTGGTCTGTTCCAAAAGCTGGGCGATGGCGTCTTTCTCCGCCGTGGCGAAACGCAGGCCGTCCTGCGCGGCGAGCACGTCGAAATAGCTGCGCGCCGTCTCCAGACGCAGCCCGTCGAGCGCCTGGTACATGCGGATGCCGGCCGCCGCCACTTGCAATTCGGCCTCGTCGTAGGCTTTGAACAGGCCCCAATCGAACAGCACCTGCGACACGCCGACCTGGTAACCGACGCTATAAAACTGATCGCGGCGGTTGGTATTGATGCCCTGACCGTTGCCCACGCCCGGCACGCCGACGAAATACTGGCCGCTGATCGCCTGCTCGATCTCGTCGAGATTGCCGCTCGCCCCGATCTGCGGCAGCAGCTTGGCCAGCGCCTGGGGCTTGGCTTCCGCCGCCTCGCGGAAGGCGGCGACGGCAGCCCGGTAGCTCGGATTGGCATCCAGCGCCCGGGTGTAAATCTCGATGAGGTTCGCCTGAGCGACCACGCCGGCCGCGCCCGCAGGCGCCGAATCCTGAGCGGCGCAAAGCGCCGGAACGGCGGTACATAGTGCGAAGCCGAGCGCGAACAGGCACCTCGGCAGCGGTGGCAGCAAAGTCATGCGAGATCCCTGAGTGGCGGTGCCGAAGCCGTTCCCCGGTTGCGATCGACGGCGTCCCGCGCGATTATGACCCAGACGCGTTGCCGAGGAAACGACGGGTCTGGACCGGTCTACATCGATACGGCGCGACGGTGCCTCGCGATCCTTCCGCACCGCTTATACTGCGGCTCGTCATCGCTCATGCCGCGCAAACCCGCCAGCCCGCAGTTCGATGCGCTTCAGGCGCTCAAGGAGCGCGCCTTCGAGCTGTTTGGCCGCTATGGCTACGACGGGGTTTCCATCGCCGACCTCGCCCAGGCCACGGGTCTGAGCAAAGGCGCGCTGTACTGGCACTATTCCGGCAAGCAGGCGCTCTACCTCGACTGCCTCAAGCAGCTACACGCACTGTTCGAGCATTACATTTTCGGGCCGATGAAGGCCCAGGACGATCCGGGCCGCGCCATCCTGACCATGTTCGAAGGGCTGGAGCGCCTGTCCCACGACCCGCGCGTGGAGAAAGGGATCGCCGGTTACTGGCTGGTGCCTTCGGGGCCGGAGACCGCGCCGTTTGCCGCCGAGCAGCGCGCCTTCGAACGCGCTTCCATGCAGGTCATCGCCACCGTGCTGGAGCGCGGCGTGCGCCAGGGCCGCTTCGACCTCGCCGGCGACCTCGAGGATTTCGCCCGCGCGGTGATCCTGCTGGTGGAAGTGGCGGTGTTGCCGCTGCGCCACCAGTCGCCGCAGGACGTGCGCAGGGTGCTGGGCGTACTGGCGCGCACCCTGTTCCGCGCGTATGCGCGGGAGTCCGTGCCCCCTTCGAGCTGAGCGCCTCGCGGAAGCTTTTGCGGCGAATCCACTCGGGGAGCGGCCAGTCGCGCTCGGCGGCCGATCGACGCTGAAGCGCCACGACTGGAAAGCGCCTGCGAAAACACCGACACTGAACCGAAACACCCCGAAGGAGGAGCGCGGTGCGCCTGACCGCGGAAGGCATTCTGCGGTTCGTGATCCCGCTGGTCTACGGCCGGCGGCGGCTGAACTTCGCCGTGCTGTTCATGCTCACCCTGTTCCTGGGCTGGCACGCCATCCATCTGCAGCCCGACGCCGGCTTCGAGAAGCAGATCCCGCTCGATCATCCCTACATGAAGGTGTTCAAGAAATACGAGCGCGCCTTCGGCGGGGCCAACCTGATCTCCATCGCGCTCTTCCGCACCGACGGTCCTGCGCCCGGCGCCGGCTCCGGCACCGACCTGGGGGGGATTTACAGCGCCGACTTCCTCGACAAGCTGCGCAAGCTCACCGACGCGACCTTCTTCCTGCCCGGCGTGGATCGCGCGCACGTCTCCTCGCTGTTCACCCCCGACCTGACCTATCTGGAAGTCGTCGAGGGCGGCATCGATCTCGGCCGCATCATCCCCGCCAACTATCAGCCCACACCGGCGATGATCGCGCAAGTGAAAGATCACGTCGGCAAGGCGCAGGGCGTGATCGGGCGCTACGTCTCGCTCGACCAGCGCGGGGCGATGATCGTGGCCGCGCTGCTCGAGCGCCACCCGGTCACCGGCGCAAAGCTCGACTACCACCGGCTCGCCGACCAGCTCGAGGATCAACTGCGCCGGCGGCTCTCCAGCCCGACGAGGTACGTCTATCGCCTGACCCGCGACCGGCCGCCGTATCGCCAAGGCGACGTGATCTGGCGCGGCTACACCGACTACGGCTGGCGGCTGCCGTTCCAGCGCTTCGAGGCCGAGAAGAAGGATGCCGACGGGCGCGCGATCTTCGTCTCCGGATGCGAGCTGACGGTCGCCGCCGAACCCAACCCGGACTATTCCCCGCAGCTGCGCGTGGCCATCATCGGTTTCGCCAAGGTAGTCGGCGACGTCACCGACGCCAGCCTGCAAGTGATCGGTTTCTTCTTCGTGGCGATGGTCGCGGTGGTGGCGCTGCTGTGGCTGTTCTGCGGTTCGCTGCGCCTGTCGCTGCTGCCGCTGTCCGCGGCGCTGACCGCCGTGGTCTGGGAGTTGGGACTGCTGCGGCTCGCCGGCTTGGGGCTCGATCCCTTCGCCATCCTGGTGCCGTTCCTGATCCTGTCGATCGGGGTGTCGCATGGCGTGCAGTACATCAACGCCTGGGGCATGGCCGTCGCCGAACAGGGCCGCGATGCCTACCAGGCCTCGGTGGACAGTTTTCGCCGTCTGTTCCTGCCCGGCACGGTGGCGATCCTCACCAACGTCATCGGCTTCGCCACGCTGATGTTCATTCACATCGGCATCGTGCGCGAGATGGCGCTCAACGCGGCGATGGGCATGGCGGCGGTGATCGTCACCAACAAGATCATGCTGCCGATCGCGCTGACCTGGGTGCGGCTGGGCGACGCGGAGAAATTCGCCCGCGCGCAACGCCGCCGGCTCGCCGTCGGGGATCGGCTGTGGTCGCGCGTCGCCGGCATCACCCGTCCGCGCTACGCGCTGCTGACGCTCACCGGCGCGGCCGTCGCGCTGGCCTGGGCGATCCACATGTATCCGCAGCTCATCATCGGCGACGCCCAGGCCGGCGTGCCGGAACTCAAGCCGGATTCGCGCTACAACCGCGACGCGCGGCTGATCGCGCGCGAGTTCGACATCGGGGTGGACGTGCTCAAGGTGATCGCCCAGACCCACGCCTACGGCTGCCTCGACGGCCGGGCGATGCAGACCATCGATCGCTTCGTCTGGCATTTGCAGAACACGCCCGGCGTGCGCTCCGTGCTGTCGCTACCGCAGCTGGCGCGTCAGATCCGCGGACTGCTCTACGAGGGCTCGCCCAAATGGATGGTGCTGCCGCGCAACCGGCCGGCGCTGGCCATGCTCACCGGCCGCGTGCCTTCGGACAGCGGCCTGCAGAACGCCGACTGTTCGGCGATGCCGGTGCTGATCTTCACCGCCGATCACCGCGCCGCGACCATCGCCCACCTCATCGCAGCGGTGAAACGCTACAACCTCGAGAACCTCAAAACGGGCGTCAACTTCGCCCTCGCCTCCGGCAACGTGGGCGTGATGGCGGCGACCAACGAGGAAATCCGCGCGCGCGAGATCGTGGTGATCGTCTGGGTGCACCTGACCTTGCTCGCCTTCGTGTGGCTGTCGTTCCGCTCCTGGGCTGCGGCGGTGTGCATCATCACGCCGCTGGTCACGACTTCGCTTTTGACCTACGGGCTGATGGCTTGGCTCGGCATCGGCATGAAGAGCGCCACGCTGCCGGTGGCGGCCTTCGGCGTGGGCATCGGCGTGGACGACGGAATCTATCTGTGGGGCGCGCTGACCGCGGCGCTGAGCGCGGGGGCGGACCTGCGCGAAGCCTTTCGCCTTGCGCTGCGCGCCGCCGGCAAGGCGACCACGTTCACCTCGCTGGCGCTCATCGCCAGCGTCGCCACCTGGCTGTTCTCGGGATTGCAGTTCCAGGCCGACATGGGCTTGTTGCTGGTGTTCATGTTCACCGCCAACCTGCTCGGCGCGATCTTCATGATGCCGGCGCTCGGCTGGCTGTGCCAGCTCGTCGGCCCCTTGCAAGCGCGCGCCGGTTTGCTGGTCAAATAACGGGTCGCCGAAGGAGAGAAAGATCATGAAACGCGCACTCGCCATCGCCCTGCTGGCGCTGCCCGTGCCACTGTGGGCCAAGGTCAGCGCCGAGGAAGCGGCCAGGCTCGGCACCGTACTCACACCGATCGGCGCGGAAAAAGCCGGCAACAAGGACGGCACCATCCCGCCGTGGACCGGCGGACTGCCGCAAAAAGACATGCCGCGCGGCTCCAACCCCTACGCCGGCGACAAGCCGCTGTACGTCATCACCGCGCAGAACTACAAGCAGTACGCCGACCGGCTCGCGCAGGGCTACCAGGCGCTGTTCCAGACCTTTCCCGACTACAAGATGATCGTGTACCCCAGTCGGCGCAGCGCCTCGTATCCGCAGTGGTTCTACGACGCCACCCGGAAAAACGCCACCGCGGTTGCGCTCACCGACAACGGCTACGGCTTCTGCTGCGCCGCCCAGGGCTATCCCTTCCCGATTCCCAAGAACGGTACGGAAGTGATGTGGAACCACATCATGCGCTACAACACCAAGGGCTACCGCGGCTACATCGCCTCGGCCGAAACCCAGCCGGATGGCAGCTACATCCTGGAACGCGAATACCTCGAGCTGACTTACGTCTACAACAACCCCAAGACCACGCTCGCCACGCTCAACAACCAGAACCTCTACGCCATGGTGAAGACGCTGTCGCCGCCGAACAAGGCGGGCACGGCGGATCTGCTGCACGTGCCGATCGACCGCATCAAGGAGCAGACCGGCGTGTGGGAGTACAACCCGGCGCTGGGCCGCGTGCGACGCATCGGCGAGGTCGGCTACGACAATCCGCTGTTCGACGGCCTGATGACCCACGACCAGCTCGACATGTTCAACGGCCCCTTCGACCGCTACACGGTCAAGCTCTTGGGCAAGCGCGAGATGATCGTGCCGTACAACGACTACCGGCTCTACAGCGACCAGGTGAAATACCGGGACATCGTCCACCCCGGCCACATCAACCAGGATCTGGCGCGCTACGAGCTGCACCGCGTGTGGGTCATGGAAGCCGACCTGCGGCCGGGCTTCAGCCACATCTACAAGAAGCGCATTTTCTACCTGGACGAGGATTCCTGGCTGGTGCTGGGCGAGGACATCTACGACAACCGCGACCAGTTCTGGCGCTTCTCGGAGGCGCACCCGATCTGCTTCGCCAACGTGCCGGTCGTGGTCAACGGCGTGCAGGTGCATTACGACCTGCAGTCGCGGCGTTACGTGGTGGTCGGACTGACCAATGAGGAGCCCAAGCTGATCGAATACGACTGGGAGCAGGCGCCCTCGTATTTCAGCCCGCAGCAACTGCAGAAGTTCGCCACCGCGGGCAAGTGAGCGGCGGGGTTCAGGACCAATTCAGCTTGACGCAGTAAATTGCCAGCCGTAGCGCCGCAAGAGGGCGCGCCGACAGGAGCACGACATGGACCAGCACGGCAAGCGAAGCGGAAGCGTCGCGGCGATCGCCGCCGCGGGATTGTTGCTGGCCGGCGGCCCGGCGCTGGCCTATCCCTATGACGCCGGCGGCGTTAACTACCCGTCCGATCAGGCTTACGCCGAAGTGCTGAGCAGCACGCCGGTCTATCGCCAGGTGCGGGTGATCACGCCGCGCCAGGAGTGTTATCAGCAACAGGTGGTCTACAACGACTACGGCAACTCGCTCGCCGGCACGCTGCTCGGCGGCCTGGTCGGCGGCGTGGTCGGCCATCAGATCGGCCGCGGGTCCGGCAACGCCATCGCCACCGGCCTGGGCGCGGTGGTCGGCGCCAGCGTCGGCAACAACATCGCGCGCGCCAGCGCCGGCCAGCAAGTGGGCTATCAGCAGCGCTGCACCGTGGTCAACGACGTCCATTACGAACAACGGCCCGACGGCTACGACGTGACTTATCGCTACGGCGGGCGCATCTACCGCACCCGGCTGCCCTACGATCCGGGCCCGCGCCTGCTGGTCAACGTCAACGTGGCGCCGGCCGCCTATTGATGGAGCGCCTGAAGTAAGGTCATGCCTCGCCCGGCCGCGTTCGCCATTCCCTTGGCCATTCTCGTCGGTGGACTTCTGCTGCAGCCGGCACTCGCCGCGCCGCAGTGGGGTGGGCGCATGCGCCTGGAAGCCCCGCGCGAGAACCGCGGCGCGCCGCGAGCGCCGGCATTCCCCGCGCCGCCGCGACCGCCCGCTGCGGTGCCGCGTGGCCAGGCCCCATCGCCGCCGCTGCCACAGCGTCAACCCCCGCCGCAAATCTCGCGACCGGAGTTCCTGCCGCCGCCGCGACCCAGCCTGTCGCCCGGCGAGGCCGCACAGCGCGCCCAGCAAATCAATGGCGGCGGCCGCGTGCTGGCGGTGGAACCCGCCGAGAACGGCTACCGCGTGCGCGTGCTGAAAAACGGCGAAGTGCGTTCGGTGTTCGTTCCCGGCGGTTAAACCCCAGGTGGAATTCCGTGCCAAGCCACGCAAGCACTCGAGGAATGAACGATGCGCGCCCTGGTCATTGAAGACGATCCCACCCTGCGCCAGCAGGTCGTCCGCTATCTGAGCGAGGAAGGCTACGCGGTGGACCACGCCGCGGATGGCGAGCAAGGCCAGTACATGGCGGTGGAATACCCGCTGGACCTGGCGGTGATCGACCTCGGCCTGCCGAAGACGCCGGGCCTTTCCATCATCAAGGCAGCGCGCAAGGCCGGACGCAAGTATCCGATCCTGATCCTCACCGCACGCGACGGCTGGCAGAACAAGGTCGAGGGCCTGGAGGCCGGCGCCGACGATTACCTGGTGAAGCCGTTCCATCGCGAAGAGCTGCTGGCCCGCGCCCGCGCCCTGGTGCGCCGCAGCGGCGGCTGGTCGCAATCGCGGTTCGAATGCGGGCCGATCGCGCTGGACACCGCCGCCAAGACCGTGACCTTCGACGGCCGGCCGGTGGACTTAACCGCCTACGAATACCGCGTGCTGGAATACCTGGTGCTGCACGCGGGCGAGGTGGTGTCCAAGGCCACGCTGACCGAGCATCTGTACCGCGAAGACGAAGAGCGCGACAGCAACGTGATCGAAGTCTTCATCCGCCGCCTGCGCGCCAAGCTCGACCCCGAGGCCAAGCTCAACCCCATCACCACCCTGCGCGGCAGCGGCTACCGCTGGGATCTGCCCCGGACCTGATACCAGGCCTTGCGCGTCGCAGGGGCGCAAGCCCCGACCTGGCCCGGCCCGATTCCCCATGATCGCGGCGAGCGCCGCTCCTACAATGCCGCGATGAAGTCGCTCCGCGCCCGCCTGCTGTTCGCCGCCAGCCTGGTGCTGGCGGTGTTCATGTTGCTGTCCGGCGAAGCCTTGGAGCAGGCGTTCCGCAGCGCCGCGCAGCAGGTGCAGCGCGACAAGATGCAGGGTCTGGTCTATGCCCTGCTGGGCGCCGCCGATACCGGCGAGAGCCAGACGCTGGCCATCCCGCCGAACGCCCTGCCCGATCCGCGCCTGGCCCATCCGCAGTCCGGACTGCAGGCGCTGATTTTCGATGCGCACGGCAAGGTGATCTGGCGCTCGCCCAATTTCGAGGGCGAAGTGCCGCAGATCCAGGCGCCCGGCGTCGGCGACAGCCAGTTCCTCGAACTCGAGGACCGCTTCGTGCTGGCCTATGGCGTGCGCTGGGCGGCCGACACCGGGGGCTTGCACCTGTTCCGCAGCACGCCCCGGCCGCGGCGCTACACCGTGGCGGTCATCGAGGACGACACGCCTTATCGAACCCAGCTCGGCGTCTTCCGCCGCACGCTGTGGTTCGGTCTGGGCGGCGCCGGAGCGGTGCTGATGCTGCTGCAACTGCTGGTGCTGCGCTGGGGCCTGCAGCCGCTGCGCCGGCTGGCCGGCGAATTGCAGCGCATCGAAAGCGGCGAGCAGACCCGCATCGAATCCTCCTATCCCGACGAGTTGCGGCCCCTGGCTCAAGGGCTCAACGCCATGATCCAGAGCGAGCGCAACCAGCAGACGCGCTACCGCAACGCGCTGGACGACCTGGCGCATAGCCTCAAAACGCCGCTGGCGGTGCTGCGCGGCGTGGTGGACGACCCCGGCACCGCGCCGGCGCTGCGGCAGAAGCTCTCCGAACCTCTCGCCCAGATTCAGGCGATCACCGAGCACCAGTTGCGCAAGGCCGCCGCCGCGGGCCGCCGCACCCTGGCCGAGCCGGTACGTCTGCGGCCGCTGGCCGAAAAGCTCGCCGCCGCGCTCACCAAGGTCTATGCCGACAAATCGCCGCAGTTCGAGCTCGACATCGCCGACCCGCTGCGCGCACGCGCCGACGAAGGCGATCTCTACGAGCTGCTCGGCAACCTGATGGACAACGCCGGCAAGTGGTGCCGCCGTCGCATTCGCGTCGGCGCGCGGCTGGCCAGCCGCGAACTGCGCCTGCGCGTGGAGGACGACGGGCCCGGTTTCCCGCCCGACGCCGAACAGCTCTTGCAGCGCGGCGTGCGCGCCGACAGCCTCACGCCCGGCCAGGGCATCGGCCTCGGCGCGGTGGCCGAGCTGGTGCGCGTGTACGACGGGGAGATCGCGCTCGGTCGCTCCGAGCTGGGCGGCGCGCAGGTGGACGTGAAGCTCAGCGTGTAGCTCAGCTTGCCGCCGGCAGCCGCAGAAACCGCTCGCGGTAGTAACGCAGTTCGGCGATCGAATCGCGGATGTCGTCCAGCGCGAGATGCTTGCTTTCCTTGCTGAACCCCTTGGCGATCTCCGGCGCCCAACGCTGGCACAGCTCCTTGAGGGTGGAGACGTCGAGGTTGCGGTAATGGAAGTACGCCTCCAGCCGCGGCATCCAGCGCGCCAGGAAGCGGCGGTCCTGGCAGATGGAATTGCCGCACATCGGCGACTGGCCCGCCGGCACCCAATGCGCGAGGAACTCCAGGGTGCGCGCCTCCGCCTCGGCCTCGCCGATGCGGCTGGCGCGCACGCGGCTCACGAGGCCGGACTTGCCGTGTTGCCGCACGTTCCACTCGTCCATCTTCGCCAGCTCCGCCTCCGGCTGATGCACGGCCAAGACGGGACCTTCGGCCAGCACGTTGAGCGCGCTGTCGGTGACCAGGGTGGCGATCTCGATGATGCGGTGAGTCTCCGGCACCAGGCCGGTCATCTCCAGGTCGATCCAGATCAGATTGTTCGGGTCGGGCTTCATCGGTTCTTAGCCTAGCAGGCGCCGTGCTAGGCTGGCGCATCGGGAGCGCAAATTCCCGGAGGGACGATGACTGCCGCCGGCTCCATCATCGACACCATCGGCAACACCCCGCTGGTGGAACTGAAAAACCTGGACACCGGGCGTTGCCGGCTGTTCGTCAAGCTGGAAAACCAGAATCCCACCGGCTCGATCAAGGACCGCATCGGCCTGTCCATGATTGAGGCCGCCGAGCGCGAGGGCAAACTCAAGCCCGGCGCCAGGCCGCCTTCGACCCTGATCGAGGCCACCGCGGGGAATACCGGTCTGGGTCTGGCGCTCGTGGCCGCACAGAAAGGCTACCGGCTGATCCTGGTCATCCCGGACAAGATGGCGCAGGAGAAAATCCTGCACCTGAAAGCGCTCGGCGCCGAGATCCGCCTGACGCGCAGCGACGTGGGCAAAGGACATCCCGAGTATTACCAGGACCTGGCCGAGCGCCTGGCGCGGGAGATCCCCGGCGCGTTCTACGTCAACCAGTTCGCCAACCCCGCCAACCCGCTGGCCCACGAAGCGACCACGGGACCGGAGATCTGGGCGCAAATGGACCACATGCTGGACGCGGTGGTCTGCGGCGTGGGCTCCGGGGGCACGCTCACCGGCCTGTCGCGCTACTTCGCCCGCGTGGCGCCGCACGTGGAACTGGTGCTGGCCGACCCGCTCGGCTCGGTGCTGGCCGACGTGGTGCGCACCGGGAACATCCGCCAGGAAGCCGGAAGCTGGCTGGTCGAGGGCATCGGCGAGGATTTCGTCCCGCCCAACTGCGATCTCTCCCGGGTGCGGCACGCCTACGAAATCTCCGACGCCGAGAGTTTCCACACGGCGCGCGAGCTGCTGCGCCGCGAGGGCATCCTCGGCGGTTCCTCGACCGGCACGCTGATCGCCGCGGCCTTGCGCTACTGCCGCGAGCAGACCGCGCCCAAGCGCGTGGTGAGCTTCGTCTGCGACTCCGGCAACAAGTATCTGACCAAGATGTACAACGATTACTGGATGTTCGACCAGGGACTGCTGGAACGCCCGCGCCGCGGCAACCTGTTGGACCTGATCGTGCGCCGCTACCAGGAAGGCGGCGCGGTGACGCTCAAGCCCGACGACACGCTGCTGCTCGCTTACCGGCGCATGAGGCTTTACGACGTCTCTCAAATCCCGGTGATGGACGGCGACCGCGTGGTCGGCATCGTGGACGAGTCCGACCTGCTGATGCACGTGCACGCCGATCCCGCACGCTTCAAAGACGCGGTGTCCACCGCCATGGTGACCGATCTCGAAACCATTGCGCCCGATGCGCCGGTGTCGGCGCTGCTGCCGATCTTCCAGCACGACCACGTGGCGATCGTCGCCGAGCACGGCAAGTTCATCGGCCTCATCACCAAGATCGACCTGCTCAACTACTTGCGCAAACAGATGGGTTGAAGCCATGCCCGAACCCCAGCACGCCGGTTTCGCGACCCGCACGGTCCATGCCGGCCAGGCGCCCGAGGCCACCACCGGCGCGGTGATGCCGCCGATTTATCTCAGTTCCACCTATGCCCAGGAGTCGCCGGGCCGGCACAAGGGCTACGAGTATTCGCGCACCCAGAATCCCACCCGTGAGGCTTACGAGCGGTGCGTGGCCGATCTGGAGTCGGGCCGGCGCGGCTACGCCTTCGCTTCCGGCATGGCGGCCACCGCGACACTGCTCGATCTGTTGCCGGCCGGCTCGCACGTGATCGCCGCCGACGACATGTACGGCGGGACTTACCGCCTGTTCGCGCGGGTGCGCGCAACCTCCGCGGGCTTGAAATTCTCCTTCGTCGATCTGCGCGACCCGCAGAACGTCGCAGCGGCGATCCGGCCGGAGACACGCCTGCTCTGGGTGGAGACGCCCAGCAATCCGCTGCTCAAGCTCGCCGATCTCGAGGCCCTGGCGGCGATCGCGCGCCGGCACGGGATCCTCGCCGCCGCGGACAACACCTTCGCCAGTCCCTATCTACAAAGACCGCTGGAGCACGGCTTCGACCTGGTCATGCACTCGGCGACCAAGTATCTCAACGGTCATTCCGATATGGTCGGCGGCATCCTGGTCGTGGGCGACGACGCGGAACTGGCCCGGCGCCTCGCCTTCCTGCACAACGCGGTGGGCGCGGTGGCGGGGCCGTTCGACGCTTTCCTCGCCCTGCGCGGCGTGAAGACCCTGGCGCTGCGCATGGCGCGCCACTGCGAAACCGCGCTGGCGCTGGCCGGCTGGCTGGAACGGCACCCCAAGATCGCGCGCGTGCGCTATCCGGGCCTGCCCTCGCATCCGCAGCATGCGCTCGCCAAACGGCAGATGCGCGATCCGCGCGGGCAGCCCGCCTTCGGCGGCATGATCTCGCTCGAACTCAAAGGGGGACTCGAGGAAGCGCGGCGCTTCCTGGAACGCTGCGAGCTGTTCACGCTCGCCGAATCACTGGGCGGCGTCGAAAGCCTAATCGAACATCCCGCGATCATGACCCATGCCAGCGTGCCGGCGGAAACCCGCGCGCGACTGGGCCTCTCCGACAGTCTGTGCCGGCTGTCGGTGGGCATCGAGGATTACGAGGACCTGAAAGCGGATCTCGACCAGGCCCTGAGCTAAGCCCCCATTCGCCAGACGCGGCCCTCAGCCGCCGGCGGCGGCGGCCCGGCGCTGCTGCAGGCGCTCCTGGAACTGCTGGCGCATCTGCGCCTTGAGCGCCGCGTACTGCTGTTTCTGCGCGTCGCTCAGCACCGCCTCGATGCGGCGGTCGCTGTCGTCGTACACCGCTTTCATCTGACGCAGTTTCTGCCCCTGGCGCAGCGTGGTGTCGGCCCGGATGGCCGCGAGCTTCTGCTGGCGGTCGGCGATGATCGGGGTGATCTGATTTTTCTGGTCGTCGCTCAGCTGGAGCTTGCCCGCCAGCCAGTCCGTCACCTGTTCGGGCGGCGGCGGCTGCCAGGCGCCGGCAGCGGGCGCGGCTTCGGTCTGGGCCTGGGCGAGCCCCGAGCCGCCGAGCAGAATGACAGCGACCAATGCGTAACCAGCAAGGGAGAAACGCTGCAGATTCACGACTTCCTCCGCGATGTTCGGACCGAAAACGGGCGGGACGCAAAGCCTCGCTCCGCGCCCGTTCGGCGCGGCCTGCGCTGCGGCCCGCCTCCTTAGAACCTTAACGCGCCGGCCTTACTTCGGCGGGCCGATCTGGACCGAGCGCTCGACCGTCTTGCCGTTGGGCGTGGTCCTTTCCACGGTGCGCGAGTAACCTTCGCCGGGCTTGGCCTGTACCTCCACCGTGCGCGAGCCGCCGTTGGGACCGGTGACGGTGCTGCTACGGTTGTAACCCTGGCCGCCACCGATGGATACGGTGCTGTTGCGCGAAGCGCCGTTGGCGCCCTGACTCTGCACGCTGCGGTTGTAACCCTGCCCCAGCTTGCCGTTGGCCTGCACCGAGCGGGAGCCGCCACGCGGACCGGTCAGCGTGGAGTCGCGGTGGTAACCCTTACCGCCGCCGACGGACAGGCTACCGTTGCGCGACGCCCCGTTCGGCCCCTGGCTCTCGACATGACGTTGATAGCCCGCGCCGGGCGCGGCCTGGACCTGCACGTTGCGCGTCCCGCCGTGTGGCCCTTTGACCGAACGTTCGCGGGAATAGGCGTGTGCGGGCAAGACCAGCGTCGCTGCGCACAGCGCGGACAGCCACAGCAAAGAATGCGTTTTGAGCTTCATCGGAATCCCCCGACTGAATGGGTAATGCCGAGTGTATCCCCGAAAGATGTACCTCTCCTGAACGCGGTCGCTAAACTGTCCGGCATACCCGCGCGGCGGAGGATGGCATGACCGAACTGGCCCGCAAACGTTGCACGCCCTGCGAAGGAGGCGTCCAGGCCTACACCCGAGAGCAAGCCCAAAACCGGCTCGCCGAGCTCGCGGCGCGCTGGAAGCTCATCGAGGACGGCAAAAAACTGGCGGCGAGCTTCGAATTCAAGGACTATTACCACACGCAGGCGTTCGTCAACGCCTGCGCCTGGATCGCCCACCGCGAAGACCACCATCCCGAGATCGCTTTCGGCTACAACCGCGTCACGGTGACCTATTGGACTCACGCCATCGGCGGGCTGTCGGAAAACGATTTCATCTGCGCCGCCAAGATCGACGCGCTGCTGGTCTAGTCAGCGCTTGCGCGCCAGCGTCACGCCGTCGGCGATCGGCACCAGGCAGAAATCCACGCGCGCGTCGTCGGCGACGTGCGCGTTGAAGGCGCGGAGCGCTTCGGTGTCCGCGCTGTGGTCGTGCGGATCGGCGACGGCGCCGGACCACAGCGTATTGTCCACCGCCATCAGCCCGCCGGGACGCAGCAGGCGCAGGCAACGCTCGTAATAGTCGAGGTAGCCGGTCTTGTCGGCGTCGATGAATGCGAAGTCATAAGTTCCCGCGTGGCCCGCGGCGAGTTCGGCCTCGAGCGTCTGCAGCGCCGGTGCCAGCCTGAGCTCGATGCGCTCCGCGACCCCCGCCCTGTGCCAGTAGCGGCGCGCGACCGCAGTCCACTCGGCGCTCACGTCGCAGGCCAGCAGGCGTCCGTCCGCCGGCAAGGCGCGCGCCGTCACCAGGCTGCTGTAGCCGGTGAACACACCGATTTCCAGGCAGCGGCGCGCGCCGACGAGCTTGACCAGGAGCGCCAGCAGCATGCCTTCCTCGGGCGCGATCTGCATCTGCGCATTGGGCAGCCGCGCGGTCTCCGCGCGCAGCTCGCGCAGGAGCGCATCCTCGCGCACCGCCACGCGCGCATAGTAGGCCGCGAGCTTCGGCGGGAAAAGGAAGGAGGCGGACATGGGCGGGTTTCGTAGAGCCTGCGGTTCGTCGTCGAGGATTCAGCGCGCGGCGAGGCGGGACTGCGGTTTACAAGGGCTGTCGGCCGGACAGCGCGCGCGCCAGAGTGCCACCATCGACATATTCCAGCTCCCCGCCCAGCGGGACGCCGTGGGCGATGCGCGTGACCTTGACGCCGCGCGCGCGCGCCAGTTCGGCGAGATAGTAGGCCGTGGCTTCGCCTTCCACCGTCGGGTTCGTGGCGATGATCAGCTCGCGGACGCCGCCGCCTTCGAGCTGACGCTGAAGGACGTCAAGCCCCAGTTCCGCCGGACCCACGCCGTCGAGCGGCGATAAACGCCCCAGCAACACGAAGTAACGGCCGCGGTAACCGGCGGCGTTCTCGATGGCGACGAGGTCCGCAGGGCTCTCCACCACGCAGACCTGGCCCGTGGCCGTGCGCGCCTCGGTGCAATAGAGGCAGCGTCCGTCCTCGCAGTACATGCGGCATTCCGGGCAGCGGCCGATGCCGGCCAGCGCCTCGCCGAGCGCCGCGACGAGTCGCTGCGCGCCCTCGCGGTCGCGGTCGAGCAGGTGGAAAGCCATGCGCTGCGCGGTTTTCGGACCCACGCCCGGCAGCCGCCGCAGCGCTTCGATCAGACGCGCCAGACGTGCAGCGTAAGTGACCGCCATCGCATGCCGCTCAATGGCCCAGATCGAAACCCGGTGGCAGATTCAATCCGCCGGTGAGCTTGGACATCCGCTCGGCGGTGTGGCGCTCGAGTTTCTGCGCGGCATCGTTGATCGCGGCAGCGATCAGATCCTCGAGGAAGTCCTTGGACTCCTGCAGCGCCTCCGGCGCGATCTCGACGCGTCGGGCTTCGTGACGGCCATTGATCGTGATCTTGACCATGCCGGCACCGGCCTCGCCGGTGATTTCGGCGGCGGCGAGCTCGGCCTGCAGCCGCTTCATCGCCTCCTGCGCCTGTTGCGCCTGCCGCATCAACTGACCCAAAGCGCCTTTCATCGATCTCTCCGCTTCGAATTCATTCACTCACTGGCCGTCCAGAGGCTGCACCGATCCCGGCCGGACGGTCACCCCGAACGCCGCCTTGAGCGCCTGCACCTGGGGATCGTCTTCGATCGCCGCTTCCGCCGCGCGCTGCCGCTCGACGCGCGCCGCCGCTTCGGCGCCGGCAGGACTCAGTCCCGCGCCCGCAACGCCGACCTCGATGCTCACGCGCAAGCGCCGGCCGGTCTGCGCGGCGAGCGCGCGCTCGATCGCGCCGCGGCGATCTTCCACCAGCAGATGTTTGGCGTGCGCGTCGAGGGCCAGGCGCAGTTCGTCCTCGGTTTCGCCGACCGGGACGCAGTGGCGCGCGAGCTGGCGCGTCATGCCGTCGAGCCCCAGCGTTTCGATGCGCGCGCTCCAGCGCTGCGCGTCGATGGGCGAGGAACGCTCGGGCGGGATCGCAACCTCGCTCGTGGCAGGCGCGGGCACGCTTCGCGGCGCGGCGCTCGCCGGGGTTTCGGAACGCGCGGCGCGGGCCCGATTCGAGCCCTCGCCCAGCGCCTCGCCCGGCCCTCGGTCGCCGGATTCCAGCTCCGGCCGAAACGCGTACATGCGCAGCCAGGTCATCTCGAAGCCCAGCCGCGGGTCCGGCGCCCAGGGCAGATCGCGGCGGCCGAGCACCGCGATCTGGTAATAGACTTGCACGTCCTCGGGCGCGAACCGCTGGGCCAGCGGCCGCAGTCGCGCATCGTCGTCTTCTTCGGCGACGTCCGGCATGAGCTGGAGGACCGCGATACGCTGGAGTTTGGCGGCCAGCTCGTTGAGCAGCGCGGCGTAATCGGGGACGGTCTGCGCCAGCCGATCCAGGCCGCCGACCAGTGCGGCCCCGTCGCCGGACGCCAGCGCCTCCAGCAACTCGAACAAGGCGCGGCGACCTCCAGTGCCGAGCATTTCCTCGATCGGCTCGCGCGCGAGCGCGCCGCCGGAAAAAGCGATGGCCTGATCCAGCAGCGACAAGCCGTCGCGCAGCGAGCCGTCGGCGGCTCGCGCCAGCTCCTCGACCGCGCCGGGCTCGAAGTCGATTTTCTCCTCGCGCAGGATGTCGGCCAGGGCCTGGCGAATCAAGGCCGGCGGCAGGCGTTTCAGATTGAATTGCAAGCAGCGCGACAGCACCGTCACCGGCAGGCGCTGAGGATCGGTGGTGGCGAGGATGAACTTGACGTGCGGCGGCGGTTCCTCCAGCGTCTTGAGCAGCGCGTTGAACGCGCTCCTGGACAGCATGTGCACTTCGTCGATGAGATAGACCTTGTAGCGGCCGCGCGCGGGCGCATACTGGGCGTTGTCGATCAACTGGCGCACGTCGTCCACGCCGGTGTTGCTGGCCGCGTCGATTTCCAGCAGGTCCACGAAGCGGCCGTCGTTGATCTCGCGGCAGGCCGAACAGACGCCGCAGGGCTGGGCCGTGACCCCGGTTTCGCAATTGAGCCCCTTGGCCACCAGCCGCGCCAGCGTGGTCTTGCCCACGCCGCGCGTGCCGGTGAACAGGATCGCCGGGTGCAGCGCGTCGCGCGCGAGCGCATGCGTGAGCGCCTTGACGACCGGGTCCTGGCCCCGCACGTCCTCGAAACGACGCGGCCGCCACTTGCGCGCCAGCGCCAGGTAGCTCATCGGAAAAAGACTCTGGGGATTCGCCGCATGATGGCGAGATTGTCGCGGATACGGACGGAGGGCGCCAGTCGTGCTGCGCGATCCTGCGGGCGCTGGCCGCGTGGGCGTAAAATCCGCGTTTTTCCTGCACGGGAGTGCGCGTGACGCAAGCTTCCTCGGCCCCCGGCCATGCCTTGGTGACGGGCGGCGCCGGCTTCATCGGCAGCCATCTGGTGGACCGCCTGCTCGCCGAAGGCTGGCGCGTGACCTGCCTCGACAACTTCGATCCCTACTACGACGAGGCGCTCAAGCGCGCCAACCTCGCACCGCATCTGGACCATCGCGACTACCGCCTGATCCAAGCGGACCTGCGCGACGCGCAGGCGCTGGACCAGCGCTTGAACGGCGACTACAGCGTGATCGTGCATCTGGCCGCCAAAGCCGGGGTGCGCAACTCGCTCGCCGACCCGCTCGGCTACCAGATGACCAACGTGATCGGCACCCAGAACCTGCTCGCGCTGGCGCAGCGGCGCGGCATCAAGCAATTCGTGTTCGGCTCCTCCTCCAGCGTCTACGGCGACTGCCCGCGCCTGCCCTGGCGCGAGGACGACAAGGACCTGCTGCCGCTCAATCCCTACGCCAGCTCCAAGCTCGCCGGCGAACAGCTCGGCTACGTCTATGCGCGCACTTTCGGGCTGCGCTTCATCGCTTTGCGCTTTTTCACCGTTTACGGCGAGCGCCAGCGGCCGGATCTCGCCATCCACAAGTTCTCGCGCCTGATGCTGGCCGGAAAGCCCATCCCGGTGTACGGCGACGGCTCGTCGTCCCGCGACTACACCTACTGGGGCGAGATCGTGGCCGGGGTGCGCGCCGCGATGGCCTACACCGCTTCCGATTACGAGATCTTCAATCTGGGCAATCATCGCACCATCGGCCTGCTGGACCTGATCCGCCGGCTGGAGACGGTGCTCGGCGTGAAGGCGCGGCTCGACTGGCAGGACTGGCAACCCGGCGAAATGCGCCACACCTATGCCGACATCGACAAGGCGCGCCGTCTGCTCGATTACGCGCCGCGCACCGATTTCGACGAAGGCCTGCGGCGTTTCGCGACCTGGCTGCGCGAGCGCCTGGACGCGGAGCGCGCCGCGCATCGATGAACCGCTCTCCGGCGCGCGCCGTCTGGATCAATGTGGCGGTGCTCATCGCCGCCGCCGCGCTCGTGCAGGGGCTGTGGGGATGGCAAGGGCTGCTGCGGCCGTGGCGAGAAGTGCCTCCTGGCGCGCTGGGCCTGGCGCTCGCCGGCCTGTTCTCAAGCTATGGCCTGCGCGCGGCGCGCATTTACATCGCCGAAACCGAGATCCCGCGCGGCGCCTACGGCGCCTGCCTGCGGCTGATCCTGATCAACAATGCGCTCAACTGGCTGCTGCCCGCGCGCTCCGGCGAGGCGAGCTTTCCCTGGTTGATGCGGCGCTGGTTCGGCGTGGACGGCGCACGCGCCACCGGCATTTTGTTGTGGCTGCGGCTGCTCGACCTGCACGTGCTGGCCACGGTGGCCGCGATCTGCGCCGCCGCCGGCTGGCTCGCCGGCGCTGAGCTCGCGGCCAATGCCGCCCGCACGCTGGCGCTGCTCGCCGCCTCGGCGCCCTTGGCGATCTTCTCCCTGCGGCGCCCGCTTGCGGCCTGGTGCGCGTGGCCGGCGAACCGCCTCGCCCGGCTCGCCGGTCGCGTGCTCCAAGGGCTGCCGCAGCGCTGCGGCGGGCTGCTGCGCGATCTCGCGCTCACCTGGCTGTCCTGGGGGATCAAGCTCGCCGCGCTGGGCTGGGTGCTGGCACGGCTCCTCGGGCTGCGTCCCGCGCTCGGCATCCTCGGCGCCATCGGCGGCGACTTGTCCACGGTGCTGCCGCTGCACGCGCCGGGCGGCTTCGGGACCTACGAAGCCGGCGTGCTGGCGCTGCTGGCCCCGGGCGGCTCGGGCGCGCCGCTGGCGAGGCTGCTCGCCGCCGCGGTGAACCTGCACCTGCTGGTGCTGGGCAGCGCCTTGCTCGCGGGGGCGGGCGCCGCGCTCACCGGTTCGCCGGCGAAGGCCAATGCTAGACTTTCGGACCTTAAGACCGACAAGGATCTCCCGCCGTGACGCAGCCGCCGGCGCCCGGCCCCAGGCCGAGCTTGAGCGTCGTCATTCCGATGTACCGCGAAGCCGACAACGTCGCGCCCATGCTCGCGCGCGTGCACGAAGGCCTCGCGGATTACGGCGGCCCGTGGGAATTGATCGTGGTGGACGACGGCAGCCCCGACGAGACCGGCCCGCGCCTGCTCGCCGAGGCGCAGAAGTACGGGCCGCACGTGCGCGTGATCCGCTTTGCGCGCAATCACGGCCAGACCACCGCGATGCAGGCCGGCATCGACGCCGCCCGCGGCGAAGTCATCGCCACGCTGGACGGCGACTTGCAGAACGATCCCGCCGACATCCCGCGCATGATCGAGGAACTGTACGCGCGCGATCTCGACCTGCTCGCGGGCTACCGCGCCCAGCGCCAGGACGCCTGGCTGTCGCGCAAGCTGCCGTCCAAACTCGCCAACCGCTTGATCGGCCGCGTCACCGGCGTCAACCTGCGTGACTATGGCTGCAGCCTCAAGGTCTATCGCGCCAGGGTGATCAAGGAAGTCCGCCTGTACGGCGAGATGCATCGCTTCATCCCGGTGTGGGCGGCGATGGTGACCGCGCCTTCGCGCATCGGCGAGACTCCCGTGACGCATCACGCGCGCCAGTTCGGCAAAAGCAAGTACGGCATTTCGCGCACGTTCCGCGTGATCCTCGACCTGTTGACGGTGTTTTTCTTCCTGCGCTTCCGGGCGAGGCCGGGACATTTCTTCGGCTCCATCGGCCTGGTCCTGGGAGCGCTCGGCAGCCTGGCGATGCTTTATCTCGCGGTGGTGAAATTCATCCTCGGCCAGGACATCGGCGGCCGGCCCCTGTTCCTGGTGGCCGTGCTGCTGTTGGTGTTCTCGATCCAGTTTCTGACCACCGGCGTGCTGGCGGAGATGATGAGCCGCATCTTCTACCAGCAGCATGAAGGCCCGATGGTGCTCAGCCCGCCGCGCGGCGACATCGGCTGGCGGCAGCCGGCGGCGCAACGCACGGAAGCCGTGCGCCAGTGAGCGCGCGCACCAGCCATCTCAGAAGCGTCGCGAGCGCAGCAGCTTCCGAGATGGCTTCGAGTCCCAACGCCAGCCACCTGTTCATCCTGCTGGCCGCCGCGCTGCTCGGCTTCTGGAGCCAGCTCGGCGCGCTTCCGCTGTTCGACCTCGACGAGGGCGCCTTCAGCGAGGCCACCGTCGAGATGCTGCGCAGCCAGGATTATCTCGCCCCGACGCTCAACGGCGAGCCGCGTTACGACAAACCGATCCTGATCTACTGGCTGCAGGCGGCGGCGGTCAAGCTGCTGGGCGTGAAGGAATTCGCCTTCCGCCTGCCTTCGGCGGTCTGCGCCACGCTGTGGATGCTGTGGGTCTACTGCTTCTGTCTGCGCTCGCTCGCCGACCGCAGAGCGGCCTTGCTCGCGGCCGGTAGTCTGGCGCTCACGCCCATGGTCGGGCTCGTCGGCCACGCCGCCATCGCCGACGCCCTGCTCAATCTTCTGATCGCGGCGACCATGCTCGGGATCTACGCTTATTTCACGGCCCCGAGTCTGGGCAAGATCCTGTTCGTCTATCTGGGGATGGGCCTGGGCTTCCTCGCCAAAGGCCCCATCGCGGTCGCACTGCCCTTGGCGGTGAGCCTGGCGTTCTTCCTCTGGCAGAAACGCGCGCGGGACTGGCTCAAGGCAGCGTTCAATCCGCTGGGCTGGCTCGTGTTCCTCGCCGTGACGGCCACCTGGGTTTACCCGCTGTGGCGGCGCGATCACGGCGCGTTCCTGCGCCATTTCCTGCTCGAACAAAACCTCGGCCGCTACCAACATACCCTGCAAGGCCACGGCGGCCATCCCTGGTATTACCTGGCCTGGCTGCCGCTGATCGTGGCCCCCTTCACCGCGCTGCTGCCGGCGGCCTGGCGACGCGCGCGCGGCGACGCGCTGGACGCTTATCTGTGGCTGTGGTTTCTCGCGGTGTTCGTGTTCTTCTCGTTCTCGAGCACGCAGCTGCCCCATTACCTGCTGTACGGGTGCACGCCCTTGTTCATCCTGTTCGGTCGCAGCGCCAGGCAAACCCCGGCGCGTTTCTGGGCCTTGTTGCCCGCCTTGCTGCTGGTCTTGTTCCTGGGCAGCCTGCCCTGGGTCCTGCCCTGGGGGCTCGCGCACTGGCCGCAGCTCGCCGCACGGCCCTACGAAGGCGGCATTCTCACGCTGGCGGCCGGCTCCTTCGGCTGGAGCTACAAGGCCTGGACCGGCGCCGCGCTAACGGCCATTCTCTACCTACTCCTGCGACCGCGCCTCGAAGCGGACGGCGCCCTGCTGGGAGGCGCTTTCGCACTCGGCGCGCTGGTGTGGTTCGGCGTGGTGCCGGTGGTCGCCGCCGCGCAACAAGCGCCCGTGCGCGAAGCGGCCTTGCGCTCGCGCGAACTGGCGCTGCCGACGGTCAGCTATCGCACTTACCTGCCGAGCTTTTCGGTCTATCGCGGCGCCATCACGCCCGACCGCCTGCCACAGCCCGGCGAACTGGTGTTCGTGCGGCTCGACCGCCTTGCGCAGCTCGAGCAGGAACTCGCCGGAAAAGTCACGCTGGTGCCGGAATTCAAGAAAGGCGGCGTGGCGCTGCTGCTGTATCCACCGGCGCCCAGCGTGTCGCCGCCCTCTTGAGCATCCGCGCGCCGCGCCTTGCCGGCGCGCTCCGCGCAGGGGACAATGCGCACCGGTCCGCGCCGGTGCCCCCGCGACGTTCAGCCGTGAACCCCGCCAGGCCCGGAAGGGAGCAACGGTAACGGTGCGAACGGGCGCCGGGGTGACGCTGGCGCGGGCCGCCTCGATCTCTGTCGCAGCGCCGCGGCGTGGTCGTGCCGACCGGGCCCGCGGCCATCACGCTCGCAGCGTCGCCTGCCGTGGTCGCGCGGCGACGGAAAAGCCGTGGCCGTGTTCCAGCAGATACTCCAGCCACTTCGCCAGCAGGTGATTGCGCGTCCATTGGTCGTGAAGGAAGCGCGCCGCCTGCGGATCGCCTTCCTCCGCGGCCAGCCAGGGCAAGCGGCGACCGCAGTGCAAGACCTCGGCCACCCGTGCATCGCGATAGAGCTTGATCCACAGATCCGGGGCGAGCACGCGGCCCTCGGGGGTGTCGAATTCGTAGGTGAGGCGCAGCTCGGCGGTATATGGCGCGCGCTCGACCACGGTGAGCACCAGCGGTAGATCGGTTGCGCTGCGCGAGACCGCCCGCTCGAACGGCAGCTCCAGCTCCGGGATCAGCCGCTCGAGCAGCCGGTAGTTGCGCTCGTACAGATCGATCAGGTGCGCCAGCCGGCGCGGCTGGCCGCAGCAGGGACAACGATCGGCGAACACGGTGTCCAGTAGCATGGTCGAACTATAAGATAGGCCTGCGGACGACCACAACGGAGACCAGCGTGCCGATCCGGGAAATTTCCACCCGCCCCTACAACGACCAAAAGCCGGGCACCGCAGGGCTGCGCAAGAAGGTCGCGGTGTTCCAGCAACCGCACTATCTCGAGAATTTCCTGCAATCCATTTTCGACGTCGAAAGCGGCCTGCGCGGCCAGAGTCTGGTCATCGGCGGCGACGGCCGCTATTACAACCGCGAGGCGATCCGCATCGCCATCGCCATGGCCGCGGCCAACGGGATCGCGCGGGTGATCGTGGGCCAGGGCGGGCTGTTGTCCACGCCCGCCGCCTCGCATCTCATCCGCCTGCGCCGCGCCGGCGGCGGCCTGATCTTTACCGCCAGCCACAACCCGGCTGGACCGGACGGCGATTTCGGCCTCAAGTACAACGTCGCCAGCGGCGGTCAGGCGACCGAGGCCCTCACCGCGCGCATTTACGAGCACAGCCGTACGATCCAGCGCTACCGTATCGTCGAGGGCGCGGACATCGACATCGATCGCCGCGGTGTCCAGAAACTGGAGGAGTGCGAGATCGAGGTGATCGACGGCGTGGCGGACTACGCCGCGCTGATGCAAAGCTTGTTCGACTTCGATCGCATCCGCGACTGGCTGCGCAATGGCCATCGTCTGCGCTTCGACGCCATGCACGCGGTCACCGGCCCCTACGCACAGCGCATCCTGGTGGAGACCCTCGGCGCGCCGCCGGATGCGGTGGACAACGGCAGCCCGCTGGAAGACTTCGGCGGCGGTCATCCCGATCCCAATCTGATCTACGCCCGCCCCCTGGTCGAACTCGCCCAGCGCGCCGATGCGCCCGATCTGATCGCCGCCAGCGACGGCGACGGCGACCGCAACATGATCCTCGGCCGCGGCATCTTCGTCTCGCCCGGCGACTCGCTGGCCCTGCTGGCCGAACATCTGCACAAGCTGCCGGGCTACCGCGACGGTCTACGCGGCGTGGCGCGCTCGATGCCGACCAGCCGCGCCGTGGACCGCGTCGCGCGCGCGCTCAACGTCGAATGCCATGAAACGCCGACCGGCTGGAAGTTCTTCACCCAACTGTTCGACGCCGGCCGCCTCACGCTGTGCGGCGAAGAAAGCTTCGGCACCTCGTCCTCGCACACGCGCGAGAAAGACGGACTGTGGGCGGTGCTCGCCTGGCTCAACGTGCTGGCGGCCACCGGCCGCTCGGTGCGCGAGCTCGTGGAAGCGCACTGGCGCCGCTTCGGCCGCCATTACTACGCGCGCCACGACTACGAAGGCCTGCCCAGCAGCGCGGCGCTGCGCGTCTTACAAACCTTGACCGACGCCAACGCCCACCTGGTCGGAAAGTCCTTTGGCGAGTGGACGGTGACCCAGGCCGACGAATTCAGCTATCGCGATCCGGTGGACGGCAGCCTCGCCGTCAACCAGGGCCTGCGCGTGATCTTCGGCGAGCGCGCGCGCATCGTCTTGCGCCAGTCCGGGACCGGCACCGAAGGCGCGGTGTTACGCCTCTACCTGGAGCGCTACGAAAACCGCGAGACCGCGCTGGACTGGAATCCCGCCGACGCGCTGGCGCCGCTGGCCCACATTGCCGAAGAGTGCGCCCACATCGCCGAGCTCACCGGCCGGCGCGCGCCGAGTCTGGTGACCTGAGCGGCCAGGCATTCGCCGCCGCGGCGAGTCAGCCAGAAAATCTCACGCCCCGCGCTTCTTCTTTGCACTGCTTGACGGCGCCTTTCTTCTCTGCGTCGCAGGCCGCGCCGGGATGCGAACTGCAGAAATACTCGGCGTCGGCCAGGTTCTCCTTGACGCACTGGCGATAATCGAAACCCGCGCGGTGCGACCGGGCGGCGTGATGCCGATGCCCGGAATGGGCCGCTTGCGCTGCGGGGGTGGCGGCTTGATCGTCAGCCGCGGCGGTCTTTGCATCCTGGGCCCACACCGCCGAGGCGAACAAGCCGAGGGTCAGTGCAACGGCCATGCGTCGGTCGAAGCTCATGGTCCATCCTCCGTGATCGTGTGACGCGCGGTTAATTATGCCCTCGCCGCATGTCGGCAGAAGACCCCGGGGCTTCCGGGTTTCGTCAGTCCGGCACGCCCAGCTTGCGGTGCATGGCCGGGCTGGTGGTGGTGTACTGGAGGTGGATTTTCTCGCCGGGAAAGAGCTGCTGCTTGATGGCGAAGGCCGCCAGCGCCGCCTCGTGGAAACCGGACAGGATCAGCTTCTTCTTGCCCGGATACCAGTTGATGTCGCCCACCGCGTAGATCCCCGGCGTGGAAGTCTGGAATTTCTCGGGATCGACCACGATCTGGTGTTTGTTGAGCGTCAGACCCCACTCCGCGATCGGGCCCAGTTTGGGCGACAGGCCGTAGAACGCCAGCACGTATTCCGCCTCGATCACATGCTTGTGTTGCTGGATGTCCGTGACCTCCAGCGCGGACAGGCGCCCCGCCTCTTCGCGGTAACCGAGCACGCTGCCGAGCAACAGCCGCGCCTTGCCGGCCTGGGCCAGCTCCTGGAACTTGGACACCGAGGCCGGCGCGGCCCGGAACTGCGCGGACCGATGGATCAAGGTCAGCTCGCTGGCCTTGCCGACGAGATTGAGCGCCCAGTCCAGTGCGGAATCGCCGCCGCCCAGCACCACGACTTTCTTGCCGTGGAACTGCGCGGGATCGCGCACTTTGTAGAATAACTGGCGGTCCTCGTATTTCTCGATGCCCGGCAGGCGCAACTGCACCGGCTGGAACGCGCCGACGCCACCGGCGATGACCACCGCCTTGGCCCTGAACTCGGTACCGGCGGACGTGCGCAGCTCGAACCCCCCGCCCTCGATCGCCCTGAGTTCCTGCACCTGCTGGCCGAGATGGAACGTCGGCGAAAACGGCTTGATCTGCTGTTGCAGACGCTCCACCAACTCCAGCGCGCCAACCACCGGGAAACCGGGGATGTCGTAAATCGGCTTGTCGGGATACAGCTCGGCGCACTGGCCGCCGACGATCGGCAGCGCGTCGATCAGGTGCGCGCGCAGATCCAGCAGGCCCAGCTCGAACACCTGGAACAGGCCGCAGGGCCCGGCGCCAATGATGGTCACATCGGTTTCGATCGTCATCGGAGAAGTTTTCGTTCGCGGCTAAATCGCGTTGCGATTTTACCCGGCCGCGTCCGCCGCGGCTTCGTCTGTGCGCATGAGGATCGCGGCGTAGGCTTAAGCCTCGCAGCGCGAAGACCGGGAACGCGCAATGCGCCAGCGCCCGTGCCGCGACACGGGCACAATGGCGGCACACACCGCGATCCGAAACCCCCTTTGGTTCTCAACTCGATCTGGCTGGGCTTGTTCTTCATCGCCGCATTGAGCGGGGCTTTGCGCTGGGCCAGCGGCACCGATCCGCAAGTGTTCGCCTCGATGAGCACCGCGTTGTTCGAGTCGGCGCAGTCCGCGATCGAGCTGGTGATCGGCATGGCCGGTGCCCTGACGCTGTGGATGGGACTGCTCAAGCTGGCAGAGGCTGGCGGCGCGGTGCGCCTGCTGGCGCGCGCTGTTGCGCCGTTGCTGCGCCGCGTGTTTCCCGGGTTGCCGCCGGAACATCCCGCCGCCGGGGCGATGGTGCTGAACTTCGCCGCCAATGCGCTGGGTCTGGACAACGCCGCCACGCCGGCCGGCCTGCGCGCGATGCGCCTGCTGCAGGAGCTCAATCCGCATCCGGACACGGCGACCGATCACCAGGCGATGTTCATGGTGCTGCACGCGGCCAGCCTGACCTTGTTCCCGATCGGCATCATCGCCCTGCGCGCGGCGGCGGGCGCCGCAGATCCCGCCGACGTATTCCTGCCCCTCCTGGTCGCCAGCTTTTGCTCCGCGCTGGGAGGCTTTCTCGCCGCGGCGGCGGTCCAGCGCCTGCGGTTGTTCGATCCGGTGTTGCTCGCCTGGCTTTTGGGCGCCGCCGCACTGATCGGCGGCGCCCTGTGGGGACTGGCGCGGATGCCGGCGCCGCAGGTGCAGGCCTTTTCCTCTCAGCTCGGCGGCGCGCTGCTGTTCGCCGCGCTGCTGTGGTTCCTCGCCTTGGCCGCGATCAAGCGGCTCGACGCCTGGAGCCTGTTTCTCGACGGCGCCAAGGAAGGCCTGGAGACCAGCCTGCGCGTCGCGCCCTATCTGGTCGGCATGCTCGCGGCGGTCGGGGTGTTCCGCGCCTCGGGCGCGCTCGAGGCCATCGTCCATGCGCTCTGGCCGCTGCTCGCCTGGACCGGGCTGCCGGATGCCGCGGCGCCGGCCATCCCGACCCTGCTGATGAAGCCGCTGTCCGGCTCCGCCGCGCGCGGACTGATGGTCGATGCCATGCGCGCCTACGGCCCGGACTCTTTCACCGCGCGGCTGTCCGCGCTGTTCCAGGGCAGCACGGACACGACGCTGTATGTCGTCACGCTGTATTCCGGGGCCGCCGGGCTCAAGCGCTTGCGCCACACCCTGCCCTGCGCGCTCGCCGCGGACGCGGCGGGTTTCGCCGCCGCCATCGCGGTGGCCGTGCTGCTGTTCCGCTGACCGCGGCCAAACATAAAGGAGCCTCCGAAGTGGATTCCGGAGGCTCCCGAGGGAGAAGAGCCCGTCCCTGGGCGCTGGTCCCTGACGTCCAGCCTATGCGCGCCGGATGAACGTGGAATGAACGCGCGCTAACGCTGCAAATTCTTTTCCTGCATGACCACCGCCGCGATCTCCTCGATCGACATGTGGGCGGAATTGACGAACGGGATGCGGTGACGGCGGTACAGCGCCTCCGCCTGACGCAACTCGAAAGCGCACTGGGCCAGCGAGGCGTATCGGGAGCCGGGCCGGCGCTCGCCGCGCACTTGCGCCAGGCGCTCGGGCTCGGAGATCAGCCCGAATAGCCTGGACTCCAGGCCGGCCAGCGCGCGCGGCAAGCGCTGAGCTTCGAGATCGTCCTCGGTCAGCGGGAAATTGGTGGCGAACACGCCGTGCTGCAAAGCCAGATACAGCGTGGTCGGAGTCTTGCCGCAGCGCGAGGGAGCGATCAGGATTACGTCGGCGCGCGTCAGATCCTTGGTGCTGGCGCCGTCGTCGTGCTCCATCGCGTAGTTCATCGCCGCGATGCGGGCGTGATAGCGCACCGGATCGGCGAGGCCGTGGGCGCGGCCGGCGGCGTGGGTGGATTTCTGGCCCAGCTCGTGCTCGATCGGCGCGATGTAGGTGTCGAACAGATCGAGGAACAGGCCCTGCACGCCGCGCAGAATCGCGCGCACCTCGTCGTTGACCGTGGTGGAAAACACGATCGGTCGCCGGCTGGCGGCGCTGGCGACGTGGTTGATATAGTCCACTGCCGCGCGCGCGCGCTCCGGCGTAGTGATGAAGGGCAGCGTGGTTTTGCGGAAGGCCACCCCTTCGAATTGCGTCAGCAGCGTGTTGCCGAGAGTTTCGGCGGTGATGCCGGTGCCGTCGGAGACGAAGAACACGGCGCGTTGTTCGGTAGCGGCGGCTGATTCCATGCGGCGAGCGCGGCCAGCTTGACTTGAGAATCCAGTGTAAACGACGGAATGGGGCAATGACCGTGTCGCGGGTGGAGTGGTTCGACCAGTTGGGCATCGCCGATCTCGAACGCGTCGGCGGCAAGAACGCTTCTTTGGGCGAGATGACGCGCCATTTGCGCGCGGCCGGCGTGCGCGTGCCGTCCGGTTTTGCCACCACCGCGAGCGCGTTTCGCGAGTTCCTCGCCGGCAACGGACTCGCGCAGCGCATCCACGAGGAACTGGCGCGGCTCGACGTGGACGACATCGGTGCCCTGACCCGCACCGGCAAGGCCTTGCGCGAGGCGGTCCGCCAGGCGCCGTTCCCGCCCGCGCTGGAAACCGAGATTCGCGCCGCGTATGCGCGGCTGTGCGAAGAGGCCGGTGGCGCGATCGCGGTCGCGGTGCGCTCCTCGGCCACCGCCGAGGATCTGCCGGAGGCTTCTTTCGCCGGCCAGCAGGAGACCTTTCTCAATGTGCGCGGCATCGACTCGGTGTTGACCGCGGTCAAGGAGGTCTTCGCCAGCCTGTTCAACGATCGCGCCATCGCTTACCGCGCGCACCACGGCTACGACCACGCCGCGGTGGCGCTGTCCGCCGGCGTGCAGCGCATGGTGCGTTCCGATCTCGGCGCCTCCGGCGTGATGTTCACTATGGACACCGAGTCCGGTTTCCGCGAGGCGGTGTTCATCACCGCCGCATACGGCCTCGGCGAAGCGGTGGTGCAGGGCGCGGTGAATCCGGACGAGTTCTACGTGTACAAACCGGCCTTGCGCGCGGGCCGTCCCGCGATTTTGCGCCGCAACCGGGGCGAGAAGGCGCGCAAGATGGTCTACGCCGAGACCGGCCAGGGCGTGGCGACGGTGGACGTGCCCGCAGCCGAGCGGCTGCGCTTCTGCCTCGACGATGCCGAAGTCACCGAGCTGGCCCGTCAGGCGCTGGCGATCGAGGAACACTACGGCCGTCCCATGGACATCGAGTGGGGCAAGGACGGCAGCGACGGGCAGCTCTACATCCTTCAAGCGCGCCCGGAAACCGTGAAATCGCGCGCCGGCGCGCAAGTGCTGCGCCGCTACCAGCTCAAATCGCGCGGCCGCGTGCTCGCGCAGGGCCGCGCCATCGGCCAGAAGATCGCCGTCGGCCGCGTGCGCCGTCTGCGCGGCATCGACGAGATCCACCGCGTGCGGCCCGGCGACGTGCTGGTCACCGACATGACCGATCCCGACTGGGAGCCGGTCATGAAGAAGGCCGCCGCCATCGTCACCGACCGCGGCGGGCGCACCTGCCATGCCGCGATCATCGCGCGCGAGCTGGGCATTCCCGCCATCGTGGGCTGCGGCGACGCCACGCAGAGACTCGCCGACGGCGACGAAGTCACCGTGTCCTGCGCCGAGGGCGACACGGGCTATGTGTACCAGGGCCGCATCGACTACGCGGTGGACGAGGTCGCGCTGGACCGCATGCCGGAGCTCCCGGTCAAGATCATGATGAACGTGGGCACGCCGGAGCAGGCCTTCGACTTCGCCGCCCTGCCGCACCGCGGCGTGGGCCTGGCGCGGCTGGAGTTCATCGTCAACCGCCAGATCGGCATCCATCCGCGCGCGCTGCTGGAACTGCCGCAGCAGCCGGCGGAAGTGCGCCGCCTGGTGGAGCCGATGATCGCGGCCTATCCCTCGCCGGTCGATTATTTCTGGATGCGCCTGGCCGAAGGCATCGCCACCATCGCCGCCGCCTTCGCCCCGCAGCCGGTGATCGTGCGCCTGTCGGACTTCAAGTCCAACGAATACGCCAACCTGATCGGCGGCACGCGCTACGAGCCGCACGAGGAAAACCCCATGCTCGGGTTCCGCGGCGCCTCGCGCTACATCGCCGATGCCTTCCGTCCGTGCTTCGACCTGGAATGCCGCGCGCTCAAGTACGTGCGCGACGAGATGGGCCTGACCAACGTCAGGCTCATGGTGCCCTTCGTGCGCACGCTCGCCGAGGCCCGGCGCGTGATCGGGATTTTGGAGGAGAACGGACTCAAACGCGGCGCCAACGGCCTGCAGATCGTGATGATGTGCGAGCTGCCCAGCAACGCCCTGCTGGCGGAGGAATTCCTCGATTACTTCGACGGTTTCTCCATCGGTTCCAACGATCTGACCCAGCTCACCCTGGGACTGGACCGCGATTCCGGACTGGTGGCCGGCGCGTTCGACGAACGCGACCCGGCGGTGAAGAAACTGCTGGCGATGGCCATCGCCGCCTGCCGCAAAAAGAACAAGTACATCGGCATCTGCGGTCAGGGACCGTCGGACCATCCCGATCTCGCGCGCTGGCTGGTCGAACAGGGCATCGAAAGCTTGAGCCTCAACCCCGACAGCGTGGTGCAGACCTGGCTGTTCTTGGCGCAGGATCGCCCGACCGCGCTAAGCTAATGCATAACTCAGGGTGAAGGCCATGCCACCACAAGCCAGCAGCGCCTATCACGATCACCTCGAGCAGAGCCTGCTCGAACAACTGCGCCGCGACCCTCAGAATCTCAAGGCTCGGGTGGAGTTGATCGAGCTGTATTTCGAAACCGACCGCGAGCGCGAATTCCTGCGCGAGGCGCAGGCCCTGCACGACAGCCTCAAGGGACGGCTGGACAGCAACGAATGGCGGCTGGTGGCGAGCATCGGACGCAAATTCGCGCCCTCCTCGCCGCTGTTCTTCGATACCGGCGGCTGGCGCTGTCGCCGGACTCGCAGCCGACGCCGGCGGTGCGCCATCGCCGGCTGGGCGAGAGCAAGGAATATGCGCCGCTGTTCGAAAACCTTGCCCGCGAGTACGAGAAGCTGCGCACGGGCTCGGCGTTCCTGTCCGAATTCGACCGCGAGTTGATCCGCTTCGCCGGCCGGCCGTCCTCCCTGTTCCATGCCCAGCGGCTGTCCGAGCGCCTGGGCGGTGCGCAGATCTACGTCAAACGCGAGGATCTGGTGCCAGCCGGCGGGCGCCTGCTGATGGCGGTCATCGCCCAGGCCCTGTTCGCCAAGCGCTTGGGCAAGCAGCACCTCGTGACCGCCAGCCGCGACGGCCAGCGCGGAGTGATCACCGCCGCCATCGCCGCGCGCCTGGGGCTGCGCGCCACGGTGTACATGGACGGCCACGATCTGCACCGCCAGGGCACCAACGTCTTCCGCATGTGGTTGACCGGCGCGGCCGTGGAAACCATCACGGACCGCGACCGGCTGCCCGGCGGCGATATCCGCGAGGCGGCACTGCGCCACTGGCTGCGCGATCCCGAACACTGCCTGCCCGTGCTGGGTCTGGACGCCGCTCCCGCGCCCTATCCCGAACTGGCGCTGGACGCGGTTTCGGCCATCGGCCGCGAATGCCGCTTGCAAGTGCGCGGCCAGGCGCAGCGTCCGCCGGATGTTCTGGTGGCGCGCGCCGGCAACAATGCCGACGCCATCGGTTTCTTGCATCCCTTCCTCAACGAGTCGGCGGTCAGGCTGGTGTGCGTGGAATGCACGGCCTGGGAAGAAGGCGCGGGAACGGTCATGACCCGCCAGGGCGAGGTGGTGCCAGTGGAAATGGACGAGTCGCGCCGGCGCCGCGCCGAGGCGATCCTCGAAGGACTCGAGTACCCCAGCGTCGAGCGCGAGCATCGCGCACTCAAGGCCAGCGGCCGCGTCGAGTACGGCAGCGTCACGCTCGAAGAAACCAAGCACGCCATCCAGGACTTCAGCCGCCTGGAAGGCATCATCCCCGCGATTCAGACCGCGCAAGTGATCGCCTGGGCTGCGCAGGCCGCGATGCGCCTGCCCAAGGATCGTGCGGTGGTGGTCAACATGGCCGAACGGGTGGACAAAGACATCTGGGACATCGGCAAGGCGCTGGGCATGCAGTTTTAATCGCCGCTGCGAAAAGCGGCGCGGGTCGTATCATTCAACGGCGCGCACACGCCTCGGCGACTCGGCCGGCGCAGGGCTCGTTCGCCCTCGCGCGCAACACGCCAACGAGCGGCGCTTCAAGGTGCGCGCAAGACTTCGACCCGCAATTCCGGCATGTGCGCCAATCGTGCCCGCAACCAGTGCCAGGCCGCGGTGGCTGCCGGCGGCGGTCCTTTGACGCCGAGTTCGATGTGAGGCGGCCGCGCCGCATCGCCGCGGAACGGCAGGCTCGATAGTTTGACCTCGGGAAACTCGCGCAGCAGCTGCTCCATCATGGGCAACAGGTCACCCTCGCCCGCCGCACCATACACGCGCAGTGCGTATTGCGCCGGCGGTTGCGGGCGATGCAAGCCCGCCAGCGGTCCGTCCAGCACCCATTCCAGCATCGGCCAGGCCATCTCCGGAAAGCCGGGCACGAAGTAGCAATGGCCGAGAAAAAAACCAGGTACGCGGTTGACCGGATTGGGAATCAGCCCGCTGCCCGCCGGAAAGTCGGCCATCCGCACGCGGTGCGGCCGCGCGCGCTCGCCGTACTGCGCCACGATCAGGGCTTCGGCCTCGCCGTGCCGCGCCAGGGGCACCCCGAAGGCGCGCGCCGCCGCCTGGCGAGTGAGGTCGTCCGGAGTGGCACCGATACCACCGCAGCACAGCAGCACCTCGTCGCGCGCCCGGACGCGCGCGATGCTCTCGGCGATGCGCGCTTCGTGGTCCGGCAGGAATTCGGCGCCGAACAGCTCCATGCCGCGCGCGGCCAGCAGTTCGATCACCTTGGCAAGATGCCGATCCTGGCGGCGGCCGGAAAGGATCTCGTCGCCCACGACGAAGAGATTGATCAGCACCGGCGAGCGCTCCGTCGCTGCTGGCGGATGGCGCATAGCGGCCGCCTGCCGCCAGTCATCGCAATCGCCCGTGCGCTTAATCTCACACCGCTTCGCCGGCCCAGCCGAACTTTTCCACTGCCTGGAAGATGTCGGTTTCGGTGACGATGCCGATGATGCGGTCGCCCTGGGCGACGGTGAAGCGGCTGTAGTTGCTCTCGGAGACCTTGTCGGCGGCCTCGCGGATGCTCATCTCGGCCGGCACCGACACGACCGGCCGGCTGGCGACCTCGCGCACCTTGGTGGTCGCGGGATTCCTGCCGGCGCGCACGATCTTGGTGACGATGTCGCGCCGCGTCAGGATGCCCCACACCCCGTCGCGATCGGGTTCCACCACCACCGAGCTGATGTCGTTGTCGGTCATCAGGTGCATCGCGCTCTCCACCGTGTCGTCGTCGGTCACCGTGATCAGCGAGCGCGTCATCAGATCGGCCACGGTGGTCGGTACGCGGCCGGTCTCGACCATCTCTTCCAGCGGCTGCAGCAGGCGACGGATTTCGCGCTGCTTGCGCTCCTTGGCGAGCTGCTCCTGTTGCGCGCGGCGCTTGGCTTCCAGATCGACACCCCCCGCGATGCGCTCGATCAGCGCGTCCGCGAACTGGGAGGTTCCGACTTCCGTGGCCCCCTCGATCTGGCGGGCGAAGTCGTACGTGACGATGCCATCGCTGACCACTTCCGGATAGACCAGGGTGATGAGGTCGGCGGCCTCCTTCCAGCCCATGTACTCCAGCATCATCACGCCCGAGAACAGCAGCGAGCCCGGATTGACCTTGTTCTGGTTGGCGTATTTCGGAGCCGTGCCGTGGGTGGCTTCGAAGACCGCCACGAAGTCGGCGATGTTGGCGCCGGGCGCGATGCCCACGCCGCCCACCTCGGCCGCGATCGCGTCGGACAAGTAGTCGCCGTTCAGATTGGGAGTGGCGATGACGTCGAACTCCTCGGGCCGCAGCAGCATCATCTGGAACATGATGTCGGCGATGCGGTCCTTGATGACGATCTTGCCTTCCGGCAACTTGCCTTTGTATTCGCCGTAGAGCTGCTCTTCGGTGATGGTCACCGCGCCGAACTCCTCGCGCGCGACCTCGTAGCCCCAGTTGCGGAACGCGCCCTCGGTGAATTTCTGGATGTTGCCCTTGTGCACCAGGGTCACCGACTCGCGACCGTTGTCGATCGCGTAGCGGATCGCCTTGCGCACCAGCCGCTTGGTGCCAAACTCCGAGATCGGCTTGACGCCGAGGCCGGCGCCTTCGAAGAACTTGGCCTTCAGCTCCTTACGCAGGAAGTCGGCGAGTTTGGCGTTCTCCGGCGTACCGGCCTTGTACTCGATGCCGGCGTAGACGTCCTCCGTGTTCTCGCGGAAGATCACCACGTCCACCTTGTCCGGCCGCTTGAGGGGACTGGGCACGCCGGCATAGTGGCGCACCGGCCGCACGCAGGCGTAGAGGTCCAGCTCCTGGCGCAGCGCCACGTTGAGCGAGCGGAATCCCCCGCCGACCGGGGTGGTCAGCGGCCCCTTGATGGAAACCACCAGGTCGCGCAGCACCGCGAGCGTTTCCTCGGGACAGTAGTTGCCGTCGTAGAGGCCCGCCGCCTTCTCGCCGAGGAAGCATTCGCACCAGTGGATCTTGCGCTTGCCGCCGTAGGCTTTCGCCACGGCCGCGTCCCACACGCGCAGACAGGCGCGCGTGATGTCCGGCCCGATGCCGTCGCCTTCGATGTAGCCGATGATCGGCTGGTCCGGCACATGCAGCTTGCCGTTCCTGACCGTGATTTTCTCTCCGGCAGCCGGGATTTTGATGTGGCGGTAAGCGGTGCTCATGGATGCGGCATCTCCTGGTCCGGCCGCGCGGGGCATGCGGCCTCGATCGGGGCGGCATTCTATCATCCGAGCGCTGGCGCTCCGACGTCGGTGCGCTAACCTAGGAGCGCCTGCCAGAGTGTTTCAAGGATCGCAAGCGGATACGACCATGAAAGCTGCCACCGTGCTGATTCCGATCGCCCACGGCTCCGAAAGCCTGGAATGCGTCACCCTGATCAACGTGCTGCGTCGCGCTGGCCTGGAAGTCACGGTGGCCAGCGTGGAATCCGACCTGACCGTCACCGGCACGCGCGGCGTGCGCCTCACCGCCGACCGGCGTTTCATCGATACGCTGGACACGCACTACGACCTGATCGCGGTGCCGGGCGGCGAAAAGGGCGCCGAAGCGCTCAACCGCAACATGCCTTTGATCGAGAAACTCGAAGGCCAGAGCGACGCCGGCCGCTGGTTCGCCGCGATCTGCGCCGCCCCGGCGCTGACGCTGGCGCCGCACGGCTTGCTCGATGGCCGTCAGGCGACCTGCTATCCCGCCTTCAAGGATCGGCTGCCGAAGTACGTGAACCAACCGGTGGTGGTCGACGGCTGCTGCGTGACCAGTCAAGGTGCCGGCACCGCGCTGCCCTTCGCGCTCAAGCTGGTGGAACTGCTCGCCGGCGCGGCCAAGTCGCGCGAGGTCGCGCGCCAGATGATTTTCGAGTGAGCGATCTGGCTCAGGCCGCCTGCTTCTTGCCGACCGCTTCCTCGAGCATCTTCTTCAATTCGCCCGAGGCGTGCAGGTCCAGGGTGATGTCGCAGCCGCCGACCAGCTCGCCCTTGACGTAGAGCTGCGGGAACGTCGGCCAGTTGGCGAACTTGGGAAGCGCGCGGTAGATCTCCTCGTCCTCGTAGATATTGACGTAGGCGTACTCCACCCCGCAGTCGTTCAAGGCCGCCACCGCGCGCGCGGAGAACCCGCATTGCGGAAAGTCCGGCGTGCCCTTCATATAAATGATGACCGGGTTTTCGGTGACCTGTTTCTTGATGCGTTCGAGGACATCCATGGGAATGCTGCCGAAAAAACGTCGGGAAAAGATTTTACCACGGCTGCACCTGCGCGGCCGCGCCGCACACCGCGGCGGTGCGATAGCGCGCAGCAGCGCTGGCCTCCGGCGCGCGGCACCGTGGCGCTTCACGCGAGCTTGAATTTGCCGCCGTGCTGTCCTAATGTGCCGCTGCAAGAACAAATCCATGCAGACGAGGAACGTCATGGCTTTCACACTCCCCGAACTTCCCTATGCACGCGATGCGCTGGAACCGCACATGTCGCGCGAGACGCTGGACTATCACTACGGCAAACACCACAAAGCCTACGTCGACAACGCCAACAAGCTGGTCGCCGGCACCGAGTTCGAAAACCTGCCGATCGAGGACGTCATCCGGAAATCCTCCGGCAAGATCTTCAACAACGTCGCTCAGATCTGGAACCACACTTTCTTCTGGCACAGCCTGACGCCCAAGCAGCACGCGCCGGGCAAGAAGCTGGCGGATGCGCTGGTCAAGCAGTTCGGCGGCATCGAGGATTTCAAGAAGCTGTTCACCGAGACCGCCGTCGGCACCTTCGGCTCCGGCTGGACCTGGCTGGTGAAAAAGGCCGATGGCACGCTGGCCGTGACCAGCACCTCCAACGCCGGCAATCCGCTGACCGCGGGCGACACGCCGCTTTTGACCTGCGACGTGTGGGAGCACGCCTACTACATCGACTACCGCAACGCGCGCCCCACCTACCTGGAGCATTTCTGGAGCCTGGTGAACTGGGACTTCGCAGAGAAAAACCTGGGCTGAACCCTGCGGCGCACTCTCGGGCTTAAAGCCCGAGCCGCATCACCGGGGCCGCGCTGCGGCCCCGAACTTTTTGACCGATGCCCCTGCCATGAAACGACCGCGTCATTTCCTCAAGCTCAGCGATCTCGCGCCCGAGGAGGCGCGGCGGCTGGTGCAGCGTGCGCGCGAGCTGAAAGCGCAGCGCGATGCCTTGCCGCGGCCGTTCACGGGCCGCACCCTGGCGATGATCTTCGCCAAGAGCTCGACCCGTACCCGCGTGTCGTTCGAAGTCGGCATGCACAAACTCGGCGGTCACGCCCTGATGCTGCCCACGGCGCAGACCCAGCTCGGCCGTGAGGAACCCCTGGCCGACACCGCGCGCGTGATTTCGCGCATGTGCGACGCCGTGATGATCCGCAACGATTCGCAGGCCGATCAGGAGGAATTCGCCGCGCATTCGCGCGTGCCGGTGATTAACGGCCTGTCGGAATTGCATCACCCCTGCCAGCTCCTCGCCGACGTGCAGACCTGGTTCGAGCATGGCGGCGACCCGCGCGGCAAGACCGCGGCCTGGATCGGCGACGGCAACAACGTGTGCAATTCCTGGATCGAGGCGGCCAGGCTCTTCGGCTTCACGCTCCACGTGGCCACGCCCCACCAGTACCGCCCGGCCGCGGCGGCATTGGCCTACGCCGGGAAAGCAGTGCGGCTGTTCGACGATCCTGCGGCCGCGGCCGCCGGCGCCCAGCTCGTGGTCACCGACACCTTCACCAGCATGGGACGCGAGGCGGAAGCGGCCGAGCGCATGCAGGTGCTCGCCGCCTTCCAGGTGGACACGCGGCTCATGGCCCGCGCGGCCCCGGACGCGGTCTTCATGCACTGCCTGCCCGCGCACCGCGGCGAGGAAGTCACGGCCGAGGTGATCGACGGACCGCAGAGCGTGGTGTGGGACGAGGCCGAAAACCGCCTGTGGGCGCAGATGGCGTTGCTGGAATTCCTGCTCGCGTGAACGCAGCCGCGCCGGTCCCTGACGATCTGCGCGCGACGGTCGAGCGCGCGCTGGCGGAGGATCTCGGCGCCGGCGACCTGACCGCGCAGCTGGTGCCGGCGCAGCAGGACGCCCGCGCGGCGCTGATCGCGCGCGAAGCGGCGGTGATCTGCGGCCGGCCGTGGTTCGACGAAGTGTTTCGCCAGCTCGACCCGCGGATCGCCGTGGACTGGGAAATCGCCGAAGGCGCGGAAAGCGTTCCCGCGCAGCGCCTGTGCACGCTGCGCGGTCCGGCGCGGCCGATCCTGAGCGGCGAGCGCACCGCGCTCAATTTCTTGCAGACGCTGTCGGGCACCGCCACAACCACCCGCGCTTTCGTGCGCGCGGTCGCCGGAACCGGCGCGCAGATCGTCGACACGCGCAAGACCCTGCCCGGCCTGCGCAGCGCGCAAAAGTACGCGGTGCGCTGCGGCGGCGGCGTCAATCACCGCATGGGCCTGTACGACGCCATCCTCATCAAGGAAAACCACGTCGCCGCGGCCGGCGGCGTGGCGCAAGCGATCGCGCGCGCGCGCGCGGGCGCCGCGGGCGTGCCGCTGATGTGCGAGGCGGAAAACCTGGACGAGCTCGAAGCCGCGCTGGCCGCCGACGTGGACCTGGTGCTGGTGGACGATTTTCCGCTCGAGACCTTGCGCGCCGCGGTGCGCCGGGTGCACGCGCATCGCGCCCACGGCGGGCGCACCTTGCTCGAATATTCCGGGGGCACCACGCTGGAGCGCGTGCGCGCCATCGCCGAAACCGGCGTGGATCGCATCTCGATCGGCGCGCTCACCAAGCACCTGCGCGCCGTGGACCTGTCGCTGCGCTTTCTTTAAGCACGCGCACGCGTCCGGCGCGGCGCCGGCTCGCGCAAGAAACGCAGCACGGCGGCGTTGAACGCCCGCGGCGCCTCCAGCGGCACCTCGTGGTGCCGCCCGCGGAACAGCTTGAACCGCCCGTGCGGCAAGGCGGCAGCGAAGGCCCGCGCCTCGGAGAGCGGGAAATAGTCGTGTTCCGCCACGGTCACCAGCACCGGCATGGACAGACGATCGAGCCGTTCGGCCACGCTCCAGGAAACCAGCCGCCGCAGCGTTTCGAGATAGACCGCGCGGTCGACGGAGCGCGAACGGGCCAGTGCGCGTGCGCGCAGCGCCGCCTGGCCGGGCTCGGGATACAGCTTCTTCGCCACGCGGCCGGCCAGCCGGCGCGGACCGAACAGGCCCATCAGCGCGTAGCGGAACGCGAACATCAGGGCCTTGTCGAAAGTGTCGAGCGCGAAGCTCGGCAAGGTATCGGCGGCGACCAGACGGCGCACGCGCTGCGGCTGATCCACCGCCATCTGCAGCACCACTGCGCCGCCCATCGAATGACCGAGCAGCTCGCAGCGGCGCACGCCCAGTTGGTCGAGCAGCGCCCAGCAGTCGGCGGCGAAGCGCTCCACCCGGTAGTCGCCGGCGCGCTCGCTCTGACCGTAGCCACGCAGATCCGGCGCGATCACGCGGCGCCAGCGCGAGAAGGCGGGAATCTGGAATTCCCAGTCGCGATGGCTGTTGCCGATGCCATGCACCAGGAGCAGCGGGAATCCGCGTCCGGCTTGCTCGTAGTACAACCGCACGCCGGGCAGCCGGGCGTAGGGCATCGCTCAGCGCGCCGCGACCGGGGTGCAGAAGCAATAGGCATAAACGCCGCGCGGGTCGTTGAGACGGCGCAGCCAATCCAGCGCCGCGCGCGCGCCGCTTTGTAGCGCGGCATCGTGCGGCCGCGCGGCACCCAGGACGAACTCGTCGAGCCGGGCGCTCATCCCGAGCAGCTGGCGAATCTGGGACAGCCAGCCGCGCTGCGGTTCGAATTCCTCCAGCCGCCAGGTTCCGGGCGCAAGCTGGGCCAGCTTGGCGGCCGCATCTACGGCCTGGCGCAGCCCGCCGAACGCATCGACCAGGCCGAGGCTCTTGGCGGCGGCACCGCTCCAGACTCGCCCTTGGGCAATCTCGTCCACTTTGTCCACCGGCAGCTTGCGTCCCTTGGCCACCCCGGCGATGAACTCGTGGTAACCGTGCTCGATCTCGGACTGCAGGATGGTCTTGACCTCCGGCGACAGCGGGCGGTCGATGCGCAGCGCGCCGGCCAGCGGCGTGGTCCCGACGCCGTCGGTGTGGATGCCGAGCTTGGCCAGCGGTTGGTCGATGGTCGGCAGTAGGCCGAAGATGCCGATCGAGCCGGTGACGGTCGAAGGCTCGGCCCAGATCTGATCGGCGGACATCGAGATCCAGTAGCCGCCGGAAGCCGCCAGCGTGGACATCGACACCACCACCGGCTTGCCGGCATCTTCCAGCGCTTCCACGCTGCGCCGGATCTGCTCCGCGGCGAAGGCGCTGCCGCCCGGAGAATCCACCCGCAGCACCACCGCTTTCACGCGGTCGTCGGCGCGGGCCTCATCCAGCAGATGGCTGATGGTGTCGCCGCCGGCGGTGCCGAGGTCGCTGTCGCCGTCCACGATCTCGCCCTGCACCACGACCAGCCCGATCTTGTCGGCGGCGCGGTCGGGATGCTCACGGTGCATGGCGCGCAGATAGCTGTCGGCATCGATCTGGCGGAAGCTGATCTTGTCCTTGTCCCAGCCGACTTCCGCGGCGATGCGCTTGCGGAACTGCGCGAGCGTCTCCACGCGCGTCACCAAATGCGCATCCAGCGCATAGGCGGCCGCATCCCCGGCGCGCTGCTGCAGCGCCGGGGCGAAGCCGCGTGCATAGCGGTCCGCCGCATCGGGAGGCAGCTTGCGCGCCTCCGACACCGCGCGGTTATAGACCTGCCACAGGTCGGCGAGCCAGGCCTGGTTGGCGAGGCGCGCTTCCGGCGACATGTCGTTGCGGATGAAGGGCTCCACCGCCGACTTGTACTCGCCGACGCGGAACACGTTGACCTGCACGCCGAGTTTGTCCAGCGCGTCCTTGAAATAGTTGTTGTACACGCCGTAGCCGGTCAGCAGCACCTCGCCCAGCGGGTCGAGCGAGACTTCGTCGGCCTGGGCGGCGATGAAATACTGGTTCTGGTCGAAGGACTCGCCGTACACCTCGATGCGCTTGCCGGCGGCGCGGAAGCGCTGCATCGCGGCGGCGAGCTCCTGCAGTTGCGGGAGTCCGGCGGCGCTGAGGTCGTCGAGCTTGAACACCGCGAGCTTGATGCGCGGGTCCTGGGCGCCGTCGTCCAGCGCCTCGATGAGGTCGCGCAGCAGCGTCTGCGTCGGCCGCGCGCCGCCGAACTGGCGGATCAGGGTCTGACCGGCCTCGTCGATCTGATCCACCAGCCTGCCGTAGGGGACCAGGGTCAGGGCGACGTTGTTCTCCACGCGCACCGGCGGTCCGCCGGTCAGCGCAAACCACAAGGCGACCAGCGCCGCCAGCGTGAACAGCACCGCCAATCCGCGGTAGATGCCCAGCAGCAGCCGCCAGATCCAGCCGAACAGGCGCGTAAGCCCCGATTTCGAGTCGTTCATAAGCCATTGCGGGTGACGTGAGCGTGCAAGTATCGCACGCCACCGCCGCAGGCTGCGTTACGTGCCTGGCGCGTAGACGATGCGGTACACGCAACCGGCAAGGTCGTCCGACACCAGCAGCGCGCCGTCGGGCATCGTCAGCACGTCCACGGGCCGGCCGCGGACCGTCTCGCCCGAGAGCCAGCCGCTGGCGAAGACCTCCTCGGGACCCGCGCGACCCTGGCCGTCGATGGGCACGCTGACCACGCGGTAACCGATGCGCGTGGAACGGTTCCAGGAGCCATGTTCGGCGATGAAGATGCGCCCGCGATACTGGGGCGGGAACATCGTCCCGGTGTAAAAGCGCATGCCGAGCGCGGCGACGTGCGCGGGCAACGCCAGCGCCGGCGGCGCGAACTCGGAACAGGCGTGCAGGCCGCCGTACTTGGGATCGGGGATCGTGCCCGCGTGGCAGTAAGGAAAGCCGAAGTTTTCCCCGATGCGCCGCAGGCGGTTGAGCGTGTCGGGTGGCGCGTCGTCGCCCAGCCAGTCGCGGCCGTTGCTGGTGAACCACAGTTCGCCGCTGCCCGGCCGCCAGTCGAAGCCCACCGAATTGCGCACGCCGCGCGCCACCACCTCCCAGCGGCTGCCGTCGGGGTTCATGCGGGTGATGCTGCCGTATTCCAGCGTCGCGTCGCCGCGGGTGAAGGCAGCGGGAACGCAGACGTTGCAGGGTGCGCCGATGGACAGATACAGCTTGCCGTCCGGACCGAAACCGATGTAGCGCAGGCCATGCCAGGTTTCCGTGGGCAGATCGTCGCGTACGATCTGCGCCGCGGGCGGCGCGTCGAGATGACGGTCGAGGTCGGGATAGCGCAGGATGCGGCGGGTCTCGGCCACGTAGAGCGCGCCCTCGTGCCAGGCCACGCCGTTGGGGCGATTCAAGCCTTCGGCGACGATGCGGACCTGCGGTGCCTGGCCGGCACGCGGCACGAGGGCGTAGACCTTGCCGGCCTCGCGGCTACCGACATAGACCACGCCCGCGGCACCCAGCGTCAACGAGCGCGCGCCGGGCACGTCCGCCGCGTAGCGCTCGATGCGGAACCCGGGCGGCAGCTCGAAATCCCTCAGCAGCGACCCGGCCGCGACGCCGGCGCTCGCACCGAGCACGGTGACAGCAGCCCAGGCAACCAATAGCAACCGTCTATTCATCGAATAAAAACGTTTTGATGGATTTATCGTCTACTGACCCTTACCATGCGTCTCGCGTCGGGCGTTTCGCGCTTCGACCTTCAATCCCAACAACCCGTTCGACCATTTTTCTCAAGGAGTCGTCAAGATGTCCGTGCTCGTCGGCCGCCCTGCCCCCGACTTTACCGCCGCCGCCGTGATGGCGGACGGCAGCATCAAGGAAAACTTCCGCCTGTCCGATTATCAGGGTCGGAAGTACGTGGTGCTGTTCTTCTGGCCACTGGATTTCACCTTCGTGTGCCCGTCCGAGATCATCGCTCACAATAACCGCCTCAAGCGCTTCGAGGAACGCGGCGTGCAGCTCGTCGGCGTGTCCATCGATTCCGCCTTCACTCACTACGCCTGGCGCAACACGCCGGTCGAGAAAGGAGGCATCGGCCCGGTCGGCTTCCCCATGGTCGCCGACGTCAAGCGCGAAATCATGCGCGCCTATGGCGTCGAGCACCCCACCGAGGGCGTGGCCTTGCGCGCGTCCTTCCTGATCGACAAGCAGGGCGTGGTGCAGCATCAGGTGGTCAACAACCTGCCGCTGGGCCGTGAAGTGGACGAGATGCTGCGGCTGGTGGACGCGCTCCAGTTCACCGAGCAGCACGGCGAAGTCTGCCCGGCCGGCTGGCGCAAGGGCGCCGCCGGCATGAAAGCCACCGCCGAGGGCGTGGCCCGGTATCTGGCCGAACACGCCGCCGAGCTGTAAGTCAGCAAAACGGAGATCGGGGATCGCAGCGCGGTAAACTGCGATCCCCTCCCAGATCCCTTTTCCATCCCCCGCGAGCCGTTCCATTTGCCATCCATGAGCAACCATCACCGTCTCATCATCCTCGGCTCCGGCCCGGCCGGATACACCGCCGCGATTTATGCCGCGCGCGCCAACCTCAAGCCGGTGCTGATCACCGGCCTGGAGCAGGGAGGTCAGCTCATGACCACGACCGAAGTGGACAACTGGCCCGGCGACGTCGAGGGCCTGCTCGGCCCGGACCTCATGGAGCGCATGCGCCGCCATGCGGAACGCTTCAACACCCAGATGGTCTTCGACCACATCCACGAAGTGGACTTGAAGCAGCGACCGTTCCGGCTCAAAGGCGACCAGGGCGAGTATCGCTGCGACGCGCTGATCGTGGCCACCGGCGCCTCGGCGAAATATCTCGGCCTGCCGAGCGAGCAGGCGTTCCGCGGCAAGGGCGTCTCCGCCTGCGCGACCTGCGACGGTTTCTTCTACAAAGACCAGGACGTGGCGGTGATCGGCGGCGGCAATACCGCGGTCGAGGAGGCGTTGTATCTGGCCAACATCGCGCGCCACGTGACCGTGGTCCACCGCCGCGACAAGTTTCGCGGCGAGAAGATCCTGCACGACAAGCTGTTCAAGAAGGCCTCCGAAGGCAAGGTCGAGATCGTGTGGAACAGCACGCTCGACGAGGTGCTGGGCGACGATGCCGGCGTCACCGGCGCGCGGCTCAAGGACGTGCGCACCGGCGCCACGCGCGAGATCGCGGTCAAAGGCGTGTTCATCGCCATCGGCCACGAACCCAACACCAAGATCTTCGAAGGGCAGCTCGAAATGCAGGGCGGTTACATCAAGGTCAAATCGGGCACCGAGGGCGACGCCACCGCCACCAGCGTGCCGGGCGTATTCGCCGCCGGCGACGTGATGGATCACGTTTACCGCCAGGCGGTCACCTCCGCAGGCACCGGCTGCATGGCCGCGCTCGACGCCGAGCGCTACCTCGACAGGCTCGAAGCCAAGTAACGCGCCTGCTTTTCTGAAAAGTCCGCGCCAGGGAGGGCGCGGTCTTGTATAGGATGTACACGATGAAAATGAAGCTCTATTCGAGCAAGACCTCGCCTTACGCCCGCAAGGTGTGGGTGGTCGCGCACGAGCTGGGCCTGGCGGATCTGATCGAGGAAGTGCCCACCGATCCGTTCGAGCCGCAAGCGGAGTTCCTGGCGGCCAACCCGCTGTCCAAAATCCCGGCGCTCGTCACCGAAAAGGGCGAGTGCCTTCCGGACAGCGCCCTGATCGTGGAATACCTGCAGACCCGCGGGAGCGGGCTCGCGCCGCTGCCGCGCGGCGGCCAGCGCTGGACGCTCATGCGCCGCCAGCAGCTCGGCGAAGGCATCCTGACGGCGGCCGTCGCCAGCCGGCTGGAACTGCGGCGGCCGCCGGAGTTCGTCTATCGGCCCTGGCTCGAGCGCCAGGCCGCCGCCATCCGGCGCGCCCTCGATGCGCTGGAGCCGGAGGCCGCCGAGTTTTTGCACGCGGACGCGGTCCGCGTGGCCGAGATCACCGTCGGCGTCGCGCTGGCTTATCTCGACTTTCGCTTGCCGCACCTCGAATGGCGCCGCGAGCACGAGCGCCTGGCGCGCTGGTATCAGGCATTTTCGCTGCGCCCCTCGATGCAGCGCACGCAGCCCGCCGGCTGAGATGAGCGCGACGCTCAGGATCGGAATTCCGCTACTCGCTTTGTCGCTCGCCGCCTGCGCGACCGCACCGCCGCCGGTGACGGATTTCGCCACGCGCCAGGCGGTGCTGGAAGAAGCGCTGGGGGAAATCGGCCGGCCCTACCGCTACGGCGGCGGCGACGCCGACGGCTTCGATTGCAGCGGGCTGGTGCACTACGTGTTCGAGCAAGCCGGCGTGGAGCTGCCGCGCACCGCCGCCGAACAGCGCCGTGCGGGCCGCGCGATCGATTTCCGCGATGCCGCGCCGGGCGATCTGGTGTTCTACCGTTTCGGCAACACGCTGCACGCAACGATCTACGTCGGCGACGACCGCGTGGTGCACGCGCCGGCCAGCGGCCAGACCGTCACCGTCACCCGCGTGGACAACGACTACTGGCGCGAACGGCTGGTCAGCGTGGTGCGCGTTCTCAACTGAACGCTGGCCCGCACGCCATGGCGACTCGCGCCGTCGCGCTCGCTCGGCTCAGGACAGCTTTTCCTTGATGCGGGCCGCCTTGCCGGCGCGGTCGCGCAGGTAGTAGAGCTTGGCGCGGGCGACGTCGCCCTTGCGCTTGACCACGATCTCCGCCACCTGCGGGCTGTAAGTCTGGAACACGCGCTCCACGCCCTCGCCATGGCTGACCTTGCGCACGGTGAAGGAGGAGTTCAACCCGCGCGTGCGCTTGGCGATGACCACGCCCTCGAAAGCCTGCAGGCGCTCGCGGTCGCCCTCCTTGACCTTGACCTTGACCTCGACCGTATCGCCGGCGCGGAATTCGGGAATCTTCTTGCCCTGCATCTGCTCGGCTTCGACTTGCTGGATGATGTTGCCGCCCATGATTCACCTCGTACGCATGCCGCGTTAATCCTTGGCCGGCGCCGCCGCGCCGGGCTGGTCCATGCCGGTTTCCGCGATGTACTCGCGCAGCAGCCGGCGCTGCTCATCGCTCAATTCCAGGTCCGCCAACAAATCCGGACGCTTGAGCCAGGTCACCCCCAGCGCCTGCTTCAGGCGCCAGCGCGCGATGCGCGCGTGATCGCCCGACAGCAGCACTTCCGGCACCGCCGCGCCGCGCCAGACCTCCGGCCGCGTGTAGTGCGGATGGTCGAGCAGCCCGGCGGAGAACGAATCGTACTCCACCGAGGCCTGGTCGCCCACCGCGCCCGGCAGCAGGCGCGCCAGCGCATCCACCATCGCCATCGCGGCCAGCTCGCCGCCGGAAAGGACGAAGTCCCCCAGCGAGACTTCCGCGTCGAACAAACCCGCCGCGCGCTCGTCCCAGCCCTCGTAGCGGCCGCACACCAGCACCAGCGCCGTCTCGGTCGCCAGACGCCGCACCCAGTGCTGGTCGAGCCTGGCGCCCTGCGGCGACAGCGCGATCACTTTCGCCGCCGGTCCCAGCGCGGCTTTCGCCGCCGCGACGGTGCGCGCCAGGCTCTCCGCGTCCAGCACCATGCCGGGACCGCCGCCGTAGGTCCGATCGTCCACCCGGCGATCGCCGGCCGCGCCGTAGTCGCGGAAGTTCCGCGTGCGCAGCGCCAGCGCTCCGCATTCCACCGCCTTGCGCGGAATGCCGTGACGCACGACCTGCTCCACCAGTTCGGGGAACAGCGTCAAGACTTCGACGTTCAGCACCGCTCACCAATCCGGCGCCCAGCGCGCGACGATGCGCCCGCGCTCCAGCTCCACCTTCTCGATGATCGCGCCGGGCACGAAGGGGATCAGGCGCCGGATCCGATCCTCCGTACCGCCGACCCTGGCGTCGGCCGCGCACGCGGCCTCGACGACCAGCACCTCCTGCGCGCCGTTGCTGGTCACGGCGGTCACCGTGCCCAACGTAGCGCCGCGATCCGACTCCACCTGCAAACCGATCAGATCGCACCAGTACCAGGTGCCCGGCGCCGGGTCCGGGAGCGCCGCGCGCTCGACCTGGATCTCGGCGCCGACCAGCGCGGCGGCGGCCTCGCGATCCTTGATCGGCAGTCCGTCCGGACCGCGAAGCCAGGCGACGAAGCCGCGGCCGTGCGCGCGCGCCTCGATCAAGCCGGCTTCGAATCCGGCACCCCGCGCCGCAAGATACCAGCGCGGATAGTTCAGGATGTTGTCCTCCGGGCGGGTGTAGGACTGCACTTTGACCCAGCCTTTGACTCCATACACGCCGGCGACGCGCCCGAGCGTCACCCGGCGCGGCCCGCGGTTCACTTCAGGCCGCGGGCGACTCGGCCGCAGCACCCGCCTTGACCTGCGGCGCCGCGGGTGCGGAATTCGGCACGTGCTTGACGAGGTAGTCCACGCGTTCCGACACTTGTGCGCCGCGGCCCTTCCAGTACTCGATGCGGGCGATATCGACGACCATCTTCTTCTCGCCGCCCTGGGCGTTGGGGTTGTAATAGCCCAGCCGCTCGATGAAGCGGCCGTCGCGCGCCGAACGGCTTTCCGTGGCGACCACGTGATAGAACGGGCGCTTCTTGGCGCCGGCTCGGGCCAGACGAATCTTGACCATAGGGTTTAAGCTCTTTTTCCGACGATCCGCGCCTGTGGCGCGAAAGCGCGCAATTGTAGTGACACGGCCGCCGAATTGCCAGTCGGCTCAGCGCGGAGGACGCATCCCAGGCGGGATTCTTCCGGCCAGGCTGCGCATCACCTTGGCCATGCCCCCGCCCATCATTTTCTTCATCATGTCGCGCGCTTGTTCGTATTGGCGCAGCAACTGGTTGACGTCCTGCACCTGTAAGCCGGCGCCCGCGGCGATGCGGCGCTTGCGCGAGGCCTTGATGAGATCGGGGAAACGGCGTTCCTGCGGCGTCATGGAGTCGATGAGGGCAATGGCGCGTTTGATCTCGCGTTCCGGTTGCACCTTCTGGAACTGCGCCTGAAGTTTGACGCCCCCGGGCAGTTTTTCCAGCAGCGAAGCCACGCCGCCCATCTTCTGCATCTGCCGCATCTGCTCGCGGAAATCCTCGAGGTCGAAGCCCTTCTTGGACTTGAGCTTGCCGACCAGTTTGGCGGCCGAGTCCAGGTCCACCTTGCGCGCGGTCTCCTCGATCAGACCCAGCACATCGCCCTGGCCGAGGATGCGCGCCGCGATGCGATCGGGGTGGAACGCGTCCAGCGCCGCCGGCTTTTCGCCCACGCCGATGAACTTGATCGGTCGGCCGGTCACGTGGTGCACCGACAGCGCCGCGCCGCCGCGCGCGTCGCCATCGGCCTTGGTCAGCACCACGCCGGTCAGCGGCAGCGCGTCGGCAAACGCCTTGGCGGTGCGCGCCGCGTCCTGGCCGGTCATGGCATCCACCACGAACAGCGTCTCGACGGGATCGAGGGCCGCGTGCAGCGCGGCGATCTCCTCCATCATCGGCTGGTCGATCGCCAGGCGGCCGGCGGTGTCGACGATCAGCACGTCGAGGTACTGCCGCCGGGCGTGCTCCAGCGCGGCGCGCGCGATGGCCACCGGATCCTGACCTGCCGCGCTGGGGAACCATTCGACGCCGACGCTGCCGGCAATGAGCTTGAGCTGCTCGATGGCTGCCGGACGGTAAACGTCGCAGGACACCACCAGCACCTTCTTGCGTTCGACTTCCCGCAGACGCAATGCCAGCTTGCCGGTGGTGGTGGTCTTGCCCGAACCCTGCAGGCCGGCCATGAGGATCACCGCCGGGGGCTGGACGCGCAGGTTCAAGGGCACGGCCGCGCCGCCCAGCGCCTGCGTCAGCTCCTGCTGCACGATGCGCAGCAGCGTCTGGCCCGGCGTCATGCTGTCCGCGACTTCGGCGCCCACCGCGCGCGCCTTGACGCGCTCGACGAACTCGCGCACCACCGGCAGGGCGACGTCGGCCTCCAGCAGCGCCATGCGCAGCTCGCGCGCGGCCTGCTCCACCTGGTTTTCGGTGAGGCGTCCCGCGCCGCGCAGCGCGTCGAGCGTGCGCGTCAGACGATGACTCAGGTTTTCGAACATGGGAAGACGAGGAGCGCGGCGGCGTAGTTTACGTCAAGACAGAATGATGTCGCCGCGCTTGAGATGGCTGTAATCCCAACCTTCCAGGGCGCTGAGACATTCGTGCTCGATGGCGCGCTCGCAACCGGGCTTGTGATGCGTCAAGAACAGCTTGGGCCGGTGGCGGAGCTTGCGCAGCTCGGCGGCCAGCAGCGCGGGCGTGAAGTGACGCGAGACCCGCGCCAGCTCCCCCTCCTCGTCGGGAAAGGCGACTTCGACCATCAGCCGGTCAAGCCGCGGTTGGCGGTTGAGAAACTCCCACAGCCGGTCGTCGGCGTAGCTGTCGCCGCTGAACGCGAACACGCCTTCGCCGCTGTCGATCAGATAGCCCACGGCCGGCACCGTGTGCAGCACGGGAAACGGCGTGATGCGCAGTCCGCCGAAAGACTTCGCCACCCCGGGTTCCAGTTCCCGGAACACCACCAGCGGATGGTCGGCGTCGGGCAGGCGGGTAAAATCCGGCCACAACCGCCAGTTGAACAAATGCTCGCGCAGCGTGGCCAGGGTTTCGGCGGTGGCGTGCACGGACAGCGGCCGATCGACGAGACCGAACAGGTTGTCGGCCATGAACGCCAGGCCGCAGACATGGTCCAGATGCGCGTGAGTCAGCAACAGATCGCCGATGCGGCTCATCTGCGCCAGCGAAAGATCGCCCACGCCGGTGCCGGCGTCGATCAGCAGCGTATCGTCGATCAGCAGACTGGTGGTTCGCAGCCCCGGCCCTACGCCACCGCTGCACCCCAGGACTTTTATCCGCATGGCGTGATATTAGAGCCTTTCCCGCGCCCGCGCGCTCGTGTCAAAGGCCGCGCCGCGATGCTATCTTCCACGCAATTTCCCATGGCCTGCGCATGTCCTTCGCTTTCAGTCTGATCGCCGCCGCGCTCTACCTTGCCGCCGCCTGGCGTGCTTGGCGCATGGCGCAGGACGCGCTTTCCCAGCGCGCGCTGGTGCCCCTGGCGCTGGTCGCGCACGCGGCCGCGCTCGTGCAGCAGACGGTCGTCGCGCACCAGCTCGTCATCGGCGTGGCGGAGGCGGCCTCGCTGCTGGCCTTCCTTTCGGCTCTGATGTTGTGGGCCTTCTGTCTGCGCGAACCGTTGCAGGCGTTGGGCGTGGCGGATTACCCCCTGGCCGCCCTCTGCGCGCTGTGGCCGGCGCTTGCCACCAACCGCGGCGCGCCGATCCCGCTCGACGACTGGCGCCTGGGTTTGCACATCGTGCTGTCGCTGCTGTCCGCCGGCCTGCTGACGCTGGCGGCGATCAACGCGCTGGGCGCCGCGATCCTGGACCGCATCCTCCACCGTCCGGACAGCCTCGCGCTGGCGCGCCGGTTGCCGCCGCTGCAAACGCTGGAAAAACTCCTGTTCCAGCTCATCGCCGTCGGTTTCTTCCTGTTGAGCCTCACCTTGTGCAGCGGACTGCTGGTGATCCGCAGCCTCGGCGGCGAGCATCTGGCACAGATCGTGCTCACCGCCGGCGCCTGGCTGATCTTCGGCGTGCTGCTATGGGGCCGCCGCCGCTACGGCTGGCGCGGCCGCACCGCGATCCGCTGGACGCTGTCGGGCTATCTGACCCTGGTCGCCGCGTATTTCGGCAGCAAGCTGCTGCTGCAGCAGTTTTTCGACGTGCACTGGATGTAGGCCGCGCCGCGCAACTTGACGGCGGCGGCGCGCTTCCGTAGTTATGGAAGTCCGCCGCCACCGTTGACGGTCGTTGGACAGTATTCCCTTAACCGCCCTGTTCGCCCTGTTGGCCCTGCTGGTGGGCCTGTCGGCGTTCTTCTCGGGCTCGGAAACGGGCCTGATGACGCTCAACCGCTACCGTCTCAAGCACCGCGCCAAGTCCGGCGAACGCTCGGCGCGTCTGGCGCAAGCGCTGCTGGAACGTCCCGACCGGCTCATCGGCCTGATCCTGCTCGGCAACGTACTGGCCAACACCCTGGCGGCTTCGGTGGCGCTGGTGATCGGCTACCGCCTGGCTGGCGACGTGGGCGCCGCGATCGCGCCGGTGGCGCTCACCTTCGTCCTGCTGATCTTCGGCGAAGCCGCCCCCAAGACTCTGGCGGCCCTCTACCCCGAGCGCGTGGGCCTGCCCGCGGCCTACGTTTATTCGGTGCTGCGCTGGGTGCTGTTCCCCTTCGTCTGGCTGGTGAACCTGATCGGCAACGGCCTGCTGCGGCTGTTCGGCGTGACGCCGGAAGACGCCGCCCAGCACTCGCTGTCGAGCGAGGAACTGCGGGCCGTCGTCGCCGAAGCCGGCGCCATGATCCCGCAGCGCCATCAACGCATGCTGCTGTCCATCCTGGACCTGGAAAAGGCCACGGTCGAGGACATCATGGTGCCGCGCAACGAGATCGTCGGCATCGATGTGTCCGATCCTTGGGAACGCATCCACGAAACCATCGTCGCCAGCCAGCACACGCGCCTGCCGGTGTTCGAAGGCTCCATCGACAACCTCAAGGGCGTGGTGCACCTGCGCAAGCTGGTGCGTCTGGCCGCCCAGAACGCGCTGCGCCTGGACACCCTGCTCGCCCAGGTGCGCGAGCCCTACTACATACCCGAAGGCACGCCGCTCAACCAGCAGCTCCTCAACTTCCAGGACCAGAAGCGGCGCATCGGCTTCGTGGTGGACGAGTATGGAGACATCCAGGGCCTGGTGACGCTGGAGGACATCCTCGAAGAAGTGGTCGGCGAGTTCACCACCGATCCCGCGACCCGCTTGAAGAACGTCTATTTCGATGCCGACGGCAGTGTGCTGGTCAACGGCTCGGTGACCTTGCGTAGCCTCAACCGCTCGCTGGGCTGGAAGCTGCCCACCGGCGGACCCAAGACGCTCAACGGCTTGGTGCTGGAAAAACTCCAGGAACTGCCCAAGGCGGGCAAGCGGCTGTCGGTCGGCGACTACCAGATCGAGATCACCGACGTGCGCGCCAACGCCGTCAAGACCGTGCGCATCCGGCCGCTGCCCGCGCCGGCGGCGACGCCCGCGGCGCGGGTCTCTTGAACGCGGGGCTCTTGGAAAGCGGAGGACCGCTCAAAGCGCGGCCAAAGCCTGATCCAGTCGTGCCACCGGCTGCACCTCGATCTCCAGTTTGGCGCCGCGGCGCGGGCGGTTGGCCTCCGGCACGATCGCGCGCTTGAAGCCGTGCTTGGCCGCCTCGGCCAGACGTTCCTCGCCGCCGGCCACCGGCCGGATCTCGCCGGCCAGCCCCACCTCGCCGAAGACCGCCACGCCCGCATCCACCGGCCGTCCGCGGAAGGAGGACAGCGTCGCCATGAGCAGCGGCAGATCCGCGGCCGTTTCCTGGATGCGCAGACCGCCGACCACGTTGGCGAACACGTCCTGATCGGCGAGCTGCACGCCGGCGTGACGGTGGAGCACGGCGAGCAGCATCGCCAGGCGATTGCCCTCCAGGCCCAAGGCGACACGCCGCGGTTGGCCGCCCGCCGCCGTGTCCACCAGCGCCTGCACTTCCACCAGCAGCGGCCGCGTGCCCTGGCGGGTGACGGTCACGACGCTGCCGGGCACCGGCGCGCCGTGGCGCGAGAGAAACAGCGCGGAGGGATTGCTGACTTCGCGCAGGCCGCCGTCGGTCATGGCGAACACGCCCAGCTCGTTGACCGCGCCGTAACGGTTCTTGACGGCGCGCACGATGCGAAAGCGGCTGCCCGCGTCCTGCTCGAAATAGAGCACCGTATCGACCATGTGCTCGAGTACGCGCGGACCGGCGATGGCGCCCTCCTTGGTGACGTGCCCGACCAGCACCACGGCGCAGCCGCGGGTCTTGGCGTAGCGCACCAGCCGCGCCGCGCATTCGCGCAACTGCGAGACCGAGCCCGGCGCTGCGTCGAGGTCTCCGGTGTAGAGCGTCTGGATGGAGTCCAGCACCAGCAGCCGCGGCGCGCTGCGCTCCAGCACCGCCAGAATCGCTTCCAGGGAAGTCTCCGCCAGCACCGGCAGGTCCAGCCGCGGCAGGTCCAGTCGCCGGGCACGCAGGCTGACTTGCGACAGCGATTCCTCGCCGGTGACGTAGAGCGTCTCCACGCGATCGCCCACCGCAGCCAGCGCCTGCAGCAACAGCGTGGACTTGCCGATGCCCGGATCGCCGCCGATCAGGATCGCGCTGCCGCCGACGATGCCGCCGCCCAGCACGCGGTCGAGTTCGGCGATGCCGGTGGGGATGCGCGGCTGCTCCTCGGCTCCGACGCGGTCCAGGCGCTGCACTTGCGCAAGGCCCGCCGTGGCCGTGACGCCGCCGGCGCGCGGTCGGGCGACGACGGTTTCGACCAGGGTGTTCCAGGCGCCACACTCGCCGCACTGCCCGGCCCACTTGGCGAAGCGGGCGCCGCAGCTTTGGCAGACGTAAGCCGTTTTCCGCGGTGTGAGGGACTTCACGTTCGAACCCGAATGCGGGGCGTGGCCGAGCGGGAAAGACGGTAGTATGCGGGCAAAGCGGACGTCCGGGGAACGTTCCGATGCGCAAGGGGATCTGGACGCAGGACTGGTTCGCGGGCCTGGCCTTCGCGGCGGTCTTCGCCGTGCTAGCCTACGGCGTGTTCGCCAGCGGCTTCCAGGGCGTGGAACGCGTGGCCTACGACTTGGGCGTGCGGCTGCGCGACCGCACGCCTTCCGACCGCATCGCGATCATCGCCATCGACGACGCCAGCATCGCCAATCTCGGCCGCTGGCCGTGGCCGCGCAGCCTGCATGCGGCGCTGATCGACAAGCTGCGCGCCGGCGGCGCCAAGCTCATCGCCAGCACCGTTTTTTATTCCGAGCAGGAACAGGAGGCCGGCGGGCGGGTTCTGGACGAACTGGCGCAAACCCTGCGCCAGTCCGCGCTCAGCCAGCAGATTCCGGCCGAGATCGAAAGCTTCGGCGTGATGCTCAACGACGGCGCGCGCAAGGACCGCAAGCTCGCCGCCATCGCCAAGGCCTACAATCAGTCCGCGCTCGCCACCGAGTACGGCAAGGATCTGGAAGCGCTCCAGGCGACCATCGAAGAAGGCCGTCGGCGGCTGGCTTCGGACAACGCCCTGGCGCAGGCCATCGCCGCGGCCGGCAACGTGCTGCTGCCGATGGGTTTCACCCTCGGCCGCCCTCAGGGCCGGCCGGATCGCCCGCTTCCGGACGACGTGCGTCGCAACGCCCTCACCGACATCGTCGATCGGGTGGATGCGAAAAACCGCGGCGCGCTGCCGCTGCCGGTGATGGACGCGCAGCCGCCGGTGCCCGAACTGGGCGCGCCCGCCGCCGGCATCGGCGCGCTGGTGTCCACGCTGGACGTGGACGGCGCGGTGCGGCAAGAGCCGCTGGTGCTGCGCTGGTACGACGAGTTCTATCCGTCGCTGTCGCTGCTGATCGCGGCGCGCGCGCTCAACCTCAAACCTGCCGACCTCCAAGTGCGGCTCGGCGAAGGCGTGGGGCTGGGCGGCCTTTCCATCCCCACCGATCCCTGGCTGCGCGTGGCCCCCCATTTCTACGGCGCGCAGGACGGACAGCCGCCGTTCCCCGTCGATTCGTTTTACGACGTCTACGCCGGCAAGATTCCGGCCCAAAAATACCAGGACAAGATCGTGCTGATCGGCGCCACCGCGCGCGGCGTGGGCAACAGTTTTCCCACGCCCATCTCGCCCGCGATGGCGCCGGTGCTGATCCTGGCGCACACCGTGTCCAGCATCCTGCAAGGCGATTTCTACACCCGCCCGGCGTGGGCACCCTGGGCCGAGCTCGCAGTGTATCTCGCGCTGGCACTCTATCTCGCCTTCGCCCTGCCGGCGCTGCGCGCCGCGCCGGCGGCGCTGATCACCGTGACGCTGGCGGTCGCGCTGGTGGCCGCCCAGCTTTATCTGATGGCCGGCCAGGCGCTGTGGCTCAAGCTCACCACGCCGGTCTTGCTGCTCGCCGCGGGACATCTGTTCATGACGGTGAAGAAATTCCGCATCACCGAACGCCTCAAACAGAGCGCGGATCTGGAGAGCGCCGAGAGCAACAAAATGCTGGGTCTGGCCTTCCAGGGCCAGGGCCAGCTCGACATGGCCTTCGAGAAGTTCAAGCGGGTGCAGCCGGTGGACGCCCGCCTGCTGGATCTGATGTACAACCTGGCGCTGGATTTCGAACGCAAGCGCCAGTTCAACAAGTCGGCGGCGGTGTACGAGTTCATCGCCGGCCACGACCCAAAGTTCAAGGACGTGCAGGACAAGCTGGCGCGGGCGCGCAAGCTGGAAAACACCGTGATCCTGGGCGGCGGGACGCGCACCACGGCGAGCGGCACGCTGATCGTAAACGACGCTGCGGTCGAAAAGCCCATGCTCGGCCGCTATCAGATCGAGCGCGAACTGGGCAAGGGCGCGATGGGCGTGGTGTATCTGGGGCGCGATCCCAAGATCGGCCGCAAGGTGGCGATCAAGACCATGGCGCTGTCGCAGGAGTTCGAGCCCGACGAGCTCGAAGAGGTCAAGACGCGCTTTTTCCGCGAGGCGGAGACCGCCGGTCGGCTGTCGCATCCCAACATCGTGCAGATCTTCGACGCCGGCGAGGAACAGGACCTCGCCTACATCGCCATGGAATTCCTCGAAGGCTACGATCTCACGCGCCATACCAAACCCGACGCGCTGCTCGACGTGCGCGAGGTCCTCAAGATCGTGGCCGACGCCGCGGCGGCCCTGGACTACGCGCACGGCCAGGGCGTGGTGCATCGCGACATCAAGCCGGCGAACATGATGTGGCTGCCGGGTTCGCGCACCCTCAAGCTCACCGACTTCGGCATCGCGCGCATCACCGACTCGTCCAAGACCAAGACCGGCATGGTGCTGGGCACGCCCAGCTACATGTCGCCCGAACAGCTGGCGGGCAAGAAAGTGGACGGCCGCTCCGACCTGTTCTCGCTGGGCGTGACGCTGTACCAGCTCCTCACCGGCACGCTGCCGTTCCAGGCCGAATCGATGGCGACGCTGATGTACAAGATCGCCAACGAGCCACCGGCGCCGGCCGAGCGGGTGCGCCCCGACCTGCCCTCGGGCATCGATCTGGTGCTGGCCCGCGCCCTGCAAAAATCGGCGGACGCGCGTTACGCCCGCGGCGCCGAGTTCGCGCAGGCGCTGCGCGCCCTGCTCGGCTGAGCACGCACCCGTGGCGCTCAAGGGCAAGGTCGCGACGGTGCTCAAAACCGACGTCGGCCGCGTGCGCGACAACAACGAGGACGCAGTCGCCGAGGAGCCCGACGTCGGCCTGCTGATCCTCGCCGACGGCATGGGCGGTTACAACGCGGGCGAGATCGCGAGCCACATCGCCATCGCCACCGTGCTCGACGTGGTGCGCCGCGCCTGGCCCAAGCTCAGGAAAGGCCAGATCGACGCCGCCACCGGCTACGCCCTGGAATCGCTGCTGCTGCGCGAGGCCCTGGAAACCGCGCACGACACCATCTGGCGGGCGGCGCAGAGCCAGCCGCAATGTGCTGGCATGGGCACCACCGCGGTGGCCTGCCTGCTGCACGACGACCGCGTGTCCATCGCCTACGCTGGCGATTCGCGGCTCTACCGCCTGCGCCGCGGCCGGCTGGAGCAGATCACGCGCGACCACTCGCTGGCCGAGGAGCTGGTCGCGCGCGGACACTACACGCGCGAGGAAGCCGTCGCGCTCGTGCGCCGGAATATCGTCACCCGCGCGCTGGGCGTGGAACCGAAAGTGGAGATCGACCTGATCGAGGAAGGACTGGAAGTCGGCGATCTCCTGCTGCTGTGCTCGGACGGCCTCACGGACATGGTGGACGACGAGGCGATCCGCTTAACGCTGATGCAGTTTACTGATAATCTCGAAGGCGCCGCGGAAACGCTTGTCGGCCTAGCGAACGCGCGCGGCGGCCGCGACAACATCTCGGTCGCGCTCGCGCGCATCGATGCGCCGTTCCCCCACAAGCGCCCGTGGTGGGAACGTTTGAGCGAATGGTTTTAGCGGGTACCGGCAAGACACGCGGACCAGGGCAAGGGGGAGTCCTGCACATGGCCAAGCTGTTCATCACCGAAGCCGACGGCAAGTCGCGCGAGTTCGCGCTCGACAAGGAGCGCGTCACCATCGGCCGCCATCCCGACAACGACATCGCCTTCAACGACAAGGCGGTCTCGGGCCGGCACGCGGTCATCATCACCATCCTGCGCGATTCCTTCCTCGAAGACCTCAACAGCACCAACGGCACCCAGGTCAACGGCAAACCGGTCGCCAAGCACCCCTTGGCGGACGGCGACGTGATCGCCATCGGCCGCAACACGCTCAAGTATCGCAGCGCGGCCCCCGGAGCCGAGGACGATTTCGAGAAGACCATGATCCTGCGCCCGGCGCAGGTGGGTGCTGCGTTCGGTGCGCCGTCCGACCCAGCGACGCAGGCCGCTCACGGTGCGCAGACGCCGCCCGCCCACAAGCCCTGGTCGGGCCGGTTGCGCGTGACCAGCGGCCCCAACGCCGGCAAGACGCTGGAGCTGACCAAGGCGCTCACCACCCTCGGCCGTCCCGGCGTGCAGGTCGCGGCCATCACGCGCCGCGCCGACGGCTATTACATCGTCAGCGTCGGCGGCTCCGCCGGCAACCGGCCGAAAGTCAATGGCGCGGAAATCGACGCCAGCGCCCGCCGCCTCGCACCCGGCGACACGATCGAGCTGGCGGGCACGAAAATGACTTTCGAACTCGCAAGCTGAACGCCTCGCGCCCCCGACGGCCGATCTCCTACAATCCGTCCATCACCGATCACGGACGGTGAAAATGTCGGTCGAAGCCAACAAGGTCGTCTTGCTGCGGGCGGTCGAGAACTTCAACGATCCCGCCCGACGGGCGCAGTATTTCCAGCTCTACGCCGACGACGCGGTGGTGCACGGCTATCCCGGCGTCGGGCCGGGCCTCGACAGCCTGCGCAAGTTCTACCACGCGCTGTGGAGCGCCTTTCCCGACCTGCGCGTGCGCATCGACAACGTCATCGGCGAGCACGAGAAGCTCGCTTTCTGCTCCTGGATCCAGGGCACGCACCGCGGCGATTTCCTCGGCATCGCCGCCACCGGGCGCACGGTGACCTCGGCCGGCGTCTCGCTGCTGCGCTTCTCCGGCGGACGCTGCATCGAGCGCTGGACCCAGGCCGATCTGCTCGGCGCGCTGTTGCAGGTGCGTGCGATCCGCTCGCCCAAGATCGTCGCCCTGATCAGCCGGTCGCCCGAGAGATAAGACCGCGGAACGAACGGTCACGAAGCGCGAACGCGGCGGCATAGCCGCGCGTCGTGCCGCTGCGTATCCTGACGCCCTGGTTACGGAGGGATTCGTCATGCGGTGGCTGATCGGCTTTCTGCTCGGCTGGACCGAGCGCGTCGCGCGCCGCTTCGACGGGCTGGCGCCGCTGATCGCGCGCCTCGTGGTCGGCGACGTCTTCCTGCTCAGCGGCTGGGGCAAGCTCCACCACCTGCCGGAAGTCACGCAGAACTTCATCGGCTGGGGCATTCCCTTTCCGCAGATCCTCACCCCGTTCGTCTCCGGCGTGGAATTCTTCGGCGGCGCGTTCCTGATGCTAGGCCTGCTCACCCGCGTGTCGGCGGCGGCGCTGGCCATCACCATGCTCGTGGCGATCCGCTCCGCGCTGTGGGACCAGGTGGATTCGCTGGAAACCCTGCTCGGCTTCGAGGAAACCGCCTACTTCGCCCTGTTCTTCTGGCTTGCGGTCGCGGGCGCGGGACGGCTATCGCTCGATCATGGCTTGCGGCGCTGGGCTGGATCGGGCGCGGCGGCTCAGAGCTCGTGAAGAAATGCACGTCCCGTGCATTTCTTCCGTCGCAAGTCCGGGATACGCCCGGACTCGCTCCCGCGAATCAAGCTTCTGCGGCCCTGATTCGCGTCCGGCCCTCCCTGGCCGGCCTGAGGGCTCGAAAAATTCACAAGCGCTCAGTCTGCGTAAACGAAGTGCACGCGGCGCGTCAGGCCGCAGAACAGCTCGTAGGGAATGGTGTTGGCCCGGGCGGCGATCTCCTCCACGGGGAGCTCCGGCCCCCAGAGCTGCACCGTATCGCCGACCCGGGCGTCCGGCACCTCGGAGAGGTCCAGGCTGATCATGTCCATCGACACGCGGCCCACCAGGGAAACGCGGCGGCCGCGCACCAGCACCGGCGAACCGCTGGGCAGCGCGCGATGCAAACCGTCGGCATAACCCACGGCCGCCACGCCGACGCGCATGGCGCGCGGACAGCGGTAGCTGGCGCCGTAGCCGATGGTCTCGCCGGCGGCAAGCTCGTTGACCGCGATCAGCAGGCTCTCCAGACGCATCGCCGGTTTCAGGCCGAGCTCGGCCCCGAGCTTGCCGGGCAGCGGGCTCGCGCCGTAGAGCATCAGCCCCGGCCGCACCCAGTCGGCGCGCGCCTGCGGCCAGGCGAGCAGCCCGGCGGAGTTGGCGATCGAGCGGGGACCCGGCAGCTCGCGCAGCGCACGCTCGAAAGCTTCGAGCTGCCGCGCCGTCATCGGATTGTCGGGCTCGTCGGCGCAAGCCAGGTGCGTCATCCAGCCGCAAAACCGCCAGCTCGGCCGCGACCGCACGGCGGCATGCAGCGCAGGCGCCGCGTGCGGCGGCAGGCCGAGGCGGTGCATGCCGGTGTCGAGCTTGAACCACAGCCGCAAGGGCGCGGCCGCAGGTAGCCGTTGCAGCAGATCCAGTTGCCAGGCGGAGTGCACCACGACTTCCACGCCCTGCTCCACGGCGAGCTGCGCTTCGGCGAACGAGAGCACGCCTTCCAGCAGCACGATCGGCGCGCGCAGATAGGCCTCGCGCAGCGCCAGCGCCTCCTCGATGCAGGCGACCGCGAGGGCGTCCACGCCGGTCGCCTCCAAGGCGCGCGCCACCGGCACGGCGCCGTGGCCGTAGGCGTCGGCCTTGATCGCCGCCATCACCCGCGCGGGAGCGGCGCGTTCGCGCACGCAAGCGAGGTTGTGGCGGATCGCGCCCAGATCGATCGTGGCGATCACGCGCGGGACGTAGGGCGCACTCATGGCGGGGCCTGCACCGTGGAATCGCTGTTACGGGTAGGCGTATCCGGGCGCCAGGTTGTCGAAGCGCGTGTACTGGCCGAGGAAGGCGGTCTTGACCATGCCGGTGGGGCCGTTGCGCTGCTTGGCGATGATGATCTCGGCGGTGCCCTTGTCCGGCGAATCCTTGTTGTAGTACTCGTCGCGGTACACGAACACCACCAGATCGGCATCCTGCTCGATGCCGCCGGACTCGCGCAGATCCGACATGCGCGGGCGCTTGTTGTCGCGGTTCTCGACGCCGCGCGAAAGCTGCGAGATGGCGATCAAGGGCACCGCCAGCTCCTTGGCCAGCGCCTTCAAGCTGCGCGAGATCTCGGAGATCTCGTTGGTGCGGTTCTCGCGCGTGTTCGGCACCTGCATGAGCTGGATATAGTCCACCACCACCAGTTTGATCTGGTGGCGCGCGGCCATGCGCCGCGCGCGCGCGCGCAGCTCCAGGGGGTTGAGCGCGCCGGTCTCGTCGATGTACAGCGGCGCCTCGCGCAGCAGGCCCCCGGCCGACACCAGCCGGCTCCAGTCGTGATCCTCGAGATTACCGCTGCGCAGCCGCTGCTGGTCGATGCGCCCGAACGAGGACAGGATGCGCAGCGCGAGCTGGTCGGCGCTCATTTCCATGCTGAACACCGCGGTCGGCAGCTTGCGCTCGATCGCCACGTGCTCGGCGATGTTCATGGCAAAAGACGTCTTGCCCATGCCCGGTCGTCCGGCGACGACGACCAGATCGCCGGGATGCAGGCCGGTGGTGAGCTTGTCGAATTCGGTGAAGCCGGTGGACAGGCCGCTGAAGCTTTCCGGGTTGCGGCGCAGCGCCTCGATCCGCTGTTCCACGCGCTCGATGAGCCGCGGCATGTCGTGGTAGGCACTGGCCGCCTTCTCGGTGCGGCTGCGGATGGCGAACACCTTCTGCTCGGCGTCGTCGATCAACTGCGCCGGCGTACGGCCCTCGGGGTTGTAGCCCATCCCGGCGATGTCCTGGCCGGCGGCGATCAAGCCGCGCAACACCGCGTGACTGCGCACGATGTCCGCGTAGGCGCGGATGTTGGACGCGCCCGGCGTGTCGGCGGCGAGCATGCCCAGGTAGGCCAGGCCGCCGGCCTGGTCCAGCAGGTTGCGCGCGCGCAGGTGCTCGGACAGGGTGACGAAGTCGCAGGGCTGGTTGGCCGCCAGCAGCTCGCCGATGGCGCGAAAGATCAGTCGGTGGTCCTGGGTGTAGAAATCCTCCTCGGAGAGGAAGTCGGCCAGCTCGAACCAGGCGCGGTTGTTGAGCAAGAGGCCGCCGAGCACCGACTGCTCGGCTTCCATCGAATGCGGCGGCGTCTTGGGGCTGGGCGCGCTCTTGGCGGCGGCGGGAGGGTTGAGCGGAGTGGCCATGGACCTATCCTCCGCCATGCCGCATGGCGACGCAATGCGGCAAACCGGTTCGGATCCTCTGGATAAGCTGTGCGCAAGCCCGACGGGCCGTCCGTGACGCGGGCGCCTGGCACTATGGAGGTGCCAAAGGAATCAGCTGCGGACCCGCCCTGATTCCCGGGAGCGTAGAAAATTCGCGTCTGTTCGAAGCGACTGCGAAAAAGTCCACGGATGGACTTTTTCAGCGGCGTATCGACACCGTCAGCCTTTTTCTTCCTCCACCACCACGGTCAGCGCGACCTCCACCTCGGTATGCAGCCGCGCGACGACCGAGTAGGTGCCGATCTGGCGGATGACGCCGTCGGGCATGTCGATCTCGCTCTTCTTGATCTCGAAGCCCTGCGCTTCGGCAGCGCGAGCGATGTCGTTGGGGCCCACCGAGCCGTAGAGCCGGCCTTCTTCCGCCGCCAGCGCCTTGACCGTGATCACCGCGCCGGCCAGTTTCTCGGCGCGCATCTTGGCGGCGTTGAGCGAGTCCTGCGCCTTGCGGATCAGCTCCGCCTTGCGCGCCTCGAAGAGCTTGCGGTTGGCCTCGGTGGCCGGCAGCGCCTTGCCCTGCGGCAACAGCCAGTTGCGGCCGTAGCCCGGCTTGACCTTGACCGTGTCGCCGAGGTCGCCGAGGTTCTTGACTTTCTCCAGCAGGATGACTTCCATCGCGCGCTCCTCACTCGTGCCGGTCGGTGTACGGCAGCAGCGCGAGATAGCGCGCGCGCTTGATCGCCACCGCGAGCTGGCGCTGGTAACGGCTGCGCGTGCCGGTGATGCGGCTGGGCACGATCTTGCCGTTCTCCGAGATGTACTGCTTGAGCGTCGCCAGATCCTTGTAGTCGATGCCCACCGCGCCCTCGGCGGTGAACTTGCAGGATTTCTTCTTACGGAAGTAACGCGCCATGGTTCAAGCCTCCTCGCCTGCGGTTTCACCGGCTTCCGTAGTCTGCGCAGACTCCTCCGCCTCGGCGGTTTCCGCCGCGGCTTCGGTCTGGCGGGACTTGTACTCCGGCTTCTTGTCCTCTTCCGGAACCTTGAACAGCGGCGACTGGCCGGTCTCCGGTCCCGGCATCCGGATCACCAGCTTGCGGATCACCGCGTCGTTGAAGCGGAAGGCGCTCTCCAGCTCGCCCAGCGCGCGCTCGGAGCACTCCACGTTCATCAGCACGTAGTGCGCCTTGTGCAGCTTGGCGACGGGATAAGCGAGCTGGCGACGGCCCCAGTCCTCGACGCGGTGGACCTTGCCGCCGTCGGACTCGACCATGCTCTTGTAGCGCTCGATCATGGCCGGCACCTGTTCGCTCTGGTCCGGGTGCACCATGACCACGATTTCGTAGTGACGCATGCGATCTCCTTGTGGATGAGGCGAAGGCCATGCCGGCGCCGGACAGTCCCCCGCGGCGTCAGGCGGTGGGACAAGGGGATTCCCGACTTGCGTCGGAAGGGCGCGGATTCTAGTGGATGACTGACTGCGGCGCAACCGCAGCGCGAACGCATCGGCCGCGCCGATTCTCCCTCTGCCGAAACCTGACCGTCTGCCCGCCCCAGCGACCACAACGGCGCGCGGGCCACGCTCGTCACGGCGGCAACACGCAGCACTTCGGGTTGGAAAGAATCTCCTTCGCCCGCGCCTCGGCCTGCTGGAGATCGGCGGGGCGCAGGCGGCCGCGCAGCTCGGCGAGGATCGCGTCGAAGTTCCGCGGGTCGCCGGCGGCGGCGAAGATCTGGTTGAGCGCCTCGAAGTCGGCGTAGGCCTCGACGTCGTTTTCCGGCAACACCTCGCCTTCGGAATACCAGGCGCCGAACGTCCACAGCGCCTGCGCGCTGCCCTGGTCGAGCGCGCGGCCGAAATACTCGACCGCTTCCTGCTGCAAGGCTTCCTGCCGGGCGCGCTGTTCCGGCGAGCACTCGGACAGGTACTGGCAGTAGTCCCCGGGCGGCAGGTGCAGCGGCAGGTCGAGCTCGGCTTCCAGCAGGCCGGCATCGGCGGCGGCCTTCAGCCAGTCGCGGTAACGGCCGCGCGCGTCCTCCGGCACGCCGGCGCATTCGGCGTATTGCCGGCGCAGGCTCTGTTCTTCCGCGGCGGGGTCGTCCACATCCCAGCCCTCGCGGCGGCGGGTTTCGTACACGCGCTCGACTTGCCGGTCGAGCGCGGCCGGATCCGCGGGAATGTCGCGGCACTGATAGAGCAACAGGCCGAGCCGGTACTGCGCCGTGCGGTCGCCGGCCTGCGCCTGCGGCAACAGGCGCGCGTAGGCGGGTCCGTAGGGCGACGCAGGCACGGTCAGCGGCGGGCGGCGGACCAAGCGGATCGGGATGCCGGAGGACACGGTCGCCGGCTGCGCGGTTTGCGCGCGCTCTGGCGCCGGCGTGTCCGCGATGGGGGTTTGCGCCGCCTGCGGATTTTCCACTGCGCGGGGCGGGAGCGCAGCGGCGGGGGCAGGCCCCGTCGAACGCGACAACCGCCCGCCGATCAGCGCGCACAGCAACGCTGCGGCGAGCAGCCCCCAGGCCGCACGGCGACGCATGGCGCTCAGCGCGGCTGGCGCTGGCGGTAGGCTTCGTACAGGCATACCGCGGCCGCCACCGAGACGTTGAGGCTTTCGATCCGCCCCAGCATGGGAATGCGCGCCAGGCGATCGCAATGTTCCGCCGTCAACCGCCGCAGCCCGCCGCCCTCGCCGCCGAGCACGATCACCTGCGGTCCGGTGAAATCGAGCGCGTAGATCGACTCGCTTCCTTCGCCCGTCAGGCCCGTGATCCAGTACCCCAGCGTCTTGAGCTTCGCGAGCCGGCGCGCAAGATTGGTGACCGCGACCAGCGGCACGCGCTCGGCGGCGCCCGCGGCGGCCTTGCGCGCGGCCGGCGTCAGGCCCGCCGCGCGGTCCTTGGGCACGATCACGGCGGATACACCCACGGCTTCCGCGGTGCGCAGGCAGGCCCCGAGGTTGTGCGGGTCCTGCACGCCGTCCAGCGCGAGCAGCAAGCGCTCGTCCGTGGCCGGCACGTCGAGCAGCGCCTCGCCGGCGAGCGCGGCGGCCTCGATCGCCGCCAGCACGCCCTGGTGACGCAAACCCGGCGCGTAAATGTCCAGCGTGTCGCGCGCCACCTGGCGCACCGTCACGCCACGCTGGGCGGCGAGCGCGAGCAGGCGCTGCGCGCGGGCGTCGCGCCGCGTGTCCGCCAGCAGGATTTCGCGCAACCGCTCGCCACCCTCTTCCAAGGCGGCGATGACGGCGTGGAAACCGCCGATGTAAGTCTCGCTCATCGCGGATTTCGGATCAGCGCCGGCGCTTGCGCGGTGCCGGCGCCTGCGCCTTTCGACCACGGGCGGCGGGCTTTTTCTCCCTCGGCTGGCCGACGATCAGCAGGTCGATCTTGCGCTCGTCGAGGTTCACGCGCGCCACTTTGACGCGCAGCGCCTGGCCCAGACCGTAGACGCGCTGGCTGCGTGCGCCGACCAGGCGCTGGTGACGCGGATCGAACTCGTAGTAATCGTCGCCGAGCGTGGACACGTGCACCAGGCCTTCGATGTACAGGTCCTCCAGCTCCACGAACAAGCCGAAGGGCGCGACGCTGCTGACGATGCCGGTGTATTCCTCGCCCAGGCGGTGCTGCATGAATTCGCACTTGAGCCAGGCGGAGACCTCGCGCGTGGCCTCGTCGGCGCGGCGTTCGGTGGCCGAGCAGTGCGCGCCGAGCAGCTCCAGCTCCTGCACGCTGTAGCCGAAGGTTTCCGGCCGGCCGTGTGCCAGCACGTGTTTGATCGCGCGGTGCAACAGCAAGTCGGGATAGCGGCGGATCGGGCTGGTGAAGTGCGCGTAGTGCGTGAGCGCCAGGCCGAAGTGGCCGGTGTTGTCCGGGCTGTAGCGCGCCTGCATCAGCGAGCGCAGCATCACGGTCTGGATCACGCCGGCGTCCTCGCGGCCGGCCAGTTGCGCCAGGGTCACGGCATAGTCGGCCGCCCGCGGCCGGGCGCCACCGGGCAGATGCAGGCCGCGGCCGGCGAGGAACTCGCGCAGCAGCGCCACCTTGTCCGGGTCCGGCTCGGCGTGCACGCGGTACAGCGTCGGGATCCGGTGCCGCTCCACCAGCTTGGCCGCCTCGACGTTGGCGGCGATCATGCACTCCTCGACCAGGCGATGGGCGACGGTGCGCCGCACCGGCACGATCTTCTCGATCTTGCGGCCCGGGCCGAACACGATCTTGGTCTCGACGCCCTCGAAGTCGATCGCGCCGCGCCGCATACGCGCCGCGTACAGCGCTTGGAACACCTCATGCAAGGTCTTGAGCGCGGCGAGCCGCTCGGCGGCGACGCCCGTCTTGCCCCCGGGCTTTTCCAGCCATTCCGCCACCTCTTCGTACACCAGCCGCGCGCGCGAGCGCATCACCGCCGGATAGAAGCGCGACTGGCTCACTTGTCCCTCGCGATTCACCTGCATCTCGCACACTAGGCACAGGCGATCGACCTGCGGATTGAGCGAGCACAGGCCATTGGATAGCGCTTCCGGCAGCATGGGGATGACGGTCTGTGGAAAGTACACCGAGTTGCCGCGCTTGGCGGCCTCGGCGTCGAGCGCGCTGCCCGGCGCGACATAAGCGGACACGTCGGCGATGGCCACCCACAGCGTCCAGCCGCCGCGCACTTTTTCGGCGTACACCGCGTCGTCGAAGTCGCGGGCGTCGGCGCCGTCGATCGTGACCAGGCCCAGATGCCGCAGGTCGGCGCGGCCGGCGATCTGCTCCGGCAGCACTTCGGCCGGAAACGCCGCGGCCTCGCGCAACACGGCGGCCGGCCATTCGTGCGGCAGGTCGTGCGCGCGGATCGCCGCCTGGATCTCCATGCCCGGCGCTAGGTGTTCGCCGAGAACCTCCACCACGCGCCCGACCGCGAGACTGCGTCCCGAGGGCGGCGTCATCAGCTCCGCCACCACCATCTGGCCGTGGCGCGCACCGCCGCGCTCGGCCGGCGGGATGAGCACCTCCGGCTGGCGCGGACTGGAGGGGATCACGGTGAAGGCCCCCTGGCGGCCCTGCAGGCGGCCGACCACGCGCGTCGTGCCGCGCTCCAGCACTTCCAGCAGCGCGCCTTCGCGGCGGCCGCGCGCGTCCTCCTGCGTGATGCGCACCCGGGCGCGATCGCCGTGCATCAGGCCGCGCATCTGCGGCGGCGGCAGGAACACGTCCGGCCCGCCGGATTCCGAGGCGAGGAAGCCATAGCCCTGCGGATGCGCGGTGACCTTGCCCTGCACTTCCTGGGGCACGGCGCGCTGCCCCGGCACCGCAGGCTCCGCGGCCCGCAGCGCGCCGGGCCGCTCGGCGGGGGCGAGCTGGCCTTCGCGCGTCATCGCCGCGATGCGGCGGGCAAAAGCCTCCTGCTCGCTCAGGCGCTTGAGATCGAAATGCGCGATCAGCTCGTCGAGCGTGAACGCGCCGCCGCTGGCGCGCAGGAAGTCCAGAATCGCTGCGCGCTCCGGCACAGCGGCGACGCGCACGGGTGCGGCGGGTTTGCCGCGTTCGCGGCGAGCTTGCGCCGCCTTGGCCGGCGGCGGCCGTTTTTGCTTGGGGTTTCGTTTCATTGACAAAGTAGGGGTGCGCCAGTAGTCTGCACGCCCGCTGCCGACGTGGCGGAATTGGTAGACGCACTAGTTTCAGGTACTAGCGGGGCGACCCGTGGGGGTTCGAGTCCCTCCGTCGGCACCAAGCTTAAGGATCCCGGAAAAGGCCGCAGCGACTGCGGCCTTTTTTGCGTGAGCAGCGGGGAGCGGACCGGTCCCGCAGCGGCTCGGCCGCCGGGCGTCAGTGTCCGGTTCGATGCGACCACGGCGGCATGATCGCACAATTCCCGAGCCGCCGCGCGCTACGACTCGCCGGCGACGATGCCCTCGTTGTGCTCGACGCCGACCAGCCGCGGGGTGTTGACGTGCACGACGTTAACCGTCTTGCGGTCGCGCAGATAGGTCGCGACCACTTCCCAGATCGGCTCCCCTTGCGCGCCCGGGGCGACCGGCGCCCAGCCGGCGACCTTGTATTTCTTGTCCGCCTTCAGCGGCTGGCCGTGCAGGCGCAGATCGGAGATGCGCTTGCCCATGGTTTCGTATGGTGCGCAGGAATAAGTCAGGCCGCCGACGCGCACCATGTCACCGCCCTGCTGCATATAGGGATCGGGGTTGAACAGGTTGTCGCAGACGTCCTCGAAGATGTTCTTGATCTGCGCCCCGGTGAATTCGTTGACCGTGGTTTGCGGATAGGTGATCGCCGTCTGGTCGAGCAGGTGCTCGTAGGTGATCGCCTCGCCCGGCAGCAGCGTGGTGCCCCAACGGAAGCCCGGCGAAAAGGCGATCTCGGCGTCCTTGACCGCCATCATCGCCTCGAGGATCAACTGGTCGAAGCTGCCGTTGAAATTGCCGCGACGGTAAAGCAGCGATTCCGTGGTCGCCAGCGTTGCGCCGAGTCGTGCCAGATGCGGCGCGCGCTGCTTGCGGATCAGGGCGTCCATGTCCGGATCCGCCGGCAGGAGATTGGCGAAAACCGGCAACAGACGATAGCGCCAGTCGCGCACGCGCCCGTCCTTGACCTGGAGATCGAGCACGGCGAGAAACTTACCGTTGCTGCCGGCATTGGTCACCAGGGTTTGGCCGCCGCCGTTTTTCACCACCACCGGCTGCGGCACGCCGTCGTGCGTGTGGCCGCCGAGGATGGCGTCGAGGCCGCGCACCCGCCCGGCGAGCTTGAGATCGACGTCCATGCCGTTGTGGGACAGTAGCACCACGACCTGGGCGCCCTTGGCGCGCGCGCGGTCGATGTTCTGCTGCAGGCGCTGCTCCTCGATCCCGAATGTCCACTGCTCGACGAAGCGGCGCGGATGCGCGATCGGCGTATACGGGAAGGCCTGGCCGATCACCGCCACCGGCACGCCGCCCAGCTCACGGATCGTGAACGCCTCGAACACCGGATCGCCGAAGTCGGCGGTTCTCACGTTCTGCGCGAGGAAGGCGACGCGATCCTTGAGCGGACCGGCGACGGCCTGCTGGACGCGGTCGGCGCCGTAGGTGAACTCCCAGTGCGCCGTCATCACGTCCACGCCCAGCGCGAGCTGCGCCTCGATCATGTCCTGGCCCTGCGTCCACAAGGCCGTGGCGGAACCCTGCCAGGTGTCGCCACCGTCGAGCAGCAGGGAATGCGGCCGGCTGGCGCGCAGGCGCTTGACCAGCGTGGCCAGGTGGGCGAAGCCGCCGACCTTGCCGTAAATCTTGGCCGCCTGCGCGAAATCGAGGCTGGTGAAGGCATAGGCCTCGGCGGAGCCGGGTTTGAACCCGTAACGGCGCAGGAACGCCTGCCCCACCAGATGCGGAGGCTGATTGGCGCTCTCGCCCACGCCGATGTTCACGCTCGGCTCGCGGAAATAGATCGGCAGCAACTGCGCGTGGCAATCGGTGAAATGCAACAGGCTCAGGTCGCCGAAAGGCGGCAGTTCGTAGAGCGCATCCGCGCCCGCCTCTCCGGCCAGCGCGCGGCGCGAAGCGAGCGGCAAGCCGGCCGCCGCGGCAACCGCGAGGAGGTGCAGGAATTCCCTGCGGCTGAGCGACATCGAGCCTCGCGCCCCGCGCTACTGGTTGACCGGCGACTGGGGATCGAACAGCAGGGCCATCACGTCGCGGATCTGCTGCTCGGTGAGGATCCCCTTGTGCCCGAAGCGCGGCATGATCGAGCAAGGCATGCTCGCTTCGGCATCGTAGATCTTGCCCCAGGTGTACTTGAGCATGGCTTCGCCCTGACCGCGCAGCTTGCCATACCGATAGAGGCTCGGACCCAGCGTGCCATAGGCGATTTCGCCCTTGGCCAATTGGTGACAGGCGTAGCAATTGCCGCCGGCGGGCTTGGCGGGATCGTCGCTGAACTGCTTGCCGGTGCCGGTCTGGGCGATCTTTTCGCCTTCTCTCCAATCGCCCAGATAGCGACCATCCGCTGGGTAGCGAATCGCCGCCGTGTTGGCCGAAACGATCTTCTGGACTTCGTCCGAGCTCAGAGGATGATCCGGATCGCGGCTGCACAGCGCCTGGGTTTCGTCCTGGTCGAGCCGATCGAGCCCCGCCTGGCCTTTGGCTTCGAACGAAGCGAGCAAGGCCTGTTTGACCGCCGCGGGCCCGGCCGCGGGCGACGCTTTGTCTTTCGCCAGCGCGCTGCAGGCGGCGAGCGTGGTCGCCAGCGCGAGAAGTAAGGAGAATTTGCGTTGCGGCATGATGCGCTCCTAACGCTTGAGGCCCGGGGCCTTGATCACGCCGCCATCGGCGTTCCTGGCGAGATATTCGGTGAGCGCGATGGCGACCGGGGAGAGGTACTTGAGCTGCGGCAGACGCTGCTGGCGGAAGCAATCCTGAATCCGCCATTCCATGGTGCGGAACTCGCCTTCGGAGATGCGATACGCCGGCCAGGTGGTGTAGGCCGCGGTTGCGCCTTCGGCCGTGGTCAGATTGGGCAAGATCTGGAGGCGGATGCGCTTGCCGGTCTGGCTGTGGCAGGTCGCGCAGGAAAAATCATGCGTGCCGGCGCGGTAGAAGAAAACCTGTTTGCCGAGTTCGTAGGCGGCACGCTCTTCGGGGCGATCGAAAGGCACGTGCATCGGCTTGCCGTCCGACTGAGCAACGAGGTAGGCGGAAAGCGCTTCGAGATCGGACTTCGCGTCGCCTTTGCCGAAATGCTGCTGGATCGCCTCTGGTTCGGTGAATCCTTGACCGCGCACCATGCAGGTGACGAGGCGCGATTCCAGATCCTGCACCTGCCCCGTGTCGGAGAAATAACGCGGCAACTGGGCGTAAGCGCCCGCCGCCACTCCGACGCCAAGACCAAGATCGCAAACCTGGGCCAAGGCGACGTTCTTCGGCCCGCGCGGTTGTTTCCATAGCGCTTCGCCGCGGGTCTGCCACAGCTCGGCAGGATTGTCGTCGCCGAACATCGCCCGGTACTGGGCGATCTCGTCCTCGGGCGAGGATGATTGCGCGACGGCACTACCGGCAACCGTGACGGCGGCCAAGGCCCAGAGCAGCGAGCGTGCGGCGGTCAGTTTGCGTTTCACGAGTCTCCTCCCGGGCGAATCACGGTTTGTCACGGTTTGAGGTAGGCATAACCTTCGCGCGTCTGCAGCCGTGCCAGCTCGTCCATGCCGGAGGGCACCACGACCGTCTCGGGATCGAGGCGTCCCGGGTCGATGCCGCGCGTGCGCAAGGTGATGGCGCAGGCCTCGAAGCGCACGCCTTGGCCGTGCAGGTCTTCGACCACCAGCGCATAGGGATAACCGCCGGCGTCCTTGGCATCCTGCAACAGGAAATCGAGCCCCTTGCCGAAGGCCACCACCACGATCTGCGCCTGCGGATCGACGGCGAGCTGGTTGCGGATGTGTTCCAGCGCGCGCGAGGCCTGCTCGTTTCCCTCGCTGATCTGATAAGCGGCCTTGATCGGTCCGGTTGCGCAGCCCGCTGCCAACAGCGTCGCGAACGCTGCGGTTAGCATGAGCCTCGCATGCCGGGTGCGCATCTGCCCGCTCAAGCAATCACCGCTTCATCGGTGCGTGATTCACCCTTGTTGTCTTTCCAACTGATCACCACCTTGTCGCCCTTGTTGGCTCCCGAGAAGCGGAACGCCAGAAAGGGATTCTTGGACACCGAAGGGCCCCATTGCGCAGACAGCACGGTCTTGCCGTTGCAGGTCGCGTTCACTTCCTGGATGTAGTGCGCAGGAATGAGGTTGCCGTTGGCGTCCTTGCGATAACCGGTTTCCATTTCGTGGGCCATGAGCACTTTGACGATCACTTTGCCGCCTTCGAGCGTCGCCCGGATTCTCATCGGATCAGCCATGTTCTTCTCCGTATCCTTAGGTCTTTTCAGCCGCCGCAGCCGCCCAGAGTGACCTTGACTTCTTTCTTGGCGTAGAAGAAACCGCCGTCGGTCTGCACCAGGGCGTAGAGGTTGGAGGTCTCGGCCATCTTCACGCGCGTGCTGATATATGGGTCGGTCCCTGCCGGAATGGAGAAATCCGCCGACAGCGCATTGGGATTTTTCTCGACCAGAATGGAAATCGACCGAGTGTTGGGAAGCTTGCTTTCGATCTCGACCGGGACCACGGCGCCGTTCTCGGCGATGTCCGGCGCGGTGAGCGCGATGTCGGCCGACGGCTGCGCGGCAGCGCCGCCGAGCGCCTTGACCACGTCGTCGAGCGACTTGCCGGCGAAGGCCTTGGCGTTCCAGGCCTCGTCGGCCAATACTCCGCGCGGCCATCCGGCGAGCAGCAAGGCCGCTCCGACGCCACCGCTGGCTTTGAGAAAAATCCTGCGCGACACGTTCATACGTCTCATGCTCCTGGAATGTTCGTCGTCCGTCGTTTCAAGGCGTGGTGGCACCGCCGCTGAGCACCCACTTCAAAATGGCGTCTAGATCGCCGTCGCTGACTTGAGTCTGGGGCGGCATGGGCACCTCGCCCCAGACCCCCGCCCCGCCCTTGCGCACTTTCGCTTTGAGTTTCTCCAGCGCCTGTGCGTCTCCTTGGTATTTGGCAGCGACGTCTCGGTATGCGGGTCCGACGATCTTGTGGTCGGTCGCATGGCAAGCCGTACAGCCGTTTTTCTGCGCCAGCGCGTAACCCGATGGAGGCGCAGCACTGGAATCGTTGAGCGCCACACGCACCCACTGCGGTTCGCCCGTCTGGTTCATGGTATTCAAGCCGCGAAACTCCTGCGAGATGTCGCCGAAGAATTTCTCCGTGAACCCCGCAGGCAGCTCGGAGATGACTTTGACCTGCTTGACGCAATCGTGCATACAGGCGACGGCGTGGATGTCGGACTTGCCATGCGCCGTCATGAGCCCGGGAAACAAGATGAACCCGTCGCGGTTGGGCATCTTCACCTGCGGCAAGGTTTTCTGGTCGAGTACGGCGTCGGCGGGAACGATGTTGCTCAGGTTGAGGATGTAGGCGGACAGCGCGTACACCTCGTCCGGCGTCAGGGATTTCGGATTGGGAAAGGGCATGGCCCGGTTGATATAGTCGAACAGCGTGGTGGCGTTATTCAAGGCGCTGCCCACCGTCCACACGGGCGAGGATCCTGCAAGGCTGCCCACGCCGCCCGCAAGCTGGGCGTATTGGGGATTATCGCCAAAATCGCCGTGGCAACTTGCGCATTTCTCTCCGTAAATCTTCTCGCCCTCCGCGACCGAACCGCGTCCGGGCGGCAATCCCTGGCCATCCGGACGCACGTCGATGTCCCAGCCCGCGATCTCTGCCGGAGTGGCGGGCCGACCGAGACCATAGCCGGTTGCCGCAGTCACTTGGGGCGTGAATCCGAACACAAGGACGATCTGGGTCGCGAGCAGCGCGCGGGGCATGAACTCAAGCCACTTGGACATTGCTGACTTTCCCATCCGGATCGACTTTCCAGGTCTGAATGGCGTTGTAGTGGTAAATCGAGCGCGTGCCGCGCACGGCGCGCCATTGCGTCACCGTGGGCTGCACGTAGCCAGTTTCATCGATGCAGCGGCTTTGCAATAACGCCGGACTACCGTCCCAGTGCCAATCGAAGCGGAATCGCGTCAGCGCCTTGGACAAGATGGGATCTTGTAACCGCGCCGGGTGCCAGTTGCGTCCACCGTCGGTGGACACATCGACGCGGCGGATCTTGCCGCGACCGGACCAGGCCAGGCCGGTGATCTGGTAATACCCGCGGTCGAGCAACTGCTGTCCACCGGAAGGCGAAGTGATCACCGACTTGGCTTCCTGGATCCAGGTGTACTGGCGGGTTTTACCGTCGGGCATGAGGTCGGAGTAATGCAGCGTCTCCTCGCGGGTGTTGAACGGCTGGTCGCCCACCTTGAGCCGGCGCAGCCATTTCACGTTGGAGATGCCCTGAAAGCCCGGCACCAGCAAGCGCAGCGGGTAGCCGTTCTCGGGGCGTAGCATCTCGCCGTTCTGCCCATACACCACCATGGCGTCGTCGAGGGCGGCCTCGATCGGGATGGTGCGCGTCAGGCTGGCTGCGTCGGCGCCTTCGGCGAGGATGAACCTCGCCCGCTTCTTGTCGTAGCCCACGTCGTCGAGCAAGGTGGACAGGAGCACACCGGTGAATTCGCTGCAGCCCAGCATGCCGTGGGTGTACTGCACGGTCGGGACCGAGACGTTGCGCACCTCCATCGCGCTGTTGGCCCCGCACTCGATGAAGTGGATCCGCGATACCGAGGGGAAGCGCAAAATGTCCTCCACGGTATAAATCTTGGGCTGGCGCACCAGGCCGTGGATCATCAGCCGGTGCTCGTACGGATTGATGTCCGGCCGCCCCCCGTGATCGCGCTCGAAATGCAACCCGCTCGGGGTGATGATGCCGAACAGGTTCTGCAGCGGCGTGAACACCACCGATGCTTCTCGGGTCGGCGTCAGTCCCGGATCTTCGCGCCGAATGATGTTGCGCTCGTAAGGAGATGGTTGCCCATATGCGGCATTGACCGGTGCGCCCAGGCGTTTGGACCAAGGCGGCACGTGCGGCGGCAGATTCGCGTCGTCGGCTTGCGCGCGTCCCGCCACCGCCGCACTCACCGCGGCCGCGCCCCCCGCAGCCAGCAGATCGAAAAACGCACGCCGCGACAACCCCCGGGTCGGTAGGAAATCTTCCGGCGCCAGAACGATGCGGCCGTAGCGCGGTTTGGGTTCAGACATGCCTCCTCCGTCGCATCCTGCGCGCGGTCGGGTGGCGCGCGACGAATGCTTATATACCTATGGGGGTATGTATAGGACAAGCCGCGCATCGCGTCAACCCCGGACGCGCACGGCGTACCGTTTCAGTACAGCGAATCGCTCCGTTTCTTGCCTCCGGCGACCTGAGTCAGCAACTCCTCGATCGCACCCGGGCTGGTGATCAGCTTGCCGAACGTGCCCATGGTCAGATCGGGATGCCACACGGCCATGCGGAAGCGCATATGCAGGGCGACGACCTCCTTGCCATCGACCAGCATGTCGTACGGCAAGTAGGCGGTGGTCTTGATCTGGAACATCTGATCGACCGTGTCGGCCATGATGTGCCGATCGTTGGCGCGTGGATCGGGCACGTTCGCGCGCGAAACTCCGAACAAGGTTTGCTGCCGGCCGGGAATGTCGAGGCGGTACACCAAGGCCGTACCGCCGACGCCCTTGCGCAAATTCGCCTCGACGGTCTTCACCGCGTCTTCGTAGCTGGCGTGCCGACCGAGCCGGTAAACGTCCTTGAAATACTCCATGCCGAGCATGTAGTGGTAGTCGCGCAGTTGCGCCGCGCTGCGGCCGTCCTTGGTGCCGAAGGCCTGCTGCGCGCCGAGCGCCTTTTGCAAGGCCGCGAGCACGTCCGCATCGTCGGAGGAAAGCTGATAGGCGGCGGCCATGTACTGCGGATTGAGATAGCTGACCTGCAGCGTTCCGCCGACCTGGGTGACCGCCACGTGCTCGACCGCGGCGAACGCGCCGCGCGGGTCTTTCGCCGCCGCTTGCTTCAGCGCATCGTTGGTGACGCCGGCCACCCACGCGCCGGGATAGGGAGTGTATTCACCGAGGACGGTGAAGCCCGCCGCGGCGAGTTTGGTTTTCACCTTGGCGGCTTCGGCCGCCAAATCGCCCTGCGCGGTGTAGGCCAGGACATAGGGCTGCAAGGCCCCTTGCGCCCAGACTTTGCCCGGCCCCGCCATCAGCAGGACCCACAGAACCGCCATCATCCCTTTCGCCATCTGAGCCATGTGCTCTCCTCCGGTCGTTGTGCTTCGCAAGCCTTGGCCGTCGGCTTCAGAAGCGGTAGCCGACGCCCAGCGTGAACTGGTACTGGTGCATGTGCAGCGTGATGTCCTGATCGTTGGGATCGGGCCCAAAGGCGTTCGCGGTGCCGGGTTGTGGCCCTGGCAGTACCCCGCCGGCCAGTAACTGCACGAGATTCGCGCTCGAGTTGCTGAGCGGATTCTTGCCCGTGACCTTGTGGTCCGGCATGTAAGCGAAGGCCATTTCCAGCTCCAGCGCGTGGGTGAACTGGTAGGCCAAGCCGGCGGTGATATGGCGCTCGATGACACCGGGCGCCAGGATGTTGAACAGCACCTGGTCGGAGGGGATCGGCTGGCGCGCGAAGCTGTAACCGGCGCGCAGCTTGAGATCGCCGTAACGGAACTGATAGCCGAACTTGTAGATCGACATGTTGCGCCAACCGAAGCCAGGCCCGCCGTCGGCGCCCAGACAAGACTCACTTGGCGCGCTGCTACCGAACAGGCGCGGGAACGCGCAGTTGTTGACGAAATCATTGGGATTGAAGTCGTTGCCGACCGACTTCACCTGGTGGAAGTAGATGCGCTGGAAGTCGAAGGTGAGAAGCTGCGCATGGGTCGGCGCGAAGGTGATCCCGGCGTTCCAGCTCTGGGGGATGTCGAACTCACCCTTTTGTGCGAACAAACCCGAATAGCGCTTGAACTTGGTCATTTGCAAACGCGATTGGTAGGACGCACCGATACCCACCCCCCGGATCGGGTGGAAAAAAGCTCCGACCCGGAAGCCACCGCCGAAGGAGCGGGTGTAGCCGTTGTCGCTGACGTTGCTCGGCGTGTTCGAGAATTTCGCGAACGCCGCCAAGCCCAGGGCGTGGAACTGCTGCACGGCGAAGATCGGCGAAATGCCGATGGCAAAACTATCCCCGAACTTGCGCGCGTAGGTCGGCACCACGAACAACTGGATCAGGTCCACCGAGGCGGTAGCCACGCCGTTGCCGCACAGGCCGAAGGTATCGGTGGCGCTGAGCTTCTTGCCGCCGCCGAAGCTGCCCTCGCATTGCGCCTGCAATAGCGGGACACCCTGCCCGAACGTCGCGGTACCTCCCGGGTAGACCGTGTTCAAGCCGCCGTTGCCGTACATCGCGATGCCCCAGCTCGAGTCGTCGTCGATGTGATGGGCGTAGCCGACACCGGGAATGTAGTAGCGCCGGCGATGGCTGTCCTGGGTGCCCGGATCGATGGTGAAAATGCCGTTGCCGGCACTGGAGCCGCGCGGGCTGGCGGTGAAGCCGCGCAGCGGCGCGAAGTCGCTGAAGTTGATGTCGAGCCGGTCGCCGAGCCACACGATGTTGGCGGGATTGATCGCGGCGACCAGCGCATCCTCCGCCATCGCCGTTCCGGCGCCCCCCATGGCGTCCTGGGAAACGCTGTAACCGTGCGCGAAATAGCCGTTGGTCGCCCAACCGGCGAACGGCAAGCTCAATGCAGCCAGCGCGCAGACGCGCGCGGCTTGGGTCGCCATGGCGTGTTTCATCTCTCTCCTCCCCTCGTCGAGCCAAAATAGTTTTATGCCCTCGTCGTCTACGGACGGGGTGAGCCGCGCGGCTGGCTTTTCGGCGCTCCCTTACGGAGCGTTTCAAGCAGGCGCCGGCATGCTCATTCGATCGCGGCGACCACCGGCTGCTTTTCGGTGGTCCATTCGGTCATCGATCCATCGTAAAGCTTCACGTGCGGATTGCCGAGGATTTCGCTCATCACGAACCAGGCGCCAGAGGCGAGATGACCGGTGTTGCAGTAGGTGATGGTGCTTGCGCTCGGCTTGATACCGAGTGCGTTCAGCACGCCGCGATAATCGGCGGCGCTGAGGAAATGCTGCGCGGGCCCAGCGGCGCGCGTCACCACGTCGGTCGGCAAATTCTTCGCCCCAGGAATGTGCCCGGCGGCCAGCACGACCGGTTTCTTGCTCAGGCCGAGGTACTGCGGCAGCGGCCTTGCGTCCACCAGTTGCACCTTCTTCGATTTCTGCGCTGCGGACACGTCGGCGCTCTCGGCCAGCAGACTTTTACGCTCCGCGGTGGCGCTCCAATCGCCGCCGCCGGCCGCCGGCGGGTCGGTGGAGACCTCGTAACCGGCGGCGAGCCAGGCGGCATTGCCGCCGTCGAGAATCGCCAGCTCGTCGGTGCCGTAATATTTCAACGACCAGTACAAACGCGTCGCCATGTCCACCTGATCGAGCGTCTCGCCGGGCATGGTGATGACGATCGGCTTGCTCCCGGAAACTCCCGCCGCACGCATGAGATTCTCGAAATATCCCCGATCCGGAAGCATGGCCTTGATCATCTTGCCGTTGATTTCGCGATCGACGCGTATCTTCCCGAACTCCACCAATCGGGCGCCGGGAATGTGGCCGCCGACTTTGGTCAGCGCGCGGGCACCGGTTTTAGGATCGGTTTCATAGGTCGGTGCGACGGTGAAGGTCTCCGGCTCGTCGCGCACGTCTACCACGGTCACTTCCGCGAGGTGATCGTGCAGCCAAGCCGCGCTGACCACAGGGCCGGGCACGCCGGCCGCGCGGGCGACGGCTGTGGCCACCGAAAGACCAAACAACAACAGCCAGGATGTCGGCTTCATGTCATTCTCTCCGTGTGCGATTTCGCAAGCGCGCGCTCGAGCGCCTGAAACTGCCAGGACAGCGAGATGCGGCAGGCACTCAAGACCGGGATCCGGCGATCGGCGAACACGCGGTGCCTGGAACGCGCCGTGCTCAGGCGCCGCAGGCGCGCATCACGGCGTTCAAGGATCAGGCACAGCTGAGGGTAGAACAGGCGAACCACCGCGGACAGCCAGCGGTCGACCAGCACCGAAGAATGCCGCGTGCGTACGCGGAACCCTTCCAGGTGACGCGCAAGGGTGCGTGCGGATCGCCACGCGCCATCCGTGACCCAACGGTTGGCGGTGAAAACGCGGATGGGCAGCCCGTGCGCGTCCACCGACAGCGCAGCCAGATGCACCAGCGTCGGCGCGCTGCCGCGTGCCGAGGGATTACTCTCGCAGAACAAATGGAAATGCCCGTGCTCGCCCGGTAAAGGCGGCGGCCTGCGGCCGTGACAATGGTAGTAATACCGGATGCGCCGCCGTGGATCGACGGCGTCACCGCTGGGATAATGATCCCAGGCTTGGGCTGGACGCTGGCCGCCGATCAATTCCGCGGCGACACTGCTCCCGCGCGCGGCCAGTCTCCTCATGCACTCCACCACCTCCGCGCCCGCCGATCTCATCCTCAGCAGCCGGTCGCGGGGCAACTGGCGTAGAACCGCCAGCAACTCCTCGCCTTTTAGACTCATGCGGCCGTTGCTTCCATGAACACCGGGGCCGGCCGCATCCATACCGATCAGATCCCGCAAGGATTGGTGGGTTTTTTCGGCGCCGGGGCACAGGGGTTTTGCGGCCCGGCCGGCGGCTTGGGCGCGCAGGGCTTGGGCGCACAAGGATTGCCGGCGCAAGGATTCTGAGCCGCCGAGGCGGGAAACGGCGCGACGGCGGCGCCGATCGCCATCGGCAAGGGCGCCACCGCCGCCAACGCCACGGTCAGCGCGCTGAGGCGGTCTGCCAAAGATTTTTTTCGCGATCGCGGGAGGCTCTTGCGAGATTTCATGAGTTGCTCCTGAAAAAGCGAACCCTTAAGAACCCTGGGGCATGGGTCCGCGGGCGGCCGTCGCCGGCGAGGCCGGCATGGCGTCTGAAGCGCGGCGCGTCATACGCCCGACGGCGATGGCGACCAGGAACAAGATCGCCAGGACGGCCCACGTCGGCAGGTGCAAGAGCTGCGGCAAAGTCTGCGCTTGCGGTCCTGGCAGAGCTTCCAACATGGGTTTGAGCCAGTCGTAGGCGCCGGCAAACACCACCGTTCCCAGCACCAGTCCGAGGAAGAACATCAATCCATCCAGCCGCCCCGAGCAAAAAGCCACCACCGAGGTGCCGGGACAATAACCGCCGATACTCATGCCGGCCCCCACCCCGACGCCGCCCAGCAAGGTTGCCCAGAGGAACACCGTTGGAATGTAGATGTCGCTTGCGCTCATCAGACCGAGGGCTTGCAGCAGGTACAACCCGGTCGCGCTGACCAGGATGGCGGTGAACATGACCTTGAATACCGCCCAGTCCTGAAAGCGCAGTTGCGCGGTCAGCTTGCAAGCGCTGGCGAATCCTGCGTTCTCGAGCGCGTAGCCGAAGATCAAGCCGCTGACCAGCCCCGAAACGACGCCCGTATATCCGAGTGGGAAAGTCATTGCCAGTACCTCTTCATGAGCAAGCCGATGCCGACACCGGCGCCGAAGAACCCGATCAGAAACAGAAAGCCCGCCGTGGCCAGCACCGCCGATCCGGACAGTCCCAGGCCGCTGGTGCAGCCGAGCGAAACGCGCGCGCCGAATCCCGACACCGCGCCGCCGACGAGCGCCAAGGCGAGCCGGCGCGCACGCGGCAAGCGCGAGGGTCCATCCAGACTCAGGCGAAAACGGCCGGCGAACACGGCGGAGGCCAAAGCACCCAGCGCCAGGCCGATCACTTCCCAGGTGATCCAGGAATCGAGCGGATTGTGCGACGCGGTCATCGGGCCGAAGTAGGCGTTCGCCGCCGTCGCCGACGGGGCCAGCGTCTTGCTCGCCGATGCCGCGAGCGCGGTGGTGAAACCGCTCGCGCCGAGCCCGTGACCGGTGAGCACGAACGTCAACAACAATCCCAAGCCGAGCACCAGGCCGGCCAGGTAGGGATTCCATAGCGGACGCGGTTGTGGGGTCATCGAATGTTTCTCCTCCGATTTGCGCCGCGGCGAGTCTCGCGCTGCTCGACGCTGGGGTTATATACATACCCCTCTAGGTAATTGGTACTCGGATTCGAGCGGCCTGTCAAGCGCGCGCGGGCGGACCGCCGCTTGCGGCAGCGCGCCGGGGACGATCGGCCATGCGCCGCCGCACCACGGCGGCGATGTATTCCGCCGCACGGCTACGGCCGGCCGCGGTTGCCAGTGTCGAGGGCGGACCGCAGCGCTGCGCATCGATGAACTCGTCGTCCGCGGCCAGCCAGCGATCCCAACCGTCGCGCGTCCCGGCCTCGATCGCGAAACGCGGCGCGTCACCCAGCACGCGCGCACGGTAGTCGGCGGACTGCGCCGCGAACAGCGCGAAGCACGGCAGCGACACCACTGCGGTGTTGATGCCCTCCGCCTCCAGGCGTTCCGCCGCCAGGCTTGCCAAGGCCACTTCCGGCCCGGTGGCGAGCAGCGTGGCGTGGCGCGGCTGCCGCGCGTGCCGTAGCACATAGCCCCCGCGTGCCGTGCGGTTGGTTTCGGACGGCGTCGAGCGCAGGCGGGGCAAGGGCCGCTCCGACAGACACAGGACCGTCGGCGCGTGCAGCGTATTCAGCACCATCTCCCAGGCCTCGGCGGTCTCGACCGCGTCCATCGGACGGATGACAATCAATCCCGGAATGGTGCGCAGCGCGGCGAGTTGCTCGACAGGCAACGCGGGCAACGACGCCACGGCTTCGCCACAGACGCCTGCATCGTCGTTCATCGCATAGATGACGCGTCGTCGCAGCGCCGCCGACCGGCGTATCGCCGCCCGGCCGAAGTCCGCCGTGGCCAGCGCGCTTGCGCCCACGGGAATGAAACCGCCGTGCAAGGCGATGCCAGTCAGCACTGCGGGCAGCGCCTGCTCGCGCGCACCAAGATGCAGACAGCGTCCGGTGAAATCTTCGCCGTCGAGTGCAGGAAGATTTGCCAAGCGACGGTGCGTGCCGTCCGCCGGGCCACTCGTGGCCACGAACACGTTGTCCTGCGCCGCCGCCAAAGCCTCGAGCAGCTCCCGACTCCATGCACCCGGCGAGATTTCCATCGACGAACCCGTGTCGCCCTGCGCATAGCGACGCAGCGTTTCGCCGATCGCCGGCGCGAGTTCGCCAGCGAGCCGATTCAGGAAGCTGGCGCGTTCGCCTTCGTCGAGTGCATGCAATCGCGCGTTCCAGGCTGCGCGAGCCGCCGCGCCGCGCTCGGCCACTTTGCGCCAGGCCCGCGCGATCATCGGGGGGATTTCGAAGGCGGCCGGCGGCCAGCCGAGGCGTCGGCGCTCGGCTGCCGCCGTGGCCACGTCGTCGCGCTCAACGATCGACTCGCCGTCCGTCTCTTTGCGCCCGGCAGGTTCGCCTCGTGTGCAGCAGGCGATGAGCGTGGGGCGATGGCCGTCGCGCGCCGCGTCCAGGGCCTGCGCGATGCTGTGGGGATCGTGCCCATCGACGCGCTTCACCGACCAGCCCATGGACACGAAGTGCTCGAGGTGGTCGTCCGAACAGGCGGTGGTCTGCGGCGCGCGGCGGTCGTCGAACAGGACGATCAGCCGGTTGAGGCGCAGATGGCCGGCGAGCGAAGCGGCTTCGTGCCCCACGCCCTGCATCAAACAGGCTTCGTCGGCCAGGACATAAGTGTAGTGGTCGATCAAATCGGAACCGTATCGTGCAGCGAGCATGCGCTCGGCCAGCGCCATGCCCACCGCATGCGCCAGCACCAATCCGGGCGTTCCGCTTGGAACCTCCCCTCCGGGCGCGCAGTCGGATCCCGTCGTCGCCGGGGAATCGATCCACGGCGGTAGCTCGCGCTGCGGCGTCGCCGTCGCGCCGGGATAGCCGGTCACACGCAGCAGCGCCGACCGCAGCGGCGCGCACGCCCCGGCCGCGATCAGCAAGCGATCGCGGTCCGGCCAGGCCGGATCGTCCGGATCGAACTTGAGAAAGCGCGCGGCCAGCACGCTCAAGGCATCGGCCATACCCAGGGACGCCGCCCCGTCGCATCCCACGCATTCGACGGTGTCCAGCGCCAGCACGCGCAGCGCGTGGGCCAGTTCGGAATACTCCACCCGGCAAGGTTCCAAGCCGAATCCAGGGCCGGCGACTTCCACGCCATACGCCAGTGGACCGGCGTGCGCCGCGGCGCCGGCGCCGTGACTTGGCCGCGCGATCGTGCCGTCGCTCACGATCTTCATGCCTCCTCCTCTCCGCGCGGAACGATGCCGGCGGATGCTCGTTGGCGGCCAATATACCTACCTGGGTAGGTACTATCGATTCAAATGATTTTTGCCCCCCGTTAAAAATTTATATTGCCCGCACGCGGAACGCGCACCTCGTCCGCCAGGAATCGAGGCGACGATCAGGAGATCGGTGCCTGGGCCGGATCCGCCCGATCGCCGCGCGCCGGTCTGGTATCGGCCGATTGGCGCAGACGGCGGTCCAGCCAGGTCCCAGCGAGCATGCCGGCGAGGAACAAGGCCAGCGGTCCGCTGGGGTGCGCGAGATCGGCGATCGCCGGACCGGGGCACAATCCGGAAATTCCCCAGCCGACGCCGAAAATCGCGGCGCCGGCGAGCAAGTTGCGGTCCACGCGGGTCTTGGTCGGCAACACGAAACTCGGCGCTAGCAGCGGCGCCCGCAAGCGGCGCACGAACCAGTAGATCGGGGTGGTGGTCAGCACTGCGCCACCCATGACGAAGGCCAAGGTTGGATCCCAGCGTCCGGCGACGTCGAGAAACCCCACCACCCGGGCGGGATCGACCATGCCCGACAGGGAGAGGCCGAAACCGAACAGCAGTCCTGCGATCGCTGCGGTCACCGCGTTCATCGACCGGCCCGCCCGTGGATCAGAAATACGGTGAGGCCGGCGACGGACATGAACACCAGCGTCGCCGTCAGCGAGCGCACCGAGAAGCGACTGAGCCCGCACACGCCGTGACCCGAGGTGCAGCCGCCCGCCATGCTGGTTCCGAAGCCGACCAGCACCCCGGCCAGCCCCATGCCGAACCAGCCCGTCTGCAGGTGCACCGCCAGGCGCTCCCCGGCCAGCAGCGCGTACGCCGCCGCACCGGCGATCAGGCCGAACGCGAACAGCGCCTGCCAACCGCGCTGGCCGGGCACGCGGTTGAAGGCTAGACCGCTGAGAATCCCGCTGATGCCGGCGATCCGGCCATTGAACAGCATCAACACGCCTGCGGCCAGGCCGATCATCACGCCGCCGACCAGACCGTTCAAGGCGCTATGTGCATCCCAGACCATCGGCTCCTCCTCACTGTCTGCGATTGCAATGTTATTGATCCCGCCGCGCACCATCCGCTTAGCGCGAAAAGGTCTATGGATATAATCTCAAGGAACTCCGGCGGCGACGCGAACACTATATACTAGGTAGGGTATATGGCGAAACGGGCGAGCCCCTCGCAGCGGAGAACCAGCGTGAACCAGGAAGAAGTCCATCGTCGCAGCATGCTCGCGCGCCTGCGTCGCATCGAGGGACAGTTGCGCGGCATCCAGGGGATGATCGAGCGCAAGCTGGATTGCGAAACGGTGGTGCAGCAGGTGGCTGCCGCACGCCGAGCCCTCGATCGCGCGTTCTACGAGATGCTCGCCTGCAACATGGAACTGGAAATCTCCAACGCGTCCAGCAAGGATGCCGCGCGGCAGGTGGGCCTGCACGTGGCCAGGATCCTGGCGAAATACGGTTGAGTTCGCGAGCTAGCGCTGGGCTGCAGCCGCGGCCGGCAGCGCGGCATGGATCAGCATGTACACGGCCACACCCGCGATCATGGCGGAGAACGCCGCGGTCAAGGCGCCACGAGTACTCGCCAGGTAACGCGCCGTGCGCACCCCGCACCAGCCCCCGACCACGCCGCCGGCGAGGAACACCGCCGCCAGCGCCCAATCCACCAGGCCGGAGCGCGCATAGTTGGCGGCGGTCGTCAATCCGAACGTGCCGACGCCGAGCAGCGAAGTACCGATCGCCTCGAGAATCGGCATGCGCGCCGCGTACATCAGCCCGGGAACGATCAAAAACCCGCCACCGATGCCGAAAAATCCCGAAAGCGCACCGGCGCCGAAGCCGGTCACCGCGAGCCTTGTCCGCACATGTCGTGGGACCGGGCCACAGGCGGCGATCACTCTCGGTCGCAGCATCCACGCGGCGACCACCAGCATCAGCAAGGCGAACAAAGCCAGCAACCGCTGGCCATCCATCCATTGGCCGAGTTCGGATCCAGCCGCGGCGCCGGCCACCCCGGCTGCGGCGAAAACCGCGCCTTCGCGCCAGCGCACATGCCCGGCGCGGGCGTGCGCCAGGAG
>JADGHB010000023.1 GCA_019689635.1 Nevskia sp. | reverse complement strand
CCCCCCCCGGGCCCCGGGGCCCCGCTCCGGTTTATATTTTATTTGGGGGGGGCCGATGGATCTGTTCGCGTTGGGTGGGCTGGGCGCGCTGATGCTCCGGCGCAGGCGTAGATGAATCTTCAGGGGAGAACGCGGATGCGTACGCGAAGGATGGTGCTCCTGGCAGGGTGGATGTTCTTGCTCGCCGCGGGTGCGGCAGAAGCGGCGTTTCCCGACACGCCGCCGAACGATCCGGGCTATGCCAACGCCGGCCAGTACACGCTGCTCGGCGAGATTCCGCGCGCGGTCTTTCCCATCGCCAGCGATCCGGAAAACGCCGCCGGCATGTCCATCGACAGCACCTGGTTCGACACCAGTCTGGCGGCCACCGCGCGCGCCGGCGATCCGCGCATCGTCATCGCCTATCTCGAGGGTGGCATCAACTGGAACGCGGGGGATGCCTCCAAGGACCTGGTCAACAAGGTCTATCTCAACTGCGGCGAGCTGCCGGCCCCGCAGGACGCCAAGGGCGCGACCCATCCCGGAAACAGCCCCGGCTGCAAGGAGCCGGACCGGCTCTACGATCTCAACGGCGACGGCGTGTTCAACGTCCAGGACTATGCCCACGATCCGCGCGTGGCGGACAAAAACGGCAACGGCTTCCTCGATCCCGAGGATCTCATCGTGGTCTTTTCCGACGGCGTGGACGACGACCACGACGGCTACGTGGACGACATCTCCGGCTGGGATTTCTACAACCAGCAAAACGATCCCGCGACGCTGGACGCCACCTACGGTCACTCCGACGCGCAGATGGGCAAGGCCGCGGCCGAGGCCGACAACGGCATCGGGCTGGTCGGCGCCTGCGCGCGCTGTCTGATCCTGCCGGTCAAGGTCGGCGCCGAAGCGCTGGATCGCGCCAACGAGCTGACCCAGGGCTTGCTGTTCGCCGCCGACGCCGGCGCCAAGGTCATCACCACCGAAAACGCCGCGCTGGGGTATTCGAGCTTCGAGCGCGAGGCGGTGGAATATCTCTGGCGCCACGACGTGCTGGTGGCGGAGACCAGCAACGACTTCGACTCCACCGACCACCAGGGCGGCATGTACTGGCCCCACAGCGTGCCCGGCAACGGCTTCGTGCGCGATTTCAACAACACGCTCATCAACAACCTGCCGCCGCTGCGCGCGCTCACCACCACCTTCCGCGTGCGTTCGGGCGAAACGTCCTGGGGACCGAAGAACCTCGTGACGGTGGAGACGCTGGGCGGCTCGACTTCGGAATCCACCGGCACCCTGGGCGGCGTGCTGGGCGCGGTGCGCTCCTGCGCGCTCGCCTATTCCCCGCCGGGGAATCCCTACACCGCGCCGGAAATCCTGCAGGTGCTGATCGCCACCGCCTCAGACGCCGACGGCGCTTACGTCAAATGGCCCAACGGGCCCGGCTGGGACTTGCAGACCGGCTATGGCCGGCCCAACGTGCATCGCGCCTGTCAGGCGTTCGCCGGCGGCGCGATCCCGCCCACCGCCTGGTTCGACGCGCCGGAGTGGTTCACGCTATGGGATCCGACCGTCACGAGTCAGATTCCGATCAGCGGCGCGGTCGCGGCCGTACGCTCGCCGTCCTACACCTGGACGCTGGAATACGGTTTGGGCGGCGAACCGCAAACCTGGAACACCCTGGCCACCGGCGCGGGGCAAACGCCCTACGAGGGCGCGCTCGGCACGCTGGATCTGAGCCAGATCCCGGAAAGTTTCTGGCAATCCGCGTTCTCCCTGTCCAAGAACAAAGAACTCGAAACCACCGAGCAATACGCCATCACCTTGCGCCTGACCGTGACCGACGCCACCGGCCGCCAGGCCGAGGAGCGGCGCGCCATCGACGTGGTGCACGATCCCTCCTGGTATCCCGGCTTCCCGGTGCGCGTGAACGGCCAGGGCGCGATGGATGGGGGTTTTTCCCCGGACGGCACCAGCGCACCCAAGCTCGCCGATCTGCAGGGCCTGGGCCATCTGGCCATCATTTACGGCGACGCCGACGGCTACGTGCACGCGCTCGATCCGGTCACGCGCCAGGAGCTTTCCGGCTGGCCGGTACACACCGACCCGGTGTCCGTGCTCAAAAGCCATCCGGGCGTGAATCCGCGCTACGAGCCCGTGGCAGTCCCGGTGGCGGTGGGCGATCTCGATCACGACGGACACTTGTGGGTCGTGGCCGCGAGCACGGCGGGCCACGTTTACGCCTGGGACGCGCAGGGCCGAGCGCGCCAGGGATTTCCGCAGCTCGTGGCCAAGGACGTGCAGCCGCCGCCGATCCCGCGGCCCGCCCAACAATTCTCGCGGCCGCCGAAAGAAGGCGCTTTCTCCAGCCCCGTGCTCTACGACCTCGACGGCGACGGCACGCTGGAGATCGTCGAAGCCGGCTGGGACGGTTATGTCCACGTGTTCCAGGGCGACGGCACCGAACTCAAGGGCTTCCCGGTGAAGGTGACGATTCCGGACAGCCTCACGCCTTCCGGCTACGTGCGCATCCACGACGACAAGCTCGACTGCGCGCCGGTGATCGCCGACCTCGACGGCGACGGCAAGCCGGAGATCGTGATCCGCAGCCAGCAGAGCGACACGCGCGGCGCCGACATCCAGCCGCTGGGCATGGTGCACTTCATGGCCTACCACGCCGACGGCACGCCGGTGTCCGGCTGGCCGGTGACGCTGCCCAGCCTCATCCTTTATTACGGCTCGGCGCAGGAGTTCATCACCGAGGGCAGCGAGGGCCTGGCGGCTGCCGACGTGGACGGCGACGGCCGCGACGAGATCGCGGCGAGCACCATCTTCTCGCCGAGCTATCTGCTGTCCGGCAACGGCCAGATCAAGACGCTGCTGGGCGTGCAGCCCAACCTCGATCCCGTGGCGCTGCTGTCCGGACGGATCACGCTCGACGATTTGCTCACCCAGCTTCCCGCCGATGTGCCGGTGAGCTTCACCACGCTGGGCGCCTTCGGTCGGTTCGGCGGGCTTTCGGGGCTCGCTTACGCCCAGGCCGGCAGCGGCGCGGCATCGACGGCCGCCGCGCTGTTGTTCATCGCCAGCGGCGTGCAGCTCAAAAACTTCGAGCGCATCGTGGATGCGCGCACCGGCGTGCCGCTGACGCCCAGCGCGCCATTCCTGCAGGGGCTGGACTTCCTGTCGAGTCCCTTGTTCGTGGATGTCAGCGGGGATGGTCAAGCCGAGGTGGTGGATGCCGGGGACTCCAACGCCCTGCACGCCTACACGCTGCTCGGCCAGGCGGCGGGTTTCCCCAAGTTCACCAGCGGCTGGGTGGTGTTCAGTCCGAGCGCGGGGGATCTCGATGGCGACGGTCACACCGAGCTGGTGGCCACCACGCGCGAGGGCTACGTGTTCGTCTGGAAGACCGCCGGCACGTACGCCGGCAACCGCGAGTGGTGGAGCTATCACCACGACGAATGGAACACCGGCCGCTACGGCACGGACACTCGTCCGCCCGGCGCGCTGCGCGCGTTCACCGCCGACGCGACGCACCGAACGCTGAGCTTCACCGCGCCCGGCGACGACTGGTACGACGGTCAACCGGACCACTACCGGCTGGTCCCCGACGACGCCTCGCTCAAGCCCGTGGACCTGCCCGCCGTCGTCTCCGCCGGTGTCGCGGAAACCCTGACTGTGCCCTCCGGCATCGCCGCCGGCACGGTGCAGGCGGTGGATGCGGCCGGCAATCTGGGCGCACCGCAGCACTTCGCCTTCGGCGGCGGCTCCTCGAGCGGCGGGTCTTCCGGCGGCGGTTCTTCCGGCAGCGGTTCTTCCGGCGGGTCTGCAGGGGGGTCTGCGGGGGGCGGGGCCTGCGACGGGCTGGGTCTGCTGGCCCTGCTGGGGGCTGCTGCACTGCGGCGCAAACGCGTCGGACGCGCACCGGGATGACCATTCGCCGCCCCGTGGCTCACGCTGGTCGCCCAACGCCGCCGCCGCGCTGCCGCCCACGTTCATGCTGCGCGCACGGCTTGCGCGGTGGCGAGGTGTACGGACGGGAGAAATCGGTTATCGTGATGGAAAGAAACACTAGGGTTTACCCGGATCGGCCATGACCCTGGCGCGCGATGAACTCTTGCGCGAGTTCGAAGGCTTGATGCGAGGTCTCGAACGCGCGGGCGCGCGGGTGCCGCTCGAGGGGCTGGCGCGACGCTGGATCGGCGCCGGACGGCCGGCGCAAGCACTGGTGGAGGAACTGGGCCGCCGGATGGCGCGCGGCGAACTGGTGCTGGACGGCGAGGAGGGAGAGACCGTGCTTTTGCGCCCGGCCGCGCCGATCGCGCCGCGGCGGCTGGCGCCGGGCGAAATCGCCGCCCTCACGGCCGGAGTGGCGGCGGCGGTCGCCGCACGGGCGTCCCAACCGGGCGAGCGCCCCACGACGCCGCCACGGTCGAGAGTGGCGGACCCGAGCCGATGGGAATGGCTGGACATTTCCCTGCCGGATCGCGAGCTGCTGCGTGCGCGCGAGGAAGCGCTGTCGCTGGACGAGCGACCCTGGCACGTGCTCTACGGCTGCCGCCCGGTGGCGGAAGGCTGCCGTCACTGCGCCGCGCACGAACGGCTGGAGCGGTTCCACCGCAACGCCGGCCGCGGCTTCGATCCCGTGCAGCGGTACCGGCCTTATCCGGTGGAATATGCGCTCGCCGAACCGGCGCAGTGGACCACGCCGCAACGCGTGGTGGTGGCGCCGTGGTCGGATCTGTTTCAGCCCGAGGTGCCGGCGGAGTTCATCGCCCGCGTGCTGTCCGTGATCGTCGAGCAGCCGCGGCATTTCTTCTTCATCACCACCCGCTATCCCGCGCGCATGCGCGAGCTGCTCGCCGGCGGTGCGCTGCCGGAGAACTTGAGCCTCGGCGTGGCTGCGGAGGACGCGGCGAGCTTTAGCGAACGTCTGCCGTACCTGTTCGACGTGCCGGCGGCCTGGCGCCACCTGGTGCTGGAGCCCTTGCTGGGCGCGGTGGATCTGCAGCGCATCGAGCTTTCCACCCGCGACCGGCTGTGGCCGCTCGAGGGTCTGGTACAGCAGTATCTCGGAGTCGACGCCGAGGGCACCCCGCAGTGGCTGCCGAAGTCCGATCCCCTGCGCCGCTATCCGCGGCTGGACTGGGTGATCGCCGGCGGCGAGCGCGGCGCGCGCCCGCGGCCTCCGCACTCCGAGTGGGTGCGCGCGCTGCGCGACGTCTGTCGCGCGCATGGCGTGCCGTTCTATTTCCGCGGCTTTGGGGATTGCGTGCTCACGCGCAGGCCCGATCTGGACGATCCCGATCTGGTGATCGTCTCGCCCGACGGTCTGCGCCGCGGCCGCGGCGCGGGTTCGGCGATCAACCGCCTGGCCACCTCGGCGGAAGACGTCTATTTCACCCGCCTGCCGCGCGGCGATGCACCCATCCAGTTTTTCCTCGACGGCGAGCGCCTGCGCGAGCGGCCGGATTTCGACCGCCGCCTGAGCCGCCGGCTGGTGGACGTCTCGCCGCTGGCGCGCGAGTTGCAGCGTCTGTCGGAGGGCGGTGCGCCGACCGGGCCGAGCACGGCGGATTGGCTTGCCGCGCAGCGGCCGACCGCGACGGAAACCGAATGAAACGCGCGCCGCGCGCCTGGATCGCGGCCGCTGTAACACAATAAAGCCACGGATCGGGCTTCAGCCCGGCCGTGAGCGATCGGCGACGGGGATGGGGATGAAGAAAACGGGGAAACGCGCTGCCGCGCGGCGCCCGGCCAAGCGCGGGCGGCTGCGGCGCGAGCAGCGCTGGCAACAATTGCTCGACGTGGCGCTGCGTCTGTTCATTCGCCGCGGCTACCAGGGCACTTCCATCGGCGATCTCGCGCGCGCGGCCGGCGTGACGCGCCCCATCATCTATCACCATTTCGGCTCCAAGGACGGCATTTATCTCGCTTGCCTGCGGCAGGCGCGCCAGGACCTGGAACGACGGATGATGGTGGCGGGCAGCCGCGGCCAGGGCCTGGCCGAGCGCCTGCGCAATGGCATCGAGGCTTATTTCGCCTTCGTGGAGGACGAGGGCGATGCCTGGGGCATGCTGTTCGGCGGCGGCGTGGCGGTGGCCGGTCCTGCGGCCGAGGAGGCGAGGCAACTGCGTTTCGCCACCGTGGGGCGCATCGTGGACCTGTTGCGCCAGGTCTTGCCGCACGTGGATGCGCAGACGCTGGAAGCCTGTGCCCATGCGGTGTCGGGGTCCGGCGAGCAACTCGCCAAGTGGTGGCGGCAGAATCCGCACATCCCGCGCGAACGGGTGGTGGATTACCACTGGCGCATTTCGCTGCACGGCCTGGCGCCCTTGGAGCAGACGGGACGCTGGCCCGATTGAGCGGGCCGGCGCGTTCAAGCCAGCTCGATCAACAAATCCTTGGCTTCGACCGCGGTGCCGGGCTTCACGTGCACCGCCGCCACGCGCGCATCGCGCGGGGCGGCGATCAGGGTTTCCATCTTCATCGCCTCCAGCGCGATCAGGGGCTCGCCCTGTTTGACGGCGTCGCCCGGCTTGACCGCCACGCGCACCACCATGCCCGGCATCGGCGCGCCGATCTGGTCCGGATGGTCGCCGGCCTTGGGCCGCGCCGCCGCGGCGGACGCGCCGGCGTGCGGCACGCGGATGGTGCGCGGCTGGCCGTTCAATTCGAAGAACAGGCGCGAGGCCGCCTCGTCCGGCAGGTCGGTGCGCGACAGCAGCCGGATCACCAGGGTCTTGCCGGGTTCCAGATCCACGCTGATCTCGTCCTGCTGTTCTTTCATGCCGTAGAAGAACACCGGCGTGGGCAGAGCGCTCACCTCGCCATAGCGCTTGACGTGCTCCACGTAGTCGCGAAACAGCTTGGGATACATCAGGTAGGAGGCGAGATCGCTGTCGGTGACTTCGCCACCGGTGAGCTTCGCCGCCTCGCGCCGCGCCGCATCGAGGTCCGCGGGGGGAATGCTGGCGCCAGGCCGGCCGCGGATCGGCTGCGCGCCTTTGAGCACTTTTTTCTGGAGCGCCGCCGGCCAGCCTTCGGGCGGCGTGCCCAGCTCACCCCGGAACAGCGCCACGACCGACTCGGGGAAGTCCACCGGATGATCGGGATCGGCGATCTGTGCCGGCGTCAGCTCGTTGGCGACCATGTACAAGGCCAGATCGCCCACGACCTTCGAGGTCGGTGTGACCTTGACGATGTCGCCGAACAGCCGGTTCACGTCGGCGTAGGCCTGGGCCACTTCCGGCCAGCGCGCCTCCAGACCGAGCGCGCGCGCCTGCTCGCGGAAATTGGTGTACTGGCCGCCGGGGATCTCGTGGCGGTACACGTCCGCGGTGCCGGAGCGCATCTCGCCTTCGAAGGGCGCGTAGTAGCGGCGCACGCCTTCCCAGTAGTCCGAGAGCTGCCGCAGGGCGGCGGGATCCACGCCGGGGTCGCGTTCGGTTCCCGCCAGGGCCGCGACGATGGCCCCGAGGTTGGGCTGCGAAGTCAGCCCGCTCATCGAGTCCAGCGCCCCATCCACCGCCTCGCAGCCCGCCTCGATCGCGGCGAGCACGCTGGCCGCGGCGGCTCCGCTGGTGTCGTGAGTGTGGAAGTGGATCGGCAGACCGACCTCCTGCTTGAGCGCGCGCACCAGCTCGCGCGCCGCGCGCGGCCGGCACACGCCGGCCATGTCCTTGATGCCGAGGAGGTGCGCGCCGGCCTTTTCGATCGCCTTGGCGCGCTCCAGATAATAGCGCAGGTTGAACTTGGGGCGCGCGGCGTCGAACAGGTCGCCGGTATAGCAGATCGCGCCTTCCGCCACCGCGCCCGCCTCGACCACCGCGTCGATCGCCAGGCGCATGTCCTCGACGTTGTTGTTGCAGTCGAAGATGCGGAACAGGTCGATGCCCTCGCGCGCCGCCTGCTGCACGAAGAAGCGCACCACGTTGTCGGGATAGTTGGTGTAACCCACCGCGTTGGCCGAGCGCAGCAGCATCTGGAAGGGGATGTTGGGGATCGCCGCGCGCAGCCGCCGCAGCCGCTCGAAAGGATCCTCCTTGAGGAAGCGCAAGGCCACGTCAAAGGTGGCCCCGCCCCAGCACTCCAGCGACAAAAGCTGCGGCGCGAGCCGCGCGTAGTAAGGCGCGATGGGCAGCATGTCGTGGGTGCGCAGCCGGGTGGCGAACAGCGATTGATGCGCGTCGCGCAGGGTGGTGTCGGTGAGCAGGACGCGTTTTTGCTCCCGCATCCAGCGCGCGAAACCGGCGGGGCCTTTTTCTTTCAGCACATCGCGCAGACCGGGCGGCGGCGGGGCGTCCCGCAGCGAGCTGGCCGGCAGCCGCGGCGGCGCGAGCGCGTCCGGCGCGCGCCGGCCCTTCATTTCCGGATTGCCGTTGACGATGACCTCGCCGATGAAGCGCAGCAGCTTGGTGGCCCGGTCGCGGCGCGGCGTGAAGACGAACAGCTCCGGCGTTTCGTCGATGAAACGCGTGGTGCACTCGCCGCGCAGGAACGCCGGGTGCGTGACGACGTTTTCCAGGAACGGCAGATTGGTGGCCAACCCGCGGATGCGGAACTCGCGCAAGGCGCGGTCCATGCGCCGCGCCGCTTCCTCGACCGTCGGCGCCCAGGCGGTGACCTTGACCAGCAGCGAGTCGTAGTAGGGGGTGATGATCGCGCCGGAGTAGGCAGTGCCGCCGTCCAGGCGGATGCCGAAACCGGCCGGACTGCGGTAAGCGAGCAGCCGGCCGTGGTCGGGCGCGAAGCCGTTCTCCGGATCCTCGGTGGTGACGCGGCACTGCAAGGCGTGGCCGTTGAGGCGGATGCGGTCCTGGCTGGGAATGCCCGAGCCCTGGTCATCCGGCGCATCGCCGATGCGCGCGCCCTCGGCGATGCGGATCTGCGCCTTGACGAGGTCCACGCCGGTGACTTCCTCGGTCACCGTGTGCTCGACCTGGATGCGCGGATTGACTTCGATGAACCAGAACGCGCCGGAATCCGCGTCCATCAGGAACTCGACGGTGCCGGCGTGGGTGTAGCCCACCTGCCGGCACAGTTTGAGCGCGGCCGCACAGAGCGCCTCGCGCTGTTCGGACGTGAGGTAGGGCGCGGGCGCGCGCTCCACCACTTTCTGGTTGCGGCGCTGGACCGAACAGTCGCGTTCGTAGAGATGGACGAGATTGCCGTGCAGGTCGCCCAGCACCTGCACCTCGACGTGGCGCGCGCGGCGCACCAGCTTTTCCAGATAGACCTCGTCGTTGCCGAAGGCGTTGTGCGCCTCGCGGCGCGCGGCTTCGAGCTGGGCGCCGAGCTGTTCGGCGGACTCGATCACGCGCATGCCGCGGCCGCCGCCGCCCCAGCTCGCTTTGAGCATCAGCGGGTAGCCGATCGCGCGCGCGATGGCGTGCGCTTGCTCAAGATCGCGCGGCAGCGCGTCGGAGGCGGGCAGCACCGGCACGCCGGCTGCCACGGCCGCGCGCCGCGCCGCGACCTTGTCGCCGAAAACGCGCAGGATTTCGGCCGCGGGGCCGACGAAGCGGATGCCCGCCGCGGCGCAGGCCTCGGCGAAGGCCGGGTTCTCGGACAAAAAGCCGTAGCCGGGATGGATGGCGTCGGCGCCGCAGTCGCGCGCCACGCGCAGGATGCCCTCGATGTCGAGGTAAGCCGCGATCGGATTCTTGCCCGAGCCGACCAGGTAGCTCTCGTCGGCCTTGAAGCGGTGCAGGGCGAAGCGGTCCTCGTGGGCGTAGATCGCCACCGTGGCGATGCCCATCTCCGCCGCGGCGCGCATCACGCGGATGGAGATCTCGCCGCGATTGGCGACCAGCAGTTTCTTGATGCGCGCCATCCGGGCGTTGCTCCTGGGAGACGCGCGGACCGCCGCTTACCGCCGCTCGGCCAGCGGCACGAACTTGAGGTTCTCCGGTCCGACGTAATTGGCGCTGGGCCGGATGATCTTGCCGTCGAGGCGCTGCTCGATGACGTGCGCGCTCCAGCCGCTGGTGCGGGCGATCACGAACAGCGGGGTGAACATCGCGGTGGGCACGCCCATCAGGTGGTAGGAGACGGCGGAGAACCAGTCGAGATTGGGGAACATTTTCTTCTCGCGCGCCATGACCGCTTCGATCCGCTCGGCGATGTCGAACCGCTTGGTGTCGCCCTGTTCCTGGGACAGGCGTCGCGCCACTTCCTTGATGACCTTGTTGCGCGGGTCGGCGAGAGTGTACACGGGGTGACCGAACCCGATGATGACCTCCTTGTTGGCCACGCGCTTGACGATGTCGGCCTCGGCCTCGTCGGGCGTGCCGTAACGGCTCTGGATGTCGCAGGCCACCTCGTTGGCGCCGCCGTGCTTGGGTCCGCGCAGCGCGCCGATCGCGCCGGCGATGCAGGAGTAAACGTCGGAACCGGTGCCGGCGATCACGCGCGCGGCGAAAGTACTGGCGTTGAACTCGTGTTCGGCGTAGAGGATCAGGCTGGTGTGCATGGCCCGCACCCACGAGGCGCGCGGTTTTTCGCCGTGCAGCAGGTGCAGGAAGTGTCCGCCGATCGAATCGTCGTCGGTTTCCACCTCGATGCTGCGGCCGTTGACCGCGTAGTGGTACCAGTACAACAGCATGGAGCCGAGGCTCGCCATCAGGCGGTCGGCGATGTCGCGCGCGCCGGAAACCGGGTGATCCTCTTTCTCCGGCAGACAGCAGCCGAGCGCGGACACGCCGGTGCGCATCACGTCCATCGGATGGCTGCCGGCCGGCAGCGCCTCCAAGGCCGCCTTGACGCTCATCGGAACGCCGCGCAGGGATTTGAGCTTGGCCTTGTAGGCGGAAAGCTCGGCGGCATTCGGCAGCTTGCCGTGGACCAGCAGGTAGGCGATCTCCTCGAACTCGCAGCTTTCCGCCACGTCGAGGATGTCGTAGCCGCGATAGTGCAGGTCGTTGCCGGTGCGGCCCACGGTGCACAGCGCGGTGTTGCCTGCGGTCACGCCGGACAGCGCGACCGACTTCTTGGGCTTGAGCGCAGGGGAGGGAGTTTCGTTCATGGGGCTCTCCGCTGGAGTTCAGGTTTTTGTGGAGCGGGACTGGGCTTGGGCGGCGAACAGCGCGTCGAGCTTCTGCTCGTAGTCGAAATAGCCGATCGTCTCGTACAGTTCCATGCGGGTTTGCATGGTGTCCAGGACTTGTTTCTGGGTGCCGTCGCGGCGGATGGCGCGATAGACGTTCTCCGCCGCCTTGTTGGCCGCGCGGAACGCGGACAGGGGATACAGGGCTAGGCTCACCCCGGCGCCGCGCAACTCCTGCACCGTGAACAAGGGCGTGGCTCCGAACTCGGTGAGGTTGGCGAGGATCGGCACCTGCACCGCCGCGGCGAACTTCTGGTACATGGCCAAGTCGGTCATCGCCTCCGGGAAGATCATGTCGGCGCCGGCTTCCACGCAGGCGACGGCGCGCTCGATGGCCCGTTCCAGCCCTTCCACCGCCAGCGCGTCGGTGCGCGCCATGATCACGAAATGCGGATCGCTGCGCGCATCGACCGCGGCCTTGATGCGATCGACCATTTCCTGGAGCGAGACGATCTCCTTGCCCGGCCGATGGCCGCAGCGCTTGGCGCCGACCTGGTCTTCGAGGTGCAGCCCCGCGGCGCCGAACTTGATCAGCGATTTCACGGTGCGCGCGATGTTGAACGCCGAGGGGCCGAAGCCGGTGTCCACGTCCACCAGCAGCGGGAGCTGGCACACGTCGGTGATCCGGCGCACGTCGGTGAGCACGTCGTCGAGAGTGGAAATGCCCAGGTCCGGCAAACCCAGGGATCCGGCCGCCACGCCGCCGCCGGACAGATAGATCGCTCGGAACCCGGCGCGCTGGGCGAGCAGGGCGTGTTGAGCGGTGCTGGCGCCAACCACTTGCAGAGGACATTCTTCGGCCAGCGCGGCGCGCAGGCGCGCTCCCGCAGAAGCGCTCGCGTTCGGTACAGCGTTCATGGCGACTCCGGATGGATTTTCGAGGCGCGCGGCAAGACGCGCGCCGCTGCGCAGCCGGATTTTAAGGGTTTTGGCCCCGCGCCGGGCTAGCCGTTTGGAGTAGGACTTCCTATAGCGTCGCGCCGCATTGCGCGTCAGGACACGAGGCTTGCGGCGGCCGCGCTTCGGGGGGCGGCGTGCGGCGCCGCGCCGGCGCGGTAGCGGTAGTACTCGATGCCGTAATCCTGGAAGCGGCCGGATTGCGCCTGGCCGACCTGTTCGATCGCAAAGCCGGCGGTGCGCGGTTCGGGCAGATCGGGCGGCGTGCGGCCTTCGTGCAGCAGCTCGTACTGCGCGCGATTCAGGTCCACCGCGCCTTCCAGGCTGCGCGCGAAGCCGATGCGCGCGGCCGCCGCTTTCCAGCCGGGCACGACGCGCGCGGGGATCGCCTCGGCGGCGTCGCCGCTGCCGTAGCCCACCAGGAGCAGCTCGCGTCCCGCAAGCGGCAGATCCTGCGCGGCCGCTTCCTCCAGGCCGGCGGCGAGCCAGGCCGGCAGCGCGGCGCTGTAGAGATTGCCCAGATGCATCATCGGCGTCGCGCCCAGCCGGAGTTTGTCCTCGACGAACTCGGCGTACTTGGGCGTGCGGCGGAAGGCTTTGAGCGCGACAGCGGCGAGCGGATAGGCTTCTTCCGGCGCGCTGCGCCCGCGCACCACTGCGCGCGCCAGGTCGGGACGGCGCCGCATCTCGGCGAGCAGCTCGGGCAGGGCGATCTTGGCCGCCGCGGCGTAAGCGCCCAGCTCCTCGTGCGCGGCGCCGCCGTCGGCGGCCAGCGCGAACAGATAGACCATGCCCCAGGCCGCGATCGGCATGTGGTGATAGGGTCGGTGCATGAAGGCGGCCGCGAGCTGGCGCAGATACTCCACGCGGCGGCCCGGATGGCGCGCGAACAGCGCGTCGAAGGCGCAGATCACCTCGTCCAGGTAACAGGCGGTGGAGTACTTGCCGTTGAACACCGGGAAATCGGTGAGGCGGCCGTGCGTGCCGGGCGTCTGGCCGGCGTAGCGCAGGAAGGGTTTGCGGAAATCGGCGATGCGGTAGGAGGAGGCGCTGCCGCCGCGCGCGAGGTCCAGCGCCAGGAGCTTGGGCGCGCGTTCCATGAGCAGTGCCACCGCGCCGGCGCCCTGGGTGGGTTCGCCGGTGCTGCCGCGCTGGTATTCGGCGATGTCCGCGCAAATCACCAGGGCCTGGCGCTCGGCTCCGTCATGGGCCAGGTAGCGCACCGCCCCCTTGATGCCGTACAGGCCGGCGAGACAGGCTTGTTTGTACTCCGGCACCTCGCAGTCGCGCGCCAGCGGCGGCAGGCCATGCGCGGCCAGCGCCTGGTCGAGCAGGCCGCGCACGATCACCGCGCCCACGGCGTTGTCGGTGCTGGATTCGGTGGCGAGGATCAGAAGCCCGATGCGCCGCGGGTCCACGGCGTGGTCGAGGATCAGCTTGAGGGCGGCTTCGGCCGCCAGGGTATAGACGCTGTCGTGCGGGCCGCGCAGGCGAAAGCTCGCGCCGACCACGGCGCGGGTCTTGTCCCAATCGTTGCCGGTCCAGGCGCACCAGTCGTCGAGCTTGACGCGATAGGGGGGGACATAGAGCGCAATGCCGCTGATGCCGTATTCGTCTTGCGGGTTCATGGTCGGGACTTGGGGGCTGGTGGTAGTCGTTGGTGCATCGGTGCCGCGACCCGTGGGAGCCTAAACCTGCGGCCGCGGGTCGCGGAGCAAAAAATTTCTCGGGCGGCGTCAAAGCATTTCGATCTCGTCAAGCGGCCGCTTCGTAGCGCCGTCCTTTCCACTGCGAGCGCACGCCGCGGAAGTAACGCAGCGCCGAACTCCAGGTCATCGCCAGGTACAGCGTGGCGGTCAGGGGCAGCAGCAGGGCCCACCCCGGCGCAAGACCGTAGTAGCGCAGGGTCGGCACGTAGCCGAGCGCCAGCGCCGCGAGGGACAGCGCCGCGAGCCAGCCGGTCGAGGTGGCCAGCAGGCCCAAGGGCGCCCAGTAAACCCCGGCGAAAATCGCGGTGACCAGGAGCAGAAGCGGCGTGGAATAGCCGAGCTGGGTAAAGGCGGAACGCGCCACCATGTCGTGAATCGCGCGCAGCGTTCCGTAGGGTCGCAGGCTCACCGCGCCGCGCGACAGACCGATCCAGGTGCGCATGCCGGCGCGCTTGATGCGGCGCGCCAGGGTGCAGTCGTCGATCAGCGCATCGCGCAGCGAGGCGAAGGCGCCGATGGCACGCAGCGCCTCGGTTTCCACCAGCACGCAGCCGCCGGCGGCGGCGGCGATGGATTTGAAGCGCGGCGCGTTGGACAGGGCGAAAGGATAGAGCAGCTTGAAGTAATAGACGAAGGCCGGCAGCAGCAGCTTGTCCCAGAAGCTCGTGCGGCGCAGGTCGGCCATGAGCGACACGAGCTGGAGATGGTGGCGGCGTTGTCGTTCGAGCAGGCGCGCGAGCAGGCCCGGCGCCAGTTCGATGTCGGCATCGAGCAGCAGCACGCGCGGCGTGCGCACGGTGCGCAGACCCTGCTCGAGCGCCCACAGCTTGCCGCTCCAGCCTGCAGGCAGCGGCGTGCCGGCGATCACCTCCACGCCGGGGAAGCGGCGCGCGATCTGTGCCGTGCCGTCCTCCGATTGATCGTCGATCACCACGACCCGCAGACCGCGGCCCTGCGCGGTGAGCGCGGCCAGGCTACGCGGCAGCAGCGCGGCTTCGTTGCGCGCCGGGATCAGGGCGGTGATTTCGGAAAGATCGGCGTGCGGCACGGCCCCCGCGGTTTCCAGGCGCTCGCGCGTGCTCCAGGGCCGCCAGGGGGCCAGCAGCAGGCCGAACCCGGCCAGCGCCGCGGGCAGTGTGGCGCACAGCGAAAGCGCAGCGCCGGACAGGCTCACGGTGCGCGTCGCTGCCGCGTCACGGCGCGGGACGTTGGCCGCCGCGCCGCCCGCCGATGGCGGAAACCGGGATGTGCACGGCGGTGGCCTGCGCGCGGTCGCCGTAGAGCACCGGCAGGTCGGGCGCCAGCGGTCCGTCGGTCCGGGGCCCGAACAAGGCCACGCGCGCGGCCTTGAGCGGATGGGCGAAGGTGTCGTTGACCGCGGTGCCCTCGAAGCCGCAATGCGCCATGCAGTTGTCGCACTTGGGGTTGCGGCCCACGCCGTAGTTCTCCCACGCGGTGGTTTCCATCAGCTCGCGATAGGACTTGGCGTAGCCCTCGTCCACCAGGAGATAGCAGGGTTTCTGCCAGCCGAAGATGTTGTAAGTGGGATTGGCCCAGGGCGTGCATTGATAGGTCTGGTTGCCGGCGATGAAGTCCAGGAACAACGAAGACTGGTTGAACACCCACTTGCTGCGCCGCTGCTTGCCGATCTTGAAGATCTCGCGGAACAGGCGCTTGCTCGCCGAACGCGCCAGGAATACGTCCTGGCGCGGCGCGTGCTGGTAACTGTAACCCGGCGACACCGTGATGCCCTCCACGCCGAGCTTCATCGCATAGTCGAAGAAGTCCGCGATCTCCTCCGGCTTCTCGCCGGAGAACAGCGTGCAGTTGACGGTGACGCGAAAGCCGCGCGCGAGCGCGAGCTTGATCGCCTCCACCGCCTTCTCGAACACGCCGTCCTGGCACACCGAGCGGTCGTGCTGTTCCTTCAGCCCGTCGAGATGGATGGACCAGGTGAAGTAGGGGCTGGGGCGATACTCGTCGATGTGCTTGGGCAGCAGGATCGCGTTGGTGCACAGGTAAACGAACTTCTTGCGCGCGATGATGCCCTCGACGATCTGCGGCAGTTCCTTGTGGATCAGCGGTTCGCCGCCGGGGATGGACACCACCGGCGCGTCGCATTCGTCCACCGCGGAGAGCGCGTCTTCCACGCTCATGCGCTTTTGCAGGATCTCCTTGGGATAGTCGATCTTGCCGCAGCCGGCGCAGGCCAGATTGCACTGGAACAAGGGCTCCAGCATCATCGCCAGCGGGTAGCGCTTCTGGCCGGAGAGTTTTTTGCCGAGGATGTAGCGCGCGACGCGGTATTGTTGAATCAGGGGGATGCCCATGCGGCCTGCTCCAAGGACTACAAGTTGACAAGGATAAAGAATTGCGCGGGAACGCGAAAGGATACGCGCTTGGCCCGGGACTGGTGCGAACGCCGGTTCAAGGCGCGGGCGCCGGACGCAGCCAGTGCGGAAACTCGCGGCGGATGCGCGCCCATTCCAGCTTGAACCAGGGCGTGAACGTCTGCGGCGCGCTTTCGATCTCGGCGTCGATCTGCGCGGCGCTCAAGTAACGCAGCGCGGCGATTTCGTTGCGGTTGACGCGCGGCGCGGCGCTGCTGCGGCCGGCATAGACCCAGCACAGCTCGTGCTCGGCGCCGGTGTCGTCGTACTGCGCCTGATACTCGAACTTGTACAGGAATTCCAGCGCCGCCTCGAGACCGAGTTCCTCACGCAGCCGGCGGTGGATGGCGCTTTCGATGGACTCGCCGCGACGCGGATGCGAGCAGCAGGTGTTCGACCAATAGCCCGGCCACAGCCGCTTGCCCGGCGCGCGCTGCTGCAGGAGCAGCCGCCCGTTCTCGTCGAACACGAACAGCGAGAAGGCGCGGTGCAGGATCCCGCGACCGCGGTGCGCGGCGGCCTTGTCGAGGAAACCCAGCTCGCGGTCCTGCGCATCGACCAGCACCAGCGGCTCGTCGTCGAAGGAGACGACGCGCGTGTTGTCGGGGAACTCAGCCAATGTTCACCGCCAGCGCTTGATAACCCTGGTCGCGCAGCGCGCCGAGCACGCGCTCGGGCTCGCGCGGACACAGGGCGATGATCGAGCCGCCGCCGCCGCCGCCGGTGAGCTTGGCGCCGAGCGCGCCGTGCTCGCGCGCGATCTGCACCATCTCCTCCAGTTCCCAGCTCGACACGCGCAGCGAGTTGAGCAGGCCGTGGCAGACGTTCATCAGCTCGCCCAGGCGGTCCAGATCGTAGTCCTCGATCGCCTTCACGCCCTGCAGGGTGAGCACGTCGATGGCCTTGAAGATGCGCTCGTAGATTTCCGGGTTCTTCTGCCAGGCCTCGCGCACGGCGCCCACGGTCTTGGCGGTGAGGCTTTCCTTGCCGGAAATGCCGATCACCAAAGGCAAGGGCTTGGGCGGCACGATCTCGCGCATCAGCGCGGGGCGGCCGTCGGACGCGCGGCGGTAGAGCAGGAACTTGCCGTAGGCGGCGATGGTGTTGTCGATGCCCGAGGGCGTGCCGTGCGCGACTTTCTCGCACTCGTAGGCGAGTTCGTTGACTTGTTCGTCGCTGAGCTTCAAGTCGAAATGCTGATCGAGCGCGCGGATCACCGCCACCGCCATCGCCGCCGAGCCGCCCAGGCCCATGGCCCGCGGCACGTTGGGGAACACCTCGATGCGCAGCGAGCGCTCGGTCAGGCCGAGCCGGTCGAAGATGATGCCCAGCGAACGCTGGAAGGAGTCGCGGTGCGCGGGATCGCGGTGCAGGCGGTATTCCACGCCCCAGCGCGGGATCAGCATCTCCACGCCGCCGGAGTCGGCGTCCTGCACCGCCGCCTGGATGGCGAGCGGCACCGGCGCCGCCAGCGCGTGGCTGCCGTACACCACCGCGTGCTCGCCGAGCAGGATCACCTTGCCGTGGCCGTGCGCGCGGGGATGCGGTTGCGGCTTGGCGTCCGGCGCGGCGCGCGCCTGCTTGCGTACCTCGACGAGGATTTCCTGCGCCTTCCAGATCTTGATCTCGCCGGATTCGATCAGGCGCTCGACCACGGTGTCGAACAATTCCGGCGGAGTGCCCGCGGCCATGGCCACCGAGCGCGCGTGCAGGGTCATGTGGCCCTGCTGGATGCCTTCGGTGGCCAGCGCGCGCAGCGCCGAGAAATTCTGCGCCAGGCCAACGGCGCCCATCAGCTCGGCCAGTTCGCGGGCGGATTTCACGCCGAGCAGGCGGTGGTTGAGCGCCACGCTGGGATTGGACTGCAAGGGTCCGCCCACGGTGCCGACCTTCATCGGGATCTCGATCTCGCCGACCAGTTCGCCGCGCTCGCCCCGGTACCAGCGGGTGAGCGAGGTGTAACGGCCGGAGCGCGCGGCGTAGGCGTGGGCGGCGGCCTCGATGGCGCGCCAGTCGTTGCCGGTGGCGATGGCCACCGCGTCCACGCCGTTCATCACGCCCTTGTTGTGGGTAGCGGCGCGATAGGGATCGACGCTGGCGAAGTCGGTGGCCAGGATGATCCCGTCGCGCACTTCCTCGCCGGCGTAGCCCTTGCCGGCGAGCCGTTCCACCGGAATCGCGCAGCGCGCTTTGACCATCGCCCGGTCGGTGAGGTTGGAAAGAATCCGCAGGAACACCTTGCCGCCGGTGATCGTCTCGACCAGGCCCGCGATGCCCTCGCACATGGTGTTGACCAGGTTGGCGCCCATGGCGTCGCGCGTGTCCACCAGCAGATGCAGCACCAGCATGTCGCGGCGGCCCGAAGGACTTTGCGGCGGCAGCGGGTGCAGGTGCACTTCCAGGTCGCGCGCGCCGCCGCCACGCGCCACCATCTGCGGATGCAACGAGTTGGCGAGATTGAGGATCTCCTCCTTGCGCTGCAGCAGCGCGGCCTGGGCCTTGGGCACGTGCGGAATGTCCACCACCTGCACCTGGCCGATCAGGATCGGGTCCGTGCTTTCGGCGGTGAAGCCGCCGGCGGCGCGCACGATCTTGGCTGCCGAGGACAGCGCGGCGACGATGGACGGCTCCTCCACCGCCAGCGGCACGATGTAGTCCCGGCCGTTGATGAGGAAATTCAGACCGAGGCCGATCGGCAGACCCAGCACGCCGACCACGTTCTCGATCATCTTGTCGGCTTTGTGCACCTGCAGGGTGTGGCTGCCCGAGATCAGCGCCTGGTAGTCTTCCTCCGACAGCCAGCCGCGCTCGCGCATCAGCCGCACGCGGTCGGCCACCGACAGCTTGTAGAACTCGGGGAATCTCGATCGTTCAGCGCTCATGCGCATGCTCCGTGACTCAATTCCGATACTCCAACCGTAAACCCTGCTCCTCGGCGGCGAGCGGCAGGCAGCACAAGCCGGCGCCTTCGAGCGAACGGGCGGCGCTCGCCAGCCGCGCCGCATCCGCGCCGAGCAGCACGCCGAAATCGCCGCCGCCGGCGCCGCAGGGCTTGTAGACCACGCCGGCGTCCTGCGCCAGTTCCCGCGCACGCCGGTGCACGGGCGAAAAGATCGGCAGGCCACAGGCCGCAGCGAAAGCGTCCAGCGCCTGGGCGTAGTCCGCGGCGGCGGCGAGGAAATCCGCGTCGCGGCCATCGCTCACCGCCCGAGCGGCCGCCTCGGCCACGGCGCGCAGGGCCTGCATGTGCGCCGCATATTGTGCCGGATGCGCGGCGCGCCAGTCGGCGAGCCGCGCGAGAAAATCGGCCGTCGAGGCGGAAACGCCGCTCCACACGAAGCGCGCCTGCACACGCTTCGGCCAGGCCGCCGCCTCGAAGCGCGGCAGACCCTCGTCGGTCAAGCGATAAGCGATCAGCCCGCCCACCAGGCTCGCGGCCACGTCCACGCCGCTGCCGCGCCCGTCCTGAAAGCCGCGATGCAGGGCCAGCAGGCGCTCCAGCCACACCCGGCGGTTGGCGGTGGCGGCGCCGCAGCCGGCGTAAACCGCCAGCGCCGAGGCCAAGGCCACCGTCAGTGCGGCGCTGGAGCCCAGGCCGAGCTTGCGAGGACCTTCGAAAAACTCCGCGCTGTCGAGCGTGAGCTCGAAGCCGCGGCCGGCAGGCGGGCCGAGTCCCTCGGCCGCCAGCCCGCGCAGAATCGTGTCCACCAGCCGCAAGCTTTGTGCGTCCTGGGCGCGCGTCCAGTGCGGCAAACCGTCGGCGTCGATGCGCAGCGGCACGTCGGCGAGTTTGAGATCGGGGGCGTGGACGCGGGCCTCGCCGTCGGCACGCAAGACGACCCGCGCGCGCGCCTGGCGGTTCACCGCCAAGGCCAGCGCCGGCGCGCCCTCCAGCACCGCGTATTCGCCGAGCAGCACGAGCTTGCCCGGCGCGCTGGCTCGCACCTCGATCACGCCGCGCACTCCAAGGCGGCCGCCTCGATGAGCCGCGCGCCTGCGCCCAAACCGCATTCGATCACATCGAGCACTCCCGGCGTGGCCGCCAGGGCGGCGCGCACCGTTTCCGCCGCCTGCGGTTCGCACACGGCTTTGACCTGGGGACCGGCATCGACGGTGAAGAACACCGGCACGCCGCTCCCCCGCAGGGCGCGGATCCGGTGCAGGGCTTCCACGGTCGTGCCGTTCCAGTAGATCAGGCCCGGGCGAGCGGCCAGCGCCAGGGCGTGCATTTTGAGACAACTGTGCTCGGCGACTTCGGCCAGGCGCTGGAAATCGCGCGCGGCGATGGCCGAGCGCGCGGCCGCCAGATCGTCTTCTTGCGCGGCGATCCAGGCGGCGTGATAAGGCGAGGTCTCGGCGCTGCGGCGCATGCCTGCGCTGGAGCCGACCTCCTTGGCGGCGCGGGAGGTGATGGCCACCACCACGCGCAGCGGCCAGTCCGCCGCCGCGCGCAGGCACTGCGCCACGCTGTCCTTGCCGTCCGCGCGGCGGCCATGCGCCCATTCCACATAGCCGCCGAAGATCGAACGCGCCGCCGAACCGGAGGCGCGCCGCGCCAGTTCGGATTTCTCCGTTTCGGACAGCGGCAGCCCGAGCGCGGCGGCGGCGGCGGTGACCAGCGCCGCGAAGCCGGAGGCCGAGGAGGCCAGCCCGGCCGCGGTGGGAAAGTTGTTGCGGCTCACGACGTCCGCGCGCCAGCGCACGCCGGCGCGTTCGCGCAGCAGGTCCAGGCAGCGGCTGACGCGCGCGGCCTCGCGTTCATCCGCGCGGCCGTCGAGCACGAACCGGTCCTGGGGCAGACGCTCGTCGAAGCGTACGCGGGTCCGCGTCCACAGGCCATCGAGGGTGATCGAGATGGAGCCCACCGCCGGCAGATTGAGCGCGGCATCGCGTTTGCCCCAGTACTTGACCAGGGCGATGTTGGGCTGCGCCTGCGCGGCAGCCTCGTGAACCGGGGGCATGGGGAGTCGGCGGACGGCGCGATTCGCTGATCGCTTTATTTTAACGTGCCGCGGCCGGTGCTGCCGGGCGCGGGAAGCGGACTGCCGCGCGCAAGCCGCCCAAGCCGTCGCTGCGTGCCAGACGCAGTTCCGCGCCGTGGCGCCGCGCGATCTCGCTGACGATCGCCAGACCCAGGCCGCTGCCCGGCGCGGCGCTACCGGGAATGCGGTAGAAGCGATCGCACACGCGCGCGAGTTCGGTTTCCGGGATGCCCGCGCCGGAATCCTCGACGACGAGCGTGCACTCGCCGGGATGCGCCGCCACGCTCACCGTCACGCGCCCGCCGGCGGGCGTGTACTTGAGCGCGTTGTCGAGCAGGTTGGCGAGCAGGATACGCAGCGATTCCCGCTCGCCGATGACGGCGGCCATGGCTTGCGCGCTCACGCCGAGTTCGATGTGGCGCGCGGCCGCCGCGCTCGCCTGCGCGGTTGCGGCTTCCTGCGCCAGGGCGGCGAGGTCCACGCGCTCCTGCGCCAGCGGACGTTCCGGCGCCTGGCGCGCCAAGGTCAGCAACTGCCGCACCAGGTGGATGCCCCGCTCGATGCCCGCGCGCAGCTCGCCGAGCGCTGCGGCGCGTTCGGCTTCGGTGCCGGCGCGGGCCAGCAGTTGCGCCTGCAGGCGCAGGGCGGTCAGCGGGGTTTGCAGCTCGTGGGCGGCATCGGCGACGAAGTTCTTCTGCGCCGCCAGGGCCGCGGCGAGCCGCGCCATGAGTTCGTCCAGCGCATCGGCCAGCGGCGCGAGCTCCGCCGGCAGCGCGTTGCGTGGCAGCGGCCGCAGATCGGCATGCGAGCGGCGCCGGATCTCCTCGGCCGTGCATTCGAGCGGACGCAGGCCGCGGCCGATGCCGAACCAGATCAAGGCGCCGGCCACGGGCAGGGCCGCCGCCAGGGGCAGCAGCACCTGCGCGGCGATCTCGGCGGCGGCTTCGTCGCGCACCACCAGCGGCTGTCCGACCTCGACCCGCCGGCCGGCCTGCTCGACGCTGAATACGCGCCAGGGCTGCCCCGCGATCGCCACCGTGGACCAGCCTGGCGTCGGCTGCTCCGGCAGCAGTGCGCGACGACGCGAGTGGTAGACCGGTCCGACGGCATCCGCACGACGCACCTCGACCACCAGGCCGCGCAGCGGCTGGTCTTCGGTGTCCTCCTCGGCGTCCGAGGCGCGGCCTGGCACCGGCGTGAGCGCGGATGGCTCCAGCTGCGGAAAGGCGTGGGCCGCCTCCTGCAACTGCGCGTCGAACAGCTCGTCGACCTCGTCGCGAATCTCGACATAGACCGCGGCACCCGCGGCCAGGAGCAGCGCGCCGATGCCGCTCAACAAGCGCCACAACAGGCGACGGCGGATCGAAGTCATGGTGAGTCGTCGGCCAGGCGATAGCCGGCGCCACGCACGGTGACGATGAAATCGGCGCCCAGTTTGCGCCGCAGGCTGTGCACGTACACTTCGATGGTGTTGCTTTCGACTTCCTCGCCGAACGCGTAAAGCTTGTCCCGCAAGCGCTCGCGCGAGAGCACCGCGCGCGGACGCTCCAGCAGGGCGCGCAGCAAGGCGAATTCGCGCGCGGTGAGCGCGATCTCCGCACCGCCGCGCGTGACCTCGCGGGTGGCCGGATCGAGCCGCAGCCCGCGGTGTTCGAGCAGCGGCGCTCCGCGGCCGGCGTGGCGGCGCAGCAGGGCGCGCACACGCGCCGAGAGTTCGTCGAGATCGAAGGGCTTGGGCAAGTAATCGTCGGCGCCGGCGTCGAGTCCGGCGACGCGATCTTCCACCGCATCGCGCGCGGTCAACACCAGCACCGGCAGCTCCAGACCACGCCCGCGGGTTTCCTTGAGGACGGCCAGGCCGTCGCGCCGCGGCAAACCGAGATCCAGGAGCATGAGGTCGTAGGGCATGGCGCCCAGTGCGCTCAGCGCCGCCTCGCCGTCGCGCACCCAGTCCACGGCGTAGGCTTCGCCGCGCAGCGCCTGGGACACCGCGCGGCCGATCATGGCGTCGTCTTCCACCAACAAGATGCGCATCGCCTTGCCCGCGGCTGCGAAAACACCATCCTGCCCTGCGGCGCTTAAAGCGTCATTAAAAACGTCATCCGTGCGCCCGCCGGGCCGATTTAATCCCCGTTTAAGGGACCGGCATCAGGATAAGCCTTGCCGCAATCCGCGGCCGTTTCGATCCGCCATCCCGATCATGGACCGCAAACTCTTCGTCCTTGCGCTACTCGCCGGCTGTGCCGTGGCGGTCGCCTCCGCCGCAGCCGGGCAACATCCCCCCGTCACCCTCGCGGCCGCCCGCGAGGCCGCGTTCAAGGCCTTCCCCGGCAAGATCGTCTCCGAGGAACTGGAACGCGAGCGCGGCGGCAGCGGACTGCGCTATTCCTTCGACATCCGCGGCGGGACCACGACGCACGAAGTGGGCATCGACGCGAACACCGGCGCGTTGCTGGAAAACTCCGTCGAGGGATCGGGCGCAGACTGAAACGATGCGCCGCGCCGTTCTGTCGGTGCTCGCCGCGCTGCTGTCGGCCTGCGCGAGCCACCATCCGTTGCCGCTGCCAGCTGCCGTGGGCGCGCCGCGAATCGCGGACCTGAAGGTGGACGCCGCGCGCATGCCGGTGCGCAGCCTCGCGCGGCACGTGTTCGATCCGCGCGACGGTCTGGACGAGACCGAGACCGCGATGCTGGCGGTGGCCGGAAACCCCGAGCTTAAGGCGCTGCGCGCCGCCGCCGGCGTGGCGCATGCCCAGGCCTTCGCCGCCGGGTTGCTGCCGGACCCGCAGCTCACCTGGTCGCAGGATTTCGTCACCGGCGGCAGCGGCGGGCCCGGCGCGACCAGTCCGTTCGGCCTGGGGATCGCCTACGACGTCGGCAGTCTGCTCACGCGCTCCTCGCGCCAGGCCGCGGCGCGCTGGCACGAACGGCAGGTCGATCTGGACCTGCTGTGGGCGGAATGGCAGACGGTGGCCCGCGCGCGCAGTTTGTTCGCGCAGGTGCAGATGCAGCGCGCGCAGCTTGCGCGACTCGACGCGGAAACGCAGGCCTTGCAGTCTTTGCGCGCGCGCGTCACGGCGGCTTCCAACCACCGTGAGCTGAGCGAGGACGCGGCGGCGCTGGCGATCAACGCGGTCGCCGACCTCGAGCGCCAGGACCTCGAGGTCCGCGTCCGGCTCGAGGACTCCGAGCAGGCGCTGCGTCTGCTCCTGGGCTTGCGGGCGGACGCCGCGCTCCCCCTGCAGGGCGAACCCCAAGCCTCGCTTCCCAGCGCCGCGCGGCTGCACGCCCTGCTGGCGGATCTCCCGGCGCGGCGCCCGGATCTGCTCGCCCTGCAGGCCGGTTATCGCGCCCAGGACGCCAGCTTGCGCGCCGCCATCCTCGCCCAGTTTCCGGCGATCAACGTCGGATTCACTCGCGCCCGCGACAATGCCGGCGTCTACACCAGCGGCTACGCGGTTTCGTTGACGCTGCCCTTGTTCGACCGCAACCGCGGGCGGATCGCCATCGAAAGCGCGACGCGCCAGCAATTGCATGACGAATACGCCGCGCGCCTTTTGGCGGCGCACAGCGACGTGGCGCGACTGCAGGCCGAGCTGGCGCTGGACGACGAAGGCCTGCGCCGCGCGCGGGCGCACGCCGAGACCTTGGACGCCGCGCGGCGTGCCGCCGAGACGGCCTGGAACCGACACGCCCTGGACTGGCCGACCTATCTGTCCCTGCGCACCGGCGCGCTGTCCGCCGCGCTCGCCGCGGACGCCATCGCGCAGCGGCGCGCGGAAACCGCCGTGGCCTTGCAAACCCTGCTCGGCGCGGACGACTGGAGCGCCTCCGCGCAGGCCACGATGACGCTCGCGGACCGCGCGGGCGACGCCTCCCGGTAAAGGACTCTCGCCGATGAAACCCTCCGTGTGCCCGTTGCTCGCGATCCTCATTGCCGCCTTGACCAGCGCCTGCTCGGCGAGCGACGAAGCGGCGAACGCCGCGGCGCCCGTCCCGGCGAGCGCCTCGGTGACCACGGTCGCGCCGCAGCGCCGCAGCTTCGCCGTCGAGGTCGAGGCCTATGGCCGCCTGGTCGGCGATCCGCGTCGCGCCCTGAGCCTGTCCTTGCCGCAGGCCGGGCGCGTGGGCGCTCTCGCCGTGGCCCCGGGTCAGCGCGTGGCCGCCGGACAAACCTTGCTCGAACTGGAAACCGATCCTGTCGCACGCCTGGCGTATGCCCAGGCGCAGCACGCGCTCGCCCAGGCGCGCGCCGAGTTCGACCAGACGCAAGCCTTGTACGACCGGCACCTGGCGACCGAAGCCCAACTCGCGGCGGCGCGCAAGGCCCTGGACGATGCGCAGGCGAACCTGGCGGCGCAGCGCGCGCTGGATGGCGGACAGGGCATCACCCGGCTCGCCGCGCCGGTCGCCGGGGTGGTGGAATCGGTCGAGGTCCGCAGCGGCCAGCGCATCGCATCCGGCAGCGCCTTGTTGCGTCTGGTGCCGGACGCCGACCGTTACGCCGAGCTCGGGGTGGAACCCGCGCTCGCGGCGACGATCCCGCTCGGGGCGCGCGCCAGCGTGCAGCCGGTGTTCGGCGGTGCCGCGCTGGAGGGTCGCGTGGCGCAAGTGAGCGCGGCGGTGGATGCGCAGACGCGTCTGGTCGCGCTGTGGATCGTCCTGCCGGATGCGGCGCGCTGGCCCTTGGGCAGCGCGCTGACCGCGCGCATCGAGACGAGCACCCGAGCGGCCTGGGCGGTGCCGCGCGCGGCGGTGCTTGCCGATGAGCGCGGGGCCTATCTGTTCCAGGTCGAAGACGGCGTGGCGCACCGCGTGGACGTGCAGCTCGTGGCGCCGGCCGGCGATCCGGTGGGCGTGGACGGTGCGCTCGATCCGAAAAATCCGGTGGTGGCGCTCGGCGCCTACGAACTGGCCGACGGCATGCGCGTGCGGGTGCAAGCTCCGTGAAGCCCATGCAGTGGTTGCGGCGGCACCGCCGCTCGATCTTGTTCGCTTGCGCGGTGCTGGCGTTCGGCGGACTGTACGGCGCGTTTTCCATGCCGGTGTCCCTGTTCCCCGACGCGGCGTTCCCGCGCGTGCAAGTGTTCCTCGACGCCGGCGACCGCAGCGCCGAGCAGATGACGCTGGAGCTCACCCGCCCGGTGGAGGAAGCGATCCGCGACGTGCGCGGCGTCACCGACGTGCGTTCGGTGACCAGCCGGGGCAGCGCCGAGATCTCGGTCAATTTCGCCTGGGGGACCGACATGCGCCGCGCCTTGCTGGAAGTGGACGCCGCGGTGTCGCAGGTGCTGCCGGAACTGCCGCCGGAAACCCGCGTGCGCGCGCGGCTCGCCAATCCCACGGTGTTCCCGATCCTGGCTTATAGCCTGCGCTCGAAAAGCGTTGCGCTGACCCGTTTGCGCGATCTGGCCGAATACCAGTTGCGCCCGCTGTTGACCGGCATTCCCGGCGTGGCGCGCGTGCAGGTGCAGGGGGGCGAGATCGCCGAATACCACGTCGACGTCGATCTGGAAAAGCTGCGCGCGGACGGCCTGAGCATGGCCGACGTGGTGCGCGCGGTGAACCAGGCCGCGACTCTCCAGGCGCTCGGACGCCTGGAGGATCACTACAAGCTGTATCTGATCCTGGCCGACAACCAGCCCGACGACGTGGCCGCGCTGGAGCGCATCGTGGTGCGCGCTGGCCCGGGCGGCGTCGTCACCGTCGGCGACGTGGCGCGAGTGACCCGCAGCGCCATGCCCCAGTGGGTGCGCGTCAACGCCGACGGCCAGGACGCGGTATTGCTGTCCATCTACCAGCAGCCGGACGCCAACAGCGTGGAACTGGCGCGCGCCGTCAAGGCGCGTCTGGCCGGCTACGCGCCGCACATGCCCAAAGACGTGCAAGTGGCCAACTGGTACGACCAGACGCAACTGGTGATCGGCGCCGCCGGCGCGGTGCGCGATGCCATCGTCGTGGGCGTGCTGCTCGCCGGGCTGGTGCTGTTCGGCTTCCTGCGCAACGCGCGGGTGATCTTGATCGCGCTGCTGGAAGTGCCGGCGGTGGTGGCGGTCACCGTGTTGCTGCTGCATGTGACGGGTCAGAGCTTCAACATGATGACGCTGGGCGGCATGGCGGCGGCGGTCGGTCTGATCATCGACGACGTCATCGTCATGCTGGAGCACCTCATGCGCCGCTTGCGCGAGGGCGCCGGGCCGATCCCGCAACGCGTGGCCGCGGCGGCCTGGGAATTTTCGCGGCCGCTGGCGGGCTCGAGCGCCGCCACGATCGTGATCTTCGTGCCGCTGGCGTTTCTGACCGGCGTCGCCGGCGCCTTCTTCAAGGCGCTGGCGCTGACCATGGCCGCGGGGCTTTTGATCTCTTTCGCGCTGACTTGGGCGGTGGTCCCGATCCTGGCCGAATGGCTGCTCGACGAACGCCATGCCCAAGAACCCTCGCCGACGCGCGTCGGCGCCTGGCTGCGGCGGCGCTACGAGGGGGAACTCGACAAGCTGCTGCGGCGGCCGTGGCTGCTCCTGGCCGGCGTGCTGCCCTTGCTGGCGCTGGGCGGGTTCGCCTACACGCGGGTCGGCAGCGGCTTCATGCCGCAGATGGACGAAGGCGGCTTCATCCTCGATTACCGCGCTGCGCCCGGCACCTCGCTGAGCGAAACCAATCGCCTGCTCAACCAGGTCGAGGCCCTCATCCGCGCCGATCCCGACGTCGCCACCTATTCGCGCCGCACCGGCACCCAGCTCGGCGGCGGCATCACCGAGGCCAACGAGGGCGATTTCTTCATCCGGCTCAAGTCGGGTCCGCGGCAGCCGATCGAGCAGGTGATGGCGCGCCTGCGCCACGAGGTCGAAACGCAGGTGCCGGGACTGCAGATCGAGCTCGCGCAACTGATGGAAGACCTGATCGGCGACCTGGTGGCGGTGCCGCAGCCCATCGAGATCAAGCTGTTCGCGGACGACGCGCCCTTGCTCGAGACCACCGCGCGCAAGGTCGCGGCCACGATCGGTCGCGTGCGCGGCGTGGTCGATGTCAAGGACGGCATCCTGCCCGCCGGCGATGCGCTGGAAGTGCGGGTGGATCCGGTTCGCGCGGGCCTGGAAGGCATGGATCCCGGCAGCGTCACGCAACAGGTCGATGCCGCCGTGGCCGGGCAGGTGGCGGCGCAGCTCGTGGAGCCGCCCAAGCGGGTCGGCGTGCGCGTGTGGCTGGCGCCGGATGCGCGCGCCCGGGTCGAGCAACTCGAAAGCCTGCCGATCACCGCGCCCGACGGCCACGTGTTCCCGCTGTCGCGGGTGGCTGCGCTGTCCGCGGTTTCCGGACAGCCGCAGATCGTGCGCGAGAACTTGAAGCGCATGATCGCGGTCACCGCGCGCATCGAGGGGCGCAGCCTCGGCGGCACGGTCGCCGAGGTGCAGGCCACGCTGGCGGCGGCCAAAGTCATCCCCGACTCGGTATACGTGCAGTACGGAGGGCTCTATGCCCAGCAACGGCAGGCGTTCCGCGATCTGCTCCTGGTCATGGGCGCGGCGGTGGCGCTGGTGTTCGCGCTGCTGCTGTTCCTGTACGAGCGGCTGTCCGTGGCGCTCGCCATCATCGCCGCGCCTTTGAGCGCGATGAGCGCGGTGTTCATCGGCCTGTGGCTCACCGGCATCGAGCTCAACATCGGTTCGATGATGGGCATGACCATGATCGTGGGGATCGTCACCGAGATCGCGATCTTCTATTTCTCGGAGTTCGAATCGCTGCCGGAAGACCGGCCGTTGCGGGAACGCTTGCTGGCCACCGGCCACCACCGTCTGCGGCCGATCCTGATGTCGGCGCTGGCCGCGATCTTGACCCTGCTGCCGCTGGCGCTGGCCCCGGCGCTGGGCCTGGGCGCCGGCGCGCAGCTCCAGCAGCCGTTGGCCGTGGCGATCGTCTCGGGCCTGATCGTCGCCGTGCCGCTGGTGCTGGTGGCGATGCCGGCGGGATTCGCCTTGCTTGTGCGCGAGGCGAATTCGCGTTGAGCGACGGTCGCGAGGGTTCACGCAGGCGGCAGGCGCTCGACCCGCGTCCAGACGGTCGAGCCGCCGAGCAAGGGGATGCCGAGATAGCCGCGCAGCCGCAGGTGGTTCCGGTCTTCGAGCTCGATCTCGCAGCGGTAGCGGCGGCCGTCGTCGCTGTCGTAGACCCAGCCGCCGGTCCATGCGCCTGCGCCGTCATAGTGCAGGCCCCACAGCAGGCGCAGGCCGAGCAGGGGCCGGTCGCGCAGGGCGGGGTCGGGATTGTTGCGGTCGGTGACCGGCCGGCCCGCCAGCGCCGGGCCGTCTTCGGGGCCGTAGCGGTCGTGCAGCAGCCAGACGAGACGGCCTTGATATTCGTCGCCGACGCGTTCGATGCGCACGATGGCGTCGCGGCTTGCCACCTGCCAGTCGCCGAGCAGGGCGTCGGCCGGATCGGCCGCCCGCGTCGCCGCCAGCGCCAGCCCGGCGGCGAGCAGCACGGTGCGGGGATACAATGCGCGACTCCTGCGAGCGGATCGATTTCCTCGATGCACGGCTTGAACTTGCTCGGTGTGGCTTTGACCGTCGCGGCGACCGCTTATTGTGGCCTGGCGCTCGCGGCCGTGCTGCGCGCGCGCCGGCGCAGGCTTGAGGCCCCGCCCGCGGCGCTGGCGCCGGTGTCGGTGCTCAAGCCGCTGTGCGGCGCCGAACCGCGGCTGTACGAGAACCTGCGCAGCGTCTGCGAGCAGGATCATCCGCAGTTCCAGATCGTCTGCGGCGTGCGCGAAGCCGACGATCCGGCCGGCGCGGTGGTCGAGCGCCTGCAGCGCGAGTTCCCGCAGCTCGACCTGGTGCTGGTGCGCGATCCGCGCGTGCACGGCGCGAATCCCAAAGTCAGCAATTTGATCAATCTGCTGCCCGCGGCCAGGTACGACCACCTGGTGATCGCCGATGCGGACGTGGCCGTGCCGCGGGATTATCTGAGGCGCGTGTGCGCGCCGCTGGCCGAGGCCGGCGTGGGCGTGGTCACCTGTCTTTATCGCGGGCACGCGGTGGGCGGTTTCTGGTCGCGTCTGGGCGTGCAGTTCATCGACGACTGGTTCGCGCCGTCGGTGTGGATCGCGCACGCTTTCGGTTCGGTGCGCTTCGGCTTCGGCGCCACGCTGGCGCTGCGGCGGCAGACCCTGGAAGCCATCGGAGGCTTCGAGGTTTTGCGCGACGAGCTGGCCGACGACTGGTGGCTGGCCGAGCGCGCGCGCCGGCTCGGGTTGCGCACCGTGCTTTCCGATCTGGTGGTCAGCACCGACGTCACCGAGCGCCGCGCCGCCGAATGGTGGGCGCACGAGCTGCGCTGGCTGCGCACGATCCGCTCCCTGGCGCCCCTCGGTTATTGCTTTTTGTTCGTCAGTTGCACCACCCCGGTGGCGCTCGCCGGCGCGCTGCTGGCGCGTTCGCCGCTGGCCGCCGGCTGGGCGGCCGCCGCGCTGGCGCTGAGGCTTGTGCTACATTGGACGCAGTCCGCGCCACGACCGTGGCGCGAGCGTTGGGCCGGCGCGTGGTCCGTCCCGCTGCGCGATGCCTTGCTGCTGGCGACTTGGGCCGCGGGTTGCTTCGGCAAGGCCGTGCACTGGCGCGGCCAGCGTATGCGACTCGCTGGATCCCGATCCCCGGCGCGCATGGATTTATTCGTCTCCGATTCTCACAAACCGCTATGAAAACGCTCTTCCTGCAGGCTCCCTCCTTCGACGGCTTCGACGGCGGCGCCGGTTCGCGCTACCAGGCCAAGCGCGAGGTGAAGTCTTTCTGGTACCCGACCTGGCTGGCGCAGCCGGCGGCCCTGGTGCCGGATTCGCGCGTGGTCGACGCGCCGGCGGACGGCCTGAGCGTGGAACAGACGCTGGCCATCGCGCAGGACTACGAGCTGGTGATCATCCACACCAGCACGCCTTCGTTCCCCACCGACGCGAAGTTCGCCGAGCTGCTGAAGGCGCGCAGGCCCGCCATCAAGATCGGCATGGTCGGCGCCAAGGTGGCGGTGGATCCGACCGGCTCGCTCAAGGCCAGCCGCGCGATCGATTTCGTGGCGCGCGAAGAGTTCGACTACACCTGCCAGGAGCTGGCCGAAGGCCGCGACTTCGCCGACATCCTGGGCTTGAGCTACTGGGCGGCGGACGGCGCGATCAAGCACAACCCGCCGCGGCCCACCATCGAGGACATGGACGCGCTGCCTTTCGTGGCCCCGATCTACAAGCGCGATCTCAAGATCGAGAACTACTTCATCGGCTACCTCAAGCATCCCTACGTCTCGATCTATACCGGCCGCGGCTGCCGTTCCAAGTGCACGTTCTGCCTGTGGCCGCAGACCGTGGGCGGGCACCGCTACCGCGTGCGCTCGGCGGCCAACGTCATCGCCGAAGCGAAGTGGATCAAGGAGAACATGCCGGAAGTGCAGGAGATCATGTTCGACGACGACACCTTCACCGACAGCGCCAACCTGCCGCGCGTGCATGAGATCGCGCGCGGCCTGGGGCAGCTCGGCATCACCTGGAGCTGCAACGCCAAGGCCAACGTCCCGTACGAGACGCTCAAGATCATGAAGGACAACGGCCTGCGCCTGCTGCTGGTCGGTTACGAGTCCGGCGACGACCAGATCCTGCACAACATCAAGAAAGGCTTGCGCACCGACATCGCGCGGCGCTTCACCGAGGACTGCCGCAAGCTGGGCATCACCATCCACGGCACCTTCATCCTCGGCCTGCCCGGCGAGACCAAGGAGACCATCGAGAAGACCATCCGCTTCGCCAAGGAGATCAATCCGCACACCATCCAGGTGTCGCTGGCCGCGCCGTACCCCGGCACCACGCTGTACAAGCAGGCGGTGGACAACGGCTGGCTCAAGGAAAACGAAGCGCTCAACCTGGTCAACGACAAGGGCGTGCAGCTCGCCGCGATCAGCTATCCGCACCTGTCGAAGGAAGAAATCTTCCACAGCATGGAAACCTTCTACAAACGGTTCTATTTCCGCCCGAGCAAGATCTGGGAGATCGTCAAGGAAATGCTGGCGAGCTGGGACATGATGAAACGCCGGCTGCGCGAGGGCGTGGAGTTCTTCAGGTTCCTGCGCGCGCACGAGGCTTGAGTTTGGCCGGAACTCGGGGCCGGGGATCCGGGCTTCGGGAAAAGCGTGGCCTGATCTTCACCGCCGACGACTTCGGTCTCGATGTGGCGGTGAACGAGGCGGTGGAATGCGCGCACCGCGAGGGCGTGCTCACCGCCGCCAGCCTGATGGTGGCGGCGCCCGCCGCGGCGGATGCCGTGGCGCGTGCCCGGCGGCTGCGCCGGCTGCGCGTGGGCTTGCATCTGGTGCTTGCCGACGGTCCGGCGGTTCTGCCGCACTCGCGCATCCCTGATCTCGCGGACCAGAACGGCCGCTTCGGCAGCGCCATGGCGCGCGACGGAGTCCGTTTCTTTTTCGTGCCGCGCGTGCGGCGTCAGCTTGCCGCCGAGATCCGCGCGCAGTTCGAGGCCTTCGCCGCCACGGGCTTGAGGCTCGACCACGTCAACGCGCACAAGCATTTCCATCTGCATCCGACGGTGCTGTCCCTGATCCTGGAGATCGGCCGCGCGTTCGGCATGCACGCGGTGCGGCTGCCGGCGGAGCCGGGCATGCCGGTCTGGCTTGCGCCCTGGATCGCGCTCATGCGCCGGCGGCTCGAGCGCGCGGGTATCGCGCACAACGATTTCGTCTTCGGCCTGGCGCGCAGCGGCGCCATGGACGAGGCAGCCATGCTCGCCGCGCTGGAACGTCCGCCGCCCGGCGTGTCTGAGATCTACTGCCATCCCGCCACGCGCGACGGCTTGACCGCTTCCATGCGCACCTATCGGCACCGGGACGAGTTGGCCGCCTTGTGTTCGCCGCGCGTGCGCGCGCGACTGGCCGAACTGTGCCTGCCGACGGGCGGCTTCTCCGATCTTTTGCCGCCAGCGGGTGCGAGCGCATGAAACGCTTGAGCTTGATCGCCGGTCTGCTGGGCCTGGCGCTGGCGATCGCATTGATCGTCCATCAGGGTTGGGCCGCGATCGGCCAGTCGCTGGCGACCGCCGGCTGGGGTCTTTTGTGGCTCGTTCCGTTTCATGGGCTGCCCATCGCGCTCGATGCCGAGGGCTGGCGCGCGCTGCTGGCACCGCGCGACGGCGCGCGCAGCGCCACGCGGCCCTTCCTGTTCTGGATCGCCAGCGTGCGCGAGGCGGTCAACCGCCTGCTGCCGGTGGCCAGCATCGGCGGCGAGATCGTGGGCATCCGGCTGGCCTTGCTGCGGCCCTTGCCCGGTACCGCGGTCACCGCCAGCGTGATCCTGGAAGTGTTGCTGACGCTGATCAACCAGTACCTGTTCACCGCGCTGGGCCTGGTGTTGCTGGTCACGCTGCTGAGTCGCAGCGAATTATCCGATGCACTGTGGTGGGGGCTCCTCGTCAGCCTTCCGGTGCCGCTGGCGCTGTACGCGCTGCTGCGTTACGGAGATCTGTTCGCGCGCATCGAGCGTTTTCTGCTCAAGCTGCTGGGCGACGATCACAAGCTCGCCGCGCTGTTCGTCAACGCCGCCGCGCTCGACGCCGAGATCCGCGCCATGTACCGGCGCCAGGCGCGGCTGTGGGCGGCGCTGTTCTGGCAGCTCGCCGGCATGGTCGCCGGCAGCTTCGAGACCTGGCTGGCCCTGCGTCTGCTCGGCCATCCGGTCGGTGCCTGGCAGGCGGTGACGGTGGAAAGCCTGAGCCTGGCGCTGCGCAATTTCGCGTTCTTCGTGCCGGCCGGCGTCGGCGTCCAGGAAGCGGGGCTGGTACTGTTCGGAAATCTGATCGGGCTGCCGGCGGATGCCTCCATCGCGCTGTCGCTGGCCAAGCGCGTGCGCGAGATCGGCTACGGCGTGCCGTTCCTGCTGTCCTGGCAATGGCTGGAAGCCCGGCGGCTCGGTCTGCGGCTGCGCGCGCGCGGCGCCGCTGCGGGGGCCAAACAACGCGATTTATAATTCGTTGGGATACCCGCCATCGCGCCGCTTTCGATGTCCGAAACTCTCGCCGCCGCCGACTACGCCATGCGCCACTGGCGCGCTCCCGAACCGGGCCGCATCGCGCCCGGCAGCGAGGCGCACAAACGCGCGTTCTGCCGCATGCTGCTGGAGACGCACAATCCCTACAAACCCGCCGTGATCCAGTGGCCACGACTGTCGCCCGAGGCCTTGGCGCGCGTGACCTCGCTGCCGATCTGGGACATCGCGGTGCAGACCGAGGGACGCGCGTCCATCCGCGTGCAGAGCTTCGCCGAGTCCGTCACCGATCCGCTGCTGCGCCAGGCGCTGGACCTGGACGGCGCCGAAGAGGCGCGACACAAGGTGGTGCTGTCCAAGCTGGTCGAGGCCTACGGCATCCGCCTGGCGCCGGAGCCGGCCTATGAAAAACCCCGCGACCCCGAGTGGGCTTGGCTGGTCACCGGCTATTCGGAGTGTATCGACAGCTTTTTCGCCTTCGGCTTGTTCGAAGTCGCCAAGCGTTCGGGATATTTCCCGCCCGAACTGGTGGAAACCTTCGAACCGGTGATGCAGGAGGAAGGCCGCCACATCCTGTTCTTCGTCAACTGGGCGGCCTGGTACCGGCGCACCATGCCCTGGTGGCGCCGGCCGTGGTTTTTCGCCAAGACCCTGGCGGTGTGGGCTTTCCTGATCTGGGAGCGCATCGGCATCGCCCGCGGCTTGGACCGCAAAGGCGAGATGCAGGACGCCAACTTCACCGCCACCGGCGCGCAACAGCTCGGCATCGACATCACGCCGCGCCAACTGCTGGAGATCTGCCTCGCCGAGAACGACCGCCGCATGGCGGGCTACGATGCCCGCCTGCTGCGCCCGAACGTCGTGCCGTATTTCGCGCGTCTGGCGCTGCGCTTTCTCAAGCGCCCTTAGCTCGGCACGTCACAGGCGCTTGCCGTCGAATTTCTGCGGCGTCAGCGCCTCGAGATCCACGCCCTCCAGGCAGCGCAGGTTGACCGCCACGGTTTCCTTGCCGTCCGGCCCCGTGCCGCGCGCGAAGGGATGGACGCCGCAGGTGGCGCAGAACAGATGGTGAATGCGCTTTTGGTTGAACTGGTAGTCGCTCAGCGCGTCCTCGCCCGCCAGCAGCTTGAACTGCGCGGCGGGGATGAAGCTCAGGACATAGCCCAGGCGCGAGCAGATCGAACAGTTGCAGCTCATGACGCGCGTGAGGTCCAGGGTGGCCTCGAAGCGGACTTTGCCGCAGTGGCAGGAGCCGGTGTAGCTGCGGGCTGCGTCCATGGTCTTCCTCCTTTGAAACGGAATCCGCGCCGTGGCGGATTCTCTCAGACGTTGAAACGGAAGTGCATGACATCGCCTTCCTGCACCACGTAGTCCTTGCCTTCCAGGCGCAGGCGGCCGGCTTCGCGCGCGCCGTGCTCGCCGCCGAACTCGAGATAGTCTTCGTAGGAAATCACTTCGGCGCGGATGAAGCCGCGCTCGAAGTCGGAGTGGATCGCGCCCGCGGCCTGGGGCGCGGTCGCGCCGCGTTTGATCGTCCAGGCGCGGACTTCCTGCGGGCCGGCGGTGAAGAAGGTCTGGAGCCCGAGTAGCTGGTAGGCGCTGCGGATCACGCGGTTAAGGCCCGGCTCTTCGAGGCCGAGGTCGGCGAGGAAGGCGCCGCGGTCGGCTGCGTCGAGCTGGGCGATCTCGGCTTCGATGGCGGCGCAGACCACCACGGCTTGCGAGTTTTCCCGCGCCGCATGCGCCCGCACGCGCTCGACATGGGCGTTGCCCTGCAAGCCGCGCTCGTCCACGTTGGCGACGTACAACACCGGCTTGAGCGTGAGCAGGTGCAGCTCGCGCAGCGCTGCGCGCTCCTCGGTGTCGAGTTCCAGGCCGCGCAGGGCTGCGCCGCGATCCAGATGCGCCTGCACGCGTTCGATCAGCTGCGCGCGCGCCGCGGCGGCCTTGTCGCCGGCGCGCACCTGCCTGGCGAGACGCTCGGCGGCCTTGGCCAGGGTTTCCAGGTCGGCCAGCGCCAGTTCGGTGTTGATGACCTCGATGTCGCGCAGCGGATCGACGCCGCCGGCGACGTGGACCACGTCAGGATCGTCGAAACAGCGCACCACGTGGGCGATGGCGTCGGTCTCGCGGATGTGCGCGAGGAACTTGTTGCCCAGACCCTCGCCCTGGCTGGCGCCGGCCACGAGACCGGCGATGTCCACGAATTCCACCACCGCGGGCACGATTTTCTGCGGCTTGGCGATGGCGGCGAGTCGCTCCAGCCGCGGGTCGGGGACCGGCACGACGCCCACGTTGGGGTCGATGGTGCAGAAGGGGTAGTTCTCCGCCGGGATGCGTGCCTGAGTCAACGCGTTGAACAGCGTCGATTTGCCGACGTTGGGCAGGCCCACGATACCGCACTTCACGCCCATGACGGGTCGCTCGCTGCTTGGCTCGGAAAGGGCGCGTAGTTTAGCCCGGCCAACCTAGACCGCATAATGTGGAAAGCGAAAGCTTCGGCCACAACGGGAGCGCCGCGATGGGATGGAAGGCCTGGGTGGTGGGCGTCGGCACGCTGATCGGCGCAGCGGCCCAGGCCGGCGATGCGCCGCCGCCCGCGGATACGCCGGTGCTCGGCGAGATCGCGGCCGCGGTCAGCCCCACGCAATTGCAGGCCACGGTCGCGCAACTGGTGGCCTTCGGCACGCGCCACACGCTGTCCGACACGCGCTCGGACACGCGCGGCATCGGCGCGGCGCGGCGCTGGGTGCGCGCGCGTTTCGAGGCGATCTCCAGGGACTGCGGCGGGTGCCTGAGCCTGGTCACGCCGAGCGACACCGTCACCGGTCCGCGCGTTCCGCAGCCAACCGAGATCGTGGACGTGGTGGCGGTCCAGAAGGGCGTCGCCGATCCGCAGCGCGTGATCGTGCTCAGCGCGCATCTCGACAGCCGCGTGAGCGACGTGATGGACGCCACGCACGACGCCCCTGGCGCCGACGACGACGGTTCCGGCGTGGCGCTGGTGCTGGAGGCCGCGCGCGTGCTCAGCCGCTACCAGTTCCGCGCCACCCTCGTTTACGGCGTGCTGTCGGGCGAGGAGCAGGGGCTCTACGGCGGCAAGATCCTGGCCCGTTACGCGCAACAGCAGGGCTGGTTCGTGGAAGGCGATCTCAACAACGACATCGTCGGCAGTCCGCGCGGCGAAAACGGCGTGCTCGACAACACCCGCGTACGCCTGTTCTCCGAGGCCACACGCGAGACCGAGACCGCGGCCCAGGCGCGGCTGCGCCGCGACGCAGGCGGAGAAAACGACAGCCCATCGCGCAACCTGGCGCGTTACGTCAAGCGCAGCGCCGAACGCTGGCTGCCGAACTGGCGCGTCGATCTGGTGTACCGGGTGGACCGTGACCACCGCGGCGGCGACCACGAGGCATTCAACGCGCTGGGCATGCCGGCGGTGTGCTTCCGCGAGAGCGCCGAGGATTACCGCCGCCAGCATCAGGACGTGCGCGTCGAAAACGGCGTGGTCTACGGCGACACGCTCGATCACGTGGACTTCGAATACCTGGCCAAAGTCGCCGCGACCAACCTGCTCGCCGCCGCGGCGCTGGCCTGGGCGCCGCCGCCCCCCGAGGACGTGAAGATTTCCGGCGCCGTGACGCCGGACACCCGCTTGTCCTGGCAACCGCTCGCCGACGGCGCGGCGGCGGACCTCGCCGGTTATCGCGTGTGGTGGCGCGACACCGCCGCGCCGGAATGGACGCACTCGCGCTGGGCCGGAAACACGCACGAGTTGACGCTCAAGGACATCGTCATCGACGATCACGACTTCGGCGTTTCCGCGGTGTCCAAGGACGGCTTCGAGAGTCCCGTGGAGTTTCCGGGCCCCATCGGCGCTTTCCGTGCGCCGCCTGTTCAGTAGAGCAGCCGCGTGCGTAGCGTGCCGGGAATCGCCGCCAGTTTTTCCTTCAGCGCTTCGGCTTGCGCCTCGGCGGCGGCGATGTCGATGACCACATAGCCGATGCGCGCGCTGGTCTGCAAGTACTGCGCGTCGATGTTGACCGCCGCCTGCGAGAACACCTCGTTGACGCGCGACAACACGCCGGGCACGTTCTGGTGGATGTGCAGCAGGCGCCGGCTGCCGCGGTGCTCGGGCAGCGAGACTTCGGGAAAGTTCACCGCGGAAAGCGTGGAGCCGTTGTCGCTGTAGCGGATCAGCTTGGCCGCGACTTCCAGGCCGATGTTCTCCTGCGCCTCCAGCGTGCTGCCGCCGATGTGCGGCGTGAGGATCACGTTGTCCAGACCGATCAGCGGCGAGACGAACTTCTCGTCGTTGGCTTTGGGTTCGCGCGGAAACACGTCGATCGCCGCGCCGGCGAGCTGTCCGCGCTTGAGCGCTTCGGCCAGCGCCTCGAGATCCACCACCGTGCCGCGCGAGGCGTTGATCAGCACCGCGCCCGGCTTCATCCGCGCCAGCTCGGCGGCGCCGATCAGATTCCGGGTCTGCGCGGTTTCCGGGACGTGCAGCGTGACGATGTCGGCGCGTTCCAGCAGCTCGCCGAGGTTCGCCGTCGGCGCGGCGTTGCCCAGCGCGAGCTTGGTTTCGATGTCGTGGAATAGCACGCGCATGCCCAGGCTCTCGGCCAGCACGCCGACCTGGGTGCCGATGTGGCCGTAACCGACGATGCCCAGGGTCTTGCCGCGCACTTCATAGCTGCCCGCGGCGGATTTGGCCCAGCCGCCGCGATGGCAGAGCATGTTCTTTTCCGGGATGCGCCGCATCAGCAGGATCGCCTCGGCGATCACCAGCTCGGCCACGCTGCGGGTGTTGGAGTAGGGCGCGTTGAACACCGGGATGCCGCGCGCCTCCGCCGCGTCCAGGTCCACCTGGTTGGTGCCGATGCAGAAGCAGCCGATCGCGAACAGGCGCCGCGACTGTTCGATCAGCGCGCCGCTGAGCTGGGTGCGGCTGCGGATGCCGACGATGTGCGCCTGGGCCAGCGCCTGGGCCAGGCGGTCTTCGGGCAGCGATTTTTCGTGGTACTCGAGGTTGGTGTAGCCGGCGTTGCGGAAGCTCTCGACTGCGGTCTGGCTGACGCCTTCCAGCAGCAGCACCTTGAGTTCTTGCTTGGGAAACGAGGTTTTGTTCATGGCGTGCGGGCGGGTGGGGGCGCAACTATAAACGCGCCGCGCACGCCGCGCGAGATTGGGGGTTCAGCGATCCTCGGTGTGCAGCCACTGCGTCGCTTTGTCCCAGCCCTGCGTCAACAGGCAATCGAGCGCTTCCTCGGCGCGGGCGATGGCCTCGTCGATGGCGCGCCGGTCCTCGGCGCTCGGCCGGCCCAGCACGTAGGCCAGCACCCGGTCCTTGTGGCCGGGATGGCCGATGCCGATGCGCAGACGCAGGTAGTCGGGGCCCAGATGTTGATGCAGGCTGCGCAAGCCGTTATGGCCACCGTGGCCGCCACCGCGTTTGAGGCGCGCCGTGCCGGGCGGCAGATCGAGTTCGTCGTGGACGATCAGGATCTCGCCCGGTGCGAGCTTGTAGAACGCAGCGAGCGCCTGCACCGCCTCGCCGCTGGCGTTCATGTAGGTCGAAGGCTTCAGCAACAGCAGCTCGTGCCCCGCGCGGCGCGCGCGCGCCAGCCCGCCGCGGAACTTGGGCTCGGCGCGGAATTCCGCGCCGGCATCGGCCGCCAGCCGGTCGACGAACCAGAAACCGGCGTTGTGGCGCGTGCGCTCGTGCTCCGGCCCCGGGTTGCCGAGCCCGACCACGGCGCGTAGCGGCACGTTTTTCATCCGCTCTCCTGAAGCGCGCCCGCTGGAAGACTAGCCGTGGGCGCGGTCTCGCGACGCTAGGATCCCATTGCTTCGCAATGGGGCCCTCCACGCTGCTCGCCGCGCCACGTCGTTTCTCCGCTTCGCCAATGTCT
>JADGHB010000022.1 GCA_019689635.1 Nevskia sp. | reverse complement strand
GGGGCGGGGGCGGCGCAGGCGGAGGTGCGGGCTGCTCGACCGGCACCACCTGCGGCGGCTGTTCCGGCGGCGGCGTGGCGGGCGGCGAAACGCGGCCGCCCAGGGGGATACGCAGACCGACGTTGAACGCGGCCTCGGTGAAGTACTTCTGATCGCCGTTGAAGTTGGTGCCGATCTCGCCGCGGCCGTGGCCGTCGTTGCGATACAGCGCTTCCAGGCGCAAAGCCATGCCCGGCGCGAACAGGCCGCCCAAGGTGATGTTGAGCGGCAGGTCGTAGCCGAAACCGGCATCGAAGATCGTGCTGGAATAATCGCGAATCTTGCCCGGCTGGTTGAGCCCCTGGCCGCGCATCACGTCGGCGTGCAGATACAGGCCGTTGAGAAAGCTCGCGGAGGAGGGGAACAGCAGGATGTTGGCCCCGAGACCGCCGCCGTACAGTCGTGCGCTGTTCGGCTGCGGGCCGAGCGAGCTGAACTCGTCCTGCTTGGTGTCGTACTGGCTATAGAAACCGAGCACCTCGAGATCCAGGCCCTTGGTCAGCCGCTTGCCGACCGCGATGGTGCCACCGAGGCCATCGTCGGTTCCGCGCGCCTGGTCGGCGAGCGTGTAAGTGAACATCGGCGAGATATAGAAACGGCGATCGCTGGTATCGACTTGTGCCGCGGCGCTGGTGCTCAGCACGACGACGGCAGCGGCCAGGCCGAATCCCAACCCGTGACGGACACTGTTCATGCGGCTCCCCTTGCGCTCCTCAGGTTCTGCGGAGAATGTTTTTAGCGGGCCGCGCTCGCTGGGCGGCAGCCTTGGTCATCATATTTAACATGCGCTCGTACGGCGGCACAACTGCGCGCAACGGCCGGAGCCTCTATACTGCGCGTCCGCACAAGTCTTGTCGCCATGGAAATCAACCCGATCAGAAGCGAGATCACGGCCCTGCGTGCGCGTTTCGACGCGCTGCGGGGCTATCTTTGACTACCAGGGCAAGCGCGAGCGGCTGGCCGAGGTCAATGCGGAGCTGGAGCAGCCCGGCATCTGGAACGATCCGTCACGCGCCCAGAGCCTGGGCCGCGAGCGTGCCCAGCTCGAAGCGGTGCTGGAGCCTCTGCAGCGGGCCGAACGCGCGCTCCACGACTGCGAGGAATTGCTCGAGCTGGCAGCCGCCGAAGGCGACGACGCGATCGTGGCGGAGGTCGCGCGCGAAGTCGCCGCGCAGGCACGGCTGGCCGAGGAGCTGGAGTTCAAGCGCATGTTCGCCGGCCCGATGGATGCGGCCAATGCCTATCTCGACATCCAGGCGGGCTCCGGCGGCACCGAGGCGCAGGACTGGGCGGAGATGCTGCTGCGCATGTATCTACGCTGGGCGGACGCCCACGGGTTCAAGACCGAACTCCTGGAGCGTTCCGACGGCGAAGTCGCCGGCATCAAGAGCGCCTCGATCTATGTGCAGGGCCCGTACGCTTACGGCTGGTTGCGCACCGAGATCGGCGTGCACCGTCTGGTGCGCAAGTCGCCCTTCGACGCGGGCAACCGCCGTCATACCTCGTTCGCCGGCGTGTTCGTGTCCCCGGAAGTGGACGACGACATCGACATCGACATCAACCCGGCCGAGCTCAAGATCGACACCTACCGCTCCAGCGGCGCCGGCGGCCAGCACGTCAACAAGACCGAGTCGGCGATCCGCATCACGCATCTTCCGAGCGGGATCGTCGTCGCCTGCCAGACCGAGCGCAGCCAGCACAAGAACCGCGATCGCGCGATGAAGATGCTGCGCGCCAAGCTGTACGAGCGCGAGCTGGAAAAGCGCCAGGCCGAGCAGCGCAAGATCGAGGAATCCAAGAGCGACATCGAGTGGGGACATCAGATCCGCTCCTATGTGCTCGACCAGTCGCGCATCAAGGATCTGCGTACCGGCGTGGAAATCGCCGACACGCAGAAAGTGCTGGACGGTTACCTCGATCCTTTTCTTGAAGCGAGCCTGAAACAGGGCTTGTAGGAACGGCGTCCGCCGCGACAGACTTTACCCACCCTCAATGCGGGTCGCGGCTTGCGCCCTTGCGACCCGACCGATCATCGATGACCGAAGAGCATCAGCCGCAGGACGAGAATTATCTGATCGCGCACCGGCGCGAGAAGCTGGCCCGACTACGCGCCACCGGCCGCGCTTATCCCAACCACTTCCGCCGCGACACGCTGGCCGCCGAGCTGCACGGGCTCTACGGCCCGCGCGACGCCGCCGCTCTGGCCCAGGAGTCGCGGACGTTCGCGCTGGCCGGCCGGCTGATGGCCAAACGGGTGATGGGCAAGGCCAGCTTCGGACGGCTGCAGGACATGTCCGGCGCGATCCAGCTCTTCGTGCAGCACGACGCGCTGGGCGAGGCGACCTACGAGGCGTTCAAGTCCTGGGACGTGGGCGATCTGCTCGGCTGTCAAGGTACGGTGATGAAGACCAAGACCGGCGAGCTCTCGCTCAAGGTCTCAAGGCTCGAGTTGCTGGCCAAGTCGCTGCGCCCGCTACCGGAGAAATGGGCCGGACTGACCGACACCGAGACGCGCTACCGCCAGCGGTATCTCGATCTGATCGTCAATCCCGAGGCGCGGCGGGTGTTCGAGGTGCGCGCCGCCGCGGTGCGCTTTTTGCGCCAGTTCCTCGACAGCCTGGGCTTCATCGAGGTCGAAACGCCCATGCTCCAGCCCATCGCCGGCGGGGCGGCGGCGCGACCCTTCGTCACGCACCACAACGCGCTCGACCGGGATCTTTATCTGCGCATCGCGCCGGAGCTGTATCTCAAGCGCCTGGTGGTCGGTGGGTTCGAGCGCGTATACGAGCTCAACCGCAACTTCCGCAACGAAGGATTGAGCACCCGTCACAACCCCGAGTTCACCATGCTGGAGTTCTACCAGGCCTACGCCGATTATCAGGACGCGATGGCCCTGGTGGAAACGATGTTGCGCGATTGCGCGCTGGCGGCCGTGGGTAAGACCGCATTGAGCTACCAGGGCCAGGCGATCGACCTGGCGCAGCCTTTCGTGCGTCTGTCGCTGGCCGAAGCGGTGGCGCAGCGCAATCCCGAGCTGGACCGCACGCGCTTGCGCGACCGCGCCTATCTAGCCGCCGCCGCCCACGCCCGCGGCGTGCTGGTGACGCCCGAGATGGGCGCGGGCAAGCTGCTGACCGAGATCTTCGAGAAGACCGTCGAGGGCACGCTGATCCAGCCCACCTTCATCACCGAATATCCCACCGAAGTCTCGCCGCTGGCGCGACGCAAGGACGCCGATCCGGAGGTCAGCGACCGTTTCGAGTTGTTCATCGGTGGCCGCGAGCTGGCCAATGGTTTTTCCGAGCTCAACGATCCCGAGGATCAGGCGGCGCGTTTCCGCGCCCAGGCCGCGGCCAAGGCGGCCGGGGACGAAGAAGCAATGGTGTACGACGCGGACTACGTCCGCGCGCTGGAATACGGCATGCCGCCGACCGCCGGCGTGGGGCTGGGCATCGACCGGCTGGTGATGTTGCTCACCGACTCGCCGAGCATCCGCGACGTTTTGCTCTTTCCCGCGATGAGGCCGGAGTCTTAGCGTTCCTGGCCTGCCAGGCCTCAGAGTCTTTTCAGGGCTATGTGCGGGCGCGTTTGGCCACCGCACCGCGCGGACGAGGCCAGGGGCACAGCATGGGGACCCGACGCTGATATTCGCGGTAACTCTCGCCGTGGGCAGCGAGCAGGTCGCGCTCTTCCAGTTGCAAGGCGAGCAGGATGTAGCCGGTGGTGGCCACGGAGAACAGCAGATGGCCGACGCTCATCTTCGGCGTCGCCCAGAAGGCGATGAGGAAGCCGAGCATCAGCGGATGCCGGACCAGACGATAGTAAAGCCCTTCCTTGAACTCTGGCGGCGCGTATTTGCGGCCTCTTGCATAGAGCCAGACCTGGCGCAGGCCGAACAGGTCGAAGTGATTGATGACGAACGTGCCGCTCAGCACCAGCAGCCAGCCGAGCGCGAACAGCCCCCACAGCACTCCGACGCTCCAGCCAGCCGGAGCGTTCCAGACGGTGCCGGCCAGCGGTCGCCATTGCCAGTACAGCAGGATCAGCGCCAGGCTCGACAGCAGGACGTAAGTGCTGCGCTCCGCCGCGGTCGGCAGCCAGCGCGTCAGCCAGATCTTGAAGCCGCGCCGCGCCATGCCGCTGTGTTGCACGGCAAAAATTCCGAGCAAGACCAGGTCGATGATCCATGCCTGCCAGCCGGTGGCTGCGGCGATTGCCGGGCGGTCGATGGTTTTCGGCAGCGGCAAATCGCCGACGAAACCGATGGCATACAAAAACGTCAGGAAGAATACGACGTAACAGCCGATGCCGTAGAGCAGTATCAGTGCGCGCATCCTTGGCCTCTCCGTTCGAGTTAATAAGCCCTAGTTTTCGCGGCTCGGCACGCGGGTACAATGCCCTATACTCCGCCGCGCATGCTTCAAACGCCGGCTTTGTGACCGTGGGAGGGATCATGGCCGCGGACGTTCTTTCCGATGCGCTGGCGATGGTGCGTCTGACCGGCGCCCTGTTGTTCCGGGCCGACCTCGTCGGGTCGTGGGGGATCGCCAGCGATCCGAGGCCGTGCCAGCTCGCTCCGGTCCTGCCGGCCGGGACCAGCCATGTCATCGCATTCCACGTCGTGCTTCACGGCGAGTGCTGGTTCCGCCAGGGGGCGCACGACTGGTTCCGCGTCCCGGCCGGCAACGCGGTGGTGCTGGCGCGTGGCGATGCGCATCAGCTCGGCGACGCTCGCGGTCGTCCCTGTGTCCCGATGGCGCAGGCGCTCGGCGGCCGCTCCTTGCTGGACCTGCGCCGCGTCCGTATCCAAACGGGGGCGCGGCCTGCGATCAGCCTGTTGTGCGGTTTTCTCGGCTGCGACTGCCGCGCCTTCGAGCCGCTGTTCGTTTCGCTCCCGGCCGTTTTCAGTGTCGCCCTCGGCGAGCGCATCGACGCCCTGGTGAACTACGCCGCGTCCGAAGCGCTGGAAGACCGGCCTGGCGCACAAAGCCTGCGCGTGCGCCTCACCGAGTTGCTGTTCATGGAAGCCCTGCGTCTGCACATCCAATCGCTGCCTCAAGAGGCCACCGGCTGGTTCGCGGGTCTGCGCGATCCCTTGGTCGGCCGTGCGCTGCACATCCTGCATGGCGCACCGACCCGACCGTGGTCGGTCGAAGCGCTCGCGAACACGGTCGGCAGTTCGCGCTCCAGCCTGGCGGCGCGGTTCCGCGAGGTCTTGGGCGAGCCGCCCATGCGCTATCTGACGCGGCTGCGCATGCAGCTCGCTGCGCGCCACCTGCACGAGCGAGGCTGGACCTTGGATCGCGTCGCCGACGAAGTCGGATACGACTCGCCAGCGGCGTTTCAGCGTGCATTCAAGCGCGCTTTCGGCGTGCCGCCGGCGACCTGGCGCGAGCGCGTGGCCCACGGCGCCATGAGACCGCGGGCCTGAGCAAAAGCTTTGCTTCAGGGAAGCGCCACGATCTTGCGCCGCGCTGCGCCGCTCAGCGAGCGGCGATCCGTCCTTGACCGGAAGGGGCGGCCCCTGGTTGCCGAGAGTCCGGACGGCCAGCGCCCGGCCGTTGAGCGTCCGCGCGCGAATAGGCGCGAAACTGCAACAGGCGCAAGCGCACCGCCGCACCCACGCTTAGCTGAGAGACGTCATGATGCAAGTGCGGCAATTCCATAAACAACCGCGTTCCGTCCGACAGCTCGGCCTGCGCCGTGACCCGCGGGCCGGTACGCTGGAGGTCGATCACGCGGGCGGGGATTGCGGCGGGATCCGCACCGGCAAGGCGTACGTCGCCAGGGCGGACATAGACCGCCACCTCGCCGCCGGGGAAGATCTGGTCGCCCGTCAGCGGGTGCTCGGCGCCGGGCAGCCAGAGTTCGCGGCCGCGCGCGACGGCCGGCAGGACGTTGGCGCTGCCGAGGAATTCGAAGACGAAAGGGTTGGCGGGACATTCGTAAACCTCGGCTACCGGGCCGAGCTGCTCGATGCGGCCGCGGTTGAGGATCACCACGCGATCCGCCAGCTCCAGCGCTTCTTCGTGATCGTGCGTCACGAAAACCGTGGTGTAACCGGTGGTGCGCTGCAAACCGCGCAACCAGCCGCGCAGTTCCTTGCGCACCTTGGCGTCGAGCGCGCCGAAGGGTTCGTCGAGCAGCAACACGCGCGGCTCGATCGCCAGCGCGCGCGCCAGCGCCACGCGCTGACGCTGTCCGCCGGAGAGCTGGTTCGGATAACGCCGTTCCAGCCCTTCCAGTTGCACGCGCACCAGCAGTTCGCGTGCGCGTCGCTCGATTTCCGCGCGCCCCGGTCGCCAGCGGCGCGGCTTGACCCGCAATCCGAAGGTGACGTTGTCCAGCACCGTCATGTGTTCGAACAAAGCGTAGTGCTGGAAGACGAATCCCACCTGGCGTTCGCGCACCGGCAAGCGCGTGGCGTCGAGCGCGCCGAAAAGAATGCGGCCTTCGTCCGCCGGCTCCAGGCCGGCGATCGCGCGCAACAGCGTGGTTTTGCCCGAGCCGGAAGGGCCCAGCAAGGCGACCAGCTCGCCGCGGGCGATGTGCAAGTCGATGCGCTCGAGCGCCGCCACCGAGCCGAAGCGTCGGCTGAGTCCTTCGATGCGAATGTCCACGTTCAGTGTCCTCGGGTTGCCGCGAGCTCGTCGCGCAGGCGCCATTCGAGGAAGGCTTTCAGGCCCATGGTCAACAAGGCCAAGGCGGCCAGCAACGAGGCGAGCGCAAAAGCGGCTTCGAATTGGTAATCGTTGTAGAACAGCTCCACTTGCAGCGGCATGGTGTTGGTGCGCCCGCGGATATGACCGGAGACCACGCTCACCGCACCGAACTCGCCCATGGCGCGCGCGTTGCACAACAGCACGCCGTACAGCAAGGCCCAGCGCATTTTGGGCAGGCTGACCTGCCAGAACATCCGCCAGCCCGAGGCGCCGAGGGTCAGCGCGGCTTCCTCGTGTTGAGACCCTTTCTGCTGGAGCAGGGGAATCAGCGTGCGCGCCACGAAGGGAAAGGTGACGAACGTAGTCGCCAGTACCATGCCGGGCCAGGCGAAGACGATCCGGATGCCGTGCTCGCTCAGCCACGGCCCGGCCCAGCCGCGCGCGCCGAAGATCAAGATGAAAATCAGCCCGGCGATCACCGGCGATACCGAAAACGGCAGATCGATCAAGGTCACGAGCCAGCGTTTGCCGGGAAAATGAAAATAGGCGATCGCCCACGCCGCGCACAGGCCGAACAGCGTATTGGCCGCCACGGCCAGCGATGTGACGAGCAAACTCATGCAGATCGCCGCGCGCGAGTCGGGGGCGGTCACCGCGGCCCACCAGGCGCCGGCTCCTTTGGCGAAGGCCGAGAACAGGACTTGCCCCAGGGGCAACAGCAGGAATATCGCCAAAAACGACAGCGCGACGGCCATCAGCAGATGGCGCACCCAGCGCGGTTCGTCGATGGCGGCGTTGGTTTGCGCCAAGGGCGGCGCTTCGAGCGTGCGGGTGCTCATGGCGCACCCGTGCGCCGGGCGCGGAATTGCAGCGCGTTGAGCGCGGCCAGGATCGCGCAAGAGGCGACGAGCATCACCGCGGCGATGGCCGTGGCGCCGGCGTAGTCGTACTCTTCGAGGCGGATCATGATCAGCAGCGGCGCGATCTCGGACAGGCCGGGCAGGTTGCCGGCGATGAAGATGATGGAACCGTACTCGCCCACCGCGCGCGCGAAGGCCATCGCCGCGCCGCTGAGCAAGGCGGGCGTCACGGCCGGCAGGATGACGCGGGTGATGGTTTGCCAGCGATTGGCGCCCAGCGTGGCGGCGGCTTCTTCGAGCGTGCGTTCGGCGTGTTCGAGCGCCGGCTCCAGCGTGCGGACCAGGAACGGCAGGCCGATGAACACCATGGCCACGAATACGCCGAGCGGGGTATAGGCCACCTTGATTCCCAGGGCATTCAGCGGTTGACCCAGCCAGCCTTGTGGTCCGTAGAGCGCCGACAAGGCGATGCCGGCGACCGCGGTCGGCAGTGCGAACGGCAGATCGACCATCGCATGCCACAGCCGTTTGCCGAAGAACCGATATCGCACGAAGACCCAGGCGACGATCGGTCCAAAGACGAGGTTGACCGCCGCCGCCAGCAAAGCGCCGCCGAAACTGAGCCGCAGAGCGGCGAGCACGCGGGGCTCGGACAACTCGTGCCATAGCCCGCTCAAGCCCAGTCCGGCGGCTTTCGCGAACACGCCGGCCAAGGGAATGAGCACCAGCAGGCTGAGATAGCTCAGCGTGAAGGCCATGCTCAAACCGAAGCCCGGCAGCACCCGATTGATCGAGGAATCCCGCGAGTGTGTCGCCGCGTTCATACGAACTCCAGCTCTGCGATGGGATAACTCTGCGCCTGGGGCTGCGGCGCGTGCGCCAGGGCCAGGCGCCGGCGGTCGATCCAGCGGGTGCTCGACAGCCACAGGCCCTCGAACTCCGCGCCATACCGATAGTTGAAGAAATGGAAGCGCCGCCATTCGGCATCGAACAGCACGACTTTGTTTTCGGGGCCCAGCCCTGCTTCGACCAGCGCGACGAACGCCGCCTGGATCGGCAGCTCCGGCCAGGCGGCGAACAGCGGGCGCAGGATCCGCTCCGCGAGCAGGCGGCTGTCCGAGTGGCCGGGCTGCGGCGGCAAACGCAAGGTGCCGTTGTGCATGAGCCAGTAGCGATCGGTGATCTTGAAAGGCTGTGCCTCGTCCAGCCCGCGGCTGCCGCGCGTCCGCAGCCGCAGGTGCAGGCACAACTCGGCTTGCTCCAGCACGTGCAGCCGCCGCAGGATCGCCTGCGGATCGACCCGCTCGTGGCGCTCGCACAGGCAGCCTTGCGTCTGGATGTGGCCCATCAAGCCCCAGCCGTCGCGGTTGAAGTGCGCGGCGGCCTCGATCAGTTCGGTCGGGATCGACAGACCGGCGGGTTTGTAAATGATCAGGCACATCGGCTCGTGCGCTCCTCAGCGGTCGAGTTTCGCAATGAGCACGTCGGCGGCCTTGAACAAGGCCAGCGCCGCATCGCCCTCGCGCAAGGCCAGGCGCTCCACCGAGCTCGTGGTCACCAGCGCCGAGACGAGCCCGGCGCCGGTTTCGATTTCCACTTCGCTGACCACCGGCCCGCGATGGACGGCGATGATCGTGCCCCGTAGCTGGTTGCGCGTGTTCACCGCGACGATGCTCATGATCGGCCGCTCCCGTACCTCAAAACGCCAGTTGCAGCCGCGAGAACACCGCTTGCTCGTTGGGCCGATCCTTGCCGGCAGCGGCCCCGCCGTCGAAGCGCGTGAGCTCGTAATCGGCGGCGAGTTTGAGGTTGCTGGTCAAATACCAGTTCAAGGCCACGCCCGCGCTGCGCGCGTTCTTGGCCGATTTGCCGAGATCGGCGAAATTGAGGTCGAACGCCTTGGGATCGGCAGCGAAGGCCTCCAGGCGGGCATCCACCGAAAATGCGCCCCAGCCCTCGCCGCCGAGCGAGAACGGACGGCGCGGCTTGATCGGTGCGGCGTAGCTGACGTCCTCGCCGGTGAGCACGTAGCTCGCGCGCACGAGCCAGGCCTGATGACCGAACTCGGCATGGGTACCGTTGAGCACGACTTTTTGCCGCGAAACGGCGTATTCCCCGAGCAAACCGAAGGGACCGTTGTAGTAGTAAAGTTGCGGCGCCAGCCGCCAGTGACGGCCGTCGGCCAGCACGGTGTTGTTGGGCGCACCGCCGTTGACGTACTGGAAGAAGATCTGCTGGCCAGGGGAGCGGTAACGGGGCAGGGCATCGTTGACGTTGCTCGGTGACGCGGTCAGCGCGTTCTCGTAACTTCCGCCCAGGCCGTAGCCCAGCCCGCGCCACAAGCCGTAGTCGTTCTTGAAGGGCTCGGCAAACAGGCGCGCGGCGATTTCGAAGCGGTTGTCGGCGTTGATGCGGTTCAAATCCCGTCCGTCGGGCGCGCCGCCGAACAAGCCCAGGGCATAGCTCAAGGTTTGTTTCAGCACGACGCCCTGCAGCACGGCCCCGAGGTCCCGATTGGGCACCAGTTCGCTCGTGTAGCCGCGCTCGGTGAAACCGATGAGGGCGTCGGATTGCAGTTGTTCCAGCCCCACGGGCGTTTTCTGACGGCCCGCGCGTAGCGTCGCAGCCGGCGAGAACTTCAAGTCCAGATAGGCGTCGGCGATGCTCGCGGTCGAACCGTCGCCGCTCACGCCGCTGCCCGTTGCGAACTCTGGCGAGAAGTTGAAAGCGACCCAATCTCCGAACGACCCTTTGAGGATGACGGGACGCAGACGGCGCAGCAGGAACGCGTCGCTCACCCCCGCTTGATCGATGTAAAAACGAGCGTCGATCTGGGCCAGGGCGCCGATGTCGAGCGCATAGGCGCCATTGGCCGCCTTGATGGACAGGCCTTTTTCCGAGGCGCTCACCTGGGACGCGCTCCTGGCCTTGGCCGCGTCGTCCTCGCGCTGGATTTCGAGCGTGCGTTCCACCACCTTCAAACGTCGATCGAGATCCAGGGTGTCGGGAGTGGAATCGGACGCCGGCGCGGCGAGCGGCAGGAGGAAACCGAACGCGAGCAGTAAACCCGGAAGGCGGCGGCGTGCGCGGTGCGTGATGTGCATGTCGATATCCCTTAAAAAGAAGTGGCGTTATTTGTTGGCGTAGATCTGGTCGAAGAGGCCGCCATCGCCGAAGAAATCCTTCTGCACCTTGGCGATGCCGCCGAGCGCGCTCACGTTCAAGCGTTCCACGGGCGGAAATTCGCTCGCATGGCGCGCGGCCACGGCCGGGTCGGTCGGGCGATAGAAATTGGCCGCGATGACTTCCTGGGCTTCCGGGCTGTACAGCCAGCGCAGGTAAGCCTCGGCGAGCTTTTCGTTGCCGTGCTTTTGGGCGTATTTGTCCACGACGGCCACCGGCGGTTGGGCGAGCACGGACACCTTGGGCACGACGATCTCGAAGCGCTCGGCACCGAATTCCTTGAGGATCAGATGGGCTTCGTTCTCCCAGGCCAGCAGCACGTCGCCGATGCCGCGGGCGAAGGTCGTGGTCGAACCGCGGGCTCCGGAATCCAGCACCGGCACTGCGCGGTACAGCCGCGCGACGTAGTCGCGGGCCTTGTTCGCGTCCCCGCCGCTTGCGTGCAGCGCTTGCAGATAGGCGGCGAGGAAGGCCCAGCGTCCGCCGGCGGAGGTTTTGGGATTGGGCGTCACCACTTGAATCCCGGACTGCAGGAGGTCCGGCCAGTCGTGAATGGCTTTGGGATTGCCCTTGCGCACGACGAAGACGATGGTCGAGGTGTACGGCGCGCTGTCCTGCGGCAGGCGCTTTTGCCAATCGCGGGGCAACAACTTGCCTTGCTCGGCGAGCGCGTCGATGTCCGAGGCGATGCCCAGCGTGGCGACGTCGGCTTCGAGTCCGTCGAGAATGGCCCGCGCTTGCTTGCCCGAGCCGCCGTTGGAGACGTCGATCATCACGGCGGAACCGGTGCGTTTCTGCCAGTCGGCGGCGAACAACGGGTTCAGTTGCTGGTAGAGCTCGCGCGTGGGGTCATACGAGACGTTCAGCAAGTGCGCATCGGCGAACGCTGCGGACGAGGCGGCGAGCGCCACCGCAAGCAGTGCGAAACTTTTCATGTCGGCTCCCGTGAGATCGAAGGGGCCGGCAGGATCGCAAAACCGCTATAGAATTAAAAGCGATTAGTGGTTGTTTTGATATTACTTATTTATCTTTAGCCGGCGGCACCTTGCCCTCGACCTCCCGCGAACGGGGTTTTTCGATCCAGAGGTCGATCCGCAACCGGGCGATGAGGTTTCAGCCCTGCTTGGGTGGATCTTCGGGAATCGTCAGCCTTGCGGCGGCATGGATGCGGTGAGGTCGGATAATGGCGCGCCATCCGGCCGCTGCAGAGACAACGCCGCATCCAGCGGCAAGTCCAGCGGCAAGACCAGCAGCACTGCGTGACCGCGCCGCGGGTGGCGCGCGCAGTCGACCACTTCACCCGCGGCTTGCGGTTCGCCGGCGTGGTACACGGCAGCGCCGGGCGGCGCGGCGGATTCGCTGTAGGCCTTGAACAAGCCGCGCTTGAGCTGGCCGAGGTAGTGCACCCGCGCGACGATCTCCTGGCCGGGATAGCAGCCTTTGTCGAAGCTGATCGCGCCCAGTCGGTCGAGCGCCAGCATCTGCGGCACGAAATGCTCGCTCGTGGCGGCGTACACCGCCGGCACGCCGGCCTCGATGTCCAGCAGCCGCCAGGCTTGATCGCCGGCGGGCTGCGCGGCGTCGGACCACTGCGACCACAGCGATGCCAGGCGCCCGGCCGGGCCATGCAGACTGTAGCGCGGGATCGCGCCCGGCCGGCGCAGGACCAGCAGATCGCCGCTCCGTGCGCAGTCCAGCGACTCGCACGGCGCGGGCAGCCGGGCCTGGGCGAGCAGCGCCGGCGCCTGCGCGCCGGCCAGTCCCAGCGCGGGCAGGGCCGCGCAGGCGTCCTCGAGTTTCACTTTCGCGCGCAGCACGTAACGGCGCAGGCGCTGGAGGGTGTCCGCGAGAATCTCGCGCGGCAGCTCCAGGAGCACATCGTCTGCGTCGCGCAGTAGGGTGAGCACCGCCAGCACGCGGCCCTTGGGACTGTTGTAGCTGGACAGTTGCGCGCGTTCGGGCGTGAGCCGGCGCAGGTCGCTGCTCAACTGGTTCTGTAAAAAATCTTGCGCGTCCGCACCGCTCACGCGCAGGGTCCCCAGGGCGCACAGCGGAACGCGCACCGTGCCGTCGAGCGCGGCCACGGCTTCCGCCGCAGGGTCTCCAAAATCGCAGCCGTGATTCGCCTGCCTGCGCAGAGAAGGCGCGTTGAACCAGTCATAGCCGCCGTGCTCGGCGGCGGTGTCTTGAGTTTCGACGATTGCCATGTCGAGGCGAATTTTGTCACACTAATCACAGGCAGCCGCCATGATCCCCGTTCCCGAAGACTTTGCTTCCTCCGCCGAGCCGCGCCCCGCACCTGAGCGGCGGCGAGCGGAAGAAGAGGGGTCGGCACGAGCCCCGATGCCACCCGAAATCGGCGGACGCCCGGACGGCACCGAGCCGACCCGCTATGGCGACTGGGAGAAAGACGGCCGCTGCATCGATTTCTAGGGACTCTTGCCCTGACCGGAGAGTCGCTCGCGGGCACCGGTGAGTGTCGGTGCCGCGAGCGGAAGGAGAACACTATGGCTACCGAGCCGAAGGCCGCCGCGCGGCCGCTGTCGCCCTTCATGCTGGGCCAGTATTACCGGTTCCAGCTCACCTCGGTTCTTTCCTTTCTTCATCGCCTCACCGGCCTGGCCCTGGCGCTGGGCAGCGTGTTCCTCGCGGCCTGGCTGTTGTCGGCCGCGGCCGGACCGCAAGCGTATGCGCGCTTCGAAACCTGCGCGCGCGGCCCGCTGGGCCTGGTGCTGCTGCTCGGCTGGAGCTGGGCGCTGATGTACCACTTGTGCAACGGCATCCGTCATCTGGTGTGGGATGCCGGCTGGGCATTCGAGCTGAAAAACGTTTATCGCGGCGGCTGGATCGTGGTCGGCGTCTCGCTGCTGCTCACCGCCGCCGTGTGGACGGTCGCCGCGCTCTGAAATTCTGCCGGAGTCACGACATGAAACTGCGCTCCCCGCTGTCGCAAGCGCGTGGGCTGGGCTCGGCCAAGGACGGCGTGGGCCACTGGTGGCTGCAGCGCCTCACCGCGCTGGCCTTGATCCCGCTGTCGCTGTGGTTCGTGTTCAGCGTCGCGCGCTATCGCGTGGCCGATTACGCCACGCTGGTCGCCTGGATGCACAACCCCTACGCCGCCATCGCGCTCGCGCTGTGGCTGATCGCCTTGTTCTGGCACTCGGCGCTGGGTGTGCAGGTGGTGATCGAGGACTACGTCGCCAACGAGGCGCTCAGGTTCGGCGGCGTCATCCTGGAAAAATTCGCTCACTTCGCGCTCGGCGTCGGCAGCGTGTTCGCCGTGCTCAAGCTCGCCTTTGGAGTCGCCTGACATGTCCGCCGCCTACCCGATCGTTCACCACGAGTACGACGTCATCGTGGTCGGCGCCGGCGGCGCCGGCCTGCGCGCGGTCGTCGGTCTGGCGCAGGCGGGACTCAAGACCGCTTGCCTGACCAAGGTTTTTCCCACGCGCAGTCACACGGTCGCCGCGCAGGGCGGCATCTCCGCGGCGCTCGCCAACATGGGCGAGGACGACTGGCGCTGGCACATGTACGACACGGTCAAGGGCTCCGACTGGCTGGGCGATCAGGACGCCATCCAGTACATGTGTCGCGAGGCGATTCCCGCGGTCATCGAACTCGAGCACTGGGGTGTGCCGTTCTCGCGCACGCCGGAGGGCAAGATCTACCAGCGTCCCTTCGGCGGCATGACCATCCACTACGGCGAAGGCACCGCGCAGCGCACCTGCGCCGCGGCCGACCGCACCGGCCACGCCATGCTGCACGCCATGTATCAGCAGGCGCTGAAGGCGCGCGCCGAGTTCTTCATCGAATACTTCGCGCTCGATCTGCTCACCGACACCGACGGCAGCGTGCACGGCGTGCTCGCCTGGGAGCTGGCCACGGGCCAGATCCACCGGTTTCGCGCCCAGACCACCATCCTCGCCACCGGCGGCTACGGCCGCGCCTACTATTCCTGCACCGGCGCCCACACCCAGACCGGCGACGGCGGCGGCATGGTGCTGCGCGCCGGACTGCCGCTGCAGGACATGGAGTTCGTGCAGTTCCATCCCACGGGAATCTACGGTGCCGGCTGTCTGATCACCGAGGGCGCGCGCGGCGAGGGCGGCTATCTCACCAATTCCAAGGGCGAGCGCTTCATGGAGCGCTATGCGCCCAACCGCAAGGACCTGGCTTCGCGCGACGTCGTGAGTCGCGCGATGACCATCGAGATTCGCGAAGGCCGAGGTGTGGGGCCGGAAAAGGATCACATCCATCTCCATCTCGAACACCTCGGGCCGGAGGTGCTGCACAAGCGTCTGCCCGGCATTTCCGAGACGGCCAAGATCTTCGCCGGCGTGGACGTGACCAAGGAGCCGATCCCCGTGTTGCCCACGGTGCACTACAACATGGGCGGCATTCCTACCAATCTCCACGGCGAAGCGGTGATCTGCACCGACGGCCGGACCGACACCGTGGTGCCCGGCCTGATGGCGGTGGGCGAGGCGGCCTGCGTGTCGGTGCACGGCGCCAACCGCCTCGGGTCCAATTCGCTGCTGGACCTGGTCGTGTTCGGACGCGCGGCGGCGCTGCGCTGTGCGCAGTTGCTCAAGCCCGGCGCCAAGCACAAGCCGATCGCCAAGGATGCGGAGGAAAAATCGCTGGCGCGCTTCGACCGGCTGCGCCACGCCAAGAACGGCTCGCGGCCGACCGCGCAGGTGCGCCTGGACATGCAGCGCACCATGCAGAACCACGCCGCGGTGTTCCGCACTCAGCAGTCGCTGGACGAAGGCGTGGCGCGACTCAAAAAGGACATCGAATCCTTCCGCGACGTGCGCGTGTCCGATTCCTCGTTGATCTGGAACTCCGATCTGATGGAGACGCTGGAGCTGGACAACCTGCTCGGCCAGGCACTGGTGACGATCGTCTCGGCGCAGAACCGCAAGGAGTCGCGCGGCGCCCATGCGCGCGAGGACTATCCGGAACGCGACGATGCCCACTGGCTGAAGCACACCCTGGCCTGGCGCAGCGGCGAGACCGAAGTCAAGCTCGGCTACCGCCCGGTGCACCTGAACACCCTCGACGACGACGTCGAGACGATCCCGCCGCAAAAGCGAGTGTATTGACCCACGGAGCCCGCCATGGCCCAGATCCGACTGCCCAAGAACTCCAAGATCGACCGCGCCGCCGGCAAGCATTACCCGGCGCCCGCCGGCGCCAAGAACGTGCGCGTGTTCCGCGTCTATCGTTACGATCCGGACACCCAGGCCAATCCGCGCATCGACACCTACGAAGTGGACATGGACGCCTGCGGGCCGATGGTGCTCGACGCGCTGATCAAGATCAAAAACGAGATCGACGCCACGCTCACTTTCCGCCGCTCGTGCCGCGAAGGCATCTGCGGCTCGTGCGCGATGAACATCGACGGCACCAACACGCTGGCCTGCACCAAGCCCTGCGACGAGGTGAAAGGCGAGATCAAGATCTACCCGCTGCCCCACATGCCGGTGGTCAAGGACCTGGTGCCCGACCTCACCCACTTCTACGCCCAGTACGCCTCCATCGAGCCCTGGCTCAAGACCGACACCCCGCCGCCGACCCGCGAGCGCCTGCAGAGCGAAGAGGACCGCGCCAAGCTCGACGGACTCTACGAATGCATCCTGTGCGCCTGCTGTTCCACCGCCTGCCCGAGCTACTGGTGGAATAGCGACCGCTACCTCGGCCCCGCCATCCTGCTGCAGGCCTACCGCTGGCTGGTGGACTCGCGCGACGAGGCGACCGGCGAGCGTCTCGACGCGCTGGAAGATCCGTTCAAACTCTACCGCTGCCACACCATCCTGAACTGCACGCGCACCTGTCCGAAAGGGCTCAATCCAGCCAAGGCCATCGCGGAAACGAAGAAGATGCTGATGGAGCGGCGAGGGTAGTTTTCGAAAGGCGCCGGCGCGCAAGCTCGAGCGTTCGATGCCGGTCGGTCGCGGGGTGACGAATGAGCAGCGTCCCTGACAAATCCCGCTTGCGCTGGCACTGCCGCCGCGGCATGAAGGAGCTGGACGTGCTGCTCGAGCGCTACCTGCAGATCCACTACGACCGCGCGCCGGAGGCGGAGCGCGCCGCGTTCGCGCGCCTGCTGGAGCGCGAGGACCCGGAGCTGTGGGCCTGGGTGCTGGAACAGGCGCCGGTGCCGGCGGAGTTCCGCGATGTCCTCGAGCGCGTTCGACGTCACGCTTGACCTGCACCTGCGGCCGTCGTCGCGCGCGCTGCGCGGGTTGTTCGCGCTGCACGCGGGCGCGATCCTGCTGACGCTGCTGGCGCAGCCGCCGCGCTGGGCGGGCCTGACGCTGGCGGCGCTGTACGCCTTGTCGTGGATCAACCTGCGCCGCCATCCGGTGTTCGGCTACGGCCCGCGCGCGCTGGTGCGGCTGATGCTCGATCCGCAGGGTCGCTGGCGCGTGGAGGACGCGCGCGGCGCGCGGCAGGACGCCCGGCTGCTGCCGGGCAGCGTGGTGCAGTCCTGGATGATCGTGCTGAACTTTCGCCTGGAAAACGGCTCGCGGCGCAGCCGCGCGCTGCTCGGCGACGAACTGGAACCGGACGCTCTGCGGCGTCTGCGCGCGCGGCTGCTTAACCCGCATCCGTCACGAGGTCGCCCGAAAATCCGAGGCTGAGCTTGATGGAATCTGCGCTGGCTGGCAGTTCCACTCTGGGACAACCCGTTCCCCGGATTTTCGGGCTGATCGGCGCTGGCCTGTCTGCGGGGCCGCCGGCTTGGGCTTCACTCAACCGATGGAACCACCATCGGTTTCGTTCCAGCCCGGCGCCGGCGACCGCCTCGAGCGACGGTCAGCGCTCGATCCCCTCATGACGGATGCGGGTTAACGCGCCCGCCGCCGTGCCGTGAGCGTCACTGCTGCCATGTCCGAAAACGGCGAGCCCGGCGCGATCCGGCGAGTAAACTGCCGGGCATGGAATCACCGGCTCTCGATCTGGACCTCTGCTACCGGGCGCTGTGCGCGCGCGACGCGCGCTTCGACGGCCGCTTCTTCGTCGGCGTGTCCACCACCGGCATCTATTGCCGTCCGATCTGCCCGGCGCGCACGCCGCGCCGGGAGCGCTGTGACTTCTTCCGCTCGGCGGCCGCCGCGGAGCGCGCCGGTTATCGCCCCTGCCTGCGCTGCCGGCCCGAGCTGGCGCCCGGTGCGGCGCCGGTGGACGCCGGCAGCCGCATCGCGGCCGCGGTGCTGGCGCGCATCGAAGCCGGCGCCCTGAACGACGGCGGCTTGGAAGAACTGGCGCGCGAGCTGGGCGTCAGCAGCCGCCACCTGCGCCGCGCGGTGGCGCGCGAGTACGGCGTCGCGCCGGTGCAGCTCGCCCAGACTCAGCGCCTGCTGCTGGCCAAGCGCTTGCTCACCGACACGCCGCTCAAGGTCGCGGACGTGGCCTATGCCAGCGGCTTTTCCAGCCTGCGCCGTTTCAATCACCTGTTCCGCACGCGCTACCGCCTGAGTCCCTCGCAGTTGCGTCGGCGCCTCACGGAGCCCAAGGGCGCGACGCTCGCGCTCAAGCTCGCTTATCGTCCGCCGCTTGACTGGGACGCGCTGATCGCGTTTCTCGTCGGCCGCGGCGCGGACGGTGTCGAAGCGCGGGAGGGCCACCGCTACCTGCGTGGCCTGCACCTGGGCGATCGACGCGGATGGATCGTGGCGGAGCCGATCGCGCACGAAGCCGCGCTGCGCGTGACGGTCGCCGAGAGCCTGCTGCCGGTACTGCCCGTGCTGCTGGTGCGACTGCGTGCACTGTTCGATCTCGATGCCAATCCGCAGGCGATCCGTGAACATCTGGGCGCCGACGTCCGGCTGCGCGGGGCGGTGGCGCGGCGCCCGGGACTGCGCGTGCCGGGGGCCTGCGACGGCTTCGAGCTGGCGCTGCGCGCGGTGCTGGGTCAGCGCATCAGCGTGCGCGCGGCCACGACCTTGTTCGGGCGCTTCGCGCAGCGCTACGGCGATCCGCTGCGGACGCCGTTTCCCGCGATCACCCGCACTGGACCGCGCGCCGAGCGTATCGCCGAAGACAAGCCGCAGCGCATCGCCGCGCTTGGCCTGCGCCGCGCGCAGGCGCACACCGTGCGCGCACTGGCCCGCGTGACCGCCGAAGGTCGTCTGCGGCTGGCGCCCGACGCGCCGCGCCAGGAAACCCTGGCCGGCCTCATGGCCTTGCCCGGCATCGGCGAGTGGACCGCACAGTACGTGGCGATGCGCGCGCTGCGCGACGCCGACGCGTTTCCGGCTTCCGATCTGGGCGTGTTGCGCGCGCTGGGCTTGCGCAAGGCGCAGGACGCGCGGGCCCAGGCGGAAGCCTGGCGGCCGTGGCGCGCTTACGCGGCGATGCACTTGTGGCAGGACGACGGACCGCGGTCGAACGGAGCTTGAAAATGGAACCAGCGAACGGCATGACAGAAACGGAAACGTTTTATTGGTGCACGCACGACAGCCCCGTGGGGGTCTTGCTGCTGGTGGGCGACGCGCGCGCCTTGCGCGCCGTGCGATTCCCGCCGCACGAAGTCGATGAAGCAGCGCGAGCGGGCTGGCGGCGCGATCCGGCACGCTTCGACGCGGCGCGCGCGCAGCTCGACGAATACTTCGCCGGCCGGCGGCGCGCGTTCGAGCTACCGCTCGCGCCGCGCGGCAGCCTGTTCCAGTTGCACGTGTGGCGCGAACTGCGAGCGATTCCCTACGGCACGACGATCAGCTACGGCGAGCTGGCGCGGCGCATCGGCCGCCCCGGCGCCAGTCGCGCGGTGGGCCTGGCCAACGGCCGCAACCCCCTGGCCATCGTGGTGCCCTGCCACCGCGTGATCGGCGCGGACGGCTCGCTCACCGGCTACGGCGGCGGTCTCGAACGCAAACGATGGCTGCTGCGCCACGAAGGCGCGCTTGTGAGCTGAGGCCGGTTCGCTCAGGGCACGATTTCCAGGCGCAGATCCGCGCGCAACGCGAGCCGGGCGGCCAGCGCGGCGGTGGCCTGCGCCTTGCCTTGCGCGTCCACGGCCAGGACCTGGGCGAGATTCAGCCGCCTCGCGAGGGCCGGCCAATGCTCGCGCCCAGCGACGAACAGCGCGGCGCCGCCGGCTTCGGCCAGCGTGCCGTCGGCGTCCACGACCGTCAGCGAGCGCAGGCCTTGCGCCGGCTCGCCGCGGCGCGGGTCGAGCAGGTGGGCGTAGCGCTTGCCCTGGTGTTCGAAGTAGCGCTGGTCGTCGGCGTGGGTGTTCACCGCCTCGTCGCGAACCTCGAGCGCGGCCAGCAGTGGCGGCGCGCCAGCGCTCGCGCGCGGATCGCGAATGCCGATGCGCCAGGGTTTGCCGCCCGCGCGCCCGCGCACGGCGAGATTGCCGCCCGCGTCCACACAGGCGTCGGCGAAGCCGAGTTCGCGCAGACGCGCCAGTATGGCGTCCACGATCCAGCCCTTGGCGATGCCGCCGAGATCCCAGCCGACACCCGGCGCGGGGCCGTAACGGGCGCCGCCGTCGTAGGCGGGCGCTGCCCGCAGCGCGGCGAGTAAGACCTCGATCTCGTCGCGGGACGGCGGCGTACCGCGCGGATGCTCGAGGTCGTGGAAACCCCAGAGTTCCACCAGCCGGGCGATGCGCGGCTCGTAGAGACCGCCGCTGATCCGGTGGATTTCCCAGGCGCGCACGAACAGGGATCGCAGCGCGGGCGGGATTTCCGCCGCGCCCCCTTCGGCGAGCCGGCGATTGAACAGGCCGAGCGCGCCGCTTCCCCAGGCCCAGCCCTCGCGGCCGAAGCTTTCGAGCTCGCGCTGGATTGCCAGCACCGCGGCGTCGGCGGCGTCGTGCTGGCGCTCGTGTTCGAGGGCCAGCGTCACGCTGACCAGCGTGCCCATCGCCGGAAAGCGAAACCGGGCAAGGCTTATATCTTGAATTGCAGCCACGCCCAGAGTTTAGTGGAACCAAAGATCGTGCCCGTCGTCGTGGCAGGGAAGTGATCCGCGTAGTAGTGGGCATAGGTTATGCCGGCCACGAACCTCCGTCCGATCGGTCTTTGGACCTGACCATCGATTTCCGATCCGTAGTGGACTGCAGGGACATGCTGAGGGTTGAAATCGTGCCAGGTCAAAAGCGCATCCATTCGCGCCCAACGCCCGCCGAGACTGACATAAAAATCCTCGATGCCGTTTGCAGGCGTGACCAGAAACTGGTCCGCCCATCCCTGGAATGCGTGCAGGGTCGCCAGCGGGGTTTGAAAAGCGTAGTGACCGTCTCCGCCGAGTTGTTCGTAGCCCAAAAGACCCTGAATCCGCCAAACGCTGGCCGTGAGTTCGGCGCGATAATAATCGGCGTGCACTTCGGCCGGAGAACTCGCATAGGGACGCTGGCGCGCGAATTCCAGATGGTAGCCGAGCGCGAGCGGCCCCAAAGCATGCGATCCTGCGAGAAAGCCTCCGTAGGTCGCCGTGTCGCGGCGCGGATCGTTGAACTGCGCTCCCGGCGCGGGAGGCAGCGGCGCATCGTAAGCGAAGTTGAGGAGATAGAGATAACCAGTGGTTTTCAGCCAAGGCGCCCAAGCGTAGGAAAGGTGAAATAATTGCGAGGCGTGCAGATCAATGTTCTTGGTGTTGACTCCGGCGATCGGAAAAAACCGGAAACTATCCACATTGCTCAGCAACGCATAATCCACCTGCAGGCCGGGAAGCCATGCGCCGGTCACGGTCAAACCGTCGTAGGTCTGTAGGTTCTGGCGAAATCCCACATCTCCGACGAAGCGCGCGTCGTCGTACACGAGGCGTTGCCGACCGTAACGGATCACGGTTTTCGGCAATCCGGCATAGGCAATCCAAAACTGATCGACTTCGCTCACGCTGGGGTCCGCGACCACGGGATATTGTGTACGACCGTTGAGAGTGCTGTTGAACTGGTCGTCGCCGATCGCGGTAGTCCCCTGGTATTCGAGCATCATGGAAAAACCGTTCCACGCATGGGTCAGGTAGCCCAGACGAGCGCGGACGGTCGTAGCTTGGGCATGTTCGGGAATGCTTCCCTGGCGGACGTTTTCGTAGCGCAATCTGACGTCGAGTTGGGGGCTGCCATGGGCCAAAGCGTCGGGCAAGGCATCTAGGGATTCGAGCGCCCACGCAGGACACATTGCGGTAAGTAGGATCAGCACCATCGATGCACGAAAGCATGACTTCACTGCCGGACCTCCAAGATGCATTAAAAAGAGCGCAGATTTCGGATCCGAGCGTTCGGATTCCGGCCGAGCATTTCTGGGACTCAGGACTCCACGGCTTCGCCGCTCCTGACTTCGATGGGCAGACGGCCCAGCGTGGCCCATTCCAGCCATTGCCGGCGCAGCAGGGCGACCAAGCCCAGGGCGACGGCCGCGATCACGCCGAACGTGGCGAATCCGGTCTGGTAGCTTCCGGTGCCCTCCTTGGCCAGGCCCATGATGACCGGCAGATAGAAACCGCCGATGCCGCCAGCCGCGCCGATGATGCCGGTCATGAGTCCGGTCTTGCCCGTCCAGCGGTGCGGCACGAGCTGAAAGGTGGCACCGTTGCCGAGGCCGAAGCAGACGTACAGGGCGAACAACAGCGCCACGCCGCCGGCCAGCGGCGGCATGATGCCGGCGAAGCCGAAATCGAGCAGGGAGATCAGCGCCAGCAGGATCAGCAGTGCGCGCACGCCGGTGACGCGATCGGCGAGGAAGCCGCCCACTGGCCGCAGGATGGCGCCCGTGAAGGCAAACGCCGCCATCAACAGACCGGCGTCCACTTTCGACACCTGGTACTGCGTGGTCAGCAGTGTGCTGACATAGGACGACATGCCGACAAAGCCGCCGAAAGTGATGCTGTACACCAGCATGATCACCCAGGTATCGCGCTCGGCCAGTACGGCGCGGTAACGCTGCGGCAGCAGGGTGATCGTCAGCAACGCGCCGATCGGCGGCAGCAACAGTAGCCCCGCTTTGCCGCCTCCGAACACGCCGGCTTCCACCAGCAGCACCAGTCCGACGAGACCGGCGAGCACGACCAGAAAACCCGCGATCGCCTGTGCGCTGCTGCCGGCTTTCGGGCTGAGATCCTTGGCCCACAAGATCACGGCCGCTGCGGTGAGCGCCAGGAGCGGCAGCGCTGCGAGGGTGGCGTGCTGCCAGCCGTGATGGACGGCCAGCGTGGGGAACAGAAAGCCGTCGAGTACTGCGCCGATGTTGCCGGCCGCCGCCAGTCCCAGCACCAGACCCTGCACTTTGGGCGGATAGTTACTGCCGGCCATCGGCAAGGCCACGGCGAAGCTCGCCCCGCCCACGCCCAGGAACACGCCCAGCACCAGCAGCGTCAGGTACGAAGGCGCAAACGGCAGCAGGAGCAGGAACGAGGGAATCGCCGACAGCACGATGCCCATCAGCGCCAGGCGCTTGCCGTCATAAGACTGAAAAGCGTTACCGAAGGGCACGCGCAGGATCGCGGCCGACAGCACCGGCACCGCGACCAGAAAACCCTGCTGCGCAGGGGACAGGCTCAGGTCTTTGGCGATGAAGGGCGCCAGCGGCCCCAACATCACCCACACGGTGAAGCCGGTGTCGAAATACAGAAAACAGGCAAGCAAAGCGCGCCAGTTGCCGGAAGCGAGCGATTGCAGGATGTTCTTCATGGCGTTCCTTCGGTGGCGAGGGAGGAGAGATGGAGCGCGCGCTGCGTGACGAGCAGCGCCTTGAGTTCGGGAATGCACGAGCCGCAGTTGGTGCCGCACTGGAGCCGGGCGCCCAGCGCCTCGACGCTGTTGCAGCCCTCTCGCACCGCGCCCAAGATGGTTTTGCGGCCCACGCCGAAGCAGGCGCACACGATGGGCCCGGCGTCCGCCGGCCCTTCGGTCGGCCGGCCGGCGAGCAGAGCGATGCGCTCATGTTCGGCGAGCCGTTGCTGGGCGAACAGCGCGGCGGGGAAGGCGCGCGGCGGCAGATCTTCCGGACGCGGCGCGAGGTACAGGCTGCCGCGCGGTCGAGCGTCCTCGATCCAGGCCGCGCGATACAGGCCCTCAGCGGCGTCGCTGACTTCCAGCCATTCGCCTTCGAGGCCGACGCCGAGCAGCGCCTGCGCCCAGCCGCTCCAGTCCGGAGGGGCGCCGCGGCCAGCGATCTCGTAGCGCAGACAGTCTTCGCCCTGCACCTTCGTCCACCACACGAGTCCGGCATCGGCGACGGCCCGTGGAGCGAAAGCCGCCAGGGGACGGCGGGCGAGGACGAAGCCGTACCAGTCCACGAAGAACGGTTCGATACGGGCGGGGGTGTGCTTGAACTCCGGTTCTCCGGAGATCGGATCCACGGCGGGATTGACCAGCGCGCCGATCCGCGCGTCCGAGGCGGTCTCGCCGTTCCAGTGGATCGGCACGAACAACTGCCGGCGCGCGATGTCGGCGCTCACCGCCACCCGCAGCACCGCCGCGCCCCAGCGGGTGGACACGCGCGCCAGGCCGCCGGCGCGCACTCCCCAGAGCAGCGCGTCGTGCGGATGGATTTCCACGTAAGGCTCGGCCGTGTGCTGGGCCAGGCGCGGGGATTTTCCGGTGCGCGTCATGGTGTGCCACTGGTCGCGCACGCGGCCGCTGTTGAGCACCAGCGGGTAATCGTCGTCGGTGGCATGCGCCGGCGCATGCGGCCACACGGCAACCAGACGTGCGCGTCCGTCGGCGTGGGCGTAATGGCCTGCGGCGAAAGGCTCATGGCCTTGCCCGACGGCGGGGCAGGGCCAGCGGATCGGTTCGAGCCGGTCGTATTGGTCGCGCGTGAGGGCGGCGAGCGCGCCGAGGTTGAAATGGCGGAACACTTCGCCCGGACCGTGTCCGTTGCGGTAAGCGGACAGCCGCGCGTGTTCCAGGAAAATCTCGTACGCGTTCGAGTAGGCGAACGCGGAATCGAAGCCCATGCGCTGGGCGAGGCGGCTGACGATCCACCAGTCCGGCCGCGCCTCGCCGGGCAGCGGCAGGAACGGTCGCTGACGCGAGATGCGCCGTTCGGAGTTGGTCACCGTGCCGTCGCGCTCGCCCCAGCCTGCGGCGGGCAGCAGCACGTGCGCCAGACGCGCGGTGTCCGTGTCGCGGACCACTTCCGAGACCACCACCAGCGGACACCGTGCCAGTGCGGCGCGCACGCGATCGGCATCCGGCAGGCTCACGACCGGATTGGTGGCCATGACCCACAGCACCTTGATCCGTCCGGCGTGCACCGCCTCGAACAGCTCCACCGCCTTGAGCCCGGGCCGCTGCGCGATGCGCGGGCTGTTCCAAAACGTCTGGACCAGCGCGCGGTGGGCGGGGTCGTCCAGGCGCAGATGCGCGGCGAGCTGGTTGGCCAGCCCGCCGACTTCGCGGCCGCCCATGGCATTGGGCTGGCCGGTCAAGGAGAACGGCCCGGCGCCGGGTTTGCCGATGCGGCCGGTGAGCAGATGGCAGTTGATGATGGCGTTGACCTTGTCCGTGCCGCGGGTGGACTGGTTCACGCCCATCGAGAAGGCGGTGATCGCTTTTTCGCTGCGCGCAAAAAGCGCGTAAAAGCGGCGCAGGCTTTCCTCGCCGATCCCGCAGTGACGTGCCACGTGGGCGAGGCTGCCCGCGCTTTGCTCGGCGACGGCAAGCGCGGCCTCCAGGCCCGTGGTGTGCGCGGCCAGGAAAGCGGTATCGGCGACGCCGTGCTGGTGGAGCCACGACAACAGGCCATTGAACAGCATCACGTCCGTGCCGGGCCTGATCGGCAGATGCAGGTCGGCGATTTCCACCGTCGCGGTGCGGCGCGGATCGATCACCACCACTTGCAGTTCCGGACGCTCGCGCTTGGCGGCGGCGATGCGCTGGAACAGCACCGGATGACACCAGGCGGTGTTGGAACCGACGAGCACGATCAGCTCGGCGCGTTCCAGATCCTCGTAAGCCACCGGCACCACGTCCTCGCCGAAGGCGCGCACGTGACCGGCCACCGCCGAGGACATGCACAGGCGCGAGTTGGTGTCGATGTTGGCCGCGCCGAAATAGCCCTTCATCAGCTTGTTGGCGACGTAGTAGTCCTCGGTGAGGAGCTGGCCGGAGACGTAGAAGGCGACGGATTCGGGGCCGTGCTCGGCGAGTGCGTGGAGGAAGCCCTTGGCGACGAAATCCAGGGCCTCATCCCAGCCCACCCGTCGTTCGCCGTGGGTGCGCGTGCGCAGGATCGGATGGAGGAGACGTCCTTCCAGACCCAGGGTTTCCGGCAAGGCCGCGCCTTTGACGCACAGCCGCCCCCGGTTGGCGGGATGCTCCGGATCGCCGGCGATGCGCACGGCTTGGCCGTCGCGCGCTTCCGCGACCAGGCCGCAGCCCACGCCGCAATAGGGACAGGTGGTTCGCACGACGGATCGAAGCGTTGCGCTCACGCCGCCTCTGCCTTGGCCTCGGCGTAGCGCTGGCCGAACACCAGGCGCGAACGCATGCGCTGCAGGTTTTCGCCCGACTGCATGAGGCGCGCGTACCAGGCGCCGTCGCGGATGTCGCCGTACAGGACGGCGCCGACCAGACGCTGTTCGCGCAGCACCAACTTTTTGTAGATGCCGCGGCGCGGGTCGCGCAGCACGATGGTCTGGCAGCCTTCGCCCCCGTTGAACTCGCCGGCGGAAAACACCTCGATGCCGGTCACCTTGAGCTTGGTCGAAACCACCGAGCCCGCGTAGCGCGCGCCGGCGTCGCCGGCGAGCCGTGCGGCGCACACGCGCGCCTGCTGATAGAGCGGTGCCACCAGCCCGTAGCATTGCTTGCGGTGCTGGGCGCATTCGCCGATGGCGGAAATCGCGGGATCGGAGGTGAGCAAAACGTCATCGACGATCACGCCGCGCTCGCAAGCGAGGCCCGCGGCGCGCGCGAGCTGCGTCTCGGGCACGATGCCGGCGGCGATCACCACCAGGTCCGCCGGGAGCTCGCGCCCGTCGGTGAGGCGCACCGCGCGCACCCGCGTATCGCCAAGCAGGGCCTGGGTCTGTGCCGGCAGGATCAGGCGCAAGCCGCGCGTCTCCAGGCTGCGCTGCAGCAGGCTGGCGGCGTGGGCGTCGAGCTGCCGTTCCATCAGCACCGGGCACAGATGGATCAGGGTCACGTCCATGCCTCGGCGGATCAGTCCGTGGGCCGCCTCCAGCCCGAGCAGGCCGCCGCCGATCACCACCGCACGCCGGTGGCTCCGGGCGGCCTCGATCATGGCCCCTACGTCCGCCAGCGTGCGGAAGCATTGCACACCGGGCAGATCCAGGCCCTGGATCGGCGGCAGGAACGGCCGCGAACCGGTGGCGAGGACGAGATGGTCGTAGTGCTCGCTGCGGCCGCCGAGCGTGGTGACGAGGCGCGCGCTGCGGTCGATGGCGATCACCGGATCGTCGGCGTACAGCGCGATGCCGTGCCTGGCATACCACGCCGGCGGATGGGTGATGATGTCGGCCGCTTGTTTTTCGCCGCTGAGCACGGGCGAGAGCAAGATGCGGTTGTAATTGCCGGCCGCCTCTGCGCCGAAGACCGCGAGTTCGTAGCGCTCCGGCGCCAGGCGCAGCAGCTCTTCGAGGAAGCGCGCGCCGGCCATGCCGTTGCCGACCACCACGAGCCGGGGTCGATGCGCGCTCATGGGTTTTCGCTCTGCGGCAGATTGCGCACCAGCACCATGCCTTCGAACACACGCACCGGATACACCGGCACGGCGAGCGCGGGATCTTCCAGACAGCGTCCATCGCGCAAGGCGTGGTGCTGTTTGTAAACGGGCGCGGCAACCACCGGTTCGCCTTGCACGTCGCCGATCAGACCGCGTGCCATGACCATCGCACCGGACTTGGGATCGCGGTTGCCGATCGCGTACACCTGCTCGGCGCCGCTTTGGGCGTCCACGACGCGGAACACCGCGACCTGCTCGGTGCCGATCTTGGCCGCCACGCCGGTGTTGGGCACGATGTCGGCCAGGCGGCAGACGTAGCTCCAGCGCACGCCCGCGGTCATGACACGAGCTCCGCGGCGGCAGCGGCCGGCGCGTCTTTTTCCTGCCGCTGCGCCGGCCGGATCTGGCCGCGCTCGGTGACGAACCGGATGCTGGGATCCGCCGCCGGCGTGTTGACGAAGTGACGGAAGCGTTTGAGCGTCTCGGGGTTGCTCAGCGCCTTCTTCCACTCGCATTCGTAGCTGTCCACCAGTTTTTGCATCTCGGCCTCCAGTTCGGCGGCGATGCCCAGGCGGTCCTCGCAGACCACCTGGCGCACGTAGTCGATGCCGCCTTCCAGGTTCTCCAGCCACACGCTGGTGCGCTGCAGACGGTCGGCGGTGCGGATGTAGAACATCAGGAAACGGTCGATGTAGCGCACCAGGGTGGCTTCATCGAGATCCGCGGCCAGCAGGTCGGCATGGCGCGGGCGCATGCCGCCGTTGCCGCACACGTAGAGGTTCCAGCCTTTTTCGGTGGCGATGACGCCCACGTCCTTGCCCTGGGCCTCGGCGCACTCGCGCGTGCAGCCGGACACGCCGAGCTTGAGCTTGTGCGGGCTGCGGATGCCGCGGTAGCGCTGCTCGAGCTTGATCGCCAGGCCCACCGAGTCCTGCACGCCGTAGCGGCACCAGGTGGAACCGACGCAGGACTTGACCGTGCGCACCGCCTTGCCGTAGGCGTGGCCGGACTCGAAGCCGGCGGCGATGAGGTCCTTCCAGATCAACGGAAGCTGCTCGAGGCGCGCGCCGAACAGGTCGATGCGCTGGCCGCCGGTGATCTTGGTGTAAAGACCGAAGCGCTGCGCCACCTTGCCCAGCACGATGAGTTTCTCTGGCGTGATCTCGCCGCCGGGCACGCGCGGGACTACCGAGTAGGTGCCGTCCTTCTGCAGGTTGGCGAGGTAGTAGTCGTTGGTGTCCTGGATCGAGGCGTGCTTGGGTGCGAGCACGAACTCGTTCCAGCAGGCGGCGAGGATGGAAGCCACCGCCGGCTTGCAGATGTCGCAGCCCAGGCCGCGGCCATGCTTGACCAGCACTTCGTCGAAGGTTTTCAGACCGCCGAGGCGCACCAGATGGAACAGCTCCTGGCGCGTGTGGGGGAAGTGCTCGCACAGGTGGTTGGTGACCACCACGCCGCGGCGGCGCAGCTCGGCGTCGAGGATCTGCTTGACCAGCGTGGCGCAGCCGCCGCAGGAGGTGGAGGCCTTGGTCGATTTCTTGAGCGCGCCCAGCGTCGTGGCGCCAGCCTCGATCGCCGCGCACAGCGCGCCCTTGCATACGTTGTTGCAGGAGCAGATCGTGGCGCCGGCCGGCAGCAGCTCACTGCCCAGACCTTGCGTCTTGCTGCCTTCGTGCGCCGGCAGAATCAGCGTTTCGGGCTGCGCGGGCAGCGGCAGACCGTTCTGCACCATGGCCAGCAGCGTGCCGTAATCGCCGGCATCGCCGACCAGCACCGCGCCCAAAAGGCGCTTGCCGTCGGCACTCGTCACCAGCTTCTTGTAATGGCCGGCACGCTCGTCGCTGAAGAAATAGGACAGCGCGCCGGGCGTATTGCCGTGGGCATCGCCGATGGAAGCCACTTCCACGCCCAGGAGCTTGAGCTTGGTGCTCAGGTCGGCGCCGGCGAATTCGGCCGGCGCTTCCAGCAATTGCTGGGCCGCGACGCGCGCCATGTCGTAGCCCGGCGCCACTAGGCCGAAGATGGTTCCGTGCCAGGCCGCGCATTCGCCGATGGCGTAGATCGCCGGATCGCTGGTGCGGCAGGCGCCGTCGATGGCGATGCCGCCGCGCGGGCCGAGGGCGAGGCCCGCCGCGCGCGCCAGTTCGTCGCGCGGCCGGATGCCGGCGGAGAACACGATGACGTCGGTTTCCAGATGCTCGCCGTCGGCAAACAGCATGCGGTGGCGCGCGCTTTCGCCCGCCGCGATGCGCGTGGTGTTCCTGGACAGATGGACGCGCACCCCCAGTGCCTCGATCTTCTTGCGCAGCAGGCGGCCGCCGAACTCGTCGAGTTGCACCGCCATCAGGCGCGGCGCGAATTCCACGACGTGGGTTTCGAGGCCCAGATCCTTGAGCGCCTTGGCCGCTTCCAGACCGAGCAGGCCGCCGCCGACCACCGTGCCGATCTTGGAGACGTTGGCCGCGGCCTTGATCGCGTCCAGATCCTCGATCGTGCGATAAACGTAGCAATGTTCGCGTTCGCGTCCCGGCACCGGGGGCACGAAGGGCGAGGAGCCGGTGGCCAGGACCAGCACGTCGTAGGGCAGCACTGCGCCGCGCGTGGTCGTCACCGTGCGCGCGCTGCGGTCGATCGCGGCCGCGCCTTCGCCGAGGCGCAGCTCGAAGCCGGTGCGCGCGAAGAAGCCTTCCGGGACCAATGACAGCGCCTGCGCGTCCTTGCCGCTGAAATACGAAGTGAGGTTGACGCGGTCGTAGGCCGGGCGGGGCTCCTCGCACAGCACCGTGACTGCGAACCGGTCTTTGGCCTGCGCGATGTTTTCCAGGAAGCGCTGGCCGACCATGCCGTGACCGACGAGCACCAGGCGTCGCGCGCTCACGGTCCCGCTCCAATCATCGTTTGCCCCGTCATCGATTTTTTCTCGGTTTGCATAAAACACTCGCGCATAAAAAAGGCGCCGCTCCGGGCGATGAACCCGTGAACGGACGCCGTTGTCCGCAGTTTCTTACCGCGCCTTTGCGGCTTTCTGGCACGTGCTCCCTGGCTTCGGGACGCCGTGCTCCTATTTCAAAGAGCAATCGCCGTGCCAGCCGTGCGAAACGGTTTCTCCGCAGTTCTCGCAGGCTTGTGAAGCGCGCGGCGGCCTTGGACGAGATCCCGTCGCACCGTTGTGGCGCGACGCGCACCGAGACTGACCACCGAACTGGTACGTCCTGATAGAGATCCTCAAGCCGCCGGCCGAGGCAGCAAGGCCTCGGAGCTGCGGACATCTGCGAAGCGCGACTGCGGCGAGTTCAGCGTGCGCAGGGCCGTGAAATAGAGTGAAGGACGGAAGACGTCCGCGGCCAGGCGTTCGGCATCCAGCGCCGCATCGATCTCGCCCCAGCGCATCATCTCGCGCAAGTACCAGGACACCTCGCGCGGATCGGGGCAGTTGGCGCCGCCGCGATGGAAGACGTGAAAGCCGGCGCAGACCTGCGGCGTTTCGCCGGTGGCGGCCAGCAGCCGGTCTTCCAGGCCGATGCGCAGGCATTCGATCGGCGCATGGACGTAGCGGCGCGCCGAGATCAGGCCGGCGGCAGCGGCGCGATGCTCGGGGTCGTCGAGCCAGAGGCAGGCGCGCAGCAGCGCGCGCGTCAGCGCCAGTAGCGTGCGCGGATAGGAGACGGCGAAACTGCGCCGGACGGCGAAGGCTTTCTCCGGATGCCCGGGCAGGATGTCGGTGCTCGCCGCGACGATGCGGCCGAGGCCGCTCTGGACGGCGAGCGTGTGCCACGGGGCGCCGACGATGAAACCGTCGATGCGGCCGGCGGCGAGCTGTTCGACCATCAGCGGCGGCGGCACCACGCTGAGTTCGATCGCTTGCGCCGGCACCTGGTAACGATCCAGCCAATGGCGCAGCAGATAGGTGTGCGTCGAGTGCGGGAACACGGTGGCGAAGCGCAAGGGGCGTCCCGCGGCGAGCGCTTCGCGCGCGGCGGCGCGCAGCGCGTGACCGCTACGGCTGCGTACGCCGGCCTCCTCCGGCGCCAGGATCTGCATGCGCCGGTACAGGCTGCGCGAGACGGTGAACGCGTTGCCGTTGCGGTCCAGCAGCAGCGGCACGCACATCGGCGTGCGCGCGGGCGTCAGGCCCAGGTGCATGGCCAGCGGCAGCGGCGCGAGCGTTTGGGCGCCGTCCAGCGCGCCGGCGGCGAGCTTGTCGCGGATCGAAGCCCAGGAGGTCTCGCGCCACAGTTCGACGGCCAGGCCTTCTGCGGCGAAATAGCCACGCTCCGCGGCCACGATCAGGGGCGCGGCGTCGGTCAGCGGCACGAAGCCCAGCGCCACGCGCGGGGATTCGAGTTTGGAATTGACGCGCTCGGCGGGAAAGTACGAGACGCGCGGCGTGGCACGCCGCTCGTCGCCGAAGATCAGGCTGCGCAGCGCGCGTTTGATCACGGCACCCGGTCCAGCAATTCCGCCACCGACAACACGCGACGCGCGACCTCGACCAGGCGCAGACCTTCGTTCATGGCCTGGCGGCGCAGCGCGGCGAATGCCTGTTCCTCGGACAGGCCGCGCCGCTCCATGAGCAGGCCCTTGGCGCGTTCGATGAGCTTGCGCTCGGCCAAATCGGCGCGCGAGCGCGCCAGTTCGCTGCGCAAGGCTTCGATGTAACGGAAGCGCGCCACGGCCACGTCCAGGATCGGGCGCACGCGCGCCGGCGACAGTCCGTTGACGACGTAGGCGGACACACCGGCTTCGATCGCGCGCAGGCTGGCGTCCTCGTCGCTCTGGTCCACGAACATCACGATGGGCCGCGCCTGCGCGCGCAGCGCACCGATTTGTTCCAGCAGGTCCCGATCCGGTGCGTCGGTGTCGATGATGACGATGTCCGGGCGTAGCGCGTCGAGCTCGGCGAAGGCCTCGGCCGCGCTGCGCCGGTGCAACAGCTCGCAGTCCAGGCCGGCGAGGCCTTCTTCGACGAGGCGCGCGCGCTCGGCGTCGCAGTCGATCAGCAGGATGCGCAGGCTCATAAAGGCGCGAGCAGTGTCGCGAGTCGCCGCAGCCACGGGTCCACTGCGGTTGAATGGGGTGATGCGCGACGTCTCATGGTCCATCGGCAAAAGCAGCTCTCGATAGAGCGACTTTGCAATTTCCGCGCCAGGCAAAAGCGGCGCGTCGCGGTCTATTCCGGCAGCGGCAGCCAGCGCAGCACGCTGCCCGCGGCGGCGGGCGCCTCGCCGCGCGGCAGCCAGACCAGCGCATCGGCCCGCGCGAGGTTGCCGAGCATGTGGGAATCCTGGCCGGGCAGGGGGATCAGTTGCGCAGTACCGTCTTCCCAGTGCAGCCGCATGCGCAGCAGGCAGTCGCGCCGCGTGTCGCGCGCGGCGTTTTGCGCCAGGACGCCACTCGACCAATGCGGTTGCGGATCGGTCACGCCTTCGAGGAGGTCCAGGGCGCGGCGCACGTGGAGCAGCATGCCGATCAGTACCGCGCCGGGATTGCCCGGCAGCGCGAACAGCGCGGTAGCGCCGCGCATGCCGAAATACAGCGGCTTGCCCGGTTTCTGCGCCACCTGCCAGAACACCCGCCGTACGCCGAGGGTTTCGGCCGTCGCCGGCAAATAATCGCGGTCGCCGACCGAGGCGCCGCCGCTGGTGATGACCAGGTCGCTTTCGTCCAGCGCGCGCGCCAGCGCCGCGCACAGCTCGCGTTCGCGGTCGGGAAGGTATTCCACGGCCGGCGCTGCGTGCCCCCAGCGCGCGAGCAGGCTGCGGATCAAGGGGCCGTTGCTGTCGGGAATCTCGCCCGGCTCGAGGACGCTGCCGACGGGGCGCACTTCGTCGCCGGTGACGAGGACGCGCAGGCGCGGCCGCCGCACCGCAGCCAGACTCGTGATTCCGCCGTTGACCAGCGCGGCGAGCAGGCCCGGCGTGATCCTCTGACCGCGGTCGGCCAGCGGGCTGCCGGCGCGTAGCTCCTCGCCCTGCCAGCGGATGTTGCGGCGCGCCGGCCAAGGTGCATCGAACACCAGGACGTCGCCCTCGCGGCGTGCTTTCTCCTGGGGAATGACGGTGTCGGCGCCTTGCGGTAGCCCCGCGCCGGTGAGGATGCGCGCGGCGCAACCGGTGGGCAGTGACGGGCGTCCGCGCTGCGCGCCGGCGGTGAGCGTGAGCGCGATCGGCAGGCGCAGCGGCGCGTCCGCGCGCGCCGCGGCCACGTCGGCGGCGCGCAGGGCGTAGCCGTCCATCGCGCTCTGGTCGAAGCGCGGCAGGTCGCAGGCGGCGGCGAGCGGTTCGGCCAGCACGCGGCCGAGCGCGTCCGTCAGGGGAATCCGTTCGGCGGGCAGCGCCCGAAGATGTTTTGCATACGCCGCCAATGCCTCGCCCAGCGGGATCATGCGGCGCTCTCCCGTTTCCCGAGCTCGGCCTCCGCGGCGGCCCATTCCTCCGGCGTATTGGCGCTCCAAGCCCAGCGCGGCCAGTGACGGTAGTCGGCCAGGGCCAGGCGATGGCGCGACAACCATTCGCGCGGCGCAGTGCCGCCCGCATCCAGATACGCACGCAGATCCGGCAGCAGCTTGCGCGGCAGCAGGCAGAACAGCGGCTGGCGGCCGGCGCCGTCGTCCACGATCGCGACCTCGGCTCGTTCTCGCTGGCGGGCTTCGGTCAGCGCCTGCGCCAGGTTTTCCGGAATGAGCGGCGCGTCGCCGGTCACGCACAGGACCCATGCGTGGCGCGCCACCGCGAGCCCCGCGGCGATGCCGGCCAGCGGACCGCGGCCGCGATGCGCCCCGTCGTCCACCACGCGGTCGGCGTACCGGGCATAGTCGGCCTGTGCGCGATTGGCGACGATCATCAGCTCCGCGACCTGCGGCCGCAGGCGCAGGCACAGGCGCTCGATCAGCGGCCGGCCGAGTAGCGGCTTGAGCGGCTTCTCCTCGCCGGAAAGCCGCTTCGCCTCCCCGCCGCACAGCACGATGCCGGTGATGGGTTCCATGTCCGCGTCGCCTCCGTCGCTCGGAGTTTACGCGGCGAGCCGCGCGAGCAGTTCGCCCAGCAGTGGGGCGCGTCGTTCGGCCCGCGCGAAATCCGGTGAGTTGACGTGCAGCTTCTTTTCGCCTTCGAGGCGATAGACCTTGGGCTGGGACTGGATCAGCTTGATGAGCTTCACCGGCTCGATGCGCGGACGCGCATCGAAATCCAGGGTGGCGGACTGGGCGCCGGCGCGGATCTTGACCACGCCCAGGGCTTCGCCGCGCTGGCGCAGACGGGTGTTCTCGAACAGCCGCTCGGTTTGCGGCGGCAGCGGGCCGAAACGGTCGATCATCTCCACCTTGAGCTCGGCCAGTTCCTCGTCGCTGCGCGTCTCGGCCAGGCGTTTATAAAGCACCAGCCGCGTGTGGACGTCGGGGACATAGGTTTCCGGAATCAGGGCGGACACGCCGAGGTCCACTTCGCAGGCGGCCTGCCCGAAGGGGCGGTCGTCGAGCTGGCCCGATCGCAGTGCGCGCACCGCGTTGGCCAGCAGCTCGGCGTAGAGCGTGAAGCCGACTTCCTCGATCTGGCCGGACTGGCGCTCGCCCAGCAGCTCGCCGGCGCCGCGGATCTCCAGATCGTGGGTGGCGAGCGTGAACCCGCAGCCCAGTTCGTCGAGCTGCTCGATCGCCTCCAGACGCCGGGCGGCCTCGGGCGACAGCGCGCGCCGGCTCGGCACGAACAGGTAGGCGTAGGCGCGGTGGTGGCTGCGGCCGACGCGGCCGCGCAACTGGTGGAGCTGGGCCAGCCCGAAAGTGTCGGCGCGGTCGATGAGCATGGTGTTGGCGCTGGGCACGTCGATGCCGGACTCGATGATGGTGGTGCACACCAGGATGTTGAAGCGCGCGTGGTAGAAGTCCAGCATGACTTGCTCCAGCTCGCGGCTGCGCATCTGGCCGTGGGCGTAGCGCACGCGGCCTTCGGGGACCAGTTTCTGCAGCTCGCTGGCGAAGCGCTCGATGTCGCGCACTTCGTTGTGCACCACGTAAACCTGTCCGCCACGGCGCAGCTCGCGCAGGCAGGCTTCGTAAACCAGGGCGTTGTCCCACTCGGAGACGAAGGTGCGGATGGACAGGCGCGTTTCGGGTGGCGTGGCGATGATCGACAACTCGCGCAGCCCGGCCAGGCTCATGTTGAGGGTGCGCGGGATGGGCGTGGCGGTGAGGGTCAGCAGGTGCACTTCGGCGCGCAGGTTCTTGAGCTTTTCCTTGTGGCGCACGCCGAAGCGATGTTCCTCATCGACGATCACCAGGCCCAAATCCTTGAAACGCACGTCGTCCTGCAGCAGGCGGTGGGTGCCGATGACGATGTCGATCCCGCCCTCGCGCAACTGTTCGAGCAACGCGGTCTGTTCCTTGCCGCCACGCAGCCGGGACAGACCCGCGACGCGGATCGGCCGGCCGGCGAATGCCGGCCCGGTTTCCTGGTATTGGGCGAAGCGGTCCTGAAAGTTCTTCTCGTGCTGCTGCACCAGCAGCGTGGTCGGCGCCAGCACGCACACCTGTTTTCCGGCGCGCGCGGCGACGAAAGCGGCGCGCAGCGCGACTTCGGTCTTGCCGAAGCCGACGTCGCCGCACACCACGCGGTCCATGGGTTTTTCGGAATCGAGATCGGCGAGCACGGCATCGATCGCCTTCTGCTGATCCGGCGTGGTCTCGAAGGGGAAGCCTGCGCAGAAGCGCGCGTAGTCGTGCGGATCGGCGCGCAAGCGCAGCGCGGGTTTCGACGCGCGCCGCGCCTGGATCGAGAGCAGTTCGGCGGCCACGTCGGCGGCGCGCTCGCGCGCTCGCGCCCGCGCCTTGGCCCAGCGGTCCGAGCCGAGCGCGTGCAGCGGCGCGGCTTCGGGCTCGGCGCCGGTGTAGCGGTGCACCTGGTGCAGCGCGGCCACCGGCACGTAGAGCTTGTCGCCGCCGGCGTATTCCAGCACCAGATACTCGGCTTCCACGCCGCCGGCCTCGAGCCGGCTCAGACCCTGGTAGCGGCCCACGCCGTGCAGCACGTGCACCACCGGCGTGCCCGGTTGCAGATCGGTGAGGTCGCGCAGGATGGTTTCCGGGTCGCGCACGCGCGGGCGGCGGCCGACGGAGGCGGGCGCGTGGCGGCCGAAGATCTGCGCTTCGGCGATCAGCGACCTGCCGTCCGGCAGGCGCAGACCTTCCTGCAAGGGGCCGAGCGCGATGCCGAACCGTTTGCCGTCGGCGAGGAACTCCGGCCAGCCCGCGAGCGATCGCGCCTGAAGACCCAGCGGCTTGAGCCAATCGAGCAGCGCTTCGCGCCGCCCGGGCGACTCGGCGACGAACAGCACGCGGTCGCGCGTTTCCGCGAGCAGATTTTTCGCCGCGTCGCCGCCGGCGGGCAGGGCGACCACGCCGAAATCGAAAGCGCCGTCCTGTGCCGCAGCCGGCAGGGACTGGAGTTCGATCCGCGGATAGGCCTGCAGGCGTTCGGCGGCGGCGGCGGGAGCGAAAAACAGATCGGCGGGCTTCATCAGCGGTCGCTCGAGATTCCCCGAATACCGCTGGTAGCGCTCCTCGATCTGTTTCCATTCCGCAGCGAGCGCGTCCGCCAGCGGGTCGGCTTCGACCAGCAGACTGTGCGCCGGCAGATAGTCGAACAAGCTCGCCGTGGCGTGCTCCTCGAAGAACAGCGGCAGCCAGGCTTCGATGCCGCCGGGCAACAGGCCCCTGCTGACCTCGGAGTAGATGCGCGAGCGCGCGGGGTCGCCGGGGAAGTATGCGCGATAGCGGCGGCGGAATGTTTCGATGCCGTCCTTGTCGGTCGGGAACTCGCGCGCCGGCAACAGCCGCACCTCAGGCACTTTTTCGGTGGAACGCTGGGTTTCCGGGTCGAACACGCGGATGTTTTCCACCGCTTCGTCGAACAGGTCCAGGCGGTAAGCCGCCTCGGCCCCCATGGGAAACAGGTCGATCAGCGCGCCGCGCACCGCGAATTCCCCCTGCGCCTGCACTTCCGACACGCTCTGATAGCCGGCGGCGACCAGGCGCGCGCGGAACGCTTGCGGATCCAGCCGCTCGCCGACGCGCAGCAGCAAGGCGCGGCTCTCCAGCCAGGCGCGCGGCGGCAGACGTTCCAGCAGCGTGCCGACAGTGGCGATCAGCACGCCGCGCTCCTGCCGCGGCAGACGGTACAGCGCGGCCAGGCGCCGGGAAAGGATTTCCTGGTGCGGCGAGAATGGATCGTAGGGCAGGGTTTCCGGATCGGCGAAGTGCGTCAGCGGCAGCCGGCCACCGAGGAAGAAGCGCAACTCCTGCTCCAGCCGATCGGCGTGCTGCTCGTTGGCGGCGGCAACGACGACCAGCCCGCCGTGGCGCAGGGCGGTTTCCGCGATCGCCAGCGCCTGCGCCGCGCCGGGCAGTCCGCACCAGCGCACGCGCGTGCCAGGTGTGGGCAGCGCGGGTGTGGGCAGGCTCAAAAGATCGCCGGCGGCACGCCGCGGCGCGAGTGCGGGCAGGGCGGAGTCGGACACGGAGCGAAGGGCGGAAACGGCTGCGGATTATCGCGCCCGAGACTAGCGCGTGCCAACAGGTCGTGAACCGGGCGGAATCGACCTTCGATTCGGTGTTTACCGATAGGCCGTAATATACGATACGTCGGACGTTTTAAACGCAGCGGTTCGTTGCGACCGGGCTCTATGGAAGGAGACCAATCAATGAGAAACGGTACCTTATTGGGATCGATAGGCTTGTGCGCGTGCCTCCTTTGCGCGTGCAGCAACGGCAGCGGTAGTGTTGCCGATCCCCCCACTTCCAGCTTCGCCTTCGTGAGCCGCCAGGCGGTGTCGGTGTCCGACTGTCCGACGGTGACGGGCCAGAGTCCCAACTGGTGCAACACCTACTGGCCGCCGGCGCTGCGCGGAACGGTCTATCTCTATACCTTCACCGAGACGCGGCTGGTGCCCTCGACCTATCCCACGCTCACGCGTACCGCCTACGTGTACAAGCCGGTCACGACGCTGCCCTTGGTGGGGCGTTATCCGATGCTGGTCTATCTGCATGGCGGAACCCAGACAGCCGATCAGATGTTTTCCCTGTTGCAATTTGCGCAGCTCGCCGACGGGCGCAGCACCCAGCAGCCGCTCTTCTGGGCCGAGAACACGGCGATCTGCCAATATGCTGCCAAGGGCGCGGCGGCCTTCGGCTTGGGCGGTACTTCTTCCACCGGCTTCGTCAACAGCAGCGGCCAGGAATGCGGCGCGACGCTGGCGCAATATTCGCGCCCGACTTCGGCAGGGCCGTTTTACGTCGTCTATCCCAACGGGATTCCGGATTTCGATGGCGGCGGCAATAGCTGGGAAGACGGCCGCACGCCGTCACCGGGGCAGTACGATGCGCCCGATCCGAACCAGCCCAAGCGCGACGACGTGGGTTTCATCGACGCGCTGATCGCCGAGGTCAAGTCGCGCGAAACCGCCGTCGATGCCGGCCGTGTGTATGTCGCCGGCATGTCCAACGGCGGGGTCATGACCCACCGCCTGCTGTGCAATCTCGACAATGCCAGTTACCCCGAACTCGGCCAGGTCGCTGCGTTCGCCGTGCTGGTGTCCTCGATGGCGAACAACCTCTACACCGGCGCCAACGGCATGGAACAATGCCCGCGCGCCGGCAGCACGATCGCGCCCCTGGCGATTTTCGTGGGCTACGGCTTCCCCACGCCGAACTCCAAAGGTCAGAAGTTCTACGCCAATTGCAACCCTTACAACCCCAGCGATCCGCGTTATCCGAACCTGCCGGCCTGTCCTTACGCGCCCGTATCCGGCGATGACACCATACCCTACGGAACCGCGCTGGATGTGAGCGGCGGCGTGTTCACCGTCAACAGTCCCAGCCTCGGTGACGTGATTTCCTCCCCGGACGATCAAGCGTTCTGGCGTCGATACCTGACCGATTCCGGTGCCGGCGCAGCGACCGAGATGGATACTGCCGTGGGCTTTTTCACCCAGATCCGTCATTACGACTTCGCCAACTCGCCGGCGGCGCTGCAGATTTACCAAGTGGACCACGGCTTGCACCAGAACGGCGGCTCGCGATTCGATTTCAGCCTCACGGCGCAGGTGTACGACTTCCTGTTCGAGTTCGCGCGGCGCAATGGGGCGATCGCGACCACGGGCGGCGTTTACGATTCGGCGACCGCGACCTACGGCAATCTTTCGGGATCTTATTGAAAGCATCGCCTTGCATCGCTGACAAGCGCAATTTCCGACGGTCGGTGTTAGGCTGGGGGGCCGCCAGCCGCAGACGCTCTTGCGCCGCGAGTCTTGCCGCTAAACTGATCGGCCTGTCTTCCTCTGCCACGCGCCATGGAACGATATCTCGAAGGGTTCATGCTCGGCAGCCGCTGGTTGCTGGTGCCGCTGTACCTGGTTTTGGTTGTGCTGCTGCTTGCCTTTGCGATCAAGGCCGGGGTCGAGCTCTGGCATCTGGTAGTCCAGCTTTTCGAAGTGACCGAGGCCGAGCTGGTGCTATCGGCGCTGTCGCTGATCGATCTGGTTCTGGTCGGCAATCTGTTGGTGATGGTCGCGCTTTCTGGCTACGAGACCATGGTTTCGCGCATCGACCGCGTGGCGGACATGGAAAAGCCGAGCTGGCTTGGCAAGTACGATCCGGGCACGATCAAGCTCAAGGTGGCGGCTTCGCTGGTCGCGATCTCCGCCATCCATCTGCTCAAGAACTATCTCGCGCACGGAACGCTCGATGTGCAGCGTATTCTTACCTTGACTGCCGTTCATCTGGCCTTCGTGCTTTCGGCGCTGATCCTCGCGTTCGTGGACAAGATCGCCTTCGCCGAGCATCGAGGACAGACCTCCTGAGGAACACGCCATGAACGCTCCTGAACACCGCCCGCTGGCCGAACGCTTCGTTACCCACCGCGTCGAAAACCAGCCGCCGGAGCTCGTGCCCTACGATCCCTGGGGCACCGACGCGCCGCTGCGCGAAGCGGTGACGCGCGAAGGCGGCGGCTGGGCGCAAGCCGAGATCGCGGCCTACGCCAGGCTCAGCGGAGGCGAGATGATGGAACTGGGCCGGCTCGCCAACGAGAACAAACCCAAGTTGCGCGCCTTCGACCGTTACGGCCATCGCTGCGACGAGGTGGAGTTCCATCCCGCTTATCACCGGCTGATGGAGCTGGCCTTCGTGCACGGCGTTCCCAACTTCGCCTGGCGCCAGGACCAGACGCCGGGGGCGCACGTCGCGCGCATGGCGCTGGCCTATCTGCACAACCAGGCCGACCAGGGCACGAGCTGCCCGCTGACCATGACCTACGCCTGCGTGCCCACGCTGCGG
>JADGHB010000057.1 GCA_019689635.1 Nevskia sp. | reverse complement strand
CGTAGAGCGTTTCCAGTTCCTCGCGCTCGAGCTCGCGCCAGCCGCCGGATTTGATGCCGCGGCCGAGTTCGATCGGCCCATAGCGCACGCGGATCAGGCGGTTGACGATCAGGCCCTGCGACTCGAACAGGCGCCGCACCTCGCGCTTGCGCCCTTCGCGCAGCACCACCCGATACCAGCGATTGGCCGGGACGGTACTCGCTTCCCGTTCTTCGTCTTCATGACCGTCGCTGGCTTCGATGCGTTCGAAACGCGCCATGCCGTCTTCGAGCTTCACGCCGCGCCGCAGTCGCGCCAGCGTCGCTTCGTCCGCCGTGCCCAGCACGCGCACGGCGTATTCGCGTTCGATCTCGAAACTGGGATGCGCCAGCCGCCGCGCCAGTTCGCCGTCGTTGGTCAGCAGCAACAGGCCCGAGCTGTTGAGGTCGAGCCGGCCGACCGCGATCCAGCGCCCGCTGGCGAGCTTGGGCAGCTTGCGGAACACCGTGCGGCGGCCTTCGGGATCGGCGCGCGTGACCAGCTCGCCGACGCGCTTTTTGTAAATCAGCGCGCGCGGCGGCTCCAGGCCGAGCGCCAGGCGCAGCGGCCGGCCGTCGAGCGTCACCCGGTCGCGCGGGCCGATTTTCTGGCCGATCGCCGCCGACGCGCCGTTGACGGCGATCCGGCCCTCGGCGATCAGCCGTTCCACGGCGCGCCGCGAGGCGATCCCCGCGGCGGCGAGAACCTTGTGGATCCGCTCGCTCATCGGCGTCGGAAACCTTGCCGTCTCAATGCAGCGTCGCCTCCGGCGGCACGGCGGCGCTTGGCGCTTCCGGCGCGGACTCCTGCGCCACCGCTTCTTGCGCGGCTTGCGCCGGCACGGCGCCCTGGCCGAGCCTGGCCAGCGCCGCCTCGAGCTGGTCGAGATCCTTGACCTCCGGCAGCGGCGGCAACTGGTCCAGCGATTTGAGATTGAAGTCATCGAGGAACTGCGGCGTGGTGCCGTACAGCGCCGGCCGGCCCGGGACTTCCTTGTGGCCGACTTCGCGCACCCAGCCGCGGTCGAGCAGGGTGCGCAGGATGTTGGTGGAGACCGACACGCCGCGCACGTCCTCGATTTCCCCGCGCGTGATCGGCTGGCGGTAGACGATCAGCGCCAGGGTTTCGAGCAGGGCGCGCGAGTAACGCGGCGGCTTGTCCTGCCATAGGCGTCCGACCCAGGCGGAATATTCCGGACGGATCTGGATGCGCCAGCCGCTGGCCACTTCCTTGAGCTCGCAGGCGTCGTCCGCGTAGCGCTCCGCAAGCCGCGCCAGCCGCTCGCGCAGCTCGCGCCGGGACAGCCCGAATTCCTCGCCGACCAGCTTGTGCAGCTGGTCGAGCGACAAGGGGCCGTCGGCAGCGAGCAGCAGCGCTTCCAGCACGTTCTCGATGCGTCCTGCCGTCTCGCGCGGCGGAATATCGGTTTCGCTCATGTTTCCTCCATGGGGCTGCACTCGCGCGCCCGCGGCCGATCGACGTGCAGCGGGGCGAAAGCCGTCTCCTGGAACACTTCGAGCAGGCCGTTCTTGACCAGCTCCAGCAGCGCGACGAACGCCACCACGACGCCGGCGCGCCCCTCCGCGGGATCGACGAGCTCCTCGAAGCGCGCCGGCCCCCGCTCGACCCGCTCCAGGATGCGGCTCATGCGGCTGCGCACCGACAGCGGCTCGACCGCGACGGTGTGCCGCGCGAACAGCTCGGCGCGCAGCAGCGCCTCGCGCAAGGCCAGCAGCAGCTCGCGCAGCGCCGGTGGTGGTGGCGGCGTTGCGCTGCGCGCCACGTCCGGCCGCGCCTGGGCGAGGAACAGGTCGCGGCCCACGCGGGGCAGCGCTTCGAGAGTCTCCGCCGCGGTCTTGAAACGTTCGTATTCCTGCAGACGGCGCACCAGCGCCATGCGCGGATCGACCGGCTCCTCTTCCGCCGCCGGCGGGCGCGGCAAGAGGATGCGCGACTTGATCTCGGCCAGCCAGGCGGCCATCAGCAGATATTCGGCGGCCAGTTCCAGTTTCAGCTCGCGCATGAGCTGGATGTATTCCATGTACTGCTCGGTGATCTTCGACACCGGGATGTCGAGGATGTCGAGGTTCTGTTTGCGGATCAGGTACAGCAACAGATCCAGCGGCCCCTCGAAGGTTTCGAGGAACACTTCCAGCGCGTCGGGCGGGATGTAGAGGTCGTCGGGCAGCTTGACCAGCGGCTGCCCCCGCACTTTCGGAATGCTTTTCTCGGCGCCGGAATCGCGGTGCTCGGAGACCGCCGGTTCGGCGTTCATTCCGGAATGAACCCCACGGCTTCGTGCACCCGGCGGAGCGTGGCGTCGGCCTTGGCGGAAGCCCGTCGGGCGCCGTCCCGGAGCACGTCGCGCAGATAGCTTTCGTCGGCGCGGATCTCGCGGTAGCGTGCCTGCACCGGGCTCAGGCAATCGATCACGGCATCGGCCACCGCGTTCTTGAACGCGCCGTAGCCGGAACCGGCGTAGCGCGCCTCCAAGGCCGGGATGCTCTCGCCGGTGGTGGCGGCAAGGATGGACAGCAGGTTGGACACGCCCGGTTTTTCCTGCGGCGCGTAGCGGATGTGCGTGTCCAGGTCGGTGACCGCGCGCTTGATCTTGCGGCGGATCACGTCCGGCGGATCAAGCAGATAAACGGCGTCGGTCTCGGCCTCGCCGGACTTGCTCATCTTGGCCGTGGGATCCTGCAATCCCATGATGCGCGCGCCCACCGGCGGAATCATCGGTTCCGGCACGCGGAACACCGGGCCGTAAATATGGTTGAAGCGCAGCGCCACGTCGCGGGTGAGTTCCAGATGCTGCTTCTGATCCTCGCCCACCGGCACCTTGTGCGCGTCGTACAACAGAATGTCGGCGGCCATCAGCACCGGGTAGTCGAACAAGCCGGCGTTGATGTTGTCGGCGTTCTTGCGGCTCTTGTCCTTGAACTGGGTCATGCGCGCCAGCTCGCCGAACTGGGTATGGCAATTCAGGATCCAGGCCAGGCGGGCGTGCGCGGCCACGTGGCTTTGCACGAACAGCACGTTGGTCCGCGGGTCGAGGCCGCAGGCGATGTACAGCGCCAGGAACTCGTAACACCGCTCGCGCAGAATCTTGGGATCCTGGCGCGCGGTGATGGCGTGCAGATCCACCAGCATGTAGTAGCAGTCGTACTGCGAGGACAGCGGCAGCCAGTTCTTGATCGCCCCGAGGTAATTGCCCAGCGTCAGGCGGCCGGAGGGCTGGATGCCGGACAGTACGGTGGCGCGGGACGTCGTCACGATGCGCTTCAGGTCAGTGGCAGGCCCAGCACTCGCGCCAGGCCGAGGAAGGACAGTACGTAAGGCCAATAGAGCATCGCGCTCAGGCCGCCGGTGGCGACCAGCAGCAACAGGATCAGAAACCCATAGGGCTCGATGCGCGCATAGCGGTAGGCGGCGCGCGCCGGCAGCAGGCCGACCGCCACGCGACCGCCGTCCAGCGGCGGCAGCGGCAGCAGATTGAGCACCATCAGCGAGACGTTGATGACCATGCCGGCCTTGCCCATCAAGGCCAGGCCGTACCACAGCCCGGCCGTGGCGCCGCTGGCCGTGGCGTATTTGTAGACCAGCCCCCAGCCGAGCGCCATCGCCAGATTGGACAGCGGACCGGCGACGGCCACCACCGCCATGTCGCGGCGCGGATGCTTGAAGTTCCGCCAGTCCACCGGCACCGGCTTGGCCCAGCCGAAGATGAAGCCGCCGAAGGCCAGCAACAGGCCGGGAATCAGCAGCGTGCCGAGCGGATCGACGTGATTGAGCGGATTGAGCGACAGCCGGCCCAGGCGCGCGGCCGTGGGGTCGCCGAGCGAGCGCGCGACCCAGCCGTGCGCGACCTCGTGCAGGGTCACGGCGAAGAGGACGGGGAGCGCCCAGACCGCGAGTTTCTGGACGACGCTCAAGGAATCCATCGGAGAATTATATCGGACGGTCGGGTTCCGCTCGGTCGCCGTCCTGCATCGTGCCGGATGCGGGCTATGCGGCAGCGATGCCCAAAGAGGAAACGTCGCCACGCCCCTGGCGCAGCAGCACGGGCGCGTCCCCGGTCAGATCCAGCACGGTGGTCGGCACCAGGCCGCAGGAACCGCCGTCGAGCACCAGGTCCACCGCGCGATCGAGCTCGGCGCGATGCTCGCGCGGATCCGCCACCGGATGCGGCGCGCCCGGCAGGATGAGCGTGCAGCTCATCAGCGGCTCGTCGAGCAGCGCCAGCAAGCCTTGCGCCACCCGATGGTCCGGCACGCGGATCCCGATGGTGTGGCGCTTCTCGTGCACCACGCGGCGCGGCAGTTCGCGCGTGGCCGGCAGGACGAAGGTGTAAGGTCCGGGCGTGAGCGCCTTGAGCAAGCGATACTGCCAGTTGTCCACCCGCGCATAGACGGCGATCTCGGCCAGGTCGCGGCAGACCAGCGTGAACAGGTGATGGCGGTCGAAGCGGCGGATCGCGCGGATGCGCTCGGTGGCCGACTTGTCGCCGGGACGGCAGCCCAGCGCGTAGCAGGAATCCGTGGGATAGGCGATGACGCCGCCGGCGCGCACGCGCTCGGCCGCGCGCGCGAGCCAACGTCGCTGCGGCGTCACCGGATGCAGGCTCAACCATTCCGCCATCGCAGTCCTCCGATCCCGATGAAGCACGCATTCCACCGTGTCGCGAACGAAAAACCCCAGCGTGCGGCTGACGACCGAATCCGCGCCATCGGTCGCCTGCGCGGCTGCAGGTGTTGTCCGCACCGGCGATCGCGCCCGATCGTCGGGGCTTGCCGGGATCCTAGCGTGTGGTGGATATAATCGCGCACATGAACGCCTGGATCGATCTGCTTCCCGCGTTGTTGTTCTTCGCCGCCTATCTGTGGCGCGGTCTCTACACCGCGACCGCCGTGCTGATCGCCGCCTGCTTTGCCCAGCTCCTCGTCACCTGGCTGCGCACACGGCGCGTGCACCGCGTGCAGCTCGTCGTCGCGCTGGCCGCCGCGCTGTTCGGCGGTCTCACGCTGGCCTTGCGCGACCCGGCCTATCTCCAGTTCAAGCCCACCGCGATCTATCTGCTGTTCGCCGCCGCGCTGCTGGTCAGCCAGTTCTTCGGCGACCGGGTGCTGCTGGCGCGGCTGGCGCCCAAACGGCTGGCGCTGCCGGAAGCGGTCTGGCGGCGCGTGAATCTCGCCTGGGGGCTGTTTTTTGTGCTCTGCGCGGCGCTCAATCTTTACGTCGCCGCGCATTTTTCGCTGGCGGCGTGGGTGCGCTTCAAGGTGTTCGGTTTCACCGCGCTCACCTTCGCCTTCATGCTGGCGCAGGCGCCGTTCCTGGCGCGCTATCTGGAACCCGAATCCGAACGTGAAGATGCGCGTTGAAAAAATCCGCCAGAAACTGGAAGCCGCGCTCAAGCCTTTGCGCCTGGAAGTCGAGGACGAAGGCCACAAGCACGTCGGCCATGCCCACGCCGGACGCGGGCATTACCGAGTATTCATCGTCTGCCCGGAGTTTTCCGGCAAGCCGCTGATCGCGCGTCACCGCATGGTGTACGAAGCGCTCGGCGCCCAGATGCGCGAGGACATCCACGCGCTGTCCATCGTGGCGCGCGCGCCCGAGGAAGTTCCCGAGCTCGGCGCCTGAGGGAGGGTCCGCCGATTACCGCGGCGCCTCGGCCGCCGGCTGCGGCACGCAGCCCAGCTCCTGCGGCGTCATGCCCTGCAGGTGCTGCGGACAAGGCTGCGGAGGGCGCGGCGGCGGCGGATCGACCGGCGCGCCGGGCGGATCCACGCACTCGGCGTTGCCGCTGACCGGGCTGACCAGCGCCACTTTGCACTTGGGCGCGACGGCCGCGCCCGAGGACTGGGGCGCGGCCTGCTCCTCGGCCAGCGCAGCGGATGCGGCCGCCGCGAGGACGGCCAGCAGCACCCCACCAAGACGGCGGTTCTTCATTCGCTTCCCCTGTCCAGCATTTTCTGCAGCTCGTCCCAGCCGATGACCGGAACGTTCAATTGCTCCGCTTTCGCCAGCTTGGAACCGGGCGCCTCGCCGGCCAGCAGGTAGTCGGTCTTGGAGGATACGCTGCCCGTGACCTTGCCGCCATGCGCCTCGATCAGCGCGCTGGCCTCGTCGCGACTGACGCCGGGCAGCGTGCCGGTGATGACGAAACTCTTGCCGGCGAGCGCGCCGGAGGCCGCCCGAGGCGCGGCCTGCGGCCAGCGGACTCCGGCCTCGCGCAGGCGCGCGATGACTTCGAGATTGCGCGGCTCGGTGAAGAAATGCGCGATGCGCGCGGCCACCACCGGCCCCACCTCCGGCACTTCGCGCAGGCGCGGGCAACGGTCTTTCTCGCGCTCGGCGTGCGCGGTGGCGGCGTCGGCCCGGGCGGCGGCGATCAGTGAGTCCAAGTCGCCGAAATGCCGCGCCAGATCGCGCGCGGTGGCTTCGCCGACCTCGGGAATGCCCAGCGCATAGAGAAAACGCTCCAGCGTGGTCTGCTTGCTCGCCTCGAGCGCGGCGACGAGCTTGGCGGCGGATTTTTCGCCCATGCGCTCCAGCCCGGCGAGCCGCTCTGCGGTCAAGGCATAGAGGTCCGCCGCGGATTTCACCCAGCCGCGCTCGATCAACTGCGTCAGCAGCTTTTCGCCCAGGCCGTCGATGTCCATGGCCCGGCGCGAGACGAAGTGCGCCAGCGCGCCGAGCAGCTGCGCGGGACAGGACAGGCCGTTGGTGCAGCGCGCGTTGACCTCGCCTTCCTCGCGTTCGACCCGGGCGCCGCACACCGGGCACTGCCGCGGCACTTGCACGGCGCGCGCGTGCCGCGGCCGCTTTTCGGCGAGCACTCGAACCAGCTCGGGAATCACGTCGCCGGCACGGCGCACGATCACGTGATCGCCGATGCGCACGTCCTTGCGCGCGATCTCGTCGAGATTGTGCAGCGTGGCATTGGACACGGTGGCGCCGCCGACGAACACCGGTTTGAGCCGGGCGACCGGATTGAGCGCTCCGGTGCGGCTGACCTGGAACTCCACGTTCTCGACCACCGTCTCGGCCTCCTCGGCCGGAAACTTGTAGGCGACGGCCCAGCGCGGTTCGCGCGAAACCGCGCCCAGTTCCGCGCGCGCGGCGAACTCGTCGAGCTTGAACACCACGCCGTCGATGTCGAACGGCAGTTGCGCGCGGCGCCGTTGCATGCGCGCGAAGTAATCCAGGCAGGCTTCCACGCCGCGCACCAGCTCGATCAGCGGAGAGACCGGGAGACCCCAGCGCCTGATCTGCTCGAGCGCCTGCGAGTGGCGCGCCGGCGCCTGCCAGCCGCGGGATTCGCCCACTTCGTAAGCCGAGAACGCCAGGGGGCGCCGCGCGGTGATCGCGGGATCGAGTTGGCGCAGGCTGCCGGCGGCGGCGTTGCGCGGATTGACCGGCGGCTTTTCGCCGCGCGCCTCGGCCTCCTCTTGCCAGCGCCGGAAGCCGGCCAGCGGCAGATACACCTCGCCGCGGATTTCGACCAAGGGGGGCGCCTCGCCGCGCAGGCGCAGGGGAATGGCGCGGATGGTTTTGAGATTCTCGGTGACGTCCTCGCCGGTCTCGCCGTCGCCGCGGGTGGCGCCCGTGGTCAGCACGCCGTGTTCGTAGATCAGCGCCACCGCCAGGCCGTCGAACTTGGGCTCGGCGGTGTAGTCGATCGTCTGGCGACCGAGCGTCTCGCGCACGCGGCGGTCGAAATCGCGCAGCTCGCCCTCGTCGTTGCACTTGCGCAGGGACAGCATCGGCACGCGGTGCCGGACCGGTTTGAATTCCGCGCGCGGCGCGCCCCCCACGCGCTGGGTCGGCGAATCGGGCGTCCGCAGTTCCGGGTGCCGTTCCTCCAGCCGTTTCAACTCGTCGAACAGGCGGTCGTACTCAGCGTCGGAGATGACCGGCGCGTCGAGCACGTAGTAGCGGTAGTTGTGCTCCTCGAGCTGGCGGCGCAGCTCGGCGGCGCGCTGGGCGGGCGTCACTTCAACCGCGGGCGCGGGCCCGCGCCCAGGCTTCGACTTCCTGTTCGAGCTCGCGCAGCGCGGCGGGCGCCAGCGGTCGGCGCCGCGCGTCGCAGACCTCGGCGTTGAGCGCGCGCGCCAGTTGCTGCGCGGTGCCGAGCATGTCGCGGATGGCGTCCTGCGGCTGCTGCGGACCGGGCAAGACCATGAACAGCGTCAAGCCCGGCGTGGTGAAGCTCGCCGCGGCCGCGGGATCCAGCACCCCGGGCTTGAGCATGCTGGCCACGCTGAACACCGGCGCGCCATCGCGCAGGCGGTGGTAAATCGAGCGCGCGCCGTATTCCAGGCCCTGGGCGCGCAGCGCCTCATGGATGCGCTCGCCCCGAATGTGGGTGCCTTCGCGCTCGGCCACCAGCACCGAGACGATTTTCTCCGCCGGCGCTTCGCCCTTTGCGGCGGGCGCGGGACCCAAGGTCGGCGTCACCCGCCGCGGTTTGCCGACGCCGAATTCGTCGAACTGCGAACCGGGGCTGGCGAAGATGTCGAGCTGACCCTGGTCGGACTTGGGCAACAAGGGCTCGCGGGTGCCGTCGTCTTCCATCGCGCGGCGATCGCGCCGCGAATAGAAATACACCGCGATCACCGCCGCCGCGCCGAACAGCAGCAATGCCCATTGCAGCGGACTCATGCCTTGGCTCCCGCCCGGTGACGATGACCACCGATCATGCCGCTTCCGTCCGTAACGAGGGCTCGCCGGCCAGGGCCACCGCCTGCTGGACGTCCACGCTCACCAGACGCGAGACGCCGGGTTCCTGCATGGTGACCCCGTGCAACTGCTCGGCCAGCTCCATCGTGATCTTGTTGTGCGTAATGATAATGAATTGCACGGACCGCGCCATGTCGCGCACCACCTCGCAAAAGCGCACCACGTTGGCGTCGTCCATCGGCGCGTCCACCTCGTCCATCAGGCAAAACGGCGCCGGATTGAGCTGAAACAAAGCCAGTAGCAGGGCCACCGCGACCATCGCCTTCTCGCCGCCGGACAGCACCTGGATCGAACTGTTGCGCTTGCCCGGCGGCCGCGCCATCACGCGCACGCCGGTTTCGAGTAAATCCCCGCCGGTCAGTTCCAGATAGGCCTCGCCGCCCCCGAACAACTGCGGGAAACGCGCCTTGAAGATTTCGTTGACGCGATCGAAGGTCGTCTTGAAGCGCTCCTCGGTCTCCCGATCGAGCTTGCGCATGGCTTCTTCCAGCGTGGCGAGCGCCCCGCTCACGTCCTGGTGCTGGGCCGCGAGGTAGGCCTCGCGTTCGCGCGCCTCCTGCAGCTCCTCGATCGCCGCCAGGTTGATCGGTCCCAGCCGCTCGATGCGCCGGGCGAGCTGGGCCAGGCGCTCCTCCCAATGCGCTGGCGCCGCATCGGCGGGCAGCGCCTCGGCCAGCTCGGCGCGCGAATACCCGGTCTCCGCGAACTGCTGTTCCAGCCCCTCGCGGCGCGCACGCAGGTTTTCGAACTCCAGCCGCAGTTGCTGCAAAGCCTCCTGCGCCGCCTCGCGCGCGGCCTCGGCGGCGTGCACGGCGTGCACGGTCTCGCCCAGCCGGCGGTCGGCGTCTTCCTGGGCGGCGCGTGCCGCCCGCAGGCGCTCGCGCGCCGCCTGCACCTCGCGGCGCGCGGCCTCGACCTGCTGCGCTTGAGCCGCGATGGCCTCCTGCTGCGCCGAGGCGTCCACGGGATGCTGCGCGCGACTGGCCTCGAGCGCTTCGAGCTGATCGACGATCGCGGCCAGCGCCTGTTCCGCCGCCGCCGCCGCGCTGCTGTCGGCGGCGTGCCGGACCTGGCAGCGACCGCGCTCGGCGGCCGCGGCCTGGGCCGCCGAACGCAGCGGCGGCAGCGCCTCGCGCGCCGCGGCGAGCGCCGCGGCCAGCGCCGCGCGTTCTTGCTGCAAGTCGCGCTCCGCGGCCTCGAGTTGCGCCAGCTGGGCGCGGGCCTGTTCCAGCTCCCGCGCCTGGGCCTCGCTCGAGGCGCCGACCTCCGCCAGCTCCCGTTCCAGCGCGGCACGCCGCGCTTCGAGCTGCTCCAGGCGCACCGCCTGGGTCTGACGCGCGGCGAGATGGTGGGCCTGGCGGGAGCGCAAATGGTCGAGCAGCATGGCCAGGGAACGGCGTTCGTTTTCCATGTGCGCCTGGCGCGCGCGCAGGGTTTCCAGCTCCTCCTCGCGCGCCGCGAGGGTCCGCGCCTGCTCCTCGAGCTGGGCGCGGAGCTGCTGCAAGACCAGGCCGCGGGCGATGATGCCGCCGTGCTCGGCATCGCGGCGCGGCAGGCGCAGCCAGCCACGCCCGCGCCACACGCCCGCGCGGTCGATGACCGAGCCGCCCGGCGGGAGTTGCTGTGCGAGGCGCTGGAATTCCTCGTCGTCTTGCGCCGTCTGGATGCTCGCCAGCCATTCGCGCAAGGCCGCCGGCCCGCGGACTTTGGCGGCGAGGCTGCCGGAGGCCGGAAACGCGCCGTCCGCCTCGTCGGCGACGAAGGCCGCGCCGGACTTGGGCCAGTTCGCGGCCGGCGGCGGAGGCGCGGCGAGTTGCTCCGGCGCGAGCACCGGCGCCTGCAACCAGTGTTCGAGCACATGCTCGACCGCGGTCTCCCAGCCGCTTTCCACTTCGAGCTGCGCCGCCAGCCGCGGCCGTTGCGCGAAACCGCGTTCGCGCAGCCAGGCAGCGAGCTCGGCGTCGTCCTCGCGCAGCGCGGCCTGCTGCAGGGTTTCCAGCGAGGCCAGCCGCCCGCGTGCGGCCTGCTGCGCCTGGCGCGCCTCGTGCAGCGCCCCCTCGACGGCCGAGCGCCGCTCGCGCAGATCGTGCAGCTCGCGGTCGGCCTGCTGCAGGCGCGCCTGCGCCTCGGACAGCTCGTGCGCGAGCTTGGCCAGCTCCGCCTCCTCGCCGAACAGCGAGGCTTGGATCGGCGCCGCGTCGAGCTGCGCCGCTTCCTCGCGCAAGCGCTGCGCGCGTTGCTCGCTGTGGGCCAGCGCCGCCGTCAGCGCCTGGACCTGTGCGCGGCAGCGCTCGGCCGCCAGCAGGGGCGCCTGCGCGCGCTGGGCGAATTCCTCCCAGCGGCTCTGTTGCGCGGCGGCCTCGGCTTCGGCGGCGGCCAGGCGCGCCGTCGCCTCCTGCTCCGCCGCGGCGGCGGCGTTCATGGCCTGAGTCGCCGCCGCCACCGCCTCGATCAGCCGGTCGCGACGCTCCTGTTCGGCCGTGCGCCGAGCGAGCAGATCAGCGTATTGAGCCTCGAGCTGGTCGTGCTCGCGCCGCCGCAGTTCCTCGAGTTCGCGGGCATGGGCCAGGCTCTGTTCCGCCCGCGCCAGCCGCGCCTCGGCCTCGTACACCTGGCCTTGTTCGGCATTGAGCGCCGCGCCGGCCTCGCGCAGTGCCGCCTCGGCGGCGCCGCGCGCTTGTTCGGCGGCGACCAGCGCGGCGCGGGCGCCTTCCAGCGCCTGGCTGCGTTCGTCCAGGGCGCCCTGCCGGGCGCTGCCTTCGGCCTGCAGCTCGCGCAGGCGCAAGAGCAGGAGTTCGGCTTTGAGCCGGCGTTCTTCTTCTTTGTACCGCTTGTACTTTTCCGCGTTCGACGCCTGCCGGTCCAAGGCTTCGAGCCGGGCATGGAGTTCGTTTTGCAAGTCCTGGACGCGGGCGAGGTTTTCGCGGGTCTGGCGGATGCGCGTCTCGCTCTCGCGGCGGCGTTCGCGGTACTTGGAAATGCCGGCCGCCTCCTCCAGCCACTGGCGCATCTCCTCGGGTTTGGCATCGACCAGCCGCTGGATCGAGCCCTGTTCGAGGATCGCGTACTGGCTCTTGCCGCCGAGGCCCGTGCCCAGGAACAGATCGGTGACGTCGCGTTTCAGGCACTTCTGGCCGTTGAGGTAATACTGCGAGCCGCCGTCGCGGGTCAGCTCGCGCCGCACCGCGATCTCGGCGTAGGCGGCATAAGGACCGGCGATCTGGAAATCGCTGTTGTCGAAGACCAGCTCGACGCTGGCGCGCCCGGCGGGCTTGCGCGTGCGCGAGCCGTTGAAGATCACGTCCTCGGACTCGGCGCCGCGCAGGCTTTTCATGCTGGTTTCGCCCAGCACCCAGCGCACGGCGTCGATCAGGTTGGATTTGCCGGAACCGTTGGGGCCGACGATGGCGGTGAGGTTGCTCGGCAGCGGCAGGCTGGAAGGTTCGACGAAGGACTTGAACCCGGCCAGCTTGATTCCGGATAAGCGCATGTCTGCTGTGGATCGGGCGGCGCACGCGGCCGCCGCATCGGGGTCGGAGATTCGCGCTAGTGTAATGGATCGGCATTGCGGCAACAGCCGCGGGCGGTTCGCTTTTGGCACAATGCGCGCGAGCCACGAAACCCGCGGCACGCCCATGCCGAGCCCAC